>CAZCTH010000106.1:0-17241 GCA_964501435.1 uncultured Spirochaetales bacterium | reverse complement strand
GCGACCGCGCGCAGCGCGACGTCTACGCGCGTGCGATGGCGCGGGGCGAGGACGCGCTCGCGCGGCTCGCGACGCGCGTCGGCGGCGAGCGCCTCGAAGCGCTCGCGCCCGCCGAGCGCCGCGCGCGCCTCGCCGCCGCGAAGATCGCCCCGGAGGACGCCGGCGAGCTCTACTTCTGGAGCGCCGTCGCGGTGGGCGCGTGGAGCCAGAAGACCGGCCTACTCGACGCCGTGCGCAGCGGCGTCACGAATCGGCTCGAGGCCTACACGCGCGTCGCCATCGAGCTCGCGCCGCGCGCCTACGACGGCGGGCCGTACCGGCTGTGGGCGCGCATGCACACGATCCTGCCTCGCGTGCCGCTGCTCACGAGCTGGGTGGATCGCAAGCTCGCGCTGCCCGCCGCGGAGAAGGCCCTTGCGATCGCGCCCGAGCACCCGGGCAATCAGGTGTTGTGGGCGATGACGCTGCAGGATCTCGTTCCCGGCCGCGCCGCCGAGGCGCGCGCGATCCTCGAGCGCGTCGCCGCGCTCACGCCGCGGCCGGAGTTCGTGGCGGAAGACGAGGCGGTGAAGAAGCTCGCGATGGAGCGCCTGGCGAAGCGTTAGGTGCGCCGCGAGACGCGCGACGCAAGGCCCCTTGCACCTTGCGCGCGATGCATGTGACTTGATTCATAGACGCAGTCGCGCGCGCGCCCCGAGGCTGCCCGCAGTCGCTCTCCGCGCGCGCCGACTCCGACGGACGAGGTCGCGCCGCGCGCACGCGAGCGACGCGAGAGCGAGGCCCCGTCGTGCGCAAGCCCAAGTCCAAGGCGCAGAAGCGAGTCAGCAGCCGCGAGAATCCTCTGCGGTCCCTCGGCGCCGGCGCGAAGCGCCGCGACGTCGACGCCGAGGTCTACCACTTCGCGAGCGGCGCCGTGTGCGACACCGACACGCGCGGTCACTCGCGGCCGCGCGGCCGATCGCCGCTCGAGATCGTCGTCGACGCCTCGGAAGGCTTCATCCCGCTGTGGGAGAAGGACACGACGCTGCGCTGGCGCTTTCGCGAGCAGTCGCTGAAGGGCCTCGCGAGCCCGCTCGCCGCGAAGGCCGAGATGCGCAAGCTGTTCGGCGAGGCCCTGCTCGCCTGGGGAGACGCCGCGCCGGTCAAGTTCACCGAGCGCGACGACGCGTGGGACTTCGAGCTCGTGCTGCGCGGCAGCGACGACTGCCGGGATGGCGGCTGCGTGCTCGCGAGCGCGTTCTTCCCGGACGGCGGCCGCCACGAGCTGACGCTCTATCCGAAGCTGTTCGGGCTCGACCGGCGCGAGCAGGTGGAGACGCTCGTGCACGAGCTCGGCCACGTGTTCGGTCTGCGCCACTTCTTCGCCGACGTGAGCGAGGAGGCGTGGCCGAGCGAAGTGTTCGGCGTGCACAAGCCCTTCACGATCATGAACTACGGAAGCGAGAGCGTGCTCACCGCCGACGACAAGTCCGACCTGAAGCGGCTCTACCGCATGGTGTGGGCGGCGAAGCTGACGGAGATCAACGGCACGCCGATCCGACTCGTGAAGCCGTTCCACGCGATCGGCGTTCCCGTGGGCGAGCTCGTGCTGCAAGAATCGCTCGCGGCGCGGCGGGCGTAGGCGTGCGCGCCGTCGCCTCGCTCGCCGCGCTGACGCTGCTCGCGGGCCCGGTGCGCGCCGCTGCCGATGCACCTCTCGCAGCGACGGACACGCGCCTGTTCTGGCTCCGCACGTGCCCGGTCGGAGATCCCATCGAGGACCCGAGAGCGGCCTTCGCTTTCTTGCCGGCGCTGCTCGGCGCCCTGATCACGCCGCTCGTCTCGGCGGTCGTCGACCGGGGCGTGGCGGCACTCCAGGAGGCGGCGAAGGACAGGGACTTCCCCCTGCCGGCGCCGGCCGCGATCGAGGAGCGCTTCTACGAGATCGGCAGCGCGGGCGAGGCGACATTCAGCGCGAACGTCCGGTGCGTGGCGCTCGTGCGCGGGCGCTTCGACCACGGCGACGCGAAGCCGGAGACGCCTGCGCAGGACGCGACGCCGCTTCAGCGCTTGGCGGCGCGGTTCCGCGGCACCACCGGCGAGTCCGCAGCCAAGGGCGCGAAGGCGGTGCACATCGTCGGCGAGCCCGATCTGTACTTCGAAGCGCGCGTGCTCGGCTCGCCCGACGGAGCGAAGTTCGCGCTCCGTCCGCAAGCGCTGCACGTGGGCCGGTTCTTCGCCGAAGGCAGCGCGAAGCAACGCCACCTTGCGCTCACCCTCACGTTCGTGGACGCGTACGAGAACGAGCCCTTCGCGAGCGCCGCGTTCCGCTTCGAGAACGTGACGAAGGGAACGACCGAGACGGCGTGCCTGAACGCGCGGGCCACGGAGTACTGCGGAGACGCGAGGCTCGGCGGAACGCGCGGCTGGTTCCAGACCCAGCCGCTCAGCCCGGAGCTCGGCGCCGAAATCGCGAAGCGCAAGAACGTGGCGCTCGCGGTGCACGCCGCGGCGAAGCCGTGGGCCGAGCCCGCGCCCGCCGCGGTGCCCGACGCAGCGCAGACGCCCGCCGCGCTCGCGGAGCTGTGCCGCCAGGCGGACGCCGAGAACGAACGGCGACTGCCCTCGCGGCGCGAATACGAAGCCGAGTGCCCAGTCGCCCTCGCCGCGGCGCGCGAGCGCCTCGCGGCGGCGCGAGAGCGCGACGCGCTCAACCTGCGCTGGAAGACCGGCCGCGCGCTGTGGCAAGCGCGCTACGCGGAGGAGTCTGCGCGCGCTGCGGCGAGCGCACCACTGTGCGGCCCGGTGCCCGAAGCGAGCGAGCCCGATCCCGCGGGCCGCGCCGCCGCGTGTCTGAAGGCGCTCCAGCCCAAGCTCGCAGCGGGCGCGTTCCTGCTGCGCGCCACGATCATCGAGACGCGGCCCGGCAACAAGCTCGCGAAGTTCTTCGCGCCGCTCGCCGCGAGCGCGGCGCCCGCTGCGAAGCCCGCCCTCGTGGAGGTGCTCGATCCCGCAAAGCGCGCTGCCGCCGAGCAGGCGAAGGCAGCGACGAAGCGCGGCCAGCGCGTGGCGATCGCGAAGGCGGACCTCGAGGTGCAGATCGCACAGGTGGGCGTCGCGACGGCGGCGGCGAGCGGGAAGGCGGACGAGGTGTTGAAGGCGCAGCTCGTGCTCTTGGAGAAGCAGGTGGCGGCGAACGCGGCTTATCGGGCGGCGGGGCTCGAGGTTCCGTGGATGGAGGTGGAGTGAAGGTTTCGGGACGAGCAGCGCCGGTGTGAACCGATTCACTGGCCCTGCCCAAGACCCGTCGCACGCTCGCAACCGCTTCGAGCTCCGATCCCGGCGCACCTCATCCTGCGCCCCTAAGAGGGAGACACCCATGCGAATCAAAGCGACTCACGACGGCCTCAGTGCCATGGCGATCGCCGGCAGCTACGTCGTGCTGCTCGGCTGGGACATGCCCGAAGCGGACGTGCTCGCGAAAGGCGTGCTCGGCTTCTCGATCCGGAGGACGCGGGAGAGCGACGGCGAGGTGATCTGGCTTCCGGGCATGAAGACCTTTCGATCCGTCGATCCCCACCCCGATCCGGGCGTTCCGGTCTCGAGCTTCCGGCACCCGATTCAGGCGTTTCAGTGGAGCGACTACAGCGTCTCGCCCGGCGAGACCTACACGTTCCGCGTGGTTGCGCGCACCGGCGCTTCGGGCGCCCTGCAATCGGACGCGGCCGTCGACCTCCGCGTGACCACGGAGTCGATCCATCAGGGCAAGCACTCCGTCTTCTTCAATCGCGGGGCGATCGCGTCGCAGGAGTACGCGCGCCGCTTCCAGGTGAAGCCGTCGGAGGCCGGGCAGGCGGCTTACGACTGGCTCTCGCGCGGGCTGCTCGAGGGGCTCGAGGACTTCATCGCTCAGGCGGGCGCAAACGACGAGCTGCGCGGAGCCTTCTTCGAGTTCAAGAACAAGCGGGTCTACGCGGCCATCAAGGACGCGAAGCAGCGCGGCGCCTCGATCAAGATCCTCTACGACGGGGACAGTCAGCGGGAAGCGAACGAAACGGCTCTGGAGGGCAGCGGCATCGTGCCACTCACCCAGGCGAGGACGCACGCCGACGGCTTCGCTCACAACAAGTTTCTCGTGCTCTCGAAGGCAGGAACGCCGACGCAAGTCTGGACCGGTTCGACCAACCTCAGCGAGAACGGGATCTTCGGTCACTCCAACAACGCCCACGTCGTTCGCGATCAGGGGATCGCGGCGCAATACCTCGCGTACTGGCAGCTACTGGACCGAGACCTCACGCGGAAGCCCACGGCGACGCAAGTCGAGGCGCTTTCGCCCGCACCGCCGGCGAACGGGCAGGCCGAGACGATCGCCGTCTTCTCTCCCCGGCTCAGCCTGGACGTTCTCGACTGGTACGCCGACCTCGCGAAGAATGCGAAGCGGGGATTGTTCGCGACGTTCGCCTTCGGGATGAACGCTCGCTTCGTCGCGGCGTACGACCAGACCGACTCGGCGCTGCGGTTCGCGCTCATGGAGAAGAAGGGCAACGGCAAGCAATACGCCGCGCAGGCGGCCGACGTCGACCGGATCCGGAAGCGTCCGAACGTCACGATTTCGGTCGGAAACCACATCGAGCTCAACACGTTCGATCGGTGGCTCGCCGAGGTCGACCGGGCCGTCGACGAGGCGCACGTGATGTACGTGCACACGAAGTACATGCTGATCGACCCGCTCGGTGACGACCCGATCGTGATCGTCGGGTCGGCGAACTTCTCGGTCGCATCGACCGACTCGAACGACGAGAACATGCTCGTGATCCGTGGAAACAAGGCCGTCGCCGACATCTACCTCGGCGAGTTCATGCGACTCTTCTCGCACTATGCGTTCCGCGAGTCGCTGAAGTTCAAGGGAGCCCTCTCCCCAGCGAAGGCCGCCGTTCGGAAGTTCCTCGCGGAAGGCGCGACCTGGATCCACGGAACGGACGGGCCGCAGTCGGGCTACTTCGTGCCGGGGAGCGACCGAGCGCTGCGGCGCGAGTACTTCGCGGGCTAGGGACACGCACGCCAAGCGTCGCCCCCGCCGCCGGTCGTGAAGGATGCGCGGCATCCAGCACACCGGTGGTAGCGTGGGCGCAATGCCCGAGTCCCTCACTGCCGAGTCGCTCGTCGAACGTGCCCGCGCGCTGCAGCCCTTGGTCGCGAGCCACGCGGCGCGCGCGGAAGCGGAGCGCACGCTGCCGCCCGAGCTGGTGCGGGCGCTCGCGGACGCCGGCCTCTTCCACGTCGCGGTCGCGGCCTCGGCGGGCGGCGCCGAGTCGGATCCGCGTACGCAGATCCTCGTGATCGAGGCGATCGCTCAGGCCGACGGCGCCGCGGGCTGGGCGTTGATGATCGGCATCGAGTGCCTGGGCTACGCGAGCGCGGCGCTGCGACCCGAGGTCGCCAAGGCCACGATCGCCGAGCACCCGCGCGCGATCTTCTCCGGCGCGCTGAATCCGCTCGGCCGCGCGGTGCGCGTGCCCGGCGGCGTGCGCGCGACCGGCCGCTGGCCGTTCGCGAGCGGCTGCCAGCACAGCGACTGGTTCTGGGGCCAGTGCCTCGAAGACGTCGACGGTCAGCCGCGGCCGCTCGAGATCCTCGTTCCGCGCAGCGCGTACCGCGTGATCGACACCTGGCACGTGGCGGGCCTGCGCGGCTCCGGCAGCCACGACGTCGAGGTGACGGACGTGTTCGTGCCCGACGCGTACACGACGCGCGTGTCGGTCGAACGACTGCGCGAGAACGGCCCCCTCTTCCGCCTGCCCTCGTTCGTGCGCCTCGCGTACAACAAGGTGGGCGTGGCGACGGGTATCGCCCGCGGCGCGCTCGACGAGTTCATCGCGCTCGCGAGCGAGCGCGTGCCGCGCGGCATGCGCGCCCCGCTGCGCGAGCGCCACCTCGCGCAGGACGCGATCGCCAGCGCGGAGACCCTGCTGCGCGCTTCGCGCGCCTTCGTGTTCGAGGCGGTGGACGAGGCGTGGCAGGAGGTGCTCGCCGAGCGCACGCCCACACCGAAGCAGCGCGCGCTCGTCCACCTCGCGTGCAGCAAGGCCGTCTCCGCCTGCGCGCGCGCGGTCGAGATCGTGCACGCGGCCGCGGGCACGCCCGCGAACTTCACCGCGTGCCCGCTCGAGCGCCGCATGCGCGACGTCCACGTCGTCGGGCAACACATCGTCGTGTCGCCCGCGATGGTCGAGCCCGCTGCGCGGGTGTTGTTGGGGATGGAATCGGGCTCGTTCCTGTTCTAGGGCGAGCGCGGCGGGTCGCGAGGACCCGGGAGGAAATGGCCGTGAAGAATCCGCTTCGCTCGGTGGGCCTGACGATCGCGCTGTGCGCCTTCGTTACGAGCGCGTGCTCGAAACCGGAAGAGCCGGCGGCACCCGCCGCCGAGGCGCCCCCGGCGTTCGCGCAGGTGGACGACGCGCGGCTGCTCACCGCGGCAGACGACGGCGCGAACTGGCTCAGCTACGGCCGCACCTACGACGAGCAGCGCTTCTCGCCGCTCACGGCCGTGAACGACGGCAACGTCGCGACGCTCGGCCTCGCCTGGTCCTTCGACCTCGATACCGCGCGCGGCCAGGAGGCGACGCCGATCGTCGTCGACGGCGTGATGTACGTCTCGACGGCGTGGTCGATGGTGAAGGCGCTCGACGCCGCGACCGGCAAGCTGCTCTGGGCCTACGACCCGAAAGTGCCGCGCGAGAAGCTCGTCGACGTGTGCTGCGACGCCGTGAACCGCGGCGTCGCGGTCTACGCGGGCAAGGTGTTCGTGGCCACGCTCGCCGGGCACGTGGTCGCGCTCGACGCCGCGAACGGCTCCGTCGTGTGGGACGTGCAGAGCATCCCCGACGGCTCGCACATGGCGATCACCGGCGCGCCGCGCGTCGTGAAGGGCAAGGTCGTCATCGGCGCCGCGGGCGCCGAGTACATCACGCGCGGCTACCTCGCCGCCTTCGACGCCGAGACGGGCAAAGAGGCCTGGCGCTTCTACACCGTGCCCGGCGACCCTGCGAAGCCGTTCGAGGGCGCGCACCTCGAGGAGGCGGCGAAGACCTGGAGCGGCGAGTGGTGGAAGCTCGGCGGCGGCGGAACCGTGTGGGACTCGACCACCTACGACCCCGAGACCGATCTCATCTACTTCGGCACCGCGAACGCAGAGCCGTGGAACCCGGCCATCCGTAACAACGAGAACGGCGACAACCTCTACACGGCGTCGATCGTCGCGATTCGCCCAGACACCGGCGAGTACGTCTGGCACTACCAGGAGACGCCCGAGGATCGCTGGGACTTCGACTCCACCCAGCAGATCATCGCCGCGACGCTCGAGCTCGATGGCGCACCGCGCCGCGTCGTGATGCACGCGCCGAAGAACGGCTTCTTCTACGTGCTCGACGCCAAGACGGGCGAGTTCCTCTCGGGCACCGCGTTCGCGACCGTGAACTGGGCCTCGGGCCTCGACCCGAAGACCGGCCGCCCGAACGTGCTGCCCGAAGCCAAGTACGACATCACGGGGAAGACCTTCACGAGCTTCCCCGGGCCGACGGGCGCGCACACCTGGCACCCGATGTCGTACAGCCCGAAGACCGGCCTCGTCTACATCCCGAAGAACGAAGCTGGCGCCACCTTCAAGACCGTGGGCAAGGACTGGAAGCCCAGCGAAGTGGGCATGCAGCTCGCGATCGACGCGAGCGCGGGCGCGATGCCGGCGGACGACGCGGTGCGCAAGGAGTGGCTCGCCAAGACGACGGGCGCGCTCGTCGCGTGGGACCCGGTGGCGCGCAAGCCGCGCTGGACGGTGGAGCACCCCGGCCCGATCAACGGCGGCACGCTCGCGACGGCAGGCAACCTCGTCTTCCAAGGCACGGCCGGCGGAGAGCTGCGCGCGTACACGGCCGACGCGGGCACGCAGCTCTGGAGCTTCCCGGCGCAGACCGGCGTCGTCGCGGGCCCCATGACCTACTCCGTGGGCGACACCCAATACGTCGCCGTGCTCGCCGGCTGGGGCGGCGTGTGGGACCTCAACTCGGGCGTCCTCGCCCACAAGTCGGGAGTGGTGCGCAACGTGAGCCGCGTGCTCGTCTTCAAGCTCGGCGGAACCGCCACGCTCCCGCCGCTGACTCCGCAGACGAAGCTCGTGCTCGACCCGCCTGCGCCGGTGGGAACGCCGGAGCAGACGGCGCAGGGCGCCTACCTCTACAGCAATTATTGCGGCGTATGCCACGGCGACGCCGCCGTCGCCGGCACGCTCGTGACCGACCTGCGCACGTCGGCCGCGCTGAGCAACCCCGACCTGTGGAAGCAGATCGTGCACGACGGGGCCATGAAGGAGCGCGGCATGGTGGCGTGGTCGAAGAACTTCACGCCGGAGCAGGTCGAGGACATTCGGATGTATGTGATCAAGCGGGCGAATGAGGATAAGGCGTTGGAGATGAAGGCGGGGGAGTGAGCGGGGGTGGCAGTCGCGGCGCGCGGTCGCAGAGGCTGAGGGCGGCACGGTACGCCCCGCGCGCGATGGCAATCACCATGCGCAAGCGTCGCGTATCGCTCGAACAGCGTTGCAGGCATCGCGTGCTCGAACTGAGCCAGGATGATCGCCTTCGCCTCGTCGATCGACTCGAACCGGTTCGCATTTGAGCACTCGTCCCGCAGCGAGCCGTTTAACGACTCGACGAAGGCGTTGGCTGTCGGCTTGCCCGGCCGGCTGAAGTCGACCTGCCCCCCCTTGATAGTACGCCCACAGATCGAACACGAGGCCTAATAACTCTCTGCCGTTTTCGGCGACCACGCGCCGCGGCACTCCACGCTTGACGACGATCGCCGTGCTTCGAAGCGTCCGCGCCGCACCGCCACCATCTTGCGCCGCCGCCGCGGCTTGCTGCGCAGCTGCAGGCCCTCCTCGCGTTACAGCCGATACGCGAGGCGGCGGCTCAGGCCAAAGCCTTCGCGTCGCAGCAGGATGTGGAGTTTGCGGTGTCGGTAGCGCACGCGAACGCGCGCGAGATCGCGCATTCGCGCCCATTCTTGGGGCGGGCCGTCGGTTCCAAGAGGTCTCAGGCGATCGCGACTTCCATTAGCCGCGCCAGCCGATCCGAGAGCGGTTCGCGAAGTCGCCACTGAACCGTGATGGGCTTCTCTCCCTGCCACTCAACGAAATCGACCTGCCCGCAGTAGATGAATGGCGCCGCCTTGCCTTTGATCTTCCCCGTCTTCCGCAGAAAGAGGTGAACAGGCGTCCCGTGCTCAGCGTGCTTGCAGATCGCCTGACCGGCCGGGCTGGCCTGGGTCGTCCGGTTCTGGCTCTTCCACTCAAAGCGGTCGCGGCTGAGGAATCGGTCCCCATAGTGGTGTTCCTCCGGCATTCCGGCCTTGTTAAGCGTGACCAGCAGGAAGATCTGCCCACCTTGAGGGACGAACCCCTGCTCCCAGACCATTCGCTTGAACTCGAGCCCAAGTGCAGCCGGGATCTGTGCGCGCATGTAGCTCTGGCCCACGTTGAACCTGACTTCGGGCCGCGCGCTCGTACGTGGGGACATGACGAGCCGGTCGGCATCGCGCTCGAACAAGACTTCTCGATGCGTACCCGGGTGACCTGCATCGGGCCCAAACCATCGGCGAATGAGTTCCGGGAGGATGTTCTCACTCGAGCCCCCACGCCGTATGACATTCACGGCGACCTTCACGAAGTCGGCTTCAAACTCCTCCCCGTCAGCCCGTATGCGAGTCTTGCCTAGTGGGATCGACGGGAATCGTTTCCGCGAAGGCAGGAAGAGGATCGGCTTCCCGCCGGAATGGCTCACGCGGCAGACGAAACTCCCCTCCTGGACAGCAGAGGGATCGAGGGGCCGATCGAGGTATTCCGCCAATCGCCACTGTGCGATTTCTTGAACGAGTGCCACGTAGGGCCCGCGCTCTTCATCACCGACGCTGAGCGTCGTCCTCAAGACGCCGTTCTCGTAGGCGAAGTACGACGTGTCGCCCGTTCCCTTGCCACCAACCCATGCGTTGATCGGGTCCTTCTCGAGCTTGGCTGTGAGCGCGCGTGCATCGTCCAAATTCACGCCGATATCGCGCCGTAGAGGTTCCGAGCGGAGCGCCAAGCGCCGCACGTGATTGCCTAGTTCGTCGATCGTGAGCTCGCCCGGGAATCGACCGGCCTGGATCATCGCGAGGAGGACGAGCATCTTGAAACTGCGAGTCATCTGCGTGGTCTCGAGAGCCGACAGAAATTCCGCGGGGCGACCCTCTCGAACGAGCCGTTGCTCGAGTCCGCCGAGGTCGCTCATTGCGCCGACGAACTGAAGCCACGATCCGTAGGCTCGTCGCACCGACCGAGGGCTGTACCCGTCGTGGTGCATCTCCGAGGCGGTCGGCCGCACACCGAAGCGATCGCGGAAATCTTCATAGTAAAAGCGAAGCGCCTCATCGTCCTTCGGGAGACGAAGCAGCTGACGAAGGATGTCGATCGCCCTCAGGTCGTAGGTGACCTCGCAGCCCGGCGGGAGGGTCGCTTCCTTGCGCTCGAGTCGCGTCAGCTGGTCCGCGATCTGCGCGTCGCCGGCTGGTAAGTCGAAGAGGGTCTGCGCATTCAGCAAAAATGTTCGGTGGTTCCCGATGTAGTCGATCACCGTGAGGTGCGACTTATCACCGGCCTTCCGCAAACCGCGACCAAACTGCTGGAGCCAGAGGATTCTTGACTCCGTCGGCCGAAGCATCATCACGGTGTCGATATTTGGAAGATCGACGCCCTCATTGAACAGATCGACCGCAAAGACGACCTTCAGATCGTCGCTCTGAAGCCGTTCGAGGGCGCTCACCCGAGCATCGCTCGTACGACCCGAGTGGACGGACGCCGCGGCGACTCCTTCTGCAAGGAAGAAGTCGCGCATGAAGTCGGCGTGTCGCGTGGAACAGCAGAACGCCAACGTGCGCTTGCCGCCGCGCTGTCGGTACTGCTCGAGTGCGTTCCGTGCGCGGGCTTGCGTCGCAACAGCTTGGGTCAGCGCGGCCTCATCGAAGCGCGCATTTCGCCAAGGGATGTTGCGATAGTCCACCTCATCGGGCACTCCGAAGTAGTGAAAAGGCGAGAGCAGGTCCTCTCCAATGCCCTCGGCCATATCGCAGCGGAACACGAGGTTCTCCTGGCACAGGGCAAGGAGGTCTCCGCCGTCGGTACGTTCGGGCGTTGCTGTAAGCCCCAGCAGGAAGCGCGGATCGAAGTAGTCGATCAGTCGCCGATAGGTCTTGGCCGAGGCGTGATGGAACTCGTCCACCACGATGTAGTCGAACGCTGTGGGTGCGAATCGTTCGAGGTGCGCAGCGCGCCCGAGGGTCTGAATCGACGCAAAGACGACCTCCGCATCGAGAACTTTCTGATCGCCGGTGTAGAGGCCCAGGTGGGCGTGCGGCCGGATGCGGCGATAGGTGGAGAGCGCCTGTTGAAGGATCTCGTCCCGATGCGCCACGAACAGCACGCGCGGGAACTCGGTGCTGTCGAAGGCCGATAGCCAGGTCTTCCCGAGGCCCGTCGCGAGGACGACCAAGCCGGCTCGGTTTCCAGCGGCGCGCGTGGCCGCGAGCGCGCGAAGCGCCCGCTGCTGAACGACATGAGGATCAGGAGGCGGCGCAGGAGGTTCTGGAATGACTCCCGCGACCTGCGGCCGAGGAATCCGTCGCGCGCGGTAGGCGTCGATCCACGCGGCGTCGAGCCTCCGAACTTGGGGGTTCGAGAGAAGCTCGTGGAACCCGGCTCTTACCGCCGCGAATCCATCGGGGTCGCGAGCGGTGACGGTACGGAAATTCCACTCGACGCCCGTCGTGAGAGCTGTCGCTGTGAGGTTGGAACTGCCAACGAGCGCGACCTCTTCGCCCGTGGTCGAGTAGAAGATGTACGCCTTCGGATGAAAGCTCTGCTCATTAGCCTCGAACACGCGGAAGTCCGTCGCGTCGGGAAACTCTTCGCGAAGATCGAGAAGGTTGAGCAGGGCATCCGGATCGGTCACGTCAAGATAGTTGCCCGTGACAATGCGCAGCGTCCCCTTGCGCGTAAGTAGATCGCGAAGACGCTCGATCAGGAGCGCGATTCCGCTCTTCAGCACAAAGGCGACGGCGATATCCGCGCGTTGAGCTCGGTCGAGATGGACCGCGAGGTGCCGGATGAGAGCGTCGTCTCCCCCAGTGATCAGCGCGCGCGTGTGCGGCGCGTCCTGAACCCGCCGCTCAGGGTGAGCCAAAGGCACCGTTCGGTCAGCCACGACAAACCCCGGCGGAGGTCGTACCGAGAGGTAGTTCCCCTTTGCCGGGATCACATGGCGAACGCCCCCACTTGGATCACTAACATCCCCGCGATACCGAGGAATGACGTGGACGTGAAGATGAGAGACCGTCTGCCCTGCGACATCACCGACGTTGATCCCGACGTTGAAGCCATCGGGATTGTGGGTTCGCATCACCTCACGTCGCGCGACCTCGATCGCGAGCGTCAGCTCCTGCTGCTCCTCGGTGCTCGCGTCAAACCACGACGCGACGTGTCGCTTCGTCACCAGGAGCGCGTGCCCCGGGCTGACGGGGAACCCATCCCAAAGGCCAAGTGTCAGCCGCCCCGCATGAAAGATTCGGTCGGCCGGCGGCGCGCAGAACGGGCAGCCGGCTTCTGTCACAGGCTCACCCCGCGCGGGGCAAGAGCCCGCACTGTCAGGGCGCCGGGAAGGCCGGCTTCGTTGCACGCACGGCAGCGCCAACGGCCAGCGGGGGTCCGGGCGATCCGATAGGCGTGGCAGACCGGGCAGCGGTGCTCCCAAAGACCTCGAAGGCGCCGTGTGCTGCTCGGAAGTAAGTGTTCCGGAAACCGGGCGCGCGGTTCGTACCCCGCAACCTCCATCAACCGCCGCCACTCCGGACCGTGAGGAGCGCGGGTTCGGCCGTGCAGCTCGAACACGGCGGCGTGCGCCGCTTCGTGGCAGAGCACCTCCTTGACGAGGATCTCATGTCCCTCAAGCAGGAACGCCGCCAAGCGGACTTGGGATGACCCCGCCGAGAAGCGCCCGAGCGACCGGCGGAAGCGGGAGCTCCACACGATCTGGAGGCGGCTATCGAGGTCCGGCACGTCCCACAGCAGGCACCAGTTCGCTAGCGCAGAGAGCAGATCGGTTCGATCTCCGACGTGATCCGCTCCCATGCTTCCCACACTAACACGGTCGATCTATGGCAGGGCGCCGAGATCCGAGAGCTTCGTTCCGGTCGAGCAGTGTGTCCTCTAAACGCGGATGGGAATAGGTCCGTGGATGCCTGTGAAGAGCCCCGAAAGGCGGCAAGTTGGCGACAAGCGTCAGAGGACACAACCGCACAAGTCCAATGCCAATGGGTTATGCGTGGGCCCTCCTGGATTCGAACCAGGGTCTCTCCGGTTATGAGCCGGGTGCTCTGACCGCTGAGCTAAGGGCCCGCGCGGCGCAGCATACGCGGGGCGGCGCGTGCGCTCCTACCCCTGACAGACGCCTACTCGTGTCGCAGCGCCTCGATCGGATCGAGCTGCGCCGCCTGCCGCGCCGGCCAGTACCCGAACGCGATGCCGATCGCCGCCGAGAAGCCGAACGCGAACAGCACCACCGAGAGCTGCGGCACGAATGGCACCTCGAGCGCGCCCGAGCCGAAGTAGGCGGCGCCGAGGCCGATCGCGATGCCGATCGCGCCGCCGAGCGAGGAGAGCGCGACGGCCTCGACCAGGAACTGGGTGAGCACTTCGCGGCCGAGGGCGCCGATCGCGAGGCGGATGCCGATCTCGCGCGTCCGCTCGGTGACGCTCACCAGCATGATGTTCATGATGCCGATGCCGCCCACGAGCAGGCTCACGGCGGCGACGGCGCCGAGCAGCCCGGTGAGTACGCGCGTGGTGCTCGCGAAGGTGTCGGCGAGCTCCTTCATGTCGCGCACCTGGAAGTCTTCTTGGCCGCTCGGCACGCGGCGGCGCTCGCGCATCAGGCGCTCGATGTCGGCCTGGATGCGCGCGTTGGATTCGCCGGGCGCGGCCGACACGAAGATGCCGTTGACGTCGTAGTTGCCGGCCACGCGGCGGTGGTACCAGCGCAGCGGCACGAGCACGAAGTCGTCCTGGTCGTTGCCGAAGGCGCTCTCGCCCTTGGCCTCGAGCAGGCCGATCACGGTGCAGGTGAGCTTGCCGAGCCGCACGCGCTGGCCGATCGCGTTCTGCGCGCCGAAGAGCTCTTCGCGCGGGGTGTCGCCGAGCAGGCACACGGCCTTGCCGGCGCGCTCCTCCGCGGCGGTGAAGGTGCGGCCCGCGGTCACGGCCCAGTTGCGCGCGGGCAGGTAGTCCGCGGTCGCGCCCGTCGCCCACGTCGAGAGGTTGCGCGCGCCGGCGATGGCCTGCTGGGGGCGCGAGGCGAACGGCGCTGCCCGCAAGACGCCGGGCACGCGCGCGATCGCCTGCGAATCGCCCACCTCGAGCGCCGCGGCCTCGCCGCGCGCGCCGCCGCCGTGGAAGGACTGGCCGGGCCGCACCATGAGGACGTTGGTGCCGAGCTTCGCGATGTCGTTGGTCACGCGCGCGGTGGCGCCGGCGCCGAGCGTCACGAGGATGATCACGGCCGCCACGCCGATCACGATGCCGAGCACGGTGAGCGACGAGCGCAGCTTGTTACGGCGGATCGCCTGGAGCGCGAGGCGCAGCATCGGGCCGAGCATCAGGCGGCCTCGGCGCCGGGCGCAACGATGCGTCCGTCGAAGAAGTGCACGGTGCGCGAGGCCCAGCGCGCGATCGCCGGGTCGTGCGTCACGAGCACGATGGCGATGCCGCGCTCGCGATTGAGCCGCGCGAGCAGCTCCATGATCTCGCGCGCCTTCGCCGAATCGAGGTTGCCCGTGGGCTCGTCGGCGAGCAGGAGCGGCGGCGTGGTGACGACGGCGCGCGCGATCGCGACGCGCTGCTGCTGGCCGCCGGAGAGCTGCGCGGGCGTGTGCTCCTCCCAGCCCGCGAGGCCGACGGAGGCGAGCGCCTCGAGCGCGACCCGGCGACGCTCCACGCTCGCGAGGCCGCGATAGACGAGCGGCAGCTCGACGTTCTCGAGCGCGCTGGTCCGACCCAACAAGTTGAAGCCCTGGAACACGAAGCCGATCGCTCGCCGCCGCAGGAGCGCGCGCTCGTCGCGCGAGAGCTTGCCCACCTCCGCGCCCTCGAAGCGGTAGACGCCCGCGCTCGGGGTATCGAGGCAGCCGAGCAGGTTCATGCAGGTGGACTTGCCCGAGCCGCTCGGGCCCATCAGCGCCACGAACTCGCCGGCTTCGATGCGCAGGTCGATGCCGCGCAGCGCGTGCACGGCGGTGTCGCCGCTGCCGTAGGTCTTCTCGACGCCCACGAACTCGGCGAGCGCGGCGCTCACGGCGCGGTCTTCGCGCTCACCACGAGCGCATCGTCCAGCGCGAGCTCGCCCGACACGACCTCGGTGTGGGTTCCGTCGGTGGCGCCGATCGCGAGGTCCACCGCCTCGGGCTCGCCGCCGCGCAGGCGGTACACGCGCTGGTCGCGCGCGCGCTCGTCGCTGGCGCGCTTCGGCTTCGGGGGCGGGCGCCGCGCGAAGAGCGTGCCCACGAGCCCGCGCTCGGCGTTCGCCTCGGGCGGCGCGAAGCGCAGCGCGGCGTTGGGCACGAGCAGCGCCTCAGCGATGCGCTTCACCTCGATCTCGGCGGTGGCGGTCATGCCGGGCCGCAGGCGGCGTTCGGGGTTGTCCACCCGTAACAACACGCCATACGTGACGACGCCCTCGAGCGCGTCGGCGCCGTAGCGCACCTGCATCACTTCGGCGTCGAAGCGCTCGCCGGGCCAGGCGTCCACGGTGAAGGTGGCGGGCTGGCCCTCGCTCACGGCGGCGACGTCGGCTTCGTCCACGCTGACGAGCAGCTCCATGCGCGTGAGATCCTCGGCGAGCGTGAACAGGATCGGCGCGGTGAACGACGCCGCCACGGTCTGCCCCGGCTCGATCGTGCGCTTCAGCACGATGCCGTCGATCGGCGAGCGGATCGCCGTCTTCGCGAGATCGGTGCGCAGCGTCTTCAGCGTCGCGCGCGCCTGGCCCTCGGCGGCCTGCGCGCTCGACACCTCGGCGCGCGCGCGCTCGGCGGCGGCGCGCGCGGCGTCGAGCTCCGCCTCCGACGGCACCTTGCCGCCGCTCATCTCGCGCACGCGCTCGAGGCGCGCGAGCTGTGCGTCCGCCTCCATGCGGCTGGCGCGCGTCTGCGCGACGCGCGCCACCGCGGCGTCGAGGGCGGCCTCGGACTGCAGCACCTGCGCCTCGAGCCGCGTGGTGTCGAGGCGCGCGAGCTCCTGGCCTTTCTTCACGACGTCGTTGAAGTCGACGAACACGTCGCGCACGAGGCCCGACAGCTCGCTGCCGACGTCCACCTGATTGATCGGCTGGAGCGTGCCCGTCGCCGTGACGTGCACCACGAGCTCCCCGCGGTGCGGCGCCTCGGTTTCGTAGGTGATTGCGCCGTCGCCGCCGCAGGTGCGCGGGACGATCAGCACGAGCGCGATCGCGCCGGCGACCGCGAGGCCGGCCGGCGTTCGCGCAAAGGCGAGCGCGCGCGCGGCGAAGCTCGGTACGGCCTCGCTCACGGGGTCGCCTCCGCGGCCTGCCAGCCGCCGCCGAGCGCCTTGTACAGGCGCGCGAGGTTGCTCGCGTACTCGCCCTCGCTCGCGGCGAGCTGGTCCTGCGAGCTGAAGAGGGCGCGCTCGGCGACGAGCACGCTCTCGAAGTCCACGAGACCGGAGGCGTACTGGTCGCGCGAGAGCTGCGCGGCGAGCGAGGCGGCGTCCGCCGCCGCGGCGAGCGCGTCCCGCCTGCGTTCTTCTTCCACGAACGACACCAGCGCATTCTCCACGTCTTCGAGTGCCTCGAGCAGCGTGCCTTCCAGCTCCGCGAGCGCAGCGTCGCGCACCGCCTTCTGCGCCTCGATCGTCGCGCGCACGCGGCCGAAGTCGAGCACGACCTGCGTGAGGTTGCCCACCAGCGAGCTCGTATACGACGCCGCGGTGAAGAGGTCTCCCGCGGCGAGCGACTCGACGCCGACGGAGCCGCTCAGCGAGAGCCGCGGCAGGGCCTGCGCCTTCGCGACGCCGATGCGCGCCGTTTCCGCCGCGAGCTGCCGCTCGGCGCGCGCGACGTCGGGCCGGCGCGCGAGCGCCGCCGCGGGCACGCCCACCGCGATCTGCGCGGG
>CAZCTH010000105.1:0-17466 GCA_964501435.1 uncultured Spirochaetales bacterium | reverse complement strand
AGGTCTTCGAGGCGACCTCCTTCACCATCTGCGCGCCCATGTTCTCGAACTTGTCTTCGAACGCGATTTCCTTCGCGACCGTGACGCCGTCCTTCGTGACCGTCGGAGAGCCCCAGCTCTTCTCGATCACGACGTTGCGGCCCTTCGGGCCGAGCGTCACGCGCACGGCGTTCGCGAGGCCGTTCACGCCCGCGAGCAGCTTCGCTCGCGCATCCTGGTCGTACTTGACTTCCTTGGCCATGGATCTTGGCTCCTGATTCCGATGTGAGGGGATGAGTGCGTGAGCGGACTACTCGATGACGCCGAGCACGTCCTCTTCACGGATGATCATGTGCTCTTCGCCGTCGAGCTTGACCTCGGTTCCGGCGTACTTGGAGAAGAGGACGCGATCGCCCTTCTTCACGTCGAGCGGGCGGACCTTGCCGTCCTCGCCGACCTTGCCGTTGCCGACGGCCACGACGCGCCCCTCTTGGGGCTTTTCCTTGGCGGAGTCGGGGATGATGATCCCGCCCGCCGTCTTCTGTTCCTCGTCGACCCGCTTGATCAGGATGCGGTCCTGAAGGGGACGGATTTTCATTGCGAGAGTCCTCCGGAGGGGCGCCGCGAGAGCGGCGCGATTCGAGTTGCGGACGCGCCCCTGCGCGATTTCCGCGGAGTCCGGAGGGCGAGAGCCGCTGAGTTGGCACTCGCGACCCCGGACTGCCAATGGCGCGCCCACTGTATCGCGGGAGTCCGTTCGGGCAATGGAACCGCGCACTTCCCCGCTGCTTCCGCTGGCGCCATCGGTTACGGTGCGCACGAATCTACGACGAAACGGGAGACGGCGATGGCGGTACTGACGCGAAGACAGCGCGAGATCTACGAGTACATCCGCGACTTCGTGGACGAGTCGGGCTACTCGCCGAGCCTCGAGGAGATCGGCGAGAAGTTCGGTCTCACGTCGGTGGCGACCGTCCACCGTCACGTCGAGTTGCTCGTCGAGAAGGGCTACGTGCGGAAGGTCGCGAACAGCTCCCGCTCGCTCGAGCCCGTGGACGCGCAGCCGCCCGCGCCCGCGATGGTCTCGCTCCCGCTGCTCGGCGCGGTCGCGGCGGGTGCGCCGATCGAGTCGTTCGACCCCGGCGAGAGCGTGCACGTGCCCGCGGACATGGTGCGCCGCCGCGCCGACACCTTCGTCCTGCGGGTGCGCGGCGATTCGATGATCGAGGAGCAGATCCGCGACGGCGACCAGATCGTGGTCGAGCGCGCGAGCGAGGCGCGCAAGGGCGAGATGGTCGTCGCGCTCGTGCACGGCTCCGAGGCGACGCTGAAGCGCTTCTATCGCCGCGGCTCCAAGGTGATCCTCGAGCCTGCGAATCCCGCCTACCGACCCCTCGAGCTGCCGGCGAGCGAGGTCGAGATCCACGGCATCGTGCGGGGTCTGCTGCGCAGCTATTGACGCGGGTTACAGTCGGCCGCCCCCACCCCTGTCGCCCGAGGTCCGCCCCCCGATGCCCGATAACGATCCGCTGGAGAAACACGTCCGCGGGATTCTCGAGGGGCTCGGCGAGAACCCGGACCGCGACGGCCTCGAGCGCACGCCACACCGGGTCGCGCGCTCCTTCCGGTTCCTGACGAAGGGCTACGCCGAGGATCCCATCACGATCCTCAACAACGCGTTGTTCGACGTGACCTACGACGAGATGGTGCTGGTGAAGGACATCGACTTCTTCAGCCTGTGCGAGCACCACCTGCTGCCGTTCTTCGGCCGCGCCCACGTCGCCTACATCCCGAACGGCAAGGTCGTGGGGCTCTCGAAGATCCCGCGCCTCGTGGAGATGTTCGCCCGGCGGCTCCAGGTCCAGGAGCGGCTCACCATGCAGATCGCCGAGACGATCGAGAAGGTGTTGTCGCCGAAGGGCGTGGCCGTCGTCGTCGAGTCCGTGCACCTGTGCATGATGATGCGCGGCGTCGAGCAGCAGAACGCGTTCGCGATCACGAGCTCGCTCAAGGGCTCGTTCCAGGCGGACTCGAAGACGCGCTCCGAGTTCATGGAGCTGATCCGCCACCGCAAGGCGAACTTCGCCTAGGCCCCTCTCGGGGCGGCGCCCGGCACCCTCGCGCGAATGCCGCGAAGCTTCCCGCGACGCACGGGTGCAGGCGCCCGCCCGCACGGTCTGACGCAGCGCAGCGAAGGCCAGGTTTGTCGCGTCGCGTCAAACCGATTGGACGATTTTCCGAGGATCTGATCTCAAGTATCGGTTTTCATTGAAATTAAAATGCGAATTGATCGATCTTGGCATTCGCGTCAAGGCGTCATACGCTCGGCTTCGTTCGGGGGTGGGAGGCGTCGCTCGGCTCCCTCCAGTCGGGCAAAAGCCGAGGAAATTCCGCTAGTCCGAGAGGAAGTTGCAACTCTGGCGCGGTGCGTCGAAGCGTCGCGGGAGTGCAAGTCGCGGATCGATTCGGCACCGACCTCACACCTCCGGCCGTCGGCGGAATGTCCGCCGGCGGGGTCGTCGCGCATTGCCGAGCGGCGAGCGCAGCGACGGAAAAGGAACAGAACGGCCTGCACGCGAAACGGCTTCGAGCCGGCGGCGGGACCGCAACCTGGGCGGCGGGGCCCTAACAACAGGAGCTGAGGGGTGGAATCGAAAGACAACCTCTCGATTGCCGCGCGGCGACGCGCGACGTGGCGCAAGATCGCGCCCCAACACGAGCTCGGTCAGGAGACCGACGCGCAGGCCGTGAAGTCGGTGCGCAGCGTCGGCGGCGTGCCGGTGAATCCGTCGCGCTCGAACACGACCAGCGAGTCGCAGCGCTCGGGCGAGCGCGGCGCGCTGGTGTCGTACTTCAAGGACATCGCCGAGATCCAGACGCTCGGGAAGGAGGAGGAAGTCCTCCTCGCCAAGGAGATCGAGGCGTCGGTGCTCGGCTTCCGCGAGGGCATGCTCGCGATTCCGTGGACGGCGCTCGAAGCGGTCCGCATCTGGCGGAACCTCAAGTCCGAGGGCCGCGCCACCGGCAAGATGTGCGAGCAGTTCGGCTCGGGCTCGCCGGAAGGCGAGGATCTCGGCGCGAAGGTCGACGCGATCCTCGGCCGCACGCACACGCTGCTCGAGAAGCGCGCGGAGGCGCTGGCCGCCGGCGACGCCGCTCTCGTCGACAAGCACAACAAGCGCGCGGTGCGCCTCCTGAAAGAGGCGGACCTCTCGATGCACCTGCTCGGCCGCATGCGCCGTTCGCTGCTCGAGCTGAAGGGCGAAGTGCTGCAGTGCCAGCGCAAGGCGATGCCGGCGTCCGACAAGCGCGCCGCGACGCTCAGCGAGTCCGCGAAGGCGCGCCGCAAGGCCGAGGCCGAGCGCGCGACGGCGCGTCTCGGCGAGCTCGAGATCGCGCTCGGCATGGAAGCCCGCGCGTTCCTCGAGGTGGTCGGCAAGATCGAGTACGAGTGGGACCGCCTGATGGAAGTGAAGAACGTCTTCGTTCAGCACAACCTGAAGCTGGTCGTCGCGATCGCGAAGGACTTCCGCAACATGGGGATCGCCTTCCAGGATCTGATCCAGGAAGGCAACATCGGCCTGATCCGCGCGGTCGAGAAGTTCGAGTACCAGCGCGGCTACAAGTTCTCGACCTACGCCGTGTGGTGGATCCGGCAGGCGCTGATCCGCGCGATCCAGAACCACTCGCGCACGATCCGCATCCCGAGCCACGTGCACGACACGCTGCTCAAGTACTACCGCGCGTACAACGCGCTCGAGAAGAAGCTCGGTCGCGATCCGACGACGCTCGAGATCGCGAACGAGATGAAGATCGACGAAGAGCGCGCGGAGCAGCTGCAGCGCATGGTGCGCGAGCCGGTGAGCCTCGAGAAGGAGGTCCCGGGCACGGATTCGAAGAAGGTGAAGGACGTCGTCGCCGACCCGAATCCGATCTCGCCGGCGAACGGCCTCGATCACTTCCGCCTGGAAGAGGCGGCGGATCTGTCGGTCGCCCAGCTCTGCGAGCGCGAGCGCAACATCCTGCGCTGGCGCTTCGGCCTGAAGGGCGAGCGCGAGCACACGCTCGAGGAGATCGGCGGCAAGCTCGGCCTGTCGCGCGAGCGCGTGCGCCAGCTCGAGGCCCGCGCCCTCGCGAAGCTCCGCAACTCGGAGAATCGCCTGCGGCTCGAGGCGTTCGTCCAGGACGTGATCGGCGCCTGAACGATCGGAAAGAGAACGCCCGGCTCGGGAGACCGAGCCGGGCGTTTTTCGTTCGTGGGCCGCGCGCGCCTCAGGACTTCGCGGACTCGTCCTGCGCCGACTCGGGCAGCAGCTCCGAGAGGTCGACGACCAGCTCCGTCGAGCAGAACGGCTTTGCGGCGGGATTCAGCTCGGCGTAGGGCGTCTCGACCGGGATGCCGAGGCAGCGCGCGCCCTCGAGCCGCTTGCGCTCGCCCTCGAGCCAGGCCTGCTCGACCGCGGCTTGACGCTCGGAGAGCACCCGCTCGCGCTCGCTCGGCAGCGCGGCCTCGATCTCCTCCTGCGTCGGCGTCTTCTTCTCGACGAGCGACGCCAGCGCGTAGACGTTCTCGCCGAGCGAGTACACGACGCCGTCGGCCGGCGCGGCCGGCGTGAGCGCGAAGGCCGCGTTCATCAACTCGGGGGACATGCCCAGCTCGGGGATGAAGCCGTCGGCGCGCCGCCGAAACGGCGAGGGGCGCAGGATCGTCGCACCCTTCTCGCGGGCGGCGTCCTCCAGCGACTTCCCGCCCTTCACCGCGGCGGCGATCGCGTCCGCGTCCGACTTCGCGAGCGCGGCCGCGGCGTCGATGCCCGCGAGCTCCTGTGCCACGCGCGCGCTGGCTTCGGAGTAGGGCAGCTCGGACGCTTCCTTCTTCTCCTCGACGCGGATCAGGTGCAGGCCGAAGGGCGACTCGACGACGTCGGACAGCTTGCCCGGCTCGAGCGCGAACGCGGCGTCGTCGAAGGCGGTCACCATCGTGCCGCGCTTGAAAAAGCCGAGGTCGCCGCCCTTGTCCTTGCTGCCCGGGTCGTCGCTGACCTCCTGCGCGACGACCGCGAAGTCCTCGCCGGCCTCGATGCGCTTCCTCGCCGCCTCGAGCTTGGCGCGCGCCGCCGCCTTCGCCGCGTCGTCCGCCTCGGGCCCGACCGACACCAAGATGTGTCGCGCGCGGACCTGCTCCGGCGTGTCGAGCTCGGAGCGGCGCTCCTCCACCGCCTTGCGCACGCGCTCCGGATCCTTCGCGGCGAGCTGCTTGCCCGCGTCCTCCGGCAGCTTCGCGTCGGCGCGCGGCTGGGAGCCGTCGAGGCGTACCACCAACAGCTGCACTTCCTCGCGCCCGTAGCGGATCGCGTCGCGCGCCTCGTCGTCGGAGATCGCGACGCTCGCGGCGATCAGGCGCTGCGTCTTCGCGGCCAGCAGGTCGTCCGAGAGGACCCGCGCGAACGCGTGCTCGGTGCCCCAGTTCTGTTCGATCACGCGGCGCACCTGCTCCGGGTCGTACTGGCCCGACTCGTTGCGCGACCAGGCTTGCCGCGCGACGAACGCCGCGAGCTCCTCGTCGCTCACGCTCAGCCCCATCTCCTCGCCGAGGTGGGCGAGCAACGCGTCGCGCAACATCGCGGACGCGGCCGTGTTCACCAGGAACGGCAGCGCGGCGCGCTCGTCGAACTGGTCGCCGAGCGCCTGCCGGTACTGCTGCAGCTGGCCGTCGAGGGCGCGCTGCACGTCGCGCGTCTTGATCGTGCGGTCGCCGAGTCGGATCGCGATGCCGGTGCCGAGCGGCTGCCCCGAGTTCGGCCCCTGCGCTCCGAAGTACACCGCGAAGGGCACGCCGATGCCCACGAGGATGACGGGCATGATCCAGCGTTGGCCGCGGCGAAGTACGTCGAGCATCGAATCCCCCAAGACTGGTGAGCCGCGACACACGTCGCGAAGGGCGGCGCAAGGTAGAAGCTGGGGGGTGCCGGGCAACGGAAACAAGGGAAATTCGTTGCCCAGTTCCCGAGGGGCTGATACCGTGGCCCCGCGGCGTTCCCGGGGAAAAACGTCCTTGAAAAGCGGTCACTTAGTCGAGTGAACCGCGCACTCACGGCCGGCCTCCCCGTCCTCGCGATCCCCCCAACCGTCGTTTACTGCCGGCCGCCCCGGCGCGAAGGAGCTTCGGTGCCTCTCAAGCGAATCCTCGCCTGGTTCTCCAGCGATCTCGCCATCGATCTCGGTACTGCAAACACGCTGGTTTACGCAAAGGGCAAGGGCATCGTCGTCAGCGAGCCGAGCGTCGTCGCGGTCACGAAGGACGGCCGCGGCCCGGACAAGGTGAAGGCGGTGGGCGAAGAGGCGAAGGAAATGCTCGGCCGCACGCCGGGCAACATCGTGGCGGTGCGCCCGATGAAGGACGGCGTGATCGCCGACTTCGACGTGACCGCCGAGATGCTCCGCTACTTCATCAAGCGGGTGCACAACCGTTCGTCGTTCGTCCGCCCGCGCATCGTGGTCGCCGTGCCGTCGGGCATCACGCCGGTCGAGCAGCGCGCCGTGCGCGAGGCGGCGCAGTCGGCCGGCGCGAGCCAGGTGTTCCTGATCGAGGAGCCGATGGCGGCGGCGATCGGCGCCGGCCTTCCGGTGACCGAGCCGTCGGGCAACATGATCGTCGACGTCGGCGGCGGCACGACGGACGTCGCGGTGATCTCGCTCGCGGGCATCGTCTACTCGAACTCGACGCGCGTCGGCGGCGACAAGATGGACGAGGCGATCATCAACTACGTGAAGCGCCGCTACAACCTGCTGATCGGCGAGCGCACCGCCGAAGCCATCAAGATCGGCATCGGCACCGCGTATCCGACGAGCGAGCTGCGCACGATGGAGATCAAGGGCCGCGACCTCGTGGCCGGCGTGCCGAAGACGCTCGAGATCAAGTCCGACGAGGTGCTCGAGGCGCTCTCGGAGCCGGTCAACGCGATCGTCGAAGCGGTGAAGGCCGCCCTCGAGCGCACCCCCCCGGAGCTCGCGGCCGACATCGTCGACAAGGGCATCGTGCTCGTCGGCGGCGGCTCGCTGCTGCGGAACCTCGACGTGCTGCTGCGCGAGGCGACCGGCTTGCCGGTGATGGTCGCCGAGAGCCCCCTCACCGCAGTCTGCCTCGGCACGGGCGCTTGCCTCGACAACATCGACCTCCTGCACGAAGTCAGCATTCGCAGCTAAACCTCTCCGAGCTTTCTCGCTCCCAGCGCCCCCCGCGTTGGGGAGGACATGGGCGATTTTTTCCGTCGGATCCGGTTGCCGCTCGCCTTCGCGGCGCTGGTCCTCCTGACGACCTTCTTCATGATCGGCGATCAGCGCGCGGCGCGCGGCGAGCGCGCCGACGCGCCGTGGCCGCTGTCCGTCCTGATCGAGGCGACGGCGCCGATCCAGCGCGCGGTGCGCTGGCCTTTCGAGCGGATGCGCGGCGGCTGGGGCGAGTACGTCGCGCTGGTCGACGTGCAACGCGACAACGAGACGCTGCGCGGCCGCATCGCGCAGCTCGAAGACGAGAACCTGCAGTTGCGCGAGGCACTCGTGGAGAGCGGCAACCTCGAGCGCGTCGCCGCCATGCGGCGCGGCTTCGAGGCCGAGCTGATGCCCGCGCGCGTGATCGGCCAGGACGTGTCGCCCTACTTCCGCTCACTACTCCTCGATCGCGGCCGCCGCAGCGGCGTGCTGTCGGGCATGCCGGTCGTCTCGGAGCACGGGCTCGTCGGCCTCGTCACGGCTACGACGCCGAGCGCGGCGCGCACGATGCTGCTCGTCGACCGGCGCGCGGCGGTCGACGCGGTCGTCGAGCGCAGCCGCGCCCTCGGCATCGTGCGCGGCACCGGCGCCGACTCGCTCGAGTTCTCGTTCTTGATGCGCGGTGCCGACGTGAAGGCCGGCGACGAGCTCGTCACCTCCGGCGTCGGCGGCGTGTATCCGAAGGGGCTGCGCATCGGCGTCGTGGTCGCGGTGAACGCGCAGAAGGGCGCGCTCGTGCACACGGCGCGGGTCGCGCCGGCCGTCGTCTACGGCAAGCTCGAGACCGCGTTCGCGCTGCTCGCGCGCGGGCCCTCGATGCGGCTGCTGTACGAGGGCGACGGCGACGCCGCGGACGACGACACGCCCGACGTCGCGAGCGCTCCGTGAGGGAGGCGCTCGTGCTGCTCGCGGCGGGCATCGTCTCGCTCGCCCTCGAGAGCGCGCTGCTCGCGCACCTGCCGCCCTACCTGGTCCCTGCGCTCTCGCTCCTGTGCGCGATCGCAGCGGCGTTGTTGCTCGGCCCGCTGACCGGCCTGCTCGTGAGCGCGATCCTCGGCTTCGGGGCGGACATGCTCTCCGGCGCGCTGCTCGGCCAGCACGCATTCCTCCGCCTCGTCGAGTTCGCCGTCGTGCGCGCAGCCGTCGGCCAGTTCGACCTCGTGCGCCCGTTCCCCTTCGCGCTGCTCGCGCTCGCGGTCGCGCTCGTGGACGCGGCGGGCAGCGCCGCGCTGATCGAGTTCTTCCTCGGCTCCTTCGCCGCCGATCCGCGCTCGCTCGGTGCGATCGGGATGCGCGCCGTCGCCACGGCGGTGGCCGCGCCGGTCGCGCTCGCGGCGGCGCGTCGCGTCGTGGCGTGGGGCGGCGGCGAGGGGGACGTGCGCCGCGAGATGCGCCTCGAGACGAAGCGGCCGGTGCTCTGATGGCGCACCTGGCCGCACCCACCGGCGCGTCGCTCGAGGCCCGCATCCGTCTCGTGGCGGCGATCGTGCTGCTGATCTTCGGCGGCTTCGTCGTGCGGCTCTTCCATCTTCAGGTCGTCGAGGGCGAGGCGCTGCGCCAGCGCTCGCAGAAGAACTCGGTGCGGCACGTGGATCTCGAGGCGCCGCGCGGCGAGGTGCTCGACCGCGAGGGGCGCGTGATCGCCACCTGGCGTCCGTCGCGCGCTCTGCGCGTGATCCCGAACGATCTCGGCGACCGGGCGCGCACCTTCGCCGCGCTCGGCCAGTTGATCGGCGCGCCCGGCGCCGAGCTCGACGCGCTCGCCGGCTCGTCGAAGGGGCTCGCGCGCTTCCGGCCCGTCACGCTCGTCGAGGATCTCGACTGGGAGCGCCTCGCGCGCGTCGAGTCCCATCGCTACGCGCTGCGCGGCATCGAGACGGTCGAGCAGCCGCGCCGCTTCTATCCGGGGGGCACGCTCGCGGCTCACTTGTTGGGGACGCTCGGCGAGATCCAGCAGGCGCAGCTCGAAAAGGCGCAGTACGCCGGCTATCGGCAGGGCGAGGTGATCGGGCAGACCGGGCTCGAGGCGCGCTTCGAGTCGCACCTGCGTGGCGCGTCGGGCCGCCGCGACGTCGAGGTGGACGCGGCGGGCCGCGAGCTGAAGATCCGGCGCGAGCTGCCTCCTGCGCTCGGCGGGCGGCTCGTGCTCGCGCTCGACGAGGATCTGCAGCGCGAGGCCGAGGCGGGCTTCCGCGAGGTGCCCGAGGGCGAGCCCGAGCGGATGGGCGCGGCGGTCGCGATCGACGTGCGCACCGGCGACGTGCTCGCGATGACGTCGTTCCCGACCTACGACCCCAACGTGTTCTCGTCGCGCATCGACCGCACGACCTGGCGCGCGCTCACCGACGACCCGTGGAAGCCGCTGCGCAATCGCGCGATCCAGAATCACTACCCGCCGGGCTCCACGCACAAGGCGATCGTCGCCGCCGCGGCGCTCCAGGAAGGCGTGATCGACACGACCACGCGCGTCTACTGCCCCGGCCACTACTTCTTCGGGGGCCGGCGCTTCGGCTGCTGGAAGAAGGAAGGACACGGCACCGTCAACGTGATCGAGGCGCTCCAGCGCTCGTGCGACGTGTTCTTCTACACCGTCGGCGAGCGCATGGGCATCGACCGGATCGCGAAGCACGCGTCCACGTTCGGTCTCGGCGACACGACGGGCATCGACCTCGCGGGCGAGGTGACCGGCATCGTGCCGAGCTCCGCGTGGAAGCTGCGGCGCTTCAAGGAGAAGTGGTATCCGGGCGAGACGATCTCGGCGGCGATCGGCCAGAGCTACAACCTCTACACGCCGCTCCAGCTCGCCGTCGCCTACGCGACGATCGCGAACGGCGGGCACGTCGTGAAGCCGCGGCTCGTGCTGCGGCGCGAGGATCGCGACGGAAACACCCTCGAGGAGTACGCGCCGAAGTTCACGCACACCTCGACCGTCTCGCCCGAGAATCTCGCGATCGTGCGCGAGGGCCTGACGGCGGTCGTCGAGGTGCCCGGCGGCACCGGCATGCGCGCCAAGGTGCCGGGCGTCCGCGTGGCGGGGAAGACCGGCACCGTGCAGGTCGTGAGCCTCGACAAGGTGCGCGGGCTCAAGGAGCTGCAGATCCCAGTGCGCTTCCGCGACCATGCGTGGTTCGGCGCGTTCGCTCCGGCCGATGCGCCGGAGATCGCCGTCGCCGTTTTCGTCGAGCACGGGCTCCACGGCTCGAGCGCGGCCGCGCCGATCGCCCAGCGCATCATGGCGAAGTACTTCCAGAAGCGCGGCATGAGCCCGCCGCCTGCGGCGCCCGCGGCGGCGCCCCAGCGCGCAGCGCCGCCCGCACCCGCCCCCGTGCCGCAGCCCTCGGCCACGCCGCCGGTGCGCCAGGCGGGCCCGCCGGTCACGTCGCCGCCCCTCGCCGCCGCCGGGGGGTTGCGCCCGTGATCTCCGTCGATCGCCGCTCGTTCCAGCACTTCGACTGGCCGCTGTTCGCGCTGATCGTCGCGATCCTCGCGATCGGCTTCGTGAACCTCTTCTCGACGACGCAGCCGTTGCCGCCGCCGGCGATCGGCGTCGCGTCCGAGTTCAAGACGCAGCTCGCCGCGCTCGCGCTCGGCACGGTCGGGCTCGTGCTCGCGATCGTCGTCGACTACCGCCGCCTCGAGCGCGGCGCGCCGTTCTTGTATGCGATCGCGCTCGCAGGCATCGCGGCGACCGTGCTGTTCGGCACCGAGATCCGCGGCAACAAGTCGTGGCTGAACTTCGGGTCGCTGTCCGTGCAGCCCGCGGAGTTCGCGAAGCTCGGCTTGATCGTGATGATGGCGCGCTACTTCCATCGCCATCCGCCGACCGAGATGCGGCGCCTGCTCGATCTGATCGTGCCCGGCATCCTGCTGCTGCTGCCGGTCGGCCTGATCATCGGCCAGCACGACACCGGCGTCGCCGTGCTCACCCTCGCGATCGGCGCCACGTTCTTCCTGTTCGTCGCGCTGCCGTGGCGCACCTGGGCGCTCCTGCTCGTGCTCGCGATCGCCGGTGGCGTCGGCGCCTGGGAGTTCGGTTTGAAGCCGTACCAACGCGCGCGCGTCATGTCGTTTCTCGAGCCGGGCAGCGGCGACTCGCTCGGCTCCGACTATCAGGCGATCCAGTCGCGCATCGCCGTCGGCTCGGGCGGGCTCGCCGGGCAGGGCTGGCTCGCGGGCCCGCAAAACCGCGGGCAGTTCCTGCCCACGCAGCACTCGGACTTCGCCTTCTCGGTGCTCGCCGAGGAGTGGGGCTTCGCGGGAGGCGCGACGCTGCTCGTGCTCTACGCCGCGCTGCTTCTCTGGGGCCTCGCGATCGCCGCCAACTCGAAGGACGGCTTCGGCGCGATGCTCGCCGTGGGGGTGGTCAGCATGCTGCTCTGGCCAGCCGTCATCAACGTGGCCATGGTGCTCGGCCTCGCCCCGGTGATTGGCGTGCCGTTGCCGCTTGTATCGTACGGGGGTTCTCAGCTTCTCGCGAATCTCGTCGCGCTCGGCTTGTTATTGAACGTGTCGATGCGGCGGTACATGTTCTAGTCGCGCGGCGTGCGGGCCTGCAGACAGCGCGACTTTCCTTGTGCGTTTCTGCCTTGTTTACTTCGCTGCGCCGCTCGAAGACTCGCGGCTCCGCTGCGCGCTTCGCTTGCGTGGGCGGTCGCGTCGTTCGAGGCGCTTCACATCGAGCTCGCTCCAAGTCCGGCAACGGCGCGGCATGCCATCGAGGCGCGCGCGTTTGCCTCGGTGGCTTGCCGCATCGTCGCCAGAGCGAGGGCGAGCACGGCGTTAGGTGCCTCGCACGGCGAGGCCACCCACGCAAGCGAAGCGCGCAGCCCGAGCGCAGCGAGGGCGTGAGGGCGAAGCCCTCGTACGCGCCGCCTCGGCGCGCACTGCGAAGGCGCGAGTCTTCGAGCGCCGGAGCGAAGTCAACAAGGAAGGCGCGGCCCCCGTTGGCGAGGCCCCGAGGTCCGCGAGCTACAAGACCCTTTGGACCAGCTCCTCGAACGCAGACCGGGGCCGCGCCCCGGTGATCTGGCCGACCACGGCGCCGTTCTTGAAGGCGAGCACGGTGGGGATCGCCCGCACGCCGTACTTGCCGGGCGTCGCGGGGTTCTCGTCGATGTTCATCTTCACGACCTTGACCTTGCCGTCGTACTGCGCGGAGAGGTCCTTCACGATCGGGGCGATCGCCTTGCACGGCGCGCACCACTCGGCCCAGAAGTCGATCACGGTCGGGATGCTCGACTTCAGCACCTCGGCTTCGAAGTTCGCGTCCGTCACGTCGATGATGCCTGCCATCGCGATGGTCTCCTGGTGGGTCGTGCGAGTTGGGGCGCGCGGGATGGATGCGCCGCGGCCTCGAAACGTGGCAAACGATCGTCGCGCGCGCCCGGCATTTTGCGCGCAGGCGCCGCGCAAGCCCGCGGCGGATTGCGCGGGCGGGCGCTCGGGCGCGCCCTCGCCATAGCAGCGGGGCGCGCCGGTCGTTACGCTGCGCTGTCTGCGATCTCTTTGATTTCGCTCGGGTTTTCGTTCCGTGCCCGGGCCCCGCCGAGATTCTCCGCATGAGCGTTCGCATCACGCTGAAAGAAGGCGACATCGCGAGCGAAGCGGTGGACGCGATCGTGAACGCCGCGAACAGCGCGCTCGTTCTCGGCAGCGGCGTCGCGGGCGCAATTCGCGCGAGAGGCGGCCCGTCGATTCAGGCCGAGTGCACGCGCCACGGACCGATCGGCGTCGGCGAGGCGGCCGTGACCGGCGCGGGCGATCTCGCCGCGCACTGCGTGATCCACGCGGCGACGATGCCGCCCGGCGGCGGAGCGACCGAGGCCAGCGTGCGCGCGGCGATGCGGAGCGCGCTCGCATGCGCCCGCGAGCGCGGCGCGAAGTCGGTCGCGGTGCCCGCGCTCGGTGCGGGCGTCGCCGGCTTCTCGTTGCAGCGCTGCGCCGAGATCCTGCTCGAAGAGGCGCGCGCCCACGCGGCCGAGCCCACCTCGCTCGAGGAGATCCGCTTCGTGCTCTACGGCGAGCCCGCGTACCGCATGTTCGAGATGGTCAACGACTCCGCCCGCGTGGCCGAGCAGCTCGCGAAGCTGCGTCAGCGCCCGCGCGCGCCGAAGTAGCGGCGCCGGTGGCCCACGCGCTGCACATCGCGACCGCGGTGCTCTACCTGTTCGCCGCGCTCGGCGCGGTCGCCGGCCTCGGTCTGCGCGTCTCCGCCGCGCAGCGCGCGGCGACGGGGCTGCTCGCCGCGGGGGCCGCGGTGCACGCCGTCGCGTTCTGGCAGCTGCACACGCTCACGCCCACGCCGTCGCTCACCGAGCTGCCGCTCGCGGCATCGCTGATGGCCTGGCTCATGGTGGTCGCCTTCCTCGCGCTGTTGACGCGCGTGCGCGGGCTGGCCCTGTCCGCCCTCGTCGCGCCCGCCGCCTTCCTCGGCGCGTTCGCGGGCGCGATCTGGCTGCGGATCCGCACCGGCAGCGAGGCGCAGCTGCATCCCGTCCTCGCGCATCTGCACGTCGTGCTCGCGAGCGCGGGCTTCGCCTTGCTCGCGATCGCGGGCGCCGCGGGCGCGCTCTATCTCGTGCATCACCGCGCGATCAAGGCGAAGCGCGCGGTCGCGGTCTCGGCGCTCCCGTCGCTCGAGGCGCTCGAACGCACGAACACCGGTGCGCTCGCCCTCGGCTTCACGCTGCTCACCCTCGGCGTGCTCACCGGCGTGCTCTGGGTGCTCGAGAGCGAGGGCCGGCTCTGGGCGGGCGGCCTCCACGCCAACGCGACGCTCTTCGCCTGGGGGCTCTACGCGATGATCGCGATCGCGCGTTTCGGCCTGCACGAGAGCGCGCGGCGCACGGCGCTCAAGTCCGCGCTCGCCTTCGGGCTGCTGCTCGTGAGCGTGGTCGGGCTGCGGGTGCTGCCGTGAACCTCGTGCTGATCGGCCTGAGCCACCGCACCGCAGCGCTCGAGCTGCGCGAGCGCTACGCCGTGGACGACCCGCAGCCGGCGCTCGTCAAGCTCGCGCGCAGCGACGAAGTCGAAGAAGCCGTCGTGCTCTCGACGTGCAACCGCGTCGAGGTGCTGGTCGCGACCCACGACCTCGAAGCGGCGCGCGTGCGCGTGCGCTCGTTCTTCGAGCGCGAGCTCGCGCCCGAGCAGGCCGCGCGCGCGAGAGAGCTCGACGGAGCGCTCTACGAGCTGCACGACTCCGCGGCGGTGCGGCACACGTTCCGCGTCGCGTGCTCGACGGATTCGCAGGTGGTCGGCGAGCCGCAGATCCTCGGGCAGGTGAAGGATGCGTACCGCGCGGCGGTCGCGAGCGGCGCCTGCGGGCCGATCCTCTCGCGCCTCTATCAGCGCGCCTTCGCCACGGCCAAGCGCGTGCGCAACGAGACCAAGATCGCGGAGCGTCCGATCTCGGTGGCGCGCGTCGCGGTGCAGCTCGCCGAGCAGATCTTCGAGTCGCTCGAGGACAAGTCCGCGCTGCTCGTCGGCGCCGGCGAGATGATCGAGCTCGCGCTCGAGACGCTCGTGAAGAACGGGCTCGCGGCGGTGCGCGTCGCGAACCGCACGCCCGCGCGCGCCGCGGCGCTCGCCGCACGCTTCGGGGCCACGGCTCACGGCCTGGGCGAGCTGCCGCAGCTGCTCGCGCAGAGCGACGTCGTGCTCACCTGCATCGGGGGCCACGAGCCGATCCTGACCGCGCCGCTGTTCGTCGCTGCGCTGCGCGAGCGCCGCGAGGAGCCGATCTTCGCGATCGACATCGGCGTGCCGCGCAACATCGATCCCCGCGCGAACGCGCTCGAGGGCGTCTACCTCTACGACCTGGACGATCTGCAGAGCGTCGCGCGTGCGAACGCCGAGGAGCGTCACCGCGAGGTGGAACGCGCGGAGGCGATCGTGCTCGAGGAACAGCAACGCTTCGACGGTTGGCTCGGGGCGCTCGCCGCCGTGCCGACGATCCGGGCCCTCGTCGCGCGCGGCGAGTCGATTCGCGCGGGCGAGGTCGAGCGCGCGCTCGCCGGGCTCGCGCTCGGCGAGCGCGAGCGCGAGGCGGTCGAGCTCGCGACGCGCGCGATCGTGAACAAGCTGCTGCACGCGCCGCTCGCGAAGCTTCGGGCCGAGCAGGATCGCGAAGCCGGGCTCGCACAGCTCGAGGCGGCGCGCACCTTGTTCGGGCTCGACGACGAGCGCGGCGAAGAGGAGTCGGAATGAAGCCGCTGCGCATCGCGACCCGCGGGAGCGCGCTCGCGCTCGCGCAGGCGCGCACGATCGGCGCCGCCGCCGAGGCGGCGACCGGCCGCGCCTTCGAGCTCGTGATCCTCCAGACCACCGGCGACCGGATCCAGGACCGCGCGCTCGCCGCGATCGGCGGCAAGGGCCTGTTCGTCAAGGAGATCCAGGAGGCGCTGCTCGACGGACGCGCGGACCTCGCGGTGCATTCCGCGAAGGACCTGCCCGCGAAGACGCCGGAGCGCCTCGCGTTCGCCGCGTTCCCGCGCCGCGCCGACCCGCGCGACGCGCTCGTCGCGCGCGATCCGGGGCTGCGCGTCGCGCTGCTCCCGCGCGGCGCGCGCATCGGCACTGGCAGCGTGCGCCGCACGAGCCAGCTCTGCGCGCGCCGACCCGACCTGCAGCTCGTGCCCTTGCGCGGAAACGTCGACACGCGGCTGCGCAAGCTCGAAGAGCTCGCCCTGCACGGCGTGATCGTCGCGTGTGCCGGGCTCGATCGGCTCGGCCTCTCCGAGCGCATCCACGAGCGCATCGAGACCGAGGACGTGCTCCCCGCCGTTGGGCAGGGCACGCTCGCGCTCGAGATCCGCGCCGACGACGACGAGCTCGCGGGCGAGCTCTCCGCGCTCGATCACGACCTGACGCGCGTCTGCCTGCTCGCCGAGCGCGCATTCCAGGCGGGGCTCGAGGGCGACTGCGCGGTACCGATCGCCGCGTATGCGGAGCTCGACCACGCGGGCCGCCTGCGCTTGCGTGGGCTCGTCGCCCGCCCCGACGGAGGCCGCGTCGTCCGCGGCGAGATCGAGGCGAGCGCGTCCGAGGCCGTGCGCGCCGGCGCCGAGCTCGCGCACGAGCTGCGCGCGCGGGGCGGCGAAGAGATCCTCGCGGCGCTGCGCGGAACGGCGCAGTGACGGGCAGCGGCGCTTCGCAGCGCGGCCGCGTCGCGCTCGTCGGCGCCGGGCCAGGAGCCCCAGACCTCATCACCGTCCGCGGCGCGCGCTTGCTCGGCGAGGCGGACGTCGTCGTCTACGACGCGCTCGCCGCCGAGTCGCTGCTCGGCCTCGCGCCCGAGGGCGCCGAGCGCGTCGACGTCGGTCGCCGCGGCCACAGCGAGCCGGCGCGCACGCAAGAGGAGATCAGCGCGCTGCTCGTGCGCCTCGCGCGCGAAGGCAAGCGCGTCGTGCGCCTCAAGGGAGGCGACCCCTACGTGTTCGGGCGCGGCGGGGAAGAGGCGGCCGCGTGCCGCGCGGCGGGCGTCGCGTTCGAGGTCGTTCCGGGGGTGAGCTCTGCGATCGGCGCGCTCGCGCACGCGGGCATCCCCGTCACGGACCGCCGCCACGCCGCGTCGTTCGCCGTGGTCACCGGTCACAAGGACCCCGGCCGCGCGCGCGAGAACGTTCGCTGGGGCGAGCTGGCGCGGGCGGCCGATACGCTCGTCGTGCTGATGGCCATGCGCAACCTCGAAGAGATCCTGGCGGCGATCGCCGCGGGCGGGCGCGCGCCGGAAACGCCCGCGGCGTGCGTGATGAACGGGACGACCGGTGCGCAGCGCAGCGTCGTCGCGACGCTCGGCACGCTCGCGGCGCGAACGCGCGAGGCGGGGCTCGGCGCGCCGGCTGCGGTCGTGATCGGCGAGGTCGTGCGCCTCGCGCCCGAGCTCGCCTGGTTCGAGCGTCTGCCGCTCTTCGGCAAGCGCGTCGTCGTGACGCGGCAAGCGAGCCAGGCAGGCGAGTGGCAACGCGCGCTCGAGGCGGCGGGTGCGATTCCCGTGCTCGTGCCGACGATCCGCACCGCGCCGCGTCGCGACGCCGCGTCGCTCACAGCCGCATTCGGCGCGCTCGCCAGCTACGACTGGCTCGTGGCGGCGAGCGCGAACGCCCTGCGCGAGCTCGGCGCCGCCGCGCGCGAGCGAGGCGTCTCGCTCGCGCCGCTGCGGGCGCGGGTCGCGTGCGTGGGCGAAGCGAGCGCGGAGGCCGCGCGCGCGCTCGGCCT
>CAZCTH010000104.1:0-17711 GCA_964501435.1 uncultured Spirochaetales bacterium | reverse complement strand
CGCGGCTTCGCGCTGCGCTCGCGCGCGCTCGATCTCCGCGAGGGCGGCGCTCTGCACGGCATCGAACGCGGCGGCCGCGCGTTCGCGCAGTGCGAGGGCTTCGCCGATCGGTCCCGCGTTGCGGTCGAGCAACGGCAGATCGAGCGAAAGGCCCAGCATGAACTTGCTCTGGCCCTGGTCCCACTGATAGCCGGACCCGATCCGCAGATCGGGGAATTGCCTCGCGATCTCCGCCTGGAGCGCCGCCTCGGCGGCGGCGTAGCTCGCGAGGGCGGAGAGCACGTCGGGCCGTCGAGGGAGCGCTTCGCCGAGCGTGGGATCGACCGGGCGAGGCTCTCCGTCCACGGCCGGTTCGAGGGGGACGCGAGCGAGCGCCTCGAGCGAGACGCCGACTGCGTCGGCGAGGGCTGCGCGCGCGAGCGATTCCCGCTCGCGGGCGTCGGCGTGGGCTGCATTCGCCGCGTGCGCGGCGGCCTCCGCGGGGGCGGCGGCCGCCGCGGACGCGGCGCCGACGGCGACGCGCGCCCGCCACGCCTCGGCGAGGGCTCGCGCCACGTCGGCCTCGGCCTGCAAGCCGAGCGCCGCGGAAGTCGCTGCCGTGAGCTCTCGCCGCGCGCCATGGACGCTGCGCTCGGTGCCCGCGAGCTCGGCGGCGAAGGCATAGTGAGCCGCGAGGGCCTCGGCCGTCGCGCGGTCGATCGCATGGCTGCGCTTGCCGGGAGACGTGAGCGGCCACTCGAACTGCAAAGCGGGGCTCCACGGCGACTCGCCGCGCGCGGGATTCACCGCGTACTCCGGCGCGATCGAGAGGGTCGGATTCGGCAAAGCGCGCGAAGTCGCGATCGCGGAGCGCGCCCGGCGGGCCTCGGCCGCCGCCATCCGCACGCGTGGCTGAAAGTAGAATGCGGCGGTGGTCAGGGCGTCGGCGCTCCCCGGCGCAGCGCTCGAGGGAGCATCGATCGCCGCCGCGAAGGCGACGAGCTCGCTCGCCGTGAGCGAACGCGCCAGCAGCGCTTCCGCGCGCGCGTGCGGGTCGAGCGGTGCCGGCGGAATCGCGGCGCATGCGCTCCAGGCGCACAGGGCGGCGACGAGTGCGCAAGGCGCGCCAGGCGGGCGACGGCTCGCGCGGGGTCTCGGCGCTGCGGCGAGGCGCAGCCGGACGCGGCGAAACCCGCGACTTCGCGGGCGGGCTCGAGCGCGCGCAGGCATGGCCGGCTCCTTCGCGGCGAGGCTACGCGGCGCATCGCGCGGCGATCGTTAAGAAGCCGTCACGCAGACGGCGCGCGCCGGGTGGCCTTCGCGATCGCTGCCGCGGGTGCGTCGCCGAGCGCGAGCCGTAGCGTGGCGCGCGTTCCGCCGGCCGCCCCCGGGCCGAGCGTGACGTCGCCGCCGTGGAGTTGCGCGAGCATGCGTGCGATCGGCAGGCCGAGTCCGATGCCGCCGTCCGTGCTCGCGGCGTCGAGCCGCACGAATCGGTCGAAGACGCGCTCCCGGTCGGCGCTCGGGACGCCGGGGCCTTCGTCTTCGACCGTGATCTCGACGAGCCCGCCGCGCTCGGCCACGGCGACCGTCACGGCGGTGCCGGCCGGGGCGTAGCGCAAGGCGTTGTCGACCAGGTTCGCGACGGCGTGCTCGATCAGGCGCGCGTCCACCGCTGCGGTCGCGGCGGCGCCCGTGAGCGCGATCGCGACGCCGCGCTCCGACGCGAGCGGCTCGTACAGCTCGACGATCTTCGCGAGCAGCGCACGCAGATCCTGCGCGCTTCGCGCCAGCGGGAGCCGGCCCTCTTCCCCGCGCGCGAGGAGCAGCAGCGAATCGACGAGGTGCTTCAGTTGCTGCGCGCTCGCCTGTACGCGTTGCAGCGCTTCGAGCGGCGCCGCGTCGTCGTTCTCCTGCAGCAGCGCGACGTCGACCACGTTCAGGATGCGATTCACCGGATTGCGCAGCTCGTGGGCGGCGCTCGCCGAGAATGCGGAGAGGCGCCCGAACGCCCACTCGAGCCGCGCGAGCATGCGGTTCAACGCTTCGGCGTGGCGGTCGAGCGGGTCGCTCGTGCCGCGCAGCGGCATGCGCGCGTCGAGCCGCGACTCGCTGATCGACTCGAGCGCGCGCGTCGTCTCGCGGATCGGGCGCATCGCGACGTGGGCGACGAACGCTCCGACGAGCGCGGCGCCGAGCCAGGCGGCGAGCGCGCTCTTCAGCAGCTCGTTCCCCAGCTCGACGCCCGTTTCGTGTTGGTATTGCGCCAGCGAGAACGCGACCGTGACCGCGGTGCCGTCCGGCAGCGACTCCTGCACACGCCAGCGCTCCGCGAACAGGGCGCCGATCGGGAGCGTCCAGCGGAGCGGGCCCGTGAGATCGCCCGGCGCGAGTTGCCAACCCGGCGAGCGGTAGCGGCCCTGCGGCCCGCGCAACTCGACGAGGTGATGCTGCTCCTCGAGGACGCGCGCGATCGCGAGGAGCGGGTCGGGCGTGTCGCGCTGGAGCGAAGTCATCTCCTGCCGACATTGGTCGCGCATCGCTTCGAGGCTCTCGAATCCGGCGTGCGCCCAGAAGACCAGCAGCGCGAGCGTTGCGAGCACTCCTGCGGCCGCGCCGCTCGCGAGGCCGACCTCGAGGTCGATCCGGCCGCGCCAGCGCTCACTCAAGGAAGTAGCCGACACCGCGGCGCGCCTGGATCGTGGGCTCGGCCCCCGCAAGCCGGAGCTTTGCGCGCAGGCGGCTGACGTGGACGTCGATCACGTTCGTTCCCGGGTCGAAGCGGATGCCCCAGACCTTGTCGAGCAGATCGGTGCGGTCGCGCACCTCGCCGGGCGTCTCGAGCAGGCAGCGCAGCAGGTCGAATTCCTTCTGCGACAGGTCGATCGCGCGCTCGCCGACGTGCACGGCGCGCTGGAGGGGGTCGAGGCGCAGGTTGCCGAGGGCGAACGGCTCGACGCGTTGCCCGGGGCGCCGCAGCAGGCCGCGCAGCCGTGCGAGCAGCTCGGCGAACGCGAACGGTTTGACCAGGTAGTCGTCCGCTCCCCGTTCGATCCCCGCGACGCGCTCGCTCACGGCATCGAGGGCGGACAGGATCAGGATGGGAACCCCCCCGTCCCGCTTGCGGAGAGCCCGGAGCACGTCGTACCCCGAGCCTCCGGGCACCACGAGGTCGAGCACGGCCACGTCGAGCGCATACCGCTCGACGGCGAGGAGAGCCCCGGGGACGTCGCGGCACTTGAGCACGTCGAAGCCGCCCGCGCGGAGTCCTGCCTCGACGGCGTTGGCGGTGTCGAGATCGTCCTCGAGGAGGAGGAGACGCACGCGCACCTCCGCGGGCCGCGCTCGTGCCCGTTGTCGCGGTCCGGAACGATAGCCGCGAGATCCCCGTCGCCCGCACACGGGGGGCGCGGGGCGGGCCGTGAACGGCTCGTAACCCGGGAAGATCGCCTTGCACGCGCCCAGCGCGGCCGGCAACTTGCGCCCGCGCCGCGCGGCCCGCGCAGCGCCCAACAAGTCCGGGGGGTCTGGGGATGCGGCTCGAGTATTCGTTCGCGCTCGATCAGGTCGAGGTGCCGCGCTTCTCGGTGGAGGCGGTGGAAGGCATCGGCAAGGTCTTCACGCTCGCCGTGACGGTGCTGAACGTGCTGTCGTCGCGGAACCAGGTCGACCTCGTGTTCCACGGCCTCAATCCCGACGACCCGTCGCGCAAGATCGAGGCCTTCAAGAAGATCGTGGACAGTGCGGAGTCGGGCTTCCAGCTGCAGTACGGCATGGGGCAGGGCGGCTCGGTGCCCGGCTCCTCCTCGTACTACCAGTGGGTGAAGCTCCGGCGCCTGAAGTAGTCCGCGGGTTTTCCGCGCCCCCGCGGAACCGCCGCGCTCGGCGCGGTTTCGGTGCGGCGCACGTGGCGGGATGTCGCGCCAGAGCGAGGCCGATGTGATCGAAGCCAAGAATCTCGTGAAGCGATACGGCGAGTTCGTCGCGGTGAACGGCGTCTCGTTCGACATCGCGGCCGGCGAGGTGGTCGGATTCCTCGGGCCGAACGGCGCGGGCAAGACCACCACGATGCGCATCCTCACCGGCTTCCTGCCCGCGAGCGACGGCACCGCGTTGATCGACGGCCACGACATCTTCCGCGAGCCGATCGCGGCGCGGCGCGCGATCGGATACCTGCCCGAGACGCCGCCGCTCTACCCCGAGATGGACGTGCAGGGCTACCTCAGCTTCGTCGCGAAGCTGAAGGACGTGCCGCGGGCGAAGCGCAAGGCGGCCGTCGAGCGCGCCATGGAGCGCACCGGCCTCGCCGACGTGCGGCGACGCGTGATCGGCGCGCTCTCGAAGGGCTACCGCCAGCGCGTCGGAATCGCCCAGGCGATCGTGCACGAGCCGAAGGTGCTGATCCTCGACGAGCCCACGGTGGGCCTCGACCCGATCCAGATCCGCGAGATCCGCGCGCTGCTCGTCTCGCTCGCCACCGAGGCCGAGGGCGCGCACACGATCGTGCTCTCGACGCACATCCTCGCCGAGGTCGAGGCGATCTGTCGGCGCGTGATCCTGATCAACCGCGGCCAGAAGGTGCTCGACGCGCCGCTCGCGGAGCTGACCGCGAACGGCGCGAAGCTCGAGGACGCCTTCACCCGCGCGACGCAGCGCGACGAAGCGGCGGGCCCGGCCGACGCGCCGCCGCCCGCAGCGCCCGCCGCCCAGCCGGAGGCCTCGGCGTGAGACACACCTTCGCCATCGCCGGCCGCGAGCTGCGGTCGTACTTCGTATCGCCGGTCGCGTACGCCGTGCTCACGCTCTGGGCCGTGATCGCGGGATTCTTCTTCGTCGCCTACGTCGGGTTCTACGCGCAGATGCAGCAGTACCCGGACCCGGCGATGCTCGAGCGCCTGAACCTCAACACCCAGATCGTCGTGCCGTTCGTGCAGCAGCTCTGGATCGTGGTGCTCCTGCTCGTGCCGGGCCTCACCATGGGATTGTTCGCGACGGAGAAGGCGAACGGGACCCACGAGCTCTACCTGACGAGCCCGATCTCGATCGGCTCGCTCGTGCTCGGCAAGTTCCTCGCGGTCGTCGCGATGGTGACGCTGCTCGTCGTGCTGCTCGGGGGCTTCGTGGGTCTGCTCTTCTGGTTCGGGAGCCCACCGCCGGAGATCGCGCAAACGCTCTGCACGCTCGCCGCGCTCTGGCTCGTGTCGCTCTCGTACGCCGCCGTCGGCACCTTGTTCTCCGCGCTGACGCGCAGCCAGCTGGTCGCGTACTTCCTGACCGTCGTCGTGCTGCTCGTCGTGACGCTCGTCGGCGAGCTCGCGCCCGTCGCATCGCAGGCTGCGGCCGGCAGCTCCGAGACGGTGACGTCGATCGTCGAGACGGGCACCGCGGCGGTGCGCTGGATGTCGTCGGCGGACCACTTCGACCAGCTCGCGACCGGCCTGGTCACGACCCGCGCCCTCGCGTACTTCGCCTTCGTGATCGGCGCGTTCCTGATCGTCACGAAGACCGCGATCGAATCCGTGAGGTGGCGCTAGTCATGAAGCGCTGGGCGAGCCTCGTCGGGTGGTTGGGCGCGGTCTTCCTCGGGTTCGGCTTCGTGTCGGCGCTCGTCGAGCTGTTCTCGAGCGGGGTGGTCGTGATCGACCGGCTGCTCGAGCAGTTCGCCTGGGCCGCGGGCAACTTCGCGCTCGGCCTCGCGTGCGTCGCGGTCGCGCTCGCCGCGAACGCCGGCGCGCTGCGCGAGCGCGTGCGCTCGAGCGAAGCGCGCCGCGCGAGCAAGTACGGCACGAGCGCGGTACTCGGCACCGTGCTCGCGATCGCGCTGCTCGGCATCGGTGCCTACGTCGCCTCGACCCACGAGCGGAAGTGGGACTTCACCGAGGCGAAGCTGCACTCGCTCTCGGATCAGGCGCAGCAGGTGCTCGCCGGGCTGAAGGAGCCGCTCGCCATCACCGCCCTCTACACGCCGCTCGAGCAGCCGCGCGCGGCCGAGTTCCTGAAGAAATTCCAGGAGGCCGCGCCGGACAAGGTGAAGGTCGAGATCTTCGACCCGCAGAACAAGCCCGGCCGGCTGCGCGAGCTCGGCATCGCGAGCGACCAGCTCGGCGCCGGCCTCGTGCACCTCCAGCTCGGCAAGGAGTCGGGCCAGGTCACCGAGCTGACCGAAGAGGCGCTCGTCAACGGCATCGTGAAGCTGACGCGCCGCGAGGCGAAGAAGGCCTACTACTCGATCGGGCACCACGAGCGTGCGATCGAAGGCGAGGCCGCCAAGGAGGCCGTCGGCTTCAGCGCGGCCGTCGAGGCGCTGAAGAACGAGGGGTATCAGGTCGAGCCGCTGCTGCTCGCGTCGAAGGCCGACGTGCCCGACGACGCGCAGGTGCTGATCGTCGCGGGCCCGACGCAGCGCTTCCTCGAGTCGGAGCACGCGAGCCTCGTGCGCTACGTGGCGCGCGGCGGGGCGTTGCTCGCGCTGATGGACCCGCGCGCGCAGACGGACCTCGCGCCGACGCTCGAAAAGCTCGGGGTGAAGGTGGGCGACGACGTCGTCGTCGACATCGAGACGCTGGCCGGCAGCCCCTACGCGCCCTTCGCGGCGCAGTACGGCGACCACCCGATCACGCGCGGCTTCCGCGACGCGGCGCTGTTCGTGGCGGTGAGCAGCGTGAAGCCGGTGGCGGAAGGCGGCAGCCTCGCGCCGCTCGTCACGACCGGCGAGCGCTCGTGGGCGGAGACCGACTTCGCGAGCCTCGCGAGCGAGACCGCGCAGCCCGACGAGGGCAAGGACGTGATCAGCTTCGTGCCGATCGCGGTGGTGGGCGATGCCGCGATCGCGCCCGCCGAGGGCAAGCGGGCGGGCCGGCTCGTGGTGTTCGGCGACTCCGACTTCGCGACGAACCAGTGGTTCGACCAGTTCCGCAACCGCGACCTCTTCCTCAACTCGGTGAACTGGCTGCTCGGCGAGCCCGAGGCGATCGCGATCCGCCCGCGCAAGGCGGGCGCGAGCCAGCTCGCGGTCACCGAGACGACGCTGCGCAACATCCGCACCGCCGCGCTGTTCGTGCTGCCCGAGGCGATCGCCGTGCTCGGCGTCGTCGCCTGGTGGCGCCGGCGCCGCGCGCCGGGTCGCTAGGGAGCGGCCGGCGCCGTGAATCCCCGCAACACGCTGATCCTGCTCCTCCTCGTCGCGCTGGCGGGCGCTGCGCTCTGGCACTTCGAGCTGCGCGAGGGCGCGCCTGCGTCGGGCGACGACGCGCGCACCGAAGTCTTCGCCGGGCTCGAGGCAGCGCAGATCGCGTGGGTCGAGCTCGCGCAGGCGGACGGCGCCGTCGTGCGGCTCGAGAAGCGCGGCGAAGCCTGGCGCATCGCGAAGCCGATCGAGGCCGCGGCCGACCGCTTCGCCGCCGACGCGATCGCGTCGGCGCTGGCCGATCTCGCGACGGCCACGGTGTTCGACCCCGCCGCCGAGGATCCCGCCCAGCACCCCGAAGCGCCCGAGAGCTACGGCCTCACGCGCGAGCCCCGGGTGCGCTTTGGCGCCGCGGGCAAGACCCTCGCGCTGCGGCTCGGCGATCCGACGCCGGTGGCGGGCAACACCTACGTCGCGGTCGAGGGCGACGCCCGCGTCTTCGTCGTCCCGCAGTGGCAGACCGACGCGCTCGCGAAGACGCTCGCCGATCTGCGCGAGACGAAGCTGCTCGAGTTCGACCGCGAGAAGCTGACGCGCATCGCCCTCGCGTGGGGCGACGGTGGGGCGACGCTCGAGAAGCAGGGCGGCGCCTGGCGCGTCGTCGCGCCGCTGGACGATGCGGCCGACGACGTCGCGCTGCAGAGCCTGCTGACCGAGCTCCAGTCGCTGCGCGCCGAGTCGTTCCTCGATGCGCCGGCCGACGACGCGACGCTCGGACTCGCGGCGCCGTCGTACCGCGCCGAGCTCGCACTCGAAGGCGGCGCGACCGTCGCGCTCACGCTCGGTGCGAAGCGCGAGAGCGAAAAGCTCGCCGCGCGCGCTGGTGGGGGCGGCGTCGTCGAGGTCGCGGCGTCGATCCTCGAGCGCTTGCCGAAGGACGTGAGCGCGCTGCGCGACAAGACCCTCGCGAGCTTCGTGAGCTCGGACGCGCAGCGCTTCACGCTCACGTTCGCCGAGCCCGGCGGCGAGCCGCTCGTCGTCACCGGCGAAAGCACCGGGGACGGCTGGAAGACGAAGCCCGCCATGGCGGCGGGCGCGGCCAGCGCGCTCGTCGCGGAGCTGGCCTCGCTCTCCGCGGGCCAGATCGCCGCCGAGTCGCTCGGCGAGGCGGAGCTCGGCGCGTTCGGCCTCGCCCCCGCGCGTGCGCGGCTGCTCGTGCAGGGGGCCGGCGACGAGGCGAAGACGCTCGCCGACGTGCGGCTCGGCGTGCAGCGGCCGGGCATGGGCCTCGCTGCACAGCGCGCGGACCGCGCCGTCGTCTATTGGATCGACGTCTCGCGCGCGGCGGGCCTTCCGCAGAGCGCGGAGGAGTTCCGCGCGCGATTCGCAGAGAAGCCGGAGCCGTCGCCGCCCGCCGCGACTCCCGGGCCTACCGACTGACGACGTCGAACGGGGCGCCCGCCGCCGCGCAAGCGGGCGCGTGGGCGTTCAGGTCCGGGATGGTCTCGTTCGCGTCGCCGGGCATGAGCGCACCTTCCGCGATCAGGGCGCGGTAGAGGACGCTCGCTTCGGCGAAGGCGCCGCAGGCCGCGGCGGCGTCGTGCGCCGCGAAGTGCGCGCGGCCGAGCATCGTCTCGGCGGAGGCGAGATCGCGGCGCCGGCTCGGCTCGCCCGGCGCCGCGTCCGCGGTGGCGCGATAGCCCGCCGCGACGTCGCGCAGCTCCGCGAGCGCCTCGGGAACGCGGCCCACCGCGATCCACGCCTCGGCGCGCGCCTGCCGCGCAATCGCGCGGCTGCGCTGGATCTGCTGGTCCACGCGCTCGAATTCGCGCAGCCGATCGGCTTGCGCGACGGCGTCGTCGAACACGGGCAAGGCTTCCTGCAGGCGGCCGAGCGCATGCAGCGTCGTCGCGACGGCCCACGCGCTCACGACGCGATTCATCATCAAGGCCGGACGCCCGGGCAAGCGCGCCTCGGCGTCTCGCAGGAGCGCGTCCGCAGCGACGTAGCGGGCGAGGGCCGCATCCGGGTCGCCGAGGTAGTAGAGGCCGTCGCCCTCCTTCAGCAGCGCGCGGGCGCGGGCGTTCGCATAGCCGTCCTCGGAGCGCAGCGCCGCGGGCCACGCATCGAGCGCCGCGAGCAGCGCGCGCGCCCGCTCGGCGACGGCGGCGGGCGCCGCCTCGAAGTCGAGCGCCTCGAGCTCGGCCTGCCGCGCTTGGGCGTCCACCTCGAGCCAGCGCGCGCTGCGCGGTAGGGCGTCCGCCGCGTTCAACTGCGCGCGGGCGTCGGCGACGGCCGCGCGCGCGGCGTCGAGGGACTGGTCGCTCCAGAGCGCGATGCGCGCCTCGTGCACCGCGAGCTGGGCGAGCTCGACGCGCGCATCGGCGGCGCCGGGTGCCTCGCGCAGCAGCGCCTCGAGCAGCACGCGGCCGCGCGCGAGATTCGCGCGCGCGTCGGCGGTACGCCCGAGATTCGGCGTCGAGGGAACGCCCTGCAGAGTCGCCAGGCGGCCGAAGCCCACCGCCGCTTCGAGGCGCACCGAACGCGGCGCGCGCGGCGAGGCGGCGAGGCGATCGAGATAGCCCTGGGCGCGATCCACCAGCTGCTGGCGCAGCGGCAGGGCGCCCGGCAAGCGCTGCAGGCCGTCGTAGAGATCGAAGATCTGGTAGCGGGCGAGGGCGCGCGTGTCCTCGAAGCGCGCATCGGCTTCGCGCCGGGCGCGCTCCGCCCGCGCGTACAGCACGCCGGTCGCGAGCGTCGCGCCCACGAGCGCCGTCGCAGCGGCCAGCGGCCAGCGCTGCCGCCGCGCGAGCTTCTGCGCGCGCACGCCGAGCGTCGGTTCGCGCGCCCGCACCGGGCGATCGCCGAGCGCGCGCTCGAGGTCCGCGGCGAGCTCCGCGACCGTCGCGTAGCGCGCGGCCGGCTCGGGCGCGCACGCCTTCGCGAGGATCGCGGCGAGGTCGTCCCGCAGCAGCTTCGGGCGCATCGTCGCCGGCAGCGCGCGCGCGGCCGCGTCGCCCGTCAGCAGCTCGGCCAGGACCGCGCCGAGGCCGTAGACGTCGCCCGCGACGCTGGCGGCCGCGCCCGCGGCGCGCTCGGGCGCGGCGTAGGCGGGCGTCAACGCGTGGGCCGAAGCGGCGTCCGCCTCGCCGTGCTCCGCGTCGCCGACGAGCCGCGCGATGCCGAAATCGAGCAGCTTCGGCGCGCCCTCGGGCGTCACGAACACGTTGCGCGGCTTCAGGTCCGCGTGCACCACCAGGCTCTGGTGCGCGAACTGCACGGCGCCGCAGATCGCGCGGAAGAGCTCGAGCCGCGCGCGCAGCGGGTGGGCGCCGAGCATCCACTCGGCGAGCGTCTCGCCGCGCATCAGCTCCATCACGATGTACGAGTGCCCGCTCGCGTCGACGCCGCCGTCGAACAGCTGCGCGATCCCGGGATGCCGGAGCCGCGCGAGGATGCGGCGCTCGACCGCGAACTGCGCCTGCGCGCTCGTCGAGAGCAGGCCGGGCCGCACGAGCTTGATCGCGACGCTCTGCTCGAAGAGGCCGTCGTCGCGCTCGCCGCGGTAGACCGCGCCCATGCCGCCGACGCCGAGCAGCTCGGCGAGCCGGTACGGGCCGATGCGCGTGGGAGGAGGCGTCGCGCTCCGCGGCGGGTCGCTCGCGATCAGACGCGACGCATCGCGGTCCGCCGCGAAGAGGCGCTCGACGCGGGCGCGCAGGGCGTCGTCGCCCGCGCAACGCGCGGCCAGCGCGGCGCTGCGCGTGGGCTCGTCGAGCGCTTCGAGCTCCTCGAACAGCGCGAGGGCGTCGCGCTCGCGGGCAGGGTCGAATCCGCGCGCGGGCCTCACGCGTCGCCCGAGGTGCCCGCGTCGTCCGGTTCGCCGAGGCGCGCGAGCAGCCACGCGCGGGCGGCGCGCCACTGGCGCTTCACGGTGCGCTCGGAGGTGCCCTGCACGAGCGCGATCTCGGCGGCGGTGAGGCCGCCGAAGAAGCGCATCTCCACGAGCGCGGCGCGCTCGGGCGAGACGCCGTGGAGCGCGGTCAACGCCTCGTCGAGCGCCTCGATGTCGAGCGCCGCGCGGTCCGAGTCGGGCCAGAGCGTCTGCAGCGTCGGCGCGTGGCGCTTCAGCGCGCGCGCCTTGCGCACCTCGTCGAGCAGGACCTGGCGCATCACGGTCGCGGCGACGGCCAAGAAGTGGATGCAGTCGTTCCAGGCGATCCGGTCGAGCTTCAGCAGCCGCAGCACCGCTTCGTTCGCGAGCTCGGTCGGCTGCAGGAGCTGCGCCGCGCCGTCGCCGCGCAACAGGCGGCGTGCGATCGCGCGCAGCTCGCCATAATAAGCGCCGAGCAGGGCCTCCTGCGCGCCGGCGTCGCCGCCGTGCCAGGCCCGCCAGAGCCGCTGCGCCTCGGTCTCGCCGGCGTCGCTGACGGGCCGCGTCATCGCCTCAGCCGCCGAAGATTCCCTGGCGCGCCGCCTCGAGGGCATCGCGTACGCGCACGAGTCCGTCGTCTGGCAGGGCGAAGCGGAACACCGCTTCGCCGCGGCTCGCGCGCACGAAGCGCTCGCCGCGGCCGCCCACCGTGCGGAAGCCGACGCCGAGCCCTTCCGGAAGATGGAACTCCGCGTCGGTCGCGTTCTGCTTCACCGACGCGGCGATCTGCTCGAGCGCGTCGATCGCGCGCACGATCGGGTCGACGTCGCGCGGCTCGAGATAGAACGTGCGCTCGCTTTCGGGGACCTCGGTCCGGTCCACGACGACCCGGACGCCGAACAGCCGCTGCTGCTCGTAGCCCGGCTCGAACACGCCGATCGACTCGATGCGCAGCGTGCCGCCCCCGCCGAGCGGGAGGGTCGGCTGTCCTGCGTGGCGCACCACCACGACGCGCCCGGGCGTGTCCTCGATCAGCATGCGCAGGGGGCCGCGCAGGACCGCCGGCGGCGCCGGATAGGGCGTCAGCGCCATCGGCTGGCCCTGGGGCGTGTACACCAGGATCTGGATCGGCGGCTGCTGGGGCTGCGCGGAGCTCGCGGATTGCGCGTGGGCTGCCGCCGCACTGCCGAGCGCGAGCGCCGCGGCGATCGTCCAGCTTCGCATGGCGGCTCCTCCTTCGTTCGGCTGCGGCGGCTCAACCCTGGCGGGTGGCGGCGAGCACTTCGAGCATCGCGCCGTGCAGGGCGCCGTTCGACGCCAGCACGGTGCGGCCGCTCCGGAACGCGCCTCCGCCCAGGGTGTCCGTGACCCTTCCGCCCGCTTCGGTGACGATCAACGTGCCGGCGGCGACGTCCCAAGGGGAGAGCTTGAACTCCCAATAGGCGTCGAAGCGCCCCCCGGCGACGTAACACAGGTCGAGGGCCGCGCTGCCGTCGCGCCGGACCTCGCGGGCGCGCTTCAGGAAGGCGCGGAACTCGCGCGTGTTGTCGTCCTCGGTGATCGCCTTGTCGTAGGCGAAGCCGGTCGAGACGAGGGCGCGCCGCAGGTCGGTCTCGCGCGACACCGAAATGCGTCGCCCGTTGCGGTGGGCGCCGCCTCCCACGGCCGCGTGGTAGAGCTCGTCCAGCAGCGGGTCGTAGACGACGCCGATCGCCTGGGCGCCCTCGCGCTCGACGCCGATCGAGACCGCGAAGCGCGGATAGCCGTGGGCGTAATTGGTCGTACCGTCGAGCGGGTCGATCACCCACCGGTACGTGGCGCCCGGGCGCTCGGTGCCGGTGCCTTCCTCCGCGAGCACCGCGTCGTGGGGGCGCTCGCAGCCGAGCGCGCCGACGATGTGCGCTTCGCAGGCGCGGTCGACCTCGGTGACGAGATCGTTCGGCTGGCTCTTGGTGTCGATGCGCTTCACGGCCTCGTAGCTCGCGCGCTGGATCGCGCCGGCCTCGCGCGCGAGGCGCTGCGCGAGGGCGAGCAGGCCGGCGAGCTCGCTCTGCGCGCTCATCGCGGGAGCCCGAACAGCGCGCGCGCGTTGGCGGCGGTCGCCGCGGCGATCTCTTCGAGCGGGCGCTGCTGCGCGAGCGCGAGGGCGGCGCCGACGCGCACGACGTTCGCGGGCTCGTTGCGGCGGCCGCGCAGGCCCTCCGGCGCGAGCAGCGGCGCGTCGGTCTCGACGAGCACGCGGTCGAGCGGAATCGCTGCGGCGACGTCGCGCAGCCCGCGATCGCGCTTGAAGGTGAGGATCCCCGAGAACGAGACGTAGAAGCCTGCGTCGAGCGCGCGGCGCGCGAAGGGCAGGTCGTGCGTGTAGCAGTGCAGGACGCCGGTCAACTCCCCGCGCCCCTCGGCGCGCCAGATGTCGAGCAGCTCCTCGTAGGCGTCGCTCGCGCGATCGCGCACGTGGATCGAGACGGGGAGGCGCAGCTCGCGCGCCAGCGCGACCTGCCAGGCGAACGCCGCGCGCTGCTCCGCACGCGGCGCGTGCTCGTACCAGTAGTCGAGCCCGCACTCGCCGACCGCCACGACGCGGGGCGCCGCGAGCCACGCGCGCAGCTTCGCCTTTGCGGCGTCGTCCAGCTGGGCGGCGTCGTGAGGATGCACGCCGACGGTCGCGAACACGCGCGGATCGCTCGCCGCGAGCGCGACGGCGCGCGCGTTCGCGTCGACGCCGTAGCCCGCGCCGATCGCGATCAGCGTGTCCACGTGCCCGGCGCTCGCGCGCGCGAGCACCTCGGCCTGGTCGCCCGCGAACTCGTCTGCGGTGACGTGGCAGTGGGAATCCACCCAGGTCATGCGGAGATCCGGGCACGCTCGATCAGTGCCTCATTTCGTCTTTTCTTGGGCTTCGCTCGCCTCCGCGGACTGCGGCTCGCTGCGCGCCGCGTCATGCCGGTTGCACGGACCCGCTCGGGCGCTCGCGGCTTGCGGGTTGCATCGAGCCCGCGTTTCGTCGTCCGGTCCGTCGTGCTGACGCGGGCGGCCTGCGGCGTCACGGCGCCGTCACCGGCGCGGGCGGGGCCAGGCGCGGGAAGAGGGGGGTGCCCTTTGCGATGGGGGTGCCGGGGGCGAGCGCGGGGCCGCGCACGTCGTCGATGCGCGCGGCGGCGAGCGCGCTGGGCTGGCCGAGCCGCGCGAGGATCTCCTGCGCGGTGCCGGGCAGGAAGGGCGAGAGCAGCAGCGCGATCTGCCGCAGGGACTCGCTCGCGTGGTAGAGCGACGTGCGCACGACCGGCATGCCGTCCGGCTGCTTCGCCGCCTTCCACGGGGCGTGGGCGTCCACGTACTGATTCACCTTCACGGAGAACGCGACGATGGCCGCGAGGGCGTCGTGGAAGCGCAGCTCGGCCATGGCCGCCTCGACCGCGGCGATCGCCTCGGGCGCCGCGACGGCGAGCGTCGCCTCCGCGTCGCCGCGCAGCTCGGGCGCGGGAACCTTCGCGTCGCAGAATTTCTCGACGAGGTTCAGCGTGCGGCTGAGCAGGTTGCCGAGATTGTTGGCGAGGTCGGCGTTGACGCGCTCGACCAGCGCTTCCTCGGTGAAGTTGGCGTCGTTGCCGAAGCTCATCTCGCGCAAGAGGAAGTAGCGCGCGGCCTCGAAGCCGTAGCGGTCCCGGAGCAGTCGCGGCGAGATCATGTTGCCGAGGCTCTTCGAGACCTTGCGCGCGTCCACGTTCCAGTAGCCGTGCACGTTCAGGTGCACCGGGGGCGTGAGATCCATCGCCCGCAGCATGATCGGCCAGAAGATCGCGTGGGGCTTCAGGATGTCCTTCGCGATCAGGTGCTCGGCGACGGCCCAGCGCGCGCTGAATTCGGGAGACTGCTCGCCGATCGCCTTCGTGCCGTCGAAGCCGGCGCCGGTGAGGTACGTGATCAGGGCGTCGAACCAGACGTAACACACGTGGTCGCGGTCGAAGGGCAGCTCGATGCCCCAGTCGAGCCGCGACTTCGGGCGCGAGATCGAGAGGTCGCCGAGCCCGCTCTCGTCGCGCAGCATGGCGAGCACCTCGTTCCGGTAGCGCTCGGGCCGGATGAAGTCCGGATGGCTCTCGATGTGCGCGCGCAGCCAGGCGAAGGACTCGCGCAGCTTGAAGAAGTAGTTCGTCTCGTTGCGGCGTTCGGGCGTGCGCTCGTGGTCGGGGCACTTCCCGTCGACGAGGTCGCGCTCGGTCAGGTAGCGCTCGCAGCCCACGCAGTAGTCGCCCGCGTAGCTGCGCAGCTCGATCCAGCCCGCGGCGTGGACGCGCGCGAGCAGCGCCTGCACGTTGCGCACGTGCTCGGGGCTGGTGGTGCGCACGAAGCGGCTCGCGGCGATGCCGAGCTCGGGCCAGGTCGCCTGGAAGACGGCCGCGATGCGGTCGACGAGCTGGCGCGGCGTCTCGCCGTTCTTCGCGGCCACCTCGACCATCTTCTCGCCATGCTCGTCGGTGCCCGACACCGAGAACGCCGTGCGCCCGTGCAAACGGTGCCAGCGCACGAGCGTGTCGGCGAGGATCGTGGTGTAGGTATGCCCGATGTGCGGCTCGCCGTTGGCGTAATAGATCGGGGTCGTGACGAAGTACGAGCCGCTCACGCGAGGGCCTCCCGGAGCGAGAGCAGGGCGCGCTCGGCGACCATCTGCGGGTTGGCGTTGCGCTGCGCCAGAGCCTTGCGGCACTCCGACAGCGTGGCGAAGGCGCCGAGCGCCGCCTCTGCGTCGTGCCGCGCGCCCGCGGCATCGGCGATCCGCTCGTGCAGCCACGCGGAGCCGACCGCGAGCAGCGCGTTCACCTGCTGCGCCGCGATCGCGCGCGGGCCCCGGAACTCCTCGGCCCAATCGAGCAGATCGGGCAGCGAGAGCCGCGCCACGCCCGAGAGGCGCTCCGCCAGCGCGCGCACGTCCTCGGGCGCCTCGGGGCTCGTCGGGCTCGGCGCGCGCTCGAGCGGGAAGTCGACGCGCAGGCAGCGCGAGCGCACCGTCGCGAGCAGGCCGGCCGGGCTGGCGCACACGAGCACGAAGGTCGTACGCGGCGGCGGCTCCTCGATCGTGCGCAGCAGCGCGTTCTGCGCTTCCTGGTTCAACCACTCCGCGTCGGCGATCACCGCCGCGCGGCGTCCGCCCTCGACGCCCTTCAGCCGGAACACGTCCTGGAGCGCGCGCACCTGCTTGATCGTGACGCGGGTCTTCTCGTCGCCGCGCTCGACCCACAGCAGGTCGGGATGGTCGCCGACGTAGCGGAACAGCGGGCCGCTCTTGCCGTCGCCGTCGAGCGGCACCGGTTCGCCCGCGCGCGAGCGGCGGCAGGCGGCGCACGCCTCGCAGGGGAGGTCGCCGCCCGGGTCCCCGCCGCACGCCAGCGCGCGCAGGAACCAGTGGGCCGTGCGGCGCGGGCCCTCGCCGGGGCCGGCGAACAGGTAGGCCCCGTGCACGCGGCCGGCGCGCAGCGCGGCAAGCAGTCGATCGCGGGCGGGTTCGCTCATGGGTGGCGCGGCAGTCTACGAGCGCGCGGATCGAAAGCCATGCTCGGCGCGGCTTCCGAACCTCAAGTCTTCCCTCGGAGGCGCCGATCCGGCCCCAATCCTTGGGAGGGGAGAGGAATGGCTTTCGGCCGCCGCGCCAGTGATTCGCAGCCGTCCACCAGCAGCGGCGCCGACCTCGGCGCCCTGACCGCGTTCATCGACCAGGGCTCGTCCTTCGAGGGCAAGCTCTCCTTCAAGGACACGGTCCGCATCGATGGCCACTTCTCGGGCCAGATCTCGAGCGAGAACACGCTGGTGGTCGGCGAGACCGGCGTGATCGAGGCCGACGTGCGCTCCCAGATCGTGATCGTGAGCGGTCACGTGGCCGGCGACATCGTCGCGGGCCAGAAGATCATCATGCACAAGAGCGGCCGCATCGACGGCAACGTGCAGACGCCCAGCCTCGTGATGGAGGACGGTGCCGTGCTGAACGGTCAGCTGAAGATGTCGGACAAGAAGCCGAGCGCGGCACCGCTGCCGAGCGCGACGAGCTCGGCACCCAAGCCGGCGGTCTAGGGCCGGATCCGGCCCTCGGGGCCGGGCCCGCGCGATCCACCGGCCCACGGAGGCCTGGCCCGGACTTGCAGGCCGCCTTGCCGCGGCGTCAGCGGGCGAAGCGCCAGCGGCGCGCGGCGAGGGCCACCTCGATCTGCTCGAAGCGCGCGGCGACGGCGAGCCCCGGGACCTGCGCGCGGCGATCCGGGCGGAACATCGACGGCGCGGGCGAGAGCGTCCCGATCGCGGCCTCGCCGCTCCGCAGCACGAGATGCGCCTCGCCCTCGCAGCGCGGGCAAGTCGCACGCACGCTCTCCGCCGGGGCGAGCGCCGCATCCGCGCGATCGAGCCAGGTCGCGAGGTCGCTCGGGCCGCCGCAGCGCGGGCAGGGCAGCGAGTCGCTCACGCGGGGGCTCGCAGCACGTACACGCGATCGCCCGGGCGCGCGCGCTCGGGCAGCGCGAGGCTCGCTTCGCCGCGCGCCGCGCGCACGACGGGCGCGCCCCCTACGCGCAACGAGGCGACCTCCGCGAGGAAGTCGCTGCGCGCGCCGCACACGTGCACGCGGTCGCCCAGCGCGAGCTCCGCCTCGAGTGCGACCAGCGCGGCGGCGGCGCGCGGGAAGTATCGGCGCACGACGCCGACGCGCACGGCCTCGCTCGCCAGCACGGCGAGATCCGCGGC
>CAZCTH010000103.1:0-17955 GCA_964501435.1 uncultured Spirochaetales bacterium | reverse complement strand
CGCGCGCGGGGCGGGCGGGCGGAGCGGCGTCGCAGCGGAGGGCCGGTCGACGCCGAGGCCGCCGCACGGCGCCGCGCCCCGAAACCATGGCCACGAGCGCGCAAGCGCGCCCTCGCGCCCGCGTTCGCCCCCACCCGACGCCGCCCGCCGCCGCGCCGAGGCCCGGAGTCGCGACCCCTCCGCCCGCCCGCCCCGCGCGCGCTCGCTGCGCGCAACGATGTCCTCGCGCGGGAGTCCCCGACCCGCGCGATCCGTCCCTCTAAGCCTCAGTGCAACTCGACCGTCACCAACTTCGACACGCCCTTCTCCTCCATCGTCACCCCATACAGCCGATCCGCGATCTGGATCGTGCGCTTGTTGTGGGTGATGAGCAGGAACTGGGACTGCGCCGACATCTCCTCGACGATCTCGTTGAAGCGCCCGACGTTGGCGTCGTCGAGCGCCGCATCCACCTCGTCGAGCAGGAAGAACGGCGACGGCTTCACCTGGAACACCGAGACGAGCAGCGCGATCGCCGTCATCGTCTTCTCGCCGCCCGACAGCAGGTCGACGCTCTGGGGCCGCTTGCCGGGCGGCTGCGCGGTGATCTCGATGCCGGCCTCGAGCAGGTCGTCGCTCTCGGTCAGCGCGAGGAACGCACGGCCGCCGCGGAACAGGCGCGGGAAGTTCGCCTTGAACTTCTCGTTGACCGCTTCGAAGGTCTCCTGAAAGCGCGCGCGGCTGGTGCGGTTGATGCGCGCGATCGCCTCGCGCAGCTGGAGCACGCTGTGCTCGAGGTCGTTCTTCTGCTCCGTGAGGAAGCGGAAGCGCTCGCGCAGCTCCTCGTGCTCTTCGATCGCGCCGAGGTTCACGTCGCCGATCGCCTCGAGCTTCTTGCGGACGTCCTCGAGCCGCGTGCGCCGCTCGGCGGCCTCGAGGGCGAGCAACTCCGCCAGCTCGCGCGCCTCGCGCCGCGCGTCGCGCTCTGCGGTGCTCGCGCTCTTCATCGGCTGGCCGTCCTCGCCCTCGGCCTGCGCGTCGCCGCCCAGGACTGCGCTCGCCTCGCCGTCGGTGGCGTCCGCGGCGAGCTCGGGCTCCGGCTCGGGGCCGAGGTCCGCGAACACCGGCACCTTCCACTGCGCGAGCTCGACGTTCCAGCGGTCGCGCGCGCTCGAATCCACGTGGCCGAGCCGCAGCTCGCGCTCGCGCAGGCCCAGCTCCGCCTCGTTCGCCGCGTCGCGCAGCGTCTCGAGATCGACGCGCAGGTCGCGCGCCGTCTCTTCGATCGCGCGCACGCGCGTCGCGACCTCTTCGTAGGCCTCGCGGCGCTGCTCGTTCGCCACGCGCGCCGCCTCTTCGGACTGCAGCTCGGCGTTCACTGCCGTTTCGGCCCCTGCGATCGCCTCGGCGAGTTCCTCGCGGCGGCGCTCGGCCGTCGCGATCTCGGCGTCGCGGCGCTGGATCCAGGCGCGCGCCTCTTCGCGCTGCGCCTCGGCGCGCGACACCGCGCCAGCCAGCCGCTCGCGGGCGTCGCGCCGCCCCATGCGCAGCGCGCGCCGCTCCGTCGCCACGGCCTCGAGCCGCGTGAGGTCGCGGCCGGCAGACCCGATGCGCAGACCGAGCGCGTCCTGCTCGCGCTGGCGCAGGCTGCGCGTCTCGCGCGCCTCGAGGAGATAGGCCTCGTGCCGCGCGGTCTCGGCGTCGATGCGCTCCAGCTCGGCGATCAGGCCCGAGCGCTCCTCGCTGCGCGACACCTGCGCGGTGCCGATCGCCTTCAGGCGCTCGCGCGTGCGCTCGAGGTCCTTCTCGTGGTTCGCCACCGCGAGCGCCGCCGTGTGGTGGCGGCTGCGCAAGTTGTCGAGCTCCGACGCCGCGCGCTGCGAGTCCGCCTGGGCGCGCTCGTCGACGAGCGTGAGGCTCGCGACCTCCGCCTCGAGCGCCGCGACCTCCGCCTCGAGCTCGCGCACCTCGCGCACGCGGGTGAGGATGCCGGCCTGGCGTACGGCCCCGCCGCCGCGGATCACGCCGTCGGGCGTGAGCACGTCGCCGGTGCGGGTGACGAAGGTGCACGGGATGCGGCCCTGTCCGTAGTGCCCGAGGGCCTCGGCCAGCGTGCCGACCACGTTCGCGTGGCCGAGCAGCGCGCGGCCGACGGCCTCGAAGCCCGGGCGCAGCCCGATCTGCGCGAGCAGCGGCTCCCCGAGCGGCACGAAGCCCGTCGCGACCTCGCTCGGTTCGCGGTCCACCACCAGCACGCCGCGGCCGGCGTCGGCGCGGCGCAGCGCTTCGAGCGCGGCGTCGGCGTCGCCGCCGCCTGCCAGCACGACGCCCTCGGCGCGATCCGCGAGCACGGCTTCCACCGCGCGCTCGAGATCGGCCGGCACCTCGAAGGCGTCGCGCACGAGGCCGCGCAGGCCGAAGCGCTCGCGCTCCTCGCCCGTGAGGCCCATCAGGTGCCGCACGCCGCCCGAGAGATCTTCCTTGCGGTCGAGGATCTCGCGCAGCGAGGAGAGCCGCGCGCGGCGCACGGAGTGCAGCTCGCGGCGGGCGCGGATGTCCTCGCTCGCGCGCCGCGCTTCGGCGGCGAGCTGCTCCTGGCGCGCGAGCGCGTCGCGCAGCAGGCCCATCATGCGGTCGCGCTCGGCGAGCAGGTTGCGCAGCCCCTCTTCGAGGGAGCGCTCCTCCTGGCCGGTGCTGCTGGCCTCGCTCTGCTGCACCTCGAGCTGCTCGTCGGTGCTGCGCAGGCGCTGCTCGATCTCGGCGCGGCGATCCGCGAGGGCGCCGAGGCGATCCTCGGCGCGCGCGATGCGCGTCAGCAGGTCGACGAGCTGCGCGCTGTGCTGCTCGCGCTCGCGCTCGAGGGCGCGCAGCGCGTCGTTCGCGGCGCGCGCCTCGCTCTCGGCGGCCGTCGTGCTGGCTTCCTCTTCCGCGAGCGCCGTCTCGACGGCGGCGAGCTCGTCGCGCAACCGCGCGGCTTCCTGCTCCACGGACGCGTGCTGCACCGCCAGCTGCTCGCGCTCCCGGGCGCGGCCCTCGTTCGCCTCGGCGAGCGACGCGCGCTCGCGGCGGTCGTAGGCAATCTGCCCTTCCAGCTCCTTGATGCGCGCGCGGATCTGGAACAGCGCCTCGCTGCCGAGCGCGAGGTCGCGCTCGCGCATGGCGAGGGCGATGCGCTGCTCGGCGGCCTCCGTCTCGCGGCTCTGGAGGTTCGCCTCGACGCCCGCGACCTGGTCGCGCACGCGCGTGACGTGCGTACGCGCCTGCTCGATCTCGGCGGCGAGCGTCTGGCGCTCCTCGCTCGCGAGCGAGAGCTCGACCACGCGCTGCAGCTCGCGCAGGCGCTTGTAGGCCGCGGCCTTCTTCGCCTGGCGCTCGAGCGACGAGATCTGGCGCTTGATCTCGCCGAGCACGTCGCGCACGCGCGTCAGGTTCTGCTCCGTGCCCTCGAGCTTGCGCTCGGCCTCGCGGCGGCGCGCCTTGTACTTGCTGATGCCCGCGGCTTCCTCGATCAGCACGCGGCGCTCTTCCGCCTTCGCCGACACGATCTCGGCGATCCGGCCCTGCTCGACGATCGTGTAGCCCTTGGTGCCGATGCCCGTGTCGCGGAAGAAGTCGAGCACGTCGCGCAGGCGCACCGGCGTCTTGTTGATCAGGTACTCCGAGTCGCCCGTCCGATAGAGCCGGCGCGAGACCTGGATCTCGCTGTACGACGCGAACTCCGGCGGCGCGACGCCGTCGGCGTTGTCGAAGGTGAGCACGACCTCGGCGAGGCCCACGGGCGCGCGCGCGTCCGAGCCCGCGAAGATCACGTCCTGCATGCCCTTGCCGCGCAGATGGCGCGGCGACTGCTCGCCCATCGCCCAGCGGATGGCGTCCACGACGTTGGACTTGCCGCAGCCGTTCGGGCCGACGATGCCGGTGATGCCCCGCTCGAACGAGAAGGCGGTCTTGTCCACGAACGTCTTGAAGCCGTGGATCTGGAGTGACTTGATGCGCAACGGTTCCCCCGTTCCCCCGAGGATTGCGCCGGATTGGAGGATCCGGCCGACCTGGGGGGCAGGACAGCGATTGGAACAGGCACAGCTGGGGGTGGCCTGTGTTTACCACCGAGGCTCCGACGGTGGCAACGAATTTGTCGTCGGAAGTGCGCGCGGGACGTGAGAAAAGTCACGCTCGTGCCGTAGGGGATGAGCATCGATCGCGGCGTTCGCGGCGGAGCGCGACCCGGTGCGCCGCGCCGCGATCTCCCCGACTTCCCGAATCGGGGTCAGACCCCGATTCGGGAAGTTGCCCCGCTGCGGCCGGATTCGGGGGGCGGTCAGCCCGGGCGCGCCGGCGTCTCGCCCGCGTACTGGAGCTTGTAGAGCCGCGCGTACAAGCCGTCCTTCGCCAGCAGCTCCGCGTGGCTGCCCGCCTCCGCGAGCTTGCCGTGATGCAGCGCGTAGATGCGATCGACGTCCTCGATCGTGCTGAGACGATGCGCGATCACGAGCGCGGTCTTGCCCTCCATCAGCTTGTGGATGCCGCGCTGCAGGATCGACTCGGTCTCCGTGTCGATCGAGCTCGTCGCCTCGTCGAGCACGAGCACGTCGGAACCGTGGGCGAGCGCGCGCGCGAAGGAGAGCAGCTGGCGCTGGCCCGCACTCAGGTTCGCGCCCCGCTCGCGCAGCTCCGTCTCGTAGCCGCGCGGCAGGCGCGAGATGAAGCGGTCGGCCTCGACGGCGGCGGCGGCGCGCTGGAGCGTCTCGCGCGAGAGATCGTCGCGACCGAGCGCGAGGTTGTCCGCGATCGTCCCGCCGAACAGGAACACGTCCTGGAGCACCATGCCGACGCGCCGGCGCAGCTCGCGCTGCGGGATCATGCGGATGTCGACGCCGTCGAGCAGGATCGCGCCGCGCTGGATCTCGTAGAGGCGCGCGAGCAGCTTGATCACCGTCGTCTTGCCGGCGCCGGTCGCCCCGACGAACGCCGCGCGCTCGCCCGCCGCGACGCGGAACGACAGCCCGCGCAGCACCCAGTCCTCGCCGCGGTAGGCGAACCACACGTCGCGAAACTCGACCTCCCCGCGCGCAGCGGGTGCGGCCGAGTGCGCAAGCGAAGCGCGCAGCGAGGCGGAGTCCTCGGAGCCGAGCGAAGCCGAGTGCGCCAGCGCCAGCGCCGGCGCGACCGCGTCCCGCACCGCGGGCTGCGTGTCGAGCAGCAAGAAGATGCGCTCGAGGCTCGCCATCGCGGACTGCATCACGGAGTACTTCGCCGAGAGGTCGCGCAGCGGCATGAAGAAGCGCTGCATGTACCGCACGAACTCGACGACCACGCCCGCCGAGCCGTAGCCCGTCGCCTTCCAGATCACGATCGAGAACACGATGCCGGCGGCGAGCTCGACCACCGTGAACAGCGCCGAGTCGTAGCGGATCGAATCGACCCACGAGTCGCGGTGCTCGGCGTTCAGCTGCTCGAACTCGCGCTGGTTGCGCGCCTCGCGCGAGAAGAGCTGGATCACCTTCATGCCGGTGACCGACTCCTGCAGCGTCGCGTTCAGCCGCGCGATCAAGACGCGCGACCTGCGAAACGCCTCGCGCACGCGCCAGCGGAACACGAAGGCCGCCACCGCGAGCGGCGGGATCACGAGGAACGTCCAGCCCGCGAGGCGCGCGTCCGTGTTGAACAGCACCACCGCGAAGCCGACCATGCGCAGCACGTCCGTCACGAGCAGCACGAGCCCCGCCGTGAACGCCTCGCTCACGCTCTCGATGTCGCTCGTCGCGCGCGTCACCAGCCGCCCGACCGGGTAGCCGTCGAAGAAGCCCATGTGCAGCTTCTGGATGTGCGCGAATACGTCGCGCCGCATGTCGCGCATCGCCGACTGGCCGGTGACGGCGAGCAGCATCGCCTGCACGTAGTCGAGGCCGAGGTTCGCGAGCGACACGAGCACGAACAGCCCGCCCAACCACCAGATCGCGTCGATCGAGCCGGGCGGGGCGAGCCACCCCGGCAGCGGCGCCCCCGACCAGAAGTTCGCGCCGGCTCCGAGCAGCTTGGGCGCGAGCACCTCGAGCGTGAAGGCGGGCACCACCAGCGAGATCGACATCAGGGCGCGACGCCGATAGGGCCGCACCCAGTGCCAGAGGCGCTGCAGCAGGCGTCCGTCGAAGGCCTTGCCGAGGTTCTCGTCCTCGATCAGCTGCTGTCCGGCGCCGGGCGCGCTCACGCGACGTCCTCCGCCTCGACCGCCGCCAGCGCCGCGCGGCGGCGCGCCTCGGCCTCCTGGTCCTGGGCGAGGCGCGCGTACAGGCCGCCCTTGGCGCACAGCTCCTCGTGGGTGCCGCGCTCGACGATGCGGCCCTCGTCGAGCACCACGATCAGGTCGGCGTCGCGCACCGTTGCGACGCGCGAGGCGACGACCAGCACGGTCCGGCCCTCGAATGCGCGCCGCAGGCCGGCCTGGATCGCGACCTCGGTCTCCGCGTCCACCGCGCTCAGCGTGTCGTCGAGGATCAGGATGCGCGGGTCGAGCGCGAGCGCGCGCGCCAGCGCCGCTCGCTGACGCTGCCCGCCGGAGAGCATCACGCCGCGCTCGCCCACGAGCGTGCCGTAGCCGTACGGCAGATCCGCGACGTCCTTCGCGAGCTGCGCGCGCTCGGCGGCGTCCTTCACGCGGGCCATGTCCGTCTGCGCGAGGCCGTAGGCGACGTTGTCCGCGAGCGTCAGCGAGAACAGGAACGGATCCTGCGGGACCATCGCGATCGCACGGCGCAGCGTCTTCAGCGGGATGCGGTTCACGTCCACGCCGTCGATGAACAGCATGCCGGCGCCGATTTCGTAAAGGCGCGGCACGAGCGAGGCGAGCGCCGTCTTGCCCGACCCGACCGGGCCGACGAAGCCGACCACGGCGCCGGCCGGAATCCGCAGCGAGACGTCGCGCAGCGCCGGCGCGCGCGCCTCGACGCCCGGATACGCGAAGGTGAGCGAGCGCAGCTCGATCTCGCCGCGCAGCGTCTCGATCGGCACGGCGTTCGCGTCGTCGGCGATCGAGGGCGGTGTCGCGAGGACCTCGTCGATGCGCGTCATGGAAGCGGTGCCGCGCTGCACCAGGTTGAACATCCAGCCGAGCATGAACAGCGGCAGGCCGAGCTCGTAGTTCATCAGCATGTAGAACAGGAAGTCGCCGGTGGTCATCTCGCCGGCGCGGATCTGGAGACCGCCGGCGACGAACACGATCGCCATGCCCGAGAGCGGCAAGAGCCCCGTGAACGCGGGCATCGTCGCGCCGACCCGCGCGAGGTCGACGTTGCGTTCGTAGAGCTGCTGCGCGAGCGCGTCGAACTTGCGCCGCGTGGTCTCCTCCATCGCGTACGCCTTCACGACCGCGATGCCGGAGAACGTCTCCTGCAGATGGCTCGACAGGTCCGAGAGCCCCTCCTGCACGGCCAGGTTGGTGGCGTGCATGCGCCGGCCGAAGCTGCGCGCGATGAGCAGGAAGAGCGGGTAGGGCATCAGCATCAGGAGCGTGAGCGTCGGGTTGTCGTAGAGCATCACGCCGACCGCGACGGTCATCAGCACCGGCGTCTGCGCGAGATTCAAGAGCCCCGGCCCGAGCATCAGGCGCACCGCGGTGAGGTCGTTCACCGCGCGGCTCATCAGGTCGCCCGTGCGCCAGCGCAGGTAGAAGGACTGGGGCAGGCGCTGGAGGTGCGCGAACAGATCGTTGCGGATCTGGTACTCGACCTCGCGGGCGGCGTTGAAGATCTCGACGCGCGAGAAGTACCGGAAGGCGGCGCGCAGCAGCGTGATCGCGACGAGGCCGGCGCACATCCAGCCGATGTGGCGCGCCTCGGCCGCGAGCTGCGCCGCATCGCCGGTGGACTTCGCGTGGGCGACCACCTCGTCCATCGTCAGGCCGATCGCGCGCGGGAACGCGACGTAGATGATGGCGTAGCCGAGCGTCGTCACGACGCCGAGCCCGTAGAGGCGGGCATTGCGGCGCATGTAGTGGCCGAGGCGGCGGAACATGCGGCGGCGCTCGTCCGCGATCTGCGCGGCGCTGCGCGGCACGGGGCCGGCGGTGGTGGCGCTCACGCGCGGTACCAGGCCGCGACGCGCGCGCGATCGAGACCGAGCGACCAGGCGGCGAGCGCGAGCGCGTTGCGGCACGCGGTGCGCAGGACGCCGCGCGCGCGATAGCGCCGCGCCGAGGTCGTCACCGGCTCGGGCAGGAGCGCGAGTCGCCCGTGCGCGCGGATGCCGCGCACGAGATCGAGGTCCTCCATGATGGGCGCCTGCGGAACCCCGCCGAGCGCGCGCAGCACGGCCGCGCGCACGAAGGGCGCCTGGTCGCCGTAGGGCAGCCGCGCGAGCGCGAGGCGCAGGCGCACGCCGAGCTCGACGACGCGCAGGGCGGCGCCGCGCTCGGCGAAGCGGAACGCGAACGCGCCGCCGGCGACGCGCGGGTCGGCGAGCGCCTCGCGCACGCGCGCGCTCCAGCCCGCGGGCAGCGTCGTGTCCGCGTGGAGGAAGAGCAGCACCTCCGCGTCGGGGGCCGCCTCGGCCCCGGCGGCGAGCTGTCGCGCGCGCCCGGGGGCGCTCGCGATCACGCGCGCGCCGAGGGCGTTCGCGCGCTGCACGGTCGCATCGCGACTTCCGCCGTCGACGACGATCACTTCCACTCCAGCTTCTCGGGCGCTTCGGATCGCGGCTTCGACGTGCGCTTCTTCGTCACGCGCAGGGAGGACGACCGCGATTCGCACGGCTGCGCACCGTAGCTCACGCGTCGCCGATCACGACGCGGGCGGAGCGTCCGGCGCAGGCGCGGGCAGCGCGGGATCGGGCGCAGGCATCGGCGCCTGAAAGACGGCCACGTAGACGGCGCCTGGTGACGCCTGCGGCGCGCCCTTCACGGCGAGGTCCGGAGAGGTCGTCTCGCCGATCAGCGCGATGCGTCCACGCGCCGGATCGGCGGCGACGAAGCGGCCCATGTCCGCGCCGCTGCCTCCCCAATAGGTGGCGTAGGCCAGGGCGCCGCTCGGGTCGAAGGCGGCGAGCAGCGCGTCGGAGGCGCCGCCGGCCCTGCGAGCTTGCTGCGCGCCTTGGGTCACGGGCAGGTCGTCCGAGTCGGTGGTGCCCGCCGCGTAAAGAAGGCCCGCGGCGTCGAGGGCGGGCCCGAAGAAGTGGTCGGCGCCGCTGCCGCCGAAGCGCGCGGCCATGGCGAGCCGACCGTCGGGAGCGATGCGCGCGACCCATCCGTCGGCGCCGCTGCCCGCGGAGAATGCGCCCGGCGTGGTCGGAAAGTCGGGGGAGCGCGTGCCGCCGGCGATCAGGAACGCGCCGGAGTCGTCGGTCCGTCCCTCCGTCTCGACGTCGTCCTCGTCGCTGCCGCCGAGCCACGAGAAGTACGACAGCGCGCGGCCGTCCAGGCCGAGCCGCGCAACGTACGCACTCGAGCCGCCGCCACGCACCGGCTGAAACGCATCGGGCGTCGGGGCGAGATCCGTCCCCCGCGTGGTACCCGCAAGCCAGAGCCCGCCGCTCGGGTGGAGGGCGACGGCGCGCAGCGTCTCGTCTTCGTGGCGCGCCGAGTCGTCGCTCGGGCCGAAGTACGTGAGGAAGTCGAGGCGCGCCCCATCCGGCGAGACCACCGCGACCCAGGCATCCTTCGCGCCGCCCATGCGCGGCTTCAGGACGCCGGGCGTCACCGGGAGGTCGGCGAACTCCATCATGCCGCCGGCGATCGCGACGCGGCCGTCCGGCAGCGGCTCGATGGCGCGGATGATGTCGTCGCCCGAGCTGCCGACGTAGGTGGCCCAGCGCAACGCCCCTTCCGGCGTGAGCGAGAGCAGGAAGCCGTCCGTCGGAAGGTGCGGCCCCTGGACGAAGCCGCCCGCGAAGCCGGTCGCGAATGCACCGGGCGTCACCGGAAAATCCGGGCCTGCGCGGCCGCCGACCACGAGGTTGCCGTTGCGGTCGAGCGCGGAGACGTAGGCGTAGTCCTCGCCCGTCCCGCCGAGCACGATCGACCAGAGGTTGCGTCCGTTCGGATCGAACTTCGCGACGATCACGTCGAAGTGCCCGAGCGGCCCGGTCGCGGGCGCCGTCTGCGGCCACTCCGTGGCCAGCTTGGTGCCGCCCGCGATGTAGAGGTTGCCCGCCGCGTCGAACACCGCGCTGCGCAGCGCCGAGCCGCCGGGCGCGCCCCAGTACGTGGCCCAGGCGAGGGCCAGGGGCGCCGTCGCGCGCAACGGCTCCGTCCCGGCCGCCGCATCCGCGGCTCCGTCCCGCCCGCACGCCACGCACAAGAGCGCCCCCGCCACGAACGCGCGCCAGCGCATCGCTCCACCCCCCGCCGCAGCTTCGCAGACGGCCGCTGCCGTGACTACGGACGCCCGTGCTACCCCTCGCCGTTCCATCGAATCCCTCGGAGGGCCCCCCGTGACGAAGCAACTCAAGCTCGGTCTGCAGCTCGGCTACTGGCAGGACAAGCCCATCCCCGGCTTCGTCGAGATCGCGCAGCAGGCCGAGAGCCTCGGCTACGACATCGTCTTCACCGCCGAGGCGTGGGGCTCCGACGCCTTCACGCCGCTCACCTGGATCGCCGCGCACACGAAGAAGATCCGGCTCGGCACCGCGGTGGTGCAGATCTCCGCGCGCACGCCTGCGGCGACCGCGATGCACGCGATGACGCTCGATCACCTCTCCGGCGGCCGCCTCACGCTCGGCCTCGGCGTCTCGGGCCCGCAGGTGGTCGAGGGCTGGTACGGCCAGCCCTTCGACAAGCCGCTCGCGCGCACGCGCGAGTACGTCTCGATCATCCGCCAGATCTTCGCGCGCGAGGCGCCGGTCTCGAACCCCGGCCCGCACTACCCGCTGCCGTACAAGGGCCCGGGCGCATGGGGCCTCGGCAAGCCGCTGCGCTCGATCGTGCACCCGCTGCGGCCGCGCATCCCGATCTTCCTCGGCAGCGAGGGGCCGAAGAACGTGGCGCTCACCGCCGAGATCGCCGACGGCTGGCTGCCGCTCTACTACTCGCCGTTCCGCCAAGAGGTCTACGCCGACTCGCTGAAGGGCGCGAAGCCCGGCTTCGAGATCTGCGCCGGCGTGAACGTGAACGTCACCGACGACGTGAAGAGCGGGCTGATGGCCGCCAAGGCCGGGCTCGGCTTCTACATCGGGGGCATGGGCGCCAAGCAGCGGAACTTCCACAAGGAGCTGATGGCGCGCATGGGCTTCGAGGCGGAGGCGAACAAGATCCAGGACCTGTTCATGGAAGGGAAACGCGCCGAGGCGATCGCGACCGTGCCCGACGCGTTCGCGGACGAGATCTCGCTGATCGGGCCCAAAGAGCGGATCCGCGACCGGCTGCAGGCGTGGCGCGAGACGCCGGTGACGACGTTGCTGTTCATGACGCGGGACCTGAACACGCTGCGCACGATGGCGGAGCTCGTGCTCTAGGAGCCTCGAGGCGGCGCAGGGGCCGGGGGTGGGGGTCGGCTCCGGGCCCTCGGCCGCGTGGTTTGCAGCGTTGGGTGGAGGAGAAGATGGGAGGGCGAAGCGAGAGCGCCTTCGAGGCGCTCTCGCTTCGTTCGGAGTAAACACTCGCGTCTCATTTCGCGGAGGTCGTTTCGATGGGCGGACGCGGGCTCGAGGGGCAGACGGCTCTCATTACTGGCAGCGCGACCGGGCTCGGGGCGGCGGTGGCGGTGGAGATGGCGCGGCGCGGCGCGCAGGCGCTCGTGCTGAACTACTCGCGCAGCGCGGCGGAAGCCGAGGAGACGGCGGAGTCGTGCCGCAAGGCCGGCGCCGAGGTGGTCGTCGTGCAGGGCGACGTCGCGAGCGACGCGGACTGCCGCAAGCTCGCGGACGCGGCGGCGCGCTTCGGCAAGCTCGACGTGCTGGTGAACAACGCGGGCACGACGAAGCACGTGGCGCACGCGAACCTCGACGGGCTCAGCGCCGAGGATTTCCAGCGCATCTACGGCGTGAACGTCATCGGGTCGTTCCAGATGGTGCGCGCGGTGCGGGGCCTGCTCGAGGCGAGCGCCGACGCTCGCGGGCACGCGGCGTCGGTCGTGATGGTGTCGTCGATCGCCGGCACCGACGGCTCGGGCTCGTCGATCGCCTACGCGGCGAGCAAGGCGGCGCTCAACTCGATCACCGTCTCGCTCGCGCGCGCCCTCGCGCCGAAGATCCGCGTGAACGCGATCTGCCCGGGCTTCATCGACACGCGCTGGTTCGTGCAGGGCGTCGGCGAGGAGAACACCGCGAAGATCCGCGCCGGCGTCGCCGCGCGCGTGCCGCTGCGCGCCGCGTCCAGCGCGGAGGACATCGCCGGCAGCGTGCTCTTCCTGTGCGGCGCCGACTCGCGCCACGTGACGGGCGAGACGCTGCTCGTGGACGCGGGCCTCCACCTCGTGAGCTGAGCGCGCCGGCGCGCTTCGTCGCGCTTTGACGCTCTTTCTCGCTGCGCTCCCCTCGCGAGAGCGGTTCACTCCGCTGCATCGCCCCGCGGTCCCGCGGAGATCGGCGATGAATCGCGCGGCAACCCTCGGCCGCTTCCGGTGGGCCCATGCCCTCTTCGTCTCGGGCGTCCTCGGCGCCCTCGCCTTCGCGTGCAACTCCGGCCCGCTCGCGCCGCGGCCCGGACGCGTCGAGCTCACGGCCCTCGCGCGGGTGCCCGTGCCGGGCGGGCACGTGAACGCCGCCGGTGGGAACTACTTCCACGAGCGCCTCGACCTCGCGCTCGACACGCGACTCGGTCCGTTCGCGCTCGGCGCCGTCTACAACAGCGCGTGGGGCTGGACCTTCTCCGTCGACGTGACCTACGCGAACGGCACGTTGCGCGACGCGACGGGGGCATCGCTGCCGCTCGGCGCGCTTCCCGACGGCGCGCCCGCCCCCGGCACGCATTGGGTGAAGCTGGACGCGACGCGCGTGAAGACGAAGGGCGGGCTCGTGCACGCCTTCGACGCCGCGACGGGGCGGCTGCTCGCCGTCCACTGGGCGAGCGCGGCCTACCCGCGCCTGCGCTTCACGCAGACGCAGATCGCGGGCGCGTGGCGAACGCGCACGGTCGAGCAGTGCACGACCGCGAGCGCATGCACGCCGGTACTCGCGCTGGCCTACGACGCGAGCGCGCGGCTCGTGCGCGCGGACGACCGCGCGGGGCGCAGCGCGCAGTACGGCTGGGACGGCGCGGGCCGGCTCGCCTTCGCGCGCGGTGGGCTCGACGTCGCGAACGGCTGGGCGGGCGAGCGCTACGCGTACGCGAACGGCTTCCTCGCCTCGATCGTGAGCTCGGAGGACGAGCGCATCGAGATCGCTTGCGACGCGCAGGGGCGTGCGCTCACGGTGCGCGGCGTCGGCGAGGGCGACCCGACCTGGCGCTTCGCGTATGGCGCGCCCGACGCTGCGGGCGCCCATCCCACGATCGCGACGGATCCGCTCGGCCATGCGACGCGGTACGCGATCGACGCGTCCCTGCGCGTGCTCGCGATCGTGAACCCGCTCGGCGAGCGCACGAGCTTCGGCTGGGCCGGCCTGCGGCCGAGCTCGCGCACCGACGCGAGCGGCGCCCGAACCGTCTGGACGTGGCGGGACGACGACGTCGCGAGCGAAACGCTGCCCTCGGGCAACGTGCGGGTCTTCGCGTACGCCCCGGACGGCGTGGAGCGCGACCAGCCGCTCGCGCGTCCGCTGCGCGAAGTGCGCGATTCGCTCGGCCTGGTCGAGCGGCGCGACTACGACGCGAACGGGCGACTCGTGGCGTGGACGAACGGCGCGGGCGAGACGACGAGCTTCCGCTACGGCGCCGACGAGTCGCTCGCGGCGGTGATCGCGCCCGACGGGCAGGAGACGCGCTTCAGCGGGGTTGGCGAGCACGGCAAGCCCGCGTTCGCGGCCTATGGGACGAGCCTCGACGCGCGGGTCACCAGCTTCGACGCGGTGGGCAACCCGCTGCGCAGCACTGCGCCCGACCCCGACTCGGGCGGCGTGAAGCAGCGGGGCTACGACGCCGCGCGCAACCTGGCCACGCTCGAGGTGCTCGACGCGACGGCCGGCGGAGCGCCGACGCTCACGACGATCTCGCTCAGCCATCGCAGCGACGGGCAGCTCGCGCAGGTGACTCGCCCCTACGGAGGCGCAACGACGTTCCACTACGACGCGCTCGGCCGACTCGTCGCGATCGCGGAGCAGAGCTCGCCCGGCGCCACGCCCGAGCCCGGCGCACTCTCGGTGACCACGATCGCGCGCGACGCGCTCGGCCGCGCGATCGCGGTCGAGCGCGCGAACGGCATGCGCGAGGAGGTCGTCTACGACGCCGCGGGCCGCGTGGTGCGGCGCCGCGCCCTGCTGCGCGGCGTGGTCGAGAGCGACGTCGCGTTCGTTTGGGCGAGCGGGCGGCTGGTGCGCGCGACGGACGCGAGCGGCTTCGACGAAGCGGTCGCCTACGACGCCGCCGGCCGCGTCGCGGCGATCACGCACTCGCTCGGCGAGGTGACGCGCATCGCATACGACGTGCGGTCTCGCCCCGTGCAGACGGAGCTCGCACTGGCGGGGGGCACGCCGCTCGCCCTGCTCTCCCACGCCTACGACCTCGCGGACCGCGAGCTCGCGCTCGGGTACTTCGGCGCCAGCCTGCTCGCGCGCGAGCTCGTCGCCGGGCGCCTCGAGCGCATCCACTACGGCAACGGCGTGCGCGAGGACCGCTTCCGCAGCACCCAGGCGGGCCGCGCGGTGGGACGGGAGCTGTGGCGAGGCGGCACGCGCCTCGAGAAGAGCGATCACACGATCGCCGCGTGGCCCGGCGGCGAGATCACGGCGCTGCGCAGCGAGGTGAAGAACAGCGGCGCGGCCGATGGTGTGACGCGCGAGGACTACGCCTACGCGACGCTCTACGCGCAGAACGCGATGGAGCGGCGCGTCGCGTCGAGCCTCGCCGGCGGCGCCGAAGCGATCCGTTACGACGCGCTCTCGAACCTCGTCGCCAGCGCGTCCCCGCACCTCGCGGCCGCAGTCTCGTACAACGCGGAGCACACCCGCGCGCTCGGCGCGCAGCACCCTCCCGCGGCGGGCGGGCTCCCGATCGCGCTCGCGAGCGAGCTCGCGTACGACGCCGCGGGCTTCGCGACGCGCGAGACGCTGCGCATCGGCGCGCAGGTCGTCTCGCACAACGACCTCGCGTGGAACGCGCGCGGCCAGCTCGCCGAGATCCGCAGCGACGGCGCGACGGCCGCCAGCTTCGTCTACGACGCGCTCGGCCGGCGCCTCGCGCGCACGCTCGGCGGCACGACGCTGCGCTGGCGCTTCGGCGGCGCGGTGGAGGCCGACGCGAGCGGCCAGCCCGTCGCGATCGATCTCGGCGCCGTGCGCATCGCCCTCTCGGGCGCCCACCGCTTCCGTCACGACGATCTGCGCGGGAACCCGAAACACGTGACCGACGCGGCCGGCCGCCTCGTGCGCCACAACGCGTATCACGCGTACGGGCAGAGCGGCGCGCTGGGCGGCGCGAGCGACGACCACGGATTCGCCGGCGGGACGCCGATCGCGACCCTCGCGGCGAGCTACGTGCTGATCGGCGCGCGGCTCTACGCCCCGCGACTCGCCCGGTTCCTCGCGCCGGATCCGGTGTGGAATCCGGTCAACGCCTACGCCTACACGCTCGGGAACCCGGTGGACTTCTCCGACCCCGCCGGCCTCCACGCGGGCTCCCACGCCGACCTCGCGCGCGCCGGCCTCGGGCTCGTGGGCGGGCTCATCGCGTTGACCGGGGCGGTGGTCTTGTTCGCGGCAGCGCCGGTCGGCGTGCCGACGATCCTCGCGGCGGTCACGGTCGCGAGCGCGACCGTCCACCTGATCGGGGCGATCGTCGAGTTCAGCGAACAGTCGGCGCTCCACGCCGAGGCGACGCGCGCCGAAGCCGCGGGCAGCGCCGAGGCGCCGAGCGGTGGCGGGTGGCTCGGCGGCGATGGCGCCGCTCCGTCCGGGGGTGCCGGCGGCGAGCGCAGCGTGGTCTGCTCCGACGACGGGTCGGGGCCCTACTGCACGCGCGGCAGTTCGAGCGGCTGGACGGACTCGCCGCGCTTCTGGTTGTACTGACCCGCGCCGCGAAGCGGCGGCAACGGAAAGAGGGGAGGCAGGAGATGACGGACCGAACACGATTGACGCTCCATGCCGGGCTGCTCGCTGGCCTCGGCCTCGCGGCGCTCGGGCTCGCGGCGGCGGAACGCTGGCGCGGGGGGCCGAGCGACGCCGCCACGCCGATCGCCGGGGTCGGCTTCGTGGCGTGCGGGAACGCGCTGCTCGCCATCCGGGATCGGCTCGACCGCCGGACGGGCGATCCAGGCGGCCCGGGCGCCGCCGATCGCGGCGTTCCGTAGACGGCGGGCCGGCGGACGCCGTTCACCCGCGCCGGGTACACCCGCCACGCGTTCTTTCTGACGGCAACTGCACCTGCTAATCACCGTCGCCGTGCCGAAGAAACCCGCCGCGCCCCCGCCCCAGACCGCCCCCGCCTACGCCCAAGCGGGCGTCGATCTCGATCGCGACGAGGGCTTCATCGACTCGATCAAGGACATCGCGCGCGCGACGCACCGTCCCGAGGTGCTCGCCGGCATTGGCGGCTTCGCCGGCCTCTTCAAGACGCCCGAGCGCTACAAGGACCCGATCCTGGTCGCGAGCACGGACGGCGTCGGCACGAAGCTGAAGCTCGCCGCGCAGCTCGGCAACTTCAGCACGATCGGCATCGACTGCGTCGCGATGGTCGTGAACGACATCGTCGTGCAGGGCGCGGAGCCGATCGTGTTCCTCGACTACCTCGCCATGGGCGAGCTCGACACCGCCCTTGGCGCGGAGGCGCTGCGCGGCGTGGCGGAGGGCTGCCGCCGCTCGGGCTGCGCGCTGCTCGGCGGCGAGACGGCCAGCATGCCCGGCTTCTACCCCAAGGGAGAGCTCGAGCTGGTCGGCTTCGGCGTCGGCGTGGTCGAGCGCGACAAGGTGATCGACGGCTCCTCGATCTCCCACGGCGACGTGGTGATCGGCCTCGCCTCCTCGGGCGTGCACAGCAACGGCTACACGCTCGTGCGCGCCGTGATCGACGCGGGCGTGAAGGCCGGCAAGTTCGACCTGCGCGACGTGCCGCCGGAGCTGAACACCTCGCTCGCCGCCGCGCTGCTCGCGCCGACGCGCATCTACGTGAAGCCCGTGCTCAACGTCGCGCGCGACTTCCAGGTGAACGGCATCGTGCACATCACCGGCGGCGGCTTCGACGGCAACATTCCCCGCGTGCTGCCGAAGGGCGTGCGCGCGCGCATCGACCCGAAGAGCTGGCCGCGCCCGCCGATCTTCGACTTCCTGCAGAAGCACGGCGAGATCTCGGAGGACGAGATGCGCCGCGTGTTCAATCTCGGCCTCGGCATGATCCTGGTCGTGCGCCGCGACCACGCGAGCGACGTGATCGACCGCTTCGCCGCGCTCGGCGAGCGCGCCTACCGCATCGGCGTGATCGAGAAGAAGTCCGAAGGCGAGGCAGGCGTGCTGTTCGAGGACGCGCCGGCGCGAGGCAAATGAGCCGGGGGCTGCCGCAAGCGGCGGCCCTGCGCGCGCGCCGTTGGGACGTCGTCATGCTCGGCGGCGCCCTGCCGGGGCTCGCGGCCGCCATCCGCCTCGCGATGGGCGGCCTGCGCGTCCTGATCATCGAGGAGGAGTCCGCGGCGAAGACGCCGGACTTCGTGCGCGAGCCGTTCTTCCTGCCGGGCGGCTTCGGCGACGGCATCGTGGACGCGTGCCTGCGCTCGCTCGGCATTCCCGTGATCGACCGGCGCGAGCTGGTCGCGAGCGACCTCGCTTATCAGGTGCTCCTGCCCGACGCGCGCGTGGACGTCGGCAACGCGCACGTCACCGCGGAAGAGCTCGTGGCCTGGGGGCTCGCGAAGCCGGATCTCGCGCCGGACCTGCTGCGCCGGCTCGCGGAGGCGGCGCGCGCCGAGG
>CAZCTH010000102.1:0-18105 GCA_964501435.1 uncultured Spirochaetales bacterium | reverse complement strand
CGGCCCGTCAGGGAGCACGCCCCGTGCCAGGAACAATCTTCGATCCACAACTCACTCCGAGGGCCGCCGTTTCGGCGAGCGCCGCGGTCAGGCGCGCGCTGGGCGCGCCTGAGCGTCGAGCCAACGCGCCGCGAAGCGATCGAGCGAGACGGCCCCCGCACCGCCGACGGCGAGCTGCACGAGCAGGACGACGTAGAGGAACTCGGCGAGCCCGAACAGCGCGTTCGCGCCGGTGATCTTCGACGCCAATGCGGTCGCGAGCGCGACGAGCATGGTGCCGATCAGCGGAATCGCGGCGAGGCGCGTCGCGAACCCAGCGAGCACGAGCGCGCCGCAGACGAGCTCGACGCCTGCGACGAACGGCGCCTGGAGCTCCGGAAACGGGACGCCGAGGCTCGCGAAGAACTGCGCGACCCGGTCGAGGTCGTGCAGCTTCCCCCAGCCCGAGTGGGTGAAGACGACGCCGATCACGACACGGGCGAGCAACGGCGGCGCGAACGCGAGCGGCGCGAGCAGTGCCTTCGCGACCATGCGGATTGAGACGAGTGCGGACATCGAGGCCTCCTGGCCGCGCTGCGCGCGGCGTGTTGGTTCCCACAATCGGCTCCCACAGACGTCCCGCGTGCGACCCCGGTAACGCGGGCGCGGGCTGTTGCGTATTCCTCGGGCGGGCATCGGAGGGCACGTCACCGCGCGCCCGATTCCGCGGCTCGCACCACCAGGAGATTGCGATGAAGAAGCTCGATCCTCAGTCGCGCGCGATGGCCGCGGCGATCGCCGGCATCCTCGCCGGCACGATGTTCGCGGCCGGATGCGGCAACCACGCGGACGCCGAGACGAAGTCCGCCGACGGGACGGAGGCCAACGGCTGCAATGGCGCCAACGGCTGCAGCGGCGAAGCCAAGGCGACCCACGCCGGCGACGACGCGAACGGCTGCAACGGTGCGAACGGCTGCAGCGGCGACGCGATGGCGGAGCCCGCGGCCGACGCCAACGGCTGCAACGGTGCGAACGGCTGCTCCGGCGAGAGCGAAGCGGCGAAGTAGGCCGTGAACCGTTTCGGCCTGCCCGACCTCGGCCTCGGCGTCGGACTTCGCGCCCCCCACGCGCGCGAGATCCTGCGCCGGCGGCCGGCCCAGCTCGGCTTCCTCGAGCTGCTCACCGAGAACCACCTCGACCAGGACGCGCGCCGCAGCGAGCTGACCGATCGGCTCGCTGCGGCGTTTCCGGTCGTGCTCCACGGCGTCTCGATGAATCTCGGTTCGGCGGATCCGCTCGATCGCGCCTACCTGCGCAAGCTGCGCGCCCTCGCCCGGCGGACGCGCGCGCGCTGGATCTCCGATCATCTGTGCTGGACGGGAGTCGACGGCCGCAACAACCACGACCTGTTGCCGATCCCGTACACGGAGGCGTCGCTGCGCCACGTCGCGCAGAAGCTGCGCGCCGCCCAGGACGCGCTCGGCGAGCGCATCGCCCTCGAGAATCCGTCGGCCTATCTGCGTTGGGCCGACTCCACGATCCCGGAGCCGGAGTTTCTGGCGCGCCTCTGCGACGCGACCGATTGCGCGCTCCTGCTCGACGTCAACAACGTGTATGTCACGGCTAGGAACCTCGGCTTCGATCCCGACGCCTACTTGGACGCGCTGCCGTGCGACCGCGTGGTGCAGATCCATCTCGCGGGCCACGCGCGCGTCGGCCCTCGCCTGATCGACACGCACGATGCGCCGGTCGCGGCGCCGGTCTGGTCGCTCTACGCGCGAGCGCTGCGCCGCTTCGGGAACGCGGCCACGCTGCTCGAGTGGGACGCGCGGCTCCCCTCGCTGGACGCGCTGCTGACCGAGCTCGCGAAGGCGGCGCCCGCGCGCGCCGTCGCGGAGGCACACGGCCGTGCGGCGTGAGCCGATTCCCGAACGCGAGGCCGCGGAGCTCGCGCGGCTCCAGCGCGGACTGCAGCGACTGATCGGCGCGCCGGGAGCGCGCGCCGAGGTCGACTCGGACGCGGCGGGCGCGCTCGGCTGCGCTGCCGAAGAAGTGGCCGTCTACCGCGACATGATCGCGCTGCGCTTCGCGCGCGAGGTGAGGCGCGAGTTCCCCGCGACCCGCGCCTGGCTCGGCGACGCGCGGTTCGAACCTTGCGCGCGCGCCTATGCGGAGACGCACGCCTCGTCGTCCTACACGCTCGACGGATACGCTCGCGCCTTCCCGAGCCTCCTCGCGCGTGCGGCCGACCCGGCGCTGCGCGCCGCGGCGGCGCTCGCGCGACTCGAGCGCGAGATCGCCGCAGTCCCCGCGCGCGCGGCGCGCGCCAGCATGCGGATCTTCCGGCGCGCGGCCACACTCGTGCCAGCGCCGGGGACGCGGCTGTGCGTGCTCGGCTGGGACGCGGAGGCCGCGCTCGCCCGCTTCGAGCGCTCGGAGCCCGCCGCGCCGATCGAGCGCGCGACGACGCACGTGGCGCTGTTCCTGCGCGACGCGCGGGTCGTGCGATTGCGCATCGCCCGAGCCGAGGCGCCGCTCTTGCGTGCGATCCTTCGCGGCGACCCGCTCGAGACCGCCGTGGCGCGCGGGCTGGCCGCGGGGCTCTCACCCGCTGCGGTCGGTACTGCCCTCGAGCGCTGGGTCGCGGGGCGCCTGCTGAGCGCGACGCCGCGTGCGGCTACAGCACCTCGTCCGGCGCGTCGGCGAGCTGCACGTGGCCCGCGGCGATCTCGCGCAGCGCGGTGACGACGTCCCGGTTGTCTCCGCGCGCGACGAGCGGGTCGGCGCCGCGGTGCAGCTGCTTCGCGCGCAGCCGCGCCATGCGCACCAACACGAAACGGTTGGGGACGAGGGCAATGCAATCTTCGATCGTGATTCGCGCCATCGCGTTTCTCCAGACGGGGTGAGGGTTCGGAAAGGGAGCGTGTGGTCAGTGCTCGCGATGCAGCGCGGCGCGCGGCCGTACGGCGCGGAACATCCACAGGGCGACGACGGCGCTGCCTGCGGTGAGACCGATCAGACCCGTGAGCATCAGCTCGAGCATGCGTTCTCCTGGGCGAGCCGAACGGCTCGCGAAAAGGTGCGGCGAAGAGTCGGCGCCGAGACGGCGAGCGTCCGGCGGCGGCGCTCAGCGTTTGCGCGAGCGGAGAAACGCCAGGTATTCGAGCAGCTTCTCCTCTTCTTCGGCGGTGAGATCGTCGATCGCGAAGGCCGCGAGCCGTTTGCGGCGACCGCCGCTCTCGCGATCGGTCGAGGGCAGCAGGTATCCGGCCTTCTCCATCAGTGCCTCGTAGGGCACCCCGTAGACCGCAGCGAGCCGGTGCAGAATCGTCGGTGACGGCTGCCGGATCTTCCCCTGCTCGAGCTGGCTCAAGTAGGCGTTCGAGACGTCGCGATCCGTGGCCCGTTCCACCTGTCGCAGCGTCAGCCCCTTCGCAACGCGCAGATCCGCGAGCAGCGTCCCCAGCGCGCTGTGCGTGCGCGTCGCACCCGCGCGCTTGCGGGCGGTGGGGAACCGCGGGATGGCGTGCTTCAGGGGGTCCTCGCCGGAGATGCTTGAAATACTTAGCACAAGAAGCATCTCAAGCACAGCGCTCGGATCGCCGCTCCCCGACGACGAGACGCGCGCCGGGCTGCTCGACGGCCCTCGGAGGGCGGCGTCGCGCCCGTGCCCGACGACCCTCCGTCCCTGCGCTAGACGCCGTGCGACTCGAGCTGGGCGACGCGCGGATCGTTCGGCCACATCCACTCGGGGCCGATCACCTGCGCGACGCGCAGCTCGGGCGGGATGTTGTCGATGCCGATCAGCTTGTCCGCGAACTGGTTCCAGTGGTAGATGCGCGCTTCCTGATAACTCAGCGGAACGCCGTGGAAGCCGTGGGACTCGACCGACTTCTGGATCCACACGCCGAACTCGGTGTCCTCGACCAGCACGGGCGAGAGCCGCTCCCCGTCGTTCACCGTCCACATGTCGGGCTTGGGCCCGTCGCCCCAGGCGGGAGCGAACGTGAAGGTCTCGAACAGGCACTTGTCGATGCCGATCGGCCAGAACAGCAGCGGCGGCAGCGCCACCTGGCTGAGCGGCGACACCCAGTTCGGGAACACGCCGTAGGACTGCGTGCAGGTGCGAGCGATCTCTCCCACCGACTCGATCTCACGGAAGACGCTGCGCTCCGGGCGGTCGACCACGGATCCGTCGGCGCGCTGCGGGCGCGGCGCGATCATGCGCCCGTGGCCCTGCGGGTAGAGCGTGTTGACGTTGCGCCGGTCGTCGAGGATCGGCGACACGGTGTTCGGGTGGATGCTCTTCACGTGGTAGACCTCGGTGTTGGCCTCCATCGCGATCTTCCAGTTGCAGTTCAGGACCCAGGAGTGCCGCGCGGCGAGGCGGCACTCGTCGAATCGGAACTCCTGCCACTCGTCGGCGACCGGCCCGAGCCATTCGCGCAGTGACACCGCGCCGTCGTCGAAGTTCACCCAGATCAGGTTGCCGAAGCGCTCGCAGCGGATGCGCTTGAGCCCACGGCAGGCGAGGTCGAGCCCGCGGAAGTCCTCCGGATCGCGCACCGCGAGCAACTCTCCGCTCGTGCTGTACGTCCACGCGTGGTAGCGGCAGACGAGCCGCGGGTGCTTGCCGGGGCGTTTGCCCGATTGCTCCGTGACGATCGGCGCGCCGCGGTGACTGCAGGTGTTGTAGAACGCGTTGATCGCGCCGTCCTCGGCGTGGACGATCAGCACCGGCTGGCCCGCGTTCTCCCAGAGCCGGAAGCAGCCGGGCTCCGGCACCTCGTCGAGGTGCGCCGCGAACAGCCAGGACTTGCGCCAGATGTGCTCCTTCTCGAGGGCGAAGAAGCGCGGGTCCGTGTAGCGGCCCGCCGGCAGGTCGGGCAGCGCTGGGAAGCCCTCGGGCGGCGCCTTGCGCTTCGCCTCGAACTCCATGACTCGCCGCAACGTGCGAATCTCGTCAGGCGTCATCTGCGTTCACTCCCGTTCGAATCCGTCCGCCGCGGTCACCCCCGAGACGCTTCCGACGCGTCGAACCCCAATGGGGTCAGACCCCAGAAGGGTTCGAGGCGGGCTCAGCGGGTGAGGATGTTCACGCCGCTGATGCCCGGCGCGCCGTAGACGTGCGTGTAGCCGACGCGCGGGTCGTTCGGGACCTGGCGCTTGCCGGCGTCGCCGCGCAGCTGCACCACGATGTCGTAGACCTGCCGCAGGCCCGACGCGCCGATCGGCTCGCCGTTCGCGAGGCAGCCGCCGTCGGTGTTCACCGGCAGCCGGCCGCCGATCTCGGTTTCGCCCTTCGCGAGCATGTGCTCCTGCTCGCCATGCTCGCAGAAGCCGTTCTCGGCCATGTGCATGATCTCGGCGCCGGTCTCGGTGTCCTGGAGCTGCGCGACTTGCACGTCCTTCGGGCCGATGCCCGCGATCTCGAACGCCGCCTTCGACGCGTCCACCGTCGGACCCGCGCTCCAATCGATCGCGAGCGACGGTGCGAGCACCTCGAAGCTGCCGAAGCGCCGCGAGCGCACGACCGCCGCCTTCAGGAACACGGGCTTCTTCGTGTACTTGTGCGCCTGGTCGCCGCGCGCGAGCAGCAGCGCGACGCCGCCCTCGCCCGGGTTGCAGAACATGAACTGCGTGAGCGGGTACGAGAGCATCGGCGAGGCGAGGATCTCGTCCTCGCTGAGCGGCTTGCGGCGCCAGGCGTTCTCGTTCAGCGCGCCGTTGCGGAACGCCTTCGCGGCCACCTTCGCGAGCGAGCGCTGACTGACGCCGTACTGCTCCATGTAGCGATTGATCTTCATGCCGAAGAACTGGGTCGTCAGCGCCATGCCGCTGCCGCCGTACCAGTCGACGCCCTTGCCGCTGCTCTCGATGCGGAACGCGCCGCGCTCGTGCTTGTCGAAGCCGATCGCGATGCCGAGGTCGAACGCGCCGGAGCGGATCGTGTTGTAGGCGCTGAACAGCGCCGAGCCGCCGGTCGCGCAGCCGTTCGCGACGTTGATGAACTGCAGGCCCGTGAGCCCGAGCTGCGAGACCATCGTGTCCGCGGCGCCCGCGGCCGCGCTGCCGCCGAACGCGAACTGCACGTCCTTCCACTCGATGCCGGCGTCCTTGCACGCCGAGCGCACCGCGTGCGCGCCCTGCTCCATGCCCGACACGCCCTCGTGCCGACCGAAGGGATGGATGCCGATGCCGACGATTGCGACGTCCGTCATGTTGTTAGGCTCCTTGCCCGATCGGGGCGAATGCGAAGGTGACGATGTCGTTGCCGTCCTTGTCCTTGCGGAGCGGCACGGTGACGAGCTCCATCGGGAGCCCCGTCTGCAGCTTGCGCGGATCGGCCTCGGTGAGCCGCGCCTCGACCTTCACCTGGCCGGGCAGCTCGACGTAGCCCACGCCGAAGGGGCGAAACTTCGAGGGATCGTCCTCGCCGAGGTAGGGCGGCGCCTTCGGCGGAAAGCCCTGGATCGTCCAGGCCCACAGCTTGCCGCGCGTGCCGAGCACGACGCGCTCCATGTCGGTGCCCGTGCAGCGCGCGCATCCCTTGGTGAACGGGAAGACGTGGTTGTCGCACTTCTTGCAGCGGCTTCCGATCAGACGCGGGCCTTCGGGCGTCAGCGCGAGGATGTCGTCGCGAATCGAGACTTGGGCCATGGAGCCTCCGGTGGCGTGGCCGAGAGCCTACCGCGAAGTAACGCGTTCAAGCGAGCGTCCCCGGCCCGCCTCCGGCGCCCCTCGGCGGTCGCTCGACGGGGCGAGTTCGGAGCCTCCCCGATGGCGAGGAGATTCGGCAGCGCGCCTCGAGGCAGCCTTACGCCGTGAAAAGAGCTCGCGCCGCGGGGCGCGAGGCGCGCTTCAGCGCGCGCCGGAGCGATGCCCGCGCTGCCCGAGCTCCGCGAGGACGCTCTCGAGGCGGCGCTCCTGGTCGGCGCGGTAGCGGGCGTTGCGCATGCGGATGTCGGCGTCGCCGAGGTAGTGCCACACGAACTGCGGCACGCGAGCTTCGTGCTCTTCGCCGATGCTGCGCTCGATCTTCTCCGCTGCGGCCTTCCAGGCCTCGAGCTCCTTGCGGTTCGTGACCTTCTTCGAGGCCAGCTTTTCGAGGGCGGTAGCGAGGGACGCGTTGAAGGAGATTTCTTCCATGGGAAGGGCAGGATAGGCGTCCGCGCGCATTCTGCCCCTGGAACCTCGCGGCAGGCGCAGGCGGGTGGCCCAGGAGCGCTCGAACCGGCTTACGCTCCGCGGCCCAAGAGGGGCGCAGCGATGGCCTACGAAATCCTCCAGGAGCCCGTCCAGATCGCGGGCTGCCGGGTGCCGAATCGCATCGTGCGCACCGCGCACGCCACCGGCTTCGCGCGGGGCGAGATCTCGCCCCGCCTCGTCGCCTACCACGCGGCGCGGGCGCGCGGCGGCGTCGGGCTCAGCTTCGTCGAGATCGCGGCCGTCCACCCGACGACACCGAGCGGTGTCATCGCCTTCCACGACGGCGTGATCGCCGGCTACCGCACGCTCGCGGACGCCTGCCGCCCGCACGGCATGCGCCTCTTCCAGCAGCTCTGGCACGGCGGATCGAACGTCGTGCCCCTCGATGGCGGGCCGTCGTGGGGGCCCTCGACGGTTCCGGAGGCGCAGCAGGGGCGAACGCCGATTCCCATGACGCAGGGCATGATCGACGAAGTGGTCGCCGGCTTCGCCGCCGCCGCGCGCCGCTGTCGAGACGGCGGGCTCGACGGCGTCGAGGTGCACGCGGCCCACGGCTACCTGCCGGGGCAGTTCCTCTCGCCGCTCACGAATCGCCGGAGCGACGGCTACGGCGGCTCGCTCGAGCACCGCACGCGCTTCCTGCGCGAGGTGCTCGCCGCGATCCGCGGCGCGGTGGGCGCCGGCTTCCCGGTGGGCGTGCGCCTCTCCGGCACCGAGGGTGTCGCGGGAGGCATCCAGCCGGACGAGGCGCGGGGCACGGCGGAGATCCTCGAGGCCGCCGGGCTCGTGGACTTCGTGAACGTCTCGATGGGCTCCTATTACGCCTTCCACAAGTTCATCGGCGCGATGCACGAGCCGCTCGGCTACGAGATCCCGACCAGCGAGCCGGTCACGAAGGCGGTGCGCGTTCCGACGATCGTCACCGGGCGCATCATGGATCTGCACGACGCCGAGCGGATCGTGCGCAGCGGCATCGCGGACCTCGTGTCGATGGTGCGCGCCACGATCGCGGACCCGGAGATCGTGGCAAAGAGCTTCCGCGGCGAAGCCGCGCGCGTGCGGCCATGCATCAGCTGCAACCAGGGCTGCGTCGGCGGGCTGCTCGGCGCCGTCGGACACGTGGGCTGCCTCGTGAACCCCGACGCCGGCTTCGAGGAACGCGCGCAGCTCGCGCCAGCGCGAGCGCCCAGGCGCGTGCTCGTGGTGGGCGGCGGGCCCGCGGGCCTCGAGGCCGCGCTCAGCGCCGCGCGACGCGGGCACCGCGTCACGCTGTGCGAGGCGGGCACGCAGCTCGGCGGCGTCGCCCAGCTCGCGCGCCGCGCGCCGCACCGCGAGGACATGGTCGTGATCGTGCGCTGGCTCGCGCAGGAGCTCGAAGCCGCGGGCGTCGAGATCCGCCTCGGCGCGGCGATGACGGCGACGGAGATCGCCGGCGGCGGCTGGGACGCCGTGATCGTCGCGACCGGCGGCGAGCCCCGCCGCGACGGCCGCTCTCGCCACCGGCCCGCCCAGGAAGTTCCCGGCGTGCAGCTTCCGCACGTCGGCACGCCCGAGGACGTGCTCGCCGGTCGCCTCGGCGAGGGTGCGCGGTGCGCCGTGGTGTACGACGACTTCGGCCACGTCTCGGGGGTGTCGATCGCCGAGCACCTGCTCGCGCGCGGCGCGCGCGTCGCGTTCGCGACCGGCGAGCCGTCGCTCGCGTCACAGCTCGGGCCGTCGCTCCAGGCGGACCCGTACAACGCGCGCCTGCGCTCGCACGCGGGCTTCACGCTCTTCACGCGCAGCGTCGTCGCCGCCGTGACGCCGACCCACGTCGCGTTGCGCGATCTCGACACGGGGCTCGAATGCGAGCTGGACGCCGACCTCGTCGTGCTCGAGACGGGCGCGCTGCCGCGGCGCGAGCTCTACGACGCGCTCCTCGCGCGGGGCATCGAAGCGCACCTCGCCGGCGACGCGCTCTCCACGCGCGACATGCAGCACGCCTTCGCCTCGGGGCGCCGCGCGGGGAACGCGGTGTGACGGCGTGCGCAGCCCGCGAGCTCGAGCCGGCACGATCGCGGCTGGCCCAACCGCTCCACCCGGAGGACGAACCGTGAAGCAGATCGCACCGATCGAGGCGGGACTGTGCGTCGCCGACCTCCCGCGCATGCAGGCGTTCTACGAGCGCGCGCTCGGCTTCCGCGAGGTGCGCCGCGCCGAGATCCCCGCGGAGCTGAGCGCGGCGATCGGCCTGGCTGCGAGCGGCTACACCTGCGTGTGGCTGAAGACGCCCGGCGGCGAGACGCTGAAGCTGATGCGGCCCGCGGCGCCGCCCGCCGCGAGCGGCGCGCCCGCGCTGCTGACCGAGCGCCGCGGCTACGCGTACCTGACCTATTACTGCGACGCGATCGGAGACGTGCTCGCCCGCGCCGAGTCCGCCGGCGCGACGCTGCGATCCGAGCGCGCCCTGCTCGGCGACGGGCGCCCCGTGAAGCTGTGCTTCTTCGCCGATCCCGAGGGCAACGTCGTCGAGCTCGTGGAGCCCCGCGACCTCGCGAGCTTCCGGCCCGACATCCGGTTGGTCGAGCCGGCGCGTCGAGCGTGAGGACGTGGCGACGGCAGTTGCTCTGGCTCGACGGCACCGCCGCCGCGACCGCAGGCGCGGTCGTCCTCCTCTTCCTGGATTCGCTGAGCGCGCTGCACCGGCTGCCGCCCGAATTCCTCGCGCGGACGGGCTGGGTGAACCTCGCCTACGCCGCGTTCTCGCTCTCCCTCGCCGCGCGCCGCGAGCGGCCCATGGCCCTGATCGCGCTACTCGCTCTCGCGAACGCGCTCTGGGCGCTCGCGTGCGCGCGCTGGGCGTTCGCGTTCGCCGGCACCGCGAGCGGCTTCGGACTCGCGCACCTGCTCGGCGAGGCCGCCTTCGTCGGCGCGCTCGCGGCACTCGAGTGGCGGTGGCGTCGCGCGCTGCGGACGCGGCGCGCGCCCGGGGCCCCGGACGGCCACGTCGCCTGACGGCTGCCGCCCGCTGCGTCTCCGCGGCATCCTCATCCCAGGAGGTGACTCCACGTGCCCAAGATCGATCTCGCCGCGGCGCCCGCCCGCAAGGGCTCCGGCTATCCGGCGCCGTTCGACGCTCCGTGCGCCGAGCGGACGCGTCGCAGGCTGGGTGACGCCGGAGGACTCCGCGACTTCGGCGTGAACCTGATGACGCTGCCGCCCGGCGGCTGGTCGAGCCAGCGCCATTGGCACAGCCACGAAGACGAGCTCGTCTACGTCCTCAGCGGCGAGCTCACGCTGATCGAAGACCAGGGCCGCACGACGCTGCGCGCAGGGGACTGCGCCGCGTTTCCCAAGGGCACGGGCAATGGGCACCACCTGGTCAACGAGTCGGGCGCGCTCGCGACCTACCTGGAAGTGGGCTCGCGGAATTCCGACGATCTCACGACCTGCTCCGACATCGACCTGATGAGCGCCAACGCGGACGGGCGCTTCGTGCGCGAGGACGGCACGCCCGTCGCGTGAGGCGACCGCGCGCCCGAGGACGACCATGAGCGCGCTGCCCTCCGTCGCCGACGTGCTCGCGAAGCTGGCGCGCCTCGGCATCTCGGTTCCGCCGGGCCCCGTCCGCGTGGATGGCTACGGCGACTCGCCGGAGCTGTCGGAGTCGCTGCTCGCCCTGATCCGCACCGGCCGCAAGCGCGCCGGCACGGGCTTGGCGTGGGCGATCGAGGCCGACGGCGAGCCGTTCCCGCGCGCGGGAGAGATCGAGCTCGTCGTCGATCACCGCGGCGAGCCCGCACTCGTCTGCCGGCTGCAGGAGGTGCGCGTCCTCCCCTTCTGCGACGTGGACGACGCCTACGCTGCGCTCGAGGGCGAAGGCGACGGCTCGCTCGCGGACTGGCGGCGCGGGCACTGGGCATTCTTCTCGCGCGAGTGCGCGCGCATCGGACGCACGCCCTCGGAGTCGATGCCCGTCGTGTGCAGCGTGTTCGAGGTGCTGGCCGTGGTGCCGCGCGAGGGAGCCTGACCTCGCGCGCGCGGCTCAGCGCGCCAGTGCGAACGCGCCCGCATACGCCTCCGCGGGATCGTCTCCGCGCGGCGGCAGCACGTTCGTGAGCACGAGCTCGTCCACGATCCCGGCGTAGTCGGCGATGCGCTTGCGGCACTCCGCAGGCGTGCCGGCGAGGGTGAGGCGGTCGAGACAGTCGTCGGGGATCGCGTCGATCGCGGCGTCGCGCGCGCCCGTTTCGGCGAAGCGCAGCGCGGCGTCGGCGACGGCGGAGAAGCCCTGCTCGCGCAGCGCGAACTCGTAGTACGGATGCGGCAACGGCGCGAACAGGCCGACGATCGCCTCGCGTGCGGCGCGGCGCGCGCGCTCGCGGTCCTCGTCCACCGCGGTGAGGATGCCGGTGATCAGGCCGAGCGCGCGCGGATCGCGGCCCGCGTCGGCGGCGGCCGCGCTCGCCGCGGGCCGGATCACGTCGCGGTGATACTCGGCCGAGAGCAGCGCGCCGCAGGCGAGGCCGTCGGCGCAGCGCCCCGCGACGCGCACCATGCGCGGGAAGATCGCGGCGAGGTACACGGGAAACGGCTTCGGGCGCGGGTCGATCGCCGGCGTCCACTTCATGCGGTGCACTTCGCCCGCGAACGCGATCTCTTCGCCGGCGCGCGTGCGCGCGACGCGCCGCAGCAGCGTCACGTACTCGCTCATCTTCGTGAGCACGCGCGCGTGCGGGATGCCCTGCCACTCCTCGTTGATGATCTTGTTCCCGCCGCCGACGCCGAGCAGCAGGCGGCCGCCCGAGAGGTCGTCGAAGTCGATCGCCGACATCGCCGTGAGGAACGGGCTGTGGCCGTAGGCGTTCAGCACGTAAGGCCCGAGCGTCACGCGCTGCGTCGCACAGGCGAGCGCCGCGAGGGGGATCCACGCGCTGCGCCACGCCTCGGTGAGATACAGCGCGTCGACGCCGGCGGCCTCGGCTCGCCGACCGCAGGCGACGAGCTGCGCCAGGTCCATCCCGCCGCCGGTAAAGGCGACGCCGATGCGCGGGCGCCGCGCGCCCTCCGCCGTGGCGTTCATGCCGATGCCCTCTCCGCGCGGCTGGGCGCGAGCCCGCTTACATGCCTTCCAGCCTTACATTCCTTCCGGCCTTACATTCCTTCCATGAAGCGCGCGGACATCTGCACGTACCCGTTCGGGTCGGGATGCTGCGCCCACACGGCCTTCCAGTCGTCGCCACCGAAGGCGGTCTTCATCGCCACGTCGCGCTGCGCCTTGCTCTGCCAGCGGATCACCCACGTGACGTTCGCCTCGCCGATGGGCGACTTCTGCGGGTTCGCGCCCGTGATCTCGGCCGGCGTCGTGCCGTCGTGCACCCAGAAGCCGACGACGTCGAGGTGCTTGCGCAGCACGGGCACGGCGGCATCCGCCCACTTCCGATAGGCGGTGAACAGGTCGGGGCGATAGTGGTAGTCGCGGATTTCGTAGAGCACGCGGGTCTCCTGGAGTGGGTGGTTCGATCGACTGCGCTCAGGGCCGGTTGATCCAGTCGTCGAGCAGCTTGTGGAAGTGGCGCAGCTTGGTCTCGTTGTAGGAGGCGAGCTGCAGGTTCTTCATCGCGGTCGCGTGCAGGCCCTCCTGCACGAAGGGCAGGTTGCGCGAGTCCTGGTTGAAGACCTTCGCGAGCATGCCGAGCTCGGGCGCCTCGACCCAGTCGTCGTCCTTGCCGAGCCAGTGGATCGGCACCGCCTTCGGGTACTTCCCGTCCTTCGGGATCGGCGCCATGTACAGGCACTCCATGATCGCCTCGTCCGGGTTGTTCCCGTTCGGGCGGAAGCGGTAGACGATGCGGTTGAACGAGCCCCACGGATGGAAGTTGGGGAAGAGCGTGAAGTAGACCGGCGCGAACTCGATGTCCGCCGCCTGGTCCGCGAGGTCGCCGATCACGGTGCGGTACGCCTCGCGCTGCATCGACGCCATCGCGCGGTGCTGCGCGACCACGTCCAGCGGGTCGATGCTCGTAGAGGCGTACACGCGCGAGCGGCCGCGCACGTCCATCGCCGCCGGCGGAAGCTGGCGGCCGGCGACGAGGTTGCACATGTGCGGATTGCACTCGCCGAGCGCGCCTTCGACCCAGGCGGCGTTCGGCGTGAACACGCCCGTCACGCCGTCGGGCGTCCGCACGTCGCAGTTCCCGTCGGCGCGCGGCGTGTACACGTAACCGTCGCGCACGTCGCGCTGGCTCGGCAGCGTCGGCACGGGGCCCCAGTTCGTGAGCCCGAACTCCTCCATCCCCGCGACTGTGATCGCGCGCGAGTAGTTGCCGAACACGTCGTACTTCGTGTTCCCGTCCTGGCTCGATCCCGTCACGATCTGCGGGTGCGTGAGGATCGTGTGGTAGGCCTCCATGAAGGCCTGCATCACGACCTTCCAGTTCGCCTTCATGATCTTGGCGACGTGCGCTTCCTTGTACCGCTTCTCGTAGGGCAGCACGGTGAAGTGGCTCGAGAGGTCGCCCACGAAGCTTTCGAGCGACTCGCAGTTCGGGTCGGGATTGATGAAGAGGAAGCGGCCCCACTTCCCGACCTTCACTTCCGGCAGGCGCTGCTTCGCCTTGTCGAGGTACTTGAAGTCCCACTCGCTCGTGATCTCCTTGAGCGAGCCGTCGAGGTTCCAGGCCCAGCCGTGGAATGGGCAGCGGATCTCGGTGGCCTTCTTGCCGCCGCACTCCTTCAGCTTGCGGCCGCGGTGGAGGCACGCGTTGTAGAAGGCCTTGAACGCGTCGGGGCCCGTGCGCACGACGAGGAAGCTCATGCCGGCGATGTCGTAGTTGATCGAGTCGCCGACCTCGGGGATGTCGTCCTCGTGGCACGCCATCTGCCACGCGCGCTTCCACACCTTCTCGACCTCGAGGTCGTGGAACGCGCGCGTCGTGAACTGCTCGACCGGCACGATCGTGACGCCTTCCATCCGACTGTCGCGGCGGTAGCTGTCGGGCGTGCGCCGCGGATCGGCGTCGAGCAGGCGGTGGAACTTCTCCTCGATCTCTTTCGGGCCGTACGGCATCGGGCATCTCCTGTGCGATGGCGCGACGCTAGACCGGGGACCACCGCCGCTTCAATGACGGCGGCGCGGCGCAGGCGCTCGGTACCCTGCGCACGGCGTCCGAGGCGAGTCGGGGCGGCGAGGTCTCCAGCGATGTGGCAGCGATTCAAGCGCTGGCTCTACGTGGGCGAGCGCCCGGGCCGGATCGCGAGCGGCCTCAATCGCGCGTTCGCGGCGTTGCACGGCGCGGGCGTCGGCCCCGCGAGCTGGGTCGTGCTCGAGGTCGTGGGCCGCAAGAGCGGCCGCACCATCTCGTTCCCGCTCGTGATGGTGACGCTCGAGGGCGAGCGCTTCCTCGTCTCCATGCTCGGGAACGACGCGGCGTGGGTGCACAACGTCGCGGCCGCACGGGGCGCGGCCGTGCTGCGCCGCGGCGCCCGCGAAGCCGTGCAGCTCGAGCCGGTGCCCGTCGCGCAGCGCCCGCCCATCCTGAGGGAGTACTTGCACGCGGCGCCCGGCGCGCGGCCCCACGTGCGCGTCGCGCGGGACGCGCCGCTCGCCGCGCTCGAAGCGATCGCCGGCGACTTCCCCGTCTTTCGGGTGACGCGGCGGGCTTGAACGCGGGCGAGCCGAGCTGGCCCCTCGCGCTCAGCGTGCCCCGAAGTCGTACCGGAAGCGCACGCCGCCGTAGAAGTTCGTGTCCGGCGCCGGCTCGTAGTAGCGCGCCGTCGAGTCCTCGATGCGGATCTCCTGGAAGTAGTCCTCGTCGAAGAAGTTGTTGACGCCGAGGCTCGGGGTGATCGTCCACGGGCCGAGGGCGACGTCCCAGCCGAGCGCGAGGCTCGAGACGTCGTAGGACCGGATGCGCGTCGCGTTCAGGTTGTCCGCGTAGACATCCCCCACGTGCAGCCAGTCCCACTTCACGTAGAAGCCGGACGTGTGGGTCCACGCGAGCTCGCCGTACGCGGAATGGCGCGGCACGCCCGGAAGCGCCTTGCCCTCCGCCCCGGGGTTGCTCGGGAAGTGCTCGAACGCGAGATCCGTAAACGTGTAGGCGAGCGAGAGCGACACCCCCGGCAAGAGCTCCGCGAAGGCGCCCAGCTCGACGCCGCGACGGTCGGTGTCGGCGTTGTTGAAGAAGGCGCGCCCGGCGACGTTCGTGACGGTGGTGACCTCGTCGTCCACCTGCGTCTGGTAGTAGGCGAGCTCGTAGCGCACGCGCGCCGCGACGATGCCCTTCGCCCCGACCTCGAAGCCGTGCGCGCGCTGCGCCGCGACGTTCGCGAAACCGCCGAGGGTGCCGTTGTCCGCCGGGCTCGCGAGCTCCGTGAAGGTGGGCGTCTCGAACGAGGTCGAGTAGTTCGCGTAGAGCGTGAGCGCGTCCGCCACGCGGGCGCTGACGCCCACCATCGGGCTGACCTCGTCGAACGAGAGCTTCGCCGACTGGTCGCCGTTCGCCGCGAAGTGGTCGTCCACCTCGTAGCGCACGTGGTCGTATCGCACGCCCGTCTGCACGTGCACGCGCTCGCCGAGCGCGAGCTCGTTCTGGAAGTAGACGCCGACGGTGTGCGCGATCTCGTTCTGGTCGAAGCCGAGCGCGCCGCGCGTGCCGTTCACGTTCGTGTAGCGCTGGCGGTCGTCGTCCATCGCGTCGACGTCGAAGCCGAGCGTCGCGCGGTTTTCGAAGCCGAACAGCGAGCTCGCGTTGCTGTACTGCGCGCCGCCGCCGAGGAAGAAGCGGTCGAAGTGCACGATGCCGGTACCGAGCGCGGGCGTGAGGGGAAGCTTGCCGTCGAAGTCGCGCCAGTCGTAGTAGTTGCGCACCACGAGCGCGTGCTCGTCCCACGCCTTCTGCCACGAGAGCCCGACCTTCTGCTCCTTTACCGCCTCGCCGGCGTCGAGCTGCACGTTGCGCAGGCGCGCCTGCCGTCGATCCGTCTGCGCCTCGGCGAGCGTGAGGCCGCCGGAGTCGTCGGCGGTGGGCGAGTCCGCTGCGCGCACGATCAGCTGGCCGATCGAGCCGTCGGGGAACTCATACCTCAGCTTCGCGCCGAGCGTGCCCTGCTCCACCCGCGAGTGATCGCGGAAGCCCGCGTAGTTCAGGTACGAGCCGTTCACGAAGTAGCCGAGCGAGCCGGCCTGCCCGCCCGCCTTGACCTGATAACGGTCGAAGCCGTAGTCGCCGAGCGTCGCGCCCGCCTCGACGAAGGGCGTCTCCGTCCCGTCCTGCGTGAACACGTTGATCACGCCGCCGGACGACGCGCCGTAGAGCGCGGAGGCCGGGCCGCGGATCACCTCGATGCGCTCGACCGTGGAGAGGTCGAGATCGTCGAGCGCCGTCTGCCCGTCGGCCGCGGTGTACGGGATGCCGTCCACGTTGACGCGGATGCCGCGCACGCCGAAGTTCGCGCGGGCGCCGAAGCCGCGGATCGAGATGCGCAGGTCGCGCGAGTAGTTGTAACGGTTCGAGAAGAACAGCCCGGGCACGCGGCTCATCGATTCGTCGAGCCCGAGCAGCTGCCGGCGCTGGATGTCGTCGCGGTCGATCGTCGAGACCGCGAGCGGGATCGCGAGCGCCTCCTGCTCGACGCGCGTCGCGGTGACGACGATCTCCTCGACCTCGGCGCGCGCGGCGACCGGCACGGCCGCAGCGAGCGACAGCGCGAGTGCGAGGCGCATGGCGGCGAGCGCGGGCGATTGCACGAAGAGCCTCCTCGGCTGGGCGGATGGGTAGCAGCGCGCGGGTTCACCGCGATCCGCCGCGGCTGTGACAGACTCGCGACGCGCGGCGCGGAGCCGTGCGCAATCCGAGGAAGGCATGGCGCGCGCTCTCTCCCGCCCGCTCGCGGGCCTCACCGTCGTGGATCTCGGCGGCAGCGTCGCCACCGCGGTGTGCGGGCGCTTCTTCGCGGACTTCGGCGCGCGGGTGATCGACGTCGAGCCGCCCGGCGGCTTCGAGACGCGGCGCATGCCGCCCTTCGCGGCGGAGGCCGACGGGGGAGCGAGCGGCCTGCACGCGCTGCTGAGCCCCGGCAAGGAGAGCGCCGTCGCCGCGAGCGAGGGCGAGGCGCTGCGCTGGGCCGCCGGTGCCGACGTCGTGCTCGGCTTCGCGCCGTCGCGCGTCGCCTGGGGGCGCATTCGCGAAGCCGCGCCGCGCGCGATCGTCGGCGCGCTCTCCTGGCACGGGCTCACGGGCCCGCTCGCCGATCGGCCGGGCAACGACGCGACGCTCGCCGCGCAGATCGGCCTCGTGAAGACGATCGGCGAGCCCGGCGAGACGCCGATCCTGCCGAGCGGCCATCCGATCTCCGTGCTCGGCGGAGCCGCCGCGTTCGCCGCGCTCGTCGCAGAGCTGCTCGGCCGCGATCTCGGCGGCGCGCGCGACGGCGTGCGCGTGGACGTGTCGCTGCTCGAGGTGGCGATGTGCCTGACCGAGGTGGCGCCGATCGCCTTCTTCAACGGCGGGGCGCCGCTCGCCCGGCTCGGGCGCAACCTCTTCCCGCCCAACTACCCGAGCACGATCTTCGCATCCCAGGACGGCTGGGTCGGCGTCACCGCGCTCACGCCGAAGCAGTGGCGCGACCTGTGCCACTTGCTCGGGCTCCCCGAGCTCACGCAGGAGCCGCGCATCCAGGCGGGCCTCGTGCGCATCGCCGAAGCGCGCGCGCTCGGGAAGCACCTCGATCCGGTGTTCCTGACGCGCAGCTCGGCCGAGTGGGTGCGCCTCGGGCAAGCGCTGCGCATCCCGATCGCGCCGGTGCCGACGCTCGCGGAGTTGTTGGGTAGCGCGCAGCTCGCCGCGCGCGGGGCGCTTCGCGACGTCGCGCTGCCCTGCGGCAAGACGCTGTGCGCGCCCGGCCCGCCCTTCACGCTCTCGGGCGCGCCGCGGC
>CAZCTH010000101.1:0-18449 GCA_964501435.1 uncultured Spirochaetales bacterium | reverse complement strand
GCATCGCGCACCCCGCGTTCCGCGACGCGCTCGCGCCGTGACGCCCGCGCGGGCGCGACGGTCGGGCCAGGTCCCGAGTGCGCAGGCCCGAATGCTCAGCCCGCGGAGGCGGTCCGCGAGCGCTCGAGCGCGGCCTTCAGGTCTTCCCACACGAGGCGCCGGTTCTCGGGCGTGTACTGCCGCAACAAGAACGCCGGGTGGAAGGTCGGCATCACCGGGAAGCCGCGATACTCGTGCCACGTGCCGCGGACGCGCGTGATGGAAACCTCGCGGCCGAGCAGCAGGCTCGTGGCGGGCTTGCCGAGCGCGACGATCACGCGCGGTCGGATCGCGTCGATCTGGCCGTCGAGGAACTCGCGACAGGCGGCGACCTCGTTCGGCAGCGGCGTGCGATTGCCCGGCGGCCGGCACTTCACCGCGTTGGCGATGTAGACGCTCGCGCGCGGGATCTGGAGCCCGCGCTCGATCATCTGCGTGAGCAGCTCGCCGGCGCGGCCGACGAAGGGCAGGCCGGAGAGGTCTTCTTGCTCGCCCGGGCCTTCGCCGACGAACATCAGCTCCGCGTTCGCGTTGCCGTCGCCGAACACGAGCTTCGTGCGGCCCGCGTGCAGCGGGCAGCGCGTGCACTCGCCGAGGTGGGCGCGGACCTCGGCGAGGGTGCGGACGGCGCCGGGAATGATGGGCGCGGGTGCGAGCGCGGGCTCCGATGCGCGCGGCGCGACCGGAGGCGCACTCGCGCGCGTCGGCGTCGGCGTCGCGGCGCGCGCGCTCGTCGCGGGCGCCGACGCCGCCCGCGGTGCCTCGTGCGCAGGCGCGCGCTCGCCACGGCGAGGCGTCCACGCGAGCTCCTCCTCGACGAGCTCCTCGAGCCGCGCGCGCGCGGCGCGCAGCAGCGCCTTCGCCTCGGCCTCTAGCGCCCGATCCACTTCGGGCTCCGCTTCTCGAAGAAGGCGGCGATGCCCTCCTGCGCGTCGGCCGTGCGCGAGGTCAACACGATCGCCTCGCGCAGGTAGGTCAGCGCCGCGTGCTGCTCCATCTCGGCCATCGTGTAGACGGCCTCCTTGCCCATGCGCAGCGTCGACGGCGAGTACGACACGAACGTCTCGCACAGCTTCGCGATCGTCGCGTCGAGCTGCGCGTCGGGGACGACGCGCGTGGTGATGCCGAGCTGCTGCGCTTCCGGCGCGGCGACGCGGCGGCCCGTGAGCACGAGGTCGAGCAGCACCTTGCGGCTGCCCACCGCGCGCAGGATCGGCACGCTCACCATCAGCGGCAGCAGGCCGAGGCCGACCTCGGGCAGCCCGAACACCGCGCTCTCCGCGGCGATGGTGAGGTCGGCCGCGACGGCGAGGCCGAAGCCGCCCGCGAGCGCGAAGCCGGGCACGCGCGCGATCACCGGCTGCGGCGCGCGCTCCATCGCGCGCATCACGCGCACCACGCCGTCGAAGTGCTGCCGGCTCTCGTCCATGCTCGCATGGCCGAGGACTTCCTTCAGATCCGCGCCCGCGCAGAACACCTGGTCGCCGGCGCCGCGCAGCACGATCGCGCGCACGGCTTCGTTGCGGCCCGCGGCGTCGAACGCAGCTTCCAGCTCGCGCAGCGTCGCGCGGTCGAGCGCGTTGCGCTTCTCCTCGCGGTCGATGGTGATCGTCGCGACGCCGTTCGCCGCGACCTCGTGCTTCACGTTCGCCACGCGGTTCCCCTCAGCGCCCGGACGGCAGCGCGAGCGCGCTCTCGAGCACGGCCGCCACCGATGCCTTCGGCGGGGCGCTCGAGACGAGGCCCTGGAGCGGCTTGTCGCTGTGGCGCTGGTTCTCGATGTGCTCCCGCATGTGGAACTGGAAGCCCGGCTCCTTCTCCTCGGTGTGGCAGCTGCCGCACAGCTGCGTCACCGCGCAGGAGCCGCACTTGTCGGCGAGGCTCGTGATCGTGCCCTTGCGTTGCGCGCCGGGCGCGACGTGGTCCGCACCGCCGCCGTGGCAGCTCTCGCAGCCCACTTCCGGCGCCGCCTTCGCGTGCGGGTGCGCCTTCCACTTCGCGAACTCGCTGGCGTGGCAGCTGGCGCACGCCTCGCTGCCCACCTTCGCCACGTTCGCGGGCAGGAGGTCGTTGCGCGGCTTGCCGTGCTGCGCGAGGAACGCCTGCTTCTCCTCGGGCGAGAGCTTCGCGAGGCTCGCGTGGGACACGCGCGGCAGGAACGTGGCGTAGTCGAAGCCGAGCGAGTGCTCGGGCGTGTGGCAGCCGGCGCAGGTCGGCGCGTAGTTCTCCGCGACCACGTGCTCCGGCGACAGGTGGGGCCCGCCGCGGCCGTGGCAGGTTTCGCAGCCGACGTTCTCGAGCCCCGGTTCGGGCTTCACGATCGCGTAGCCGCCCGACTTGCCGTAGCCGACGACGTGGCACGTCACGCACTCGCTGCGGCCGTCGGCGCCGTGTTTCGCCAGCGTGGTGAGGGCGGTCGCGTGCTGCGTCAGCTCCCAGGTCGCGGCCTCGCTCTCGTGGCACACGGCGCAGAAGTCGTTGCCGCTGTAGCCGCTCTGGCTGAGCAGCATGGGCGGCTCCTCGCCGGCGAGCTTGGCGATGCGCATGCGGGTCAGCGGCGGGTCGCGGTCGACGCGCCAGCCCTGCGTGCGCGCCGTGATGCGCCCCTGCGCGTCGATCAACAGGATCACGGGGACGCCCTGGAGCGCGCCGTACTTGTTACGGATCGAGACGTCGTCGTCGCGCACGATCTCGTCGAAGATGTCGAGCCCCGAGCTCTTCAGCTCCTCGCGCACCGACAGGTCGCTGCCGTAGGTCGAGACGCCGATCAGCTTCGGGCGCTTCTTCAGCTTCGGCAGCTCGTCGCGCAGGAACTTCAGCGCGTCGTGGCAATGCGGGCAGGTGTAGAGGAAGAACATCAGGATCACCGGCTGGCCGCGCAGCGACGCGAGCTGGAGCTTGCCCGCGCCGTCGAACTTTTCTGCCGTGAAGTCGGGCGCGACCGGCAGCTCGCCGGGCAGCGCGATGCGCAGCCACTGTCGGAAGATCTGCTCGATCGTCTTCGTCGGCTCGGGTACGTCGGTCGGGAAGTAGGTCGTCTCCGCGATCATGTTGCCGTCGGCGTCGGCGAGGATCGCCCACAGTGGCGGCGGCTGGCGGTAGATCTTGGTCGCGAAGGCCCCGGTGTCGTCCAGGAACGCGGGGAAGTCGAGGCCGGCGTCGCGCAGGAACGCCGTGGTGGTCTCGCTCGAGGAGCCCTGCGCGAACGCGACGACCTGGAAGTTCGCGGAGACGCGCTGGGCGGCGATCGCGGCCATCGCGCTCGCGATGGTGCGCGCGCCCGGCAACTCGGGGTTGAAGCCCCAGAGCAGCGTGCGCTTGCCGAGGAACTTCGAGATCGAGAGCGGAGCGCCGTCGAGGGATCGGCCCTCGAAGGCGGGAACCGGAACGCCGCGTCGCTCGCCCCCGGGCGGCAGGGTGGACGCCGGCGCGGGGGCGGCCTGCGCCGCGCTCGCGTCGGGCGCGGGCGCGCCGCCTTGGGGCTCGCCGGGGCAACCGGCGAGCAGCGTGACGAGGACCAGACCGACCGTGAGAAGAAGGGCAGGTGTGCGCACGGGCGCAGAGTAAACCGAGCGCCCCCGCCTGCAACGAATTCGCGCGCGCGGCGGGGCCCAAGAGAAACGGCCGGTCGGGGAAGCCCGACCGGCCGTCGCGTTCAGGACGCGTCAGGCGGCGCTCACACCTTCTCGAGGATGTGGATGCCGCAGGCGCTGCCGAGGCCGATCACGTGCGTCAGGCCGAGTCGCGCGTTCGCGACCTGGCGCTTGCCTGCTTCACCGCGCAGGTGGGTCGACACCTCGTAAATGTTCGCGATGCCGGTCGCGCCGAGCGGATGGCCCTTCGAGAGCAGCCCGCCGGACACGTTCACCGGGACCTTGCCCCCGAGCTGGACCGCGCCGCTGTCGATCATCTGGCCGGCTTCGCCGTCCTTGCAGAGGCCGAGGTTCTCGTAGTGGAGGATCTCGGCGGTCGCGAAGCAGTCGTGCAGCTCGACGAGGTTGATGTCGCTCGCGCTGATGCCCGCCATCTCGTAGGCCTTCTTGGCCGCGAGGCGCGTGCAGGTGTTCACGTCGGGCATCACGAGGTCGCGCTCCTGCCACGGATCGCTGGTCAGGACGCTCGCCTTGATGCGCACCGCGCGCTTCATCAGGCCGAGCTCCTTGGCCTTCTTCTCGCTGCACAGCACCGCCGCGGCGGCGCCGTCAACGTTGATCGAGCACATGAACTTGGTGTTCGGGTACGCGATCATCTCGGCGTTCATCACCTCTTCGAGGCTGAACTCCTTCTGCATCGTCGCCTTCGGGTTCATGGTCGAGTGGAAGTGGTTCTTCACCGACACCTTGGCGAACTGCTTGAAGGTCGTGCCGTACTTGCGCGCGTGCTCCTGGCCCGCCTCGGCGAACACCGCCGGCATCGTGCCCGAGCCGAGCAGGCCTTCCTTCGGGATGCCGGTACCGCCGCCGGCGCCGCCGAGCAGGCCGCCGCCCATCTTCTCGACGCCGACCGCGAGCACGACGTCGTAGACGCCGGCCTTGACCGACATCCACGCCTCGCGGAACGCGGTGGCGCCCGTCGCGCAGGCGTTCGCGCAGTTCACGACCGGCACGCCGGTCTGGCCGATCTGCTGGAGGATGCGCTGCCCGACCATGGCGTTCGCCTGGCCGAGGTTGCCGCAGTAGAAGGCCTCCATCTGCTGGATCTTGAGGCCGCAGTCGTCCAGCGCCATCAGCGCCGCCTGCGCGCCCATCACGTCCACGGACGGCCCCGTGCCGGCCTTCATGAACTTCAGCATGTCGATGCCAACGACGTAAACGTCACTCATCGGGATCTCCTTGTGGCCGCGTGTTGTTAGGCGCGCGCCTGGAAGAAGTAAGAGATGTACGAGTTGCCTTCGCGATCCTTGCGGCCGAGCGCGTCCTTGTAGACGACGTCGACCGGCATCCCGAACTTGATCTTCTCCGGGTTCGGATCGATCCCGATCAGGTTGCCCTTCACCGTGCCGCCGCCGTCGAGGTCGACGACCGCGGAGATGTACGGAACCTGCACGCCCGGGAAGGAGCGCGTCACGATCGAGTAAACGTAGAGCTTGCCGGTGTTGGCGAGCTTGGTGGGTGCGAGCTGGCCGCGGGCGCCGCACTTCGAGCAGACCTCGCGCGAGCCGAGAAAGATCGCGCCGCACGAGCCGCACTTGTGGCCTTCCAGGTAGGGGTCGCCGCCGTCGGGGAGCTTGAGAAAGTCGACGGCCGGCAGCGGCTTCTTTGCCGCCTGGGCATCGGACATGGAGTTGGGTCTCCTGAATCGCGAGGGATTTCGCGGAAGGGCGCAGGATGGCCCACGCCGTCGGCGTCGGCTAGGCGGCGGGGCGCGCGCAGCATGCGGCACGCGGCCGGCCGGGGGCCCGCTCACGGGCGACCCGTCGGCCCCGGAAATCGGACTGGCGCCGGAGGAGGTCCCTGCGCGCCGACCCGCGCGCTTCAGCCGCCGAGCAGCGCGATCGCCCGCTGGGCGCGATTGGCGTGGTCCGTCTCTTCCTTGCCGTTCTGGCGCAGGAGCTTCTGGATCTCCGGGTTCGGCTCGGCGTCGGCCCAGCGCTGGTAGCCGGCGTCGCCCTGGATCTCGCCCTGGACGATGCCCGCGAGCAGTGCCGCGTCGACGCGTTCCGGGAGCGCGAGGGCGAACGGAGCCAAGTCGCTCGCGTCGGGGGTCCACTTGCCGCCGAGCTTGAGCTCGATCGCGCGGCGCAGGCGCTCCGCGTGTCCGCGCTCCTCTCGCCCGTTCTTGCGCAGCAGGTCCGCGGCGGCCGGATTGCCGACCCGGTCCGCCAACGCGGCGTAGAACGCCTCGCCGGCATTCTCGAGCCGGAACATCAAGCGCAGCTCCGGAATGCCGAGCTTCTCGATCGACCCGAGCGAAGCCGCGACCGCGGCGAAATCCTGGGAATCGGCGGACATCGTCTCTCCTCGTGAGCGCGGCGCAAGGAAACCGAACTTCGCGGCGAAACGCGACACCCACCGCGCACCAGGAGCGACAGCGGCGTCCCAGACGGCCGCCACCCGCTACCGACGACCGCGGGCTCGCTGGCGGCCGCAAACCGCGAGCGCCCAAGCGGGCAAAGCCCTCGACGCATGACGCGGCGCGCAGCGAGGCGGAGTCCCCGGAGCCGAGCGAGGCCAAGGGACGGACCGGTCCGCGGCCCCTATCTCCCGATCTGCGGCGGCCCGACCGAGCCCGGCGGCGCGTTCCGCAGCGCGAGCCGGATCTCCTCCGCCTTCTTCTTGAAGCCCTCGTTCGTCGGCTCGAAGGTCAGCGCCATCTTCATGTTGCGCGCGGCCGACGCGAGGTCGCCCTTGTCGAGGTCGGCGCGGGCGAGGCCGAAGAAGCGGCGACCGTTCGGGGTCTTGCCGAGGTAGTCGTCGAGCGCCTGCTTGTCGGCGCGCGCTTCCGCTTCGGCGAGCGGGATGCGCGTCGCGCCGCCGCCGAGCTGCGCGTCGTAGGCCTGGCGCCGGCGCTGGTCGCGCAGCACCTGATACGCCTCGCTGATCCGCTTCGCGATGCGGTCCAGCGCCTCGCGATCGGGGCCGGCGAGGTGGCGATTCGCGTCGGGGTGCAGCTTGCGCGACGCGGCGTAATAAGCCTGCTTCACCGCCGAAGCCGGCGCCCCCGGCGCCAGCTCGAGCAGCTGGTAGTAGCTGAGCTCGTCGACGAGCTTCGAGAGCGTGCGCACTTCCGCGGGGGAGATCACCGCCGCCTCACTCGTCGTCGCGGTGGTAGCGCGACAGATCCGCGCCGTGGTCGAACAAGCTCTCGGCGCCGGTCATCAGCTCCGCCGGCTCGGCCGGGTCGCCGTTGGCTTCGATCTCGATGCCCTCGAGGTCGGCCTCGTCGATCTCGACCGCGTCGGCGAGGACATCGAGGTCGGTGACGAGATCCATCGGCTCGTCGTCCTCGACGGTCGGTGCAGCGGCCACGGGCGCAGGCGAAGCGGCCGGGGCCGGAGCGACGGCCGCGGGCGGCGCGGCGGCCACGGGCGGCGCGGTTGCGGCCGCCTTCGCGGGGGCCACGGGCGGCGCGGTCGCGACGACCTTCGCGGCGGTCGACGCGTTCGGGTCGTCGTCCGCCGGCTCGGTGCGCGGCTGAGTGACGTCCAGATCGAGGCTGAGATCGTCGTCCGCGGTCACGAGGCTGCTCGAAGCGTCCTCGATCACGGCGATGTCGTCGGGCTCGGTCGGCGCGATCGCGATCACCGAAGGCGCCTTGGCCGCCGCCGCAGGCTTCGCAGCGGGAGCGACGGGGGCGGCCTTGGGAGCCGCAGGCGCGGGCACGGACGCAGGCGCAGGCGGCGCAGGCTTCGTCGCGACCGCGACCGGCGGAGCGGGCTTGGGCGCCGCGGCGACCGGCTTCGCGGGCGGCGGCGGCGCGGGCTTGGGCGCGGGCTTCGCAGCGACGGGCGGCGGCGGAGGCGCCGGAGCGAGCTCCATCTCGTCCTCGGGCGCCGCCTCGGTCTGCACGCGATCCGTGCGCTTCGCCTCGAGGATCTGGTCGAGCTCGCCGTCGGAAAGCCCCGACGAGAAGGTGAGCGTCGTCGACGCGACCTTGCCGGTCTCCTGGTCCTTCGCCTGCACGTTGAGAATGCCGTCGGCGTTGATCTCGAACGTGACGTCGATGCGCACCTGGCCGCGCGGCGCGCGCTTGAAGCCCGAGAAGTCGAACTGCCCGAGCAGCTCGTTCTCCTCGGCGCGGCGCGACTCGCCCTGATAGACGCGGATCTGCACGCGTTCCTGGTTGTCCTGCGTCGTGGTGAACGAGCGCGTCTGCTCGATCGGCACCGGCGTGTTGCGCTCGATCACCGTTTCCGCGAGCCCGCCCGCGACTCCGATGCGCAGCGACAGCGGCGTCACGTCGAGCAGGAACGCGCCGCCGCCGGCGGCTTCCTCGGTGACGACGTCGCCGACCAGCGCGGCCGCGTGGATCGCCGCGCCCATGGCGACGACCTCGTCGGGGTCGACGTCGGTGCGCGGCTCCTGCTGGAAGTAGGTCTTCACGTGGTTGCGGATCAGGGGAAGGCGCGTCGGGCCGCCCACCAGGATCACGCCGTCGAGGTCGCGCGCGACGAGGCCCGCCTGCTGCAGGGCTTCGTCGCACACCTTGAACGTGCGCGTGACGAGGTCGCCGACGAGTTGCTCGAACTCCGCGCTGGTGAGCGTGCGCTCGACCGAGAGCGAGTTGCCCTGTTCGTCCTTCGCGATGTCGGGGATGCAGATCTCCGCCTCGTTCTCGACGGAGAGGGTCCGCTTCGCCGCCTCGGCCGCGACCTTCAGCTTCTCGAGCGCGTACACGTCGGCGCGCAGGTTCGTGCCGTGGCGCGCGACGAACTCGTCGGCGAGCAGGTCGATCACACGGTCGTCGAGGTCGTCGCCGCCGAGGTACGTGTCGCCGCAGGTCGCGAGCACCTCGAACACGTCCTTGCCGATCTCGAGAATGGAGATATCGAAGGTGCCGCCGCCGAAGTCGTACACCGCGACCTTCTGCGTGAGCCCCTTGCCGAAGCCGTAGGCGAGCGCGGCGGCGGTCGGCTCGTTCAGCAGCCGCAGCACCTCGAGGCCCGCGATCTTGCCGGCATCCTTCGTGGCCTGGCGCTGGTTGTCGTTGAAGTAGGCAGGGACGGTGATCACCGCCTTCGTCACCGGTACGCCGAGCCGCGCCTCCGCGATGCTCTTCATCTCCTTCAGCACCATCGCGGAGATCTCGGGCAGCGAATACAGCTCGTCGCGGATCTGGATGCGGACGCTGTGGCCCGGCCCGTCGAGGATCTTGTAGGCGCAGATCGCGCGCGCCTTCTTCACTTCCTCGCTGAACGAGTACCGGCCGATCAGGCGCTTGGCCGAGGCGACGGTGTTGTGCGGGTCGAGGATCAGATTGGTGCGGGCGACGTTGCCCACCTGCACGGCGCCGTCTTCGTGGAACGCCACGACGCTGGCGGTGATGCGCTCGCCCGCGGCGTTCGGGAGCACGTCGACCTTGCGGCCGCGGGCGATCGAGACGCACGAGTTGCTGGTGCCGAGATCGATGCCGACTGCCACTTCCGCCATGCGCCCTCCGCCCGCGCGGACGGCGCGGGACCCCGCAGCCCGTATCGGTGCACAGGCGGGCCCGCCTTGAGGCGAGCCTGGGCCGGGCGGGCGGGGTCCGGCCCGTGGGGGCGCCGGGGCCGTTTCGCGGCGCGGGAGCCTGCGCTAGAGGGTGCGCCTTCTCGGGGAGCGACGCGTATGTCCGGTCATTCGAAATGGGCGACGATCCGCCGCAAGAAGGGCGCGATCGACGCCAAGCGCGGGAAGATCTTCACCAAGATCATCCGCGAGATCTCCACCGCCGCCCGCCTCGGCGGGGCGCAAGTCGACGGCAACCCGCGCCTGCGCCTGGTGGTCGACAAGGCCCGCGCGGCCAACATGCCGAAGGACACGATCCAGCGCGCCATCCAGAAGGGCGCCGGCGGCGGCGAGGGCACGAACTTCGAAGAGGTCGTGTACGAGGGCTACGGGCCGGGCGGCGTCGCCGTGCTGGTCGAGGGCCTCACCGACAACCGCGCCCGTACGGTCAGCGAGGTGCGCCACGCCTTCTCGAAGCACGGCGGCAACCTCGGCGCCCAGGGCTGCGTGTCCCACCTGTTCGAGAAGAAGGGCAACATCGTGCTCGAGGGCGTCGACGGCGACGCCCTGATGGAGGCTGCGCTCGACGGCGGCGCCGACGACGTGCTCGAGGACGAGGGCGTGTTCACCGTCGTGACGCGGCCGAACGACCTCGAAGCCGTGAAGGCCGCGCTCGAGAAGGCCGGCTTCACGCCGAAGAGCGCCGAGATCACGATGCAGGCGTCCACGCAGGTTCCGCTCACCGGCGACGCCGCGGAGTCGATGGTGAAGCTCGCCGACGCCCTCGAGGACCTCGACGACGTGCAGAACGTTCACGCGAACTTCGACATCGGCGCGGAGGAGCTCGCGCGCTTGGCTTGATGCTGCGGCAAGGCAGCGTGCGGGGTCGTTCGCGCTCGCGCGGGATTGATCGTTACAGTGCCCGAGCGCGTTCCCCCTGCGCTTCCTCTCCTCACCGAGGCCTGCCGCTCTTGCGGATTCTTGGGATCGATCCGGGCACGAACGCGACGGGGTATGGCGTCGTCGAGCGCGACGGCGCGCGGATGCGGCACGTCGCGCACGGGACGCTGCGGCCGGCGCGGGCGCAGTCGATGGCGGCCCGGCTGTCGCAGATCTACGCCGGCCTCGCCGCCGTGATCGCGCAGCACGAGCCGACCTGCGTGGTGATCGAGCGGATCTTCGTCGCGGCGAGCCACAGTTCCGCGCTCGTGCTCGGGCAGGCGCGCGGAGTGGCGCTCGCGGCGATCGGCACGGCGGGGCTCCCGTTCGAGGAGCTCGCGCCGCAGCAGATCAAGCTCGCCGTGACGGGTACGGGCGCGGCGGAGAAGGCGCAGGTCCAGGCGATGGTGCGGCGCCTGCTCGCGCTCGAGGCGCTGCCGGCGCGCGACGCCGCCGACGCGCTCGCCGCGGCGATCTGTCGCGCGCAGATGCACGGCGCGCTCGCGCGGGGCGGGGCGCTCGCCGCGAGCGCGGCGACGGTCAGCGAGGCGCGCAAGCTGTGGGAAGAGAGCGCGTCGCGGCCGCGTCGCCGTACGCGCGCGGCGCAGTTCGTGTTGCGGGGCGGGCGATGATCGCGCGGCTCGAGGGCGTACTGCTCGAGCGCACGCCGACCCGCGTCGTGATCGACGTGCGCGGCGTCGGGTACGAGGCGTGGATCCCGCTCTCGACGTTCGGGCAGCTCCCCGACGAGGGGAAGACGGTCGCACTGCGCATCTTCACGCACGTCCGCGAAGACGCGCTCGTGCTCTACGGCTTCGCGAGCGAGGCCGAGCGCGCGGCGTTCGAGCTGCTGCTCCACGCGAGCGGAGTCGGCCCGAAGCTCGCGCAGCGCATCCTGTCCGGCATCGACGCCGCGGCGCTGGTGCGCGCCATCCGCGCGAGCGACCTCGCGACGCTGCGCACGGTGCCGGGCGTCGGCGCGAAGCTCGCGGAGAAGATCTGCGTCGAGCTTCGCGATCGCGTCGACGAGCTCACCGGCCTGCTCGAGCCCGGCGTCGCGCCGGCGCGCGCGGCCGTCAGCGAGAGCGAGGCCGCGCGAGGTCAGTTGATCTCCGCGCTGCTGAACCTGCAGACGCCGCGCCCCAAGGCCGAGCGCGTCGCCGACGAAGTGCTCGAGGCGCTCGGCGCCGACGCCGCGCTCGGCGACCTCGTGCGCGCCGCGCTGCGCAGGCTCGCGCGATGAGCGCCCCCGCCGAGCGCAGCCCGCTCGCGCCCGCGCCGCTGCCGGGCGAATCGGCATTCGAGGACAAGCTGCGCCCGCAGTCGCTCGCCGAGATGGTCGGCCAGGACCGCCTGCGCGAGAACCTCGCGGTCTTCATCGCCGCCGCGAAGCAGCGCGGGGAGTGCCTCGACCACCTGCTGTTCTACGGCCCGCCTGGGCTCGGGAAGACGTCGCTCGCGCGCATCGTCTCGCGCGAGATGAACGCGCAGTTCCGCGCGACGAGCGGCCCGGTGCTCGAGCGCGCGAGCGATCTCGCCGCGTTGCTTTCGAATCTCGAGCCGAACGACGTGCTGTTCATCGACGAGATCCATCGCCTGCCGCCCGCCGTCGAGGAAGTGCTGTATCCGGCGATGGAGGACTTCCAGCTCGACCTGTTGATCGGGCAAGGGCCGAGCGCGCGCTCGCTGCGCATCGACCTGCCGCGCTTCACGCTCGTCGGCGCCACCACGCGCGCCGGGTTGCTCACCTCGCCGCTGCGCGACCGCTTCGGCTGGTCCGCGCGGCTCGACTACTACCCGACCGCGGATCTCGTGGGCGTGCTCGTGCGCTCGGCGCGCGTGCTCGGCATCGGCCTCGAGGCCGACGCCGCCGGCGAGATCGCTCAGCGCGCGCGCGGGACGCCGCGCATCGCGAACCGGCTGCTGCGCCGCGTGCGCGACTTCTCCTCCGTCGATCACGGGGCGGCAGCGCCCGTCAGCGCCGCGGTTGCCCGCCATGCGCTCGAGCGCCTCGACGTCGACGCGGCCGGCTTCGACAAGCTCGACCGCGCGCTCCTGCTGACCCTGATCGAGAAGTTCGGCGGCGGCCCGGTCGGCATCGAGACGCTCGCGGCCGCCCTTTCCGAGGACCGCGGGACGCTCGAAGACATCGTCGAGCCGTTCCTGATCCAGGGCGGCTTCCTCGACCGGACACCCCGCGGGCGCGTCGCGACGCGCCGTGCGTTCGACCACCTCGGGATCGCCGTCCCGACGGGCGGCAAACAGGGCCATCTCTTCTAGGCAACTCGGGGTCGGCCGGTGCCGCGCGACCTGCGGAAGAGGCTCAGCATCGGCGGCAGGTGGGCCGATACCGCGGGTCGATGTTGCGCTTCCTTTCCATCGCGCTCGGGCTGGTCTGCCTGTTGCTCGGCGCCCTCGGGCTCGCCCAGGGGTTGGCCCCCGATCACGCGCTCGTCGCGAAGCTCGCGCCGCTCTGGGCGAAGGCATTCGCCGCCGTCGGGGCGCAGTCGATCGGCGAGCTGCTGACGGGCGTCGTGCCCGCTGCCGTCGCGTGCGCTGCCGGCCTCGGCTGCATCCTGTTCGGGCCCAGCGCGCCGGATGGGAATCGATACGAAGAGCTGAAGGGCCCTGCGCTCGCCGCGCACCCGGAGCCCCCGACGGAGAAGGGCGCGAAGAAGATCGAGAAGGCCGCAGCCGCGCTGGCGAAGGAGGGCGACCTCCAGGGCGCCGCCGAGCTGTGTCTGCAGTCCGGCCTGCACGACTCGGCCGTGAAGTACCTCGTGGAGGCGCGCGAGTTCGAGAAGGCGGCCCACGCGCGCCAGGACCAGAACCGCTTCGACGAGGCCGCGGATCTCTTCCTCCAGGCCGGACGCTTCGAGAACGCCGCAGGCCTGTTCGCGGCGCGCGGCGCGTGGGAGAAGGCCGCCGACTGCTACCGCAAGGCCGGCAAGATGAGCGTCGCGGCCGAGATGTACGAGAAGGCCAACAACCCGCAGCTCGCCGGCGAGTGTTACATGCGCTGCGAGTTCTACCGGCATGCCGCCCAGGCCTTCCTCAGCGTGCAGGACTGGAAGCGCGCCGCCGGGGCCGTCGAGAAGGCGCTCGAAGAGGAGCTCAACTCCGCGAATGCGGGGCAGGGCAAGGAGAAGGCCAAGGAGCTGCGCAAGCTCGTGCTCCAAGCCGCGAAGCTCCACGAGCAGGCGGGCGACGTCGAGGCGGCCCTGCGCGCGCTGACGAACGGGCAGATGTGGGCCCAGGCGGCCGAGCTCGCCGAGCGCTCGAACCTGCTCGAGCGCGCCGCCGACTTCCACCAGCGCGCCGGCAACGTGCCGAAGGCCGCCGAGGCGCTGCGCAAGCTCGGCGAGAACTCCGCGGCCGCGCTGATGCTCGGCGAATACCTGCGCGACAAGGGGCAGGACGACGAAGCCGCGCGGCTGCTCGCCGAGGCGGGGGACTTCGGCGCGGCGGCGGACCTGTACCGCAATCGCGAGGACTGGAAGCTCGCGGGCGAGTGCTACGAGCGCGGCGGCGACGCCGTGCGCGCCGCCGAGATGTTCCGCCTCTCGCAGGAGTGGGATCGCGCGGCCTCGTCCTACGAGAAGGCGCGCCAGTTCAAGGAAGCGGCCGAGTGCGCTGCGCAGCTCGGCGACGCGACGCGCGAGGCGAAGTACCTGGCCGCGTCGGGGGCCCACGTGGCCGCCGCCGGCGTGTTCGTGCGCGCGGGCAACGAGGAGGAGGCGATCAAGCTGCTGCAGCAGGTCGCGCCCGAGTCGCCCACGTTCACCGAGGCGTCGGCGCTGCTGGGCGAGATCTTCCGCAAGCGCGGCAAGCACGGCCTCGCGCAGAAGAAGCTCGAGCAGGCGATCGGCGGGGCGCCGATCAGCGCCGCGAACGCCGAGCTCTACTACCAGCTCGCGAGCGTGCTCGAGGCGCAGAACCAGCTCACGCCCGCGATCGACGTCTACGAGAAGATCCAAGCGATCGACTTCCACTTCCGCGACGTGGACGCGCGCCTCGAGTCGCTGCGCACGCTGGCGACTGCGCGCGCCTCGACGTCGGGCGTTCCGGGCGTGACGGACGCGAAGCCGGGCGAGCCGCGCGCGGCCCGCTACCGCATCGACCGTGAGCTCGGCCGCGGCGGCATGGGCATCGTCTACAAGGCCACCGACCTCGTGCTCGACCGCCGCGTGGCGCTGAAGGTCCTGCCCGACCAGCTGCGCGACAACCCGCAGGCGCTGCGCAACTTCCTGCGCGAGGCGAAGGCGGCGGCGAAGCTGAACCACCCGAGCATCGTGACGGTGTACGACGCGGGCGAGCAGGACGGCCGCACGTACATCGCGATGGAGTACGTCGACGGGACGACCCTGAAGGCGATCGTGAAGCAGCGCGGTGCCCTCGCGCCGCGCGCGATCGTCCACGTGCTGGCCCAGGTCTGCGCCGGCCTGCACTACGCCCACGCGCACAAGATCGTCCACCGCGACATCAAGACCGCGAACCTGATGTGGACCCGCGAGAAGACCGCGAAGATCATGGACTTCGGTCTCGCGAAGGTGATCGAGGAAGTCCTGAACCACACCACGCTGGTCTCGGGCACGCCCTACTACATGAGCCCGGAGCAGACCGAGGGCACGGGCGTCGACCACCGCTCGGACCTCTACAGCCTCGGCGTCAGCGCGTTCGAGCTCGCGACGGGGGTGGTGCCCTTCCGCGAGGGCAACATCGCCTACCACCACGTCCACACCGCTCCGCCCGATCCGCGCTCGCTGCGCAAGGAAGTGCCGGCCGCGCTCGCCGAGCTGATCCTCGCGTGCATGGCCAAGCGCCCGGGCGATCGCCCGCAGGACGCGCAGGAGGTCCTGACGGCCCTTCGCGCAATCGTGGTCTGACTCGCGACGCGTTCACGTTTTCGTGACAGTCTCGTCACGCATGTGATGGATCGGTCACGGGCTCGGGCGAGAATCGCGGGACGGGCCCAGCGCTCCTGTGACCGATGTCACTCCAAACCTGCGCCGCCGTTGCCGAAATCCTTCCCGGCGCGGCCGCCCTCCGCCGATCTACGGGTGGGCACACGGGTTGCTTTGCAAAACGATGTTGTCGCACGGGGTGGCGCTCGGTGGAGCGCTGGGCGAGTCATCCCGCGCTTCGCGGCGAGGGGCCGAAGTGACGCAGAAGACGATCTCCGAGAAGGCGACCTGCACCGGTGTCGGTTTGCACTCCGGGGCGACCGCGCAGCTCGCGCTCTACCCGGCGCGGCCCGGCGCCGGCGTCGTTTTCGCCCGCACCGATCTCGCGGGCACCCCGGAGATCCCGGCGCGCCGCGCGGCGCTCGCGTCGACGCGCCTCGCGACGACGCTCGGACGCGGAGCGGCGACCGTCGGCACCGTCGAGCACCTCCTGGCGGCCGTGGCGGCGCTCGGCATCGACAACCTCCGGATCGAGCTCGATGGCCCCGAAGTGCCGGTGATGGACGGCAGCGCGGCGCCCTTCGTCGCCCTGCTGCGCGACGCCGGCGTCTTCGACCAGCGCGTCGCTCGGCGCGTGATCCGCATCCGCAAGCCGATCGCCGTGCGCGACGGCGATCGCGCAATCCGCGTCTCGCCCGCGCCGGGCCTGTGCGTCTCGTATTTCGTCGAGTATCCGCACCCGGCGATCGGCCGGCAGCGCATCGACGCCCTCCCGATCGACGCCGCGAACTTCGAGCGCGAGATCGCCCGCGCGCGCACCTTCGGATTCCTGCACGAGGTCGAGGCGCTCTGGCGCGGCGGGCTGGCGCGCGGCGGCAATCTCGAGAACACCGTCGTCCTCGACGACCGGCGCGTGTTGAACCAGGGCGGCCTGCGCTTCCCCGACGAGTTCGTGCGCCACAAGGTGCTCGACTTGATCGGCGATCTCGGGCTGCTCGGCATGCCGCTGCTCGGTCACATCGAGGTCGAGCGCGGCGGGCACGCGCTGCACCAGCAGCTCGTCGAGCGGATCCTCGCGACGCCGGAGGCGTGGGCGGTGGAGACGTCGTTCGAGCCGCTGCTCCCGATGGCGGAAGAAGAGCTGACGCTCGCCGCCAGCGCCTGATCAGCCCGGCTCGCGATCGAGCTCGTGGGCGAGCGATGCGGTGGCCGCACCGTCCACGAAGGCGATGCCCATCCCCGCGGAGGGCTCGGGGCTCCCAGCGCCCGCGCCCTCGGCCATCACCCAGGCGACGCGCGCCTCGAGCTCGTGAAGCTCGGTTCCGTTGGGGAGCCGGAAGCGCAGCCGGAAGCGCGTGCCCACGGGCGGCGGCTTCGCGGTCTCGATGAACATTCCGCCCGCGCCGAGCGTGGTCGCCCACTCGATCCGCTGCTCGCCGCGAACCCCATACTCGACGCGCACGCGCAGCGTGCGGCGCCGGAAGCGGCGGGCGTAGGGCGTCCCCGGCGCGGTCACGGCGGCGCACCGCTCACAGCGTCGCCGCCCACGCGTGCACCGCGAGCCCGAGCAACTCGCGCGCTTCGCGCTGGGCGCCGATGCGCGCGCGCAGGTCGGCCTCCGGAGGCAGCGTCCGCGCGCCGTCCGGGTCGTCCGTCTGGATCCACGCGACGAAGGCGTCCCGCAACGTGCAGTCGCCGCGGTCGACGACCACCGCGCTGGCGAGCGCCCGCAGCGAGCAGCGCCACGCGGCGAAGTCGATCGCCGCGACTTCGTCGGGGGAGCGCCCTTCGATCGCGCGCTTCACGCGCTTCTTCGCGCGCCAGCCGAGCGCTCGCGCGAGCGCGTTCACGAGTGCGCCGTCCGCGGAGGACACCGCCTCGGTCTCCGCGGCGAGCTCCGCGAGCAGCGCGAGCGTGCGGGCGAGATCGGCGTTCGCGAGCGGCACGAGGCTCGGCGCCGAGAGCTCGCCCTCGGCCGCGGTGACCGCCGCGCGGAAGCGGGCGCTGGCGTCGGCGGGCGGGGTCGCCACGCCGTGGCCCTGCGCGCCGCCGAGCGCCTCGCCGAGCTCGCTGGCGGCTTCCACCGCGAGCCGCCGCGCGAGCTCGAAGCGAGGGTCGAGCAGCGCCGGCTTCGGCGCGATCGCGAAGGGCAGCACCGCGGGGGCCTCGCGGCCCTCGTCCGCGGTCGCGGCTCCGACCGCCCGCAGCAACACGAGCCCGGCCGAGGCCGCGGTCGTGTTGCCGCGACCGCGCGCCACCCGCAACAAGCCGCGCAGCGACGCGAGCCGCGCCGGATCCTCGGCGAGCAGCTGGCGGTGCCGCACGACGGCTTCGTCCCAATGCCGCGGCCGATGCAGGAGCAGGTCGGCGAGCGCCTCGCGGCACTCGCGACTGCCGGCGTCGAGCTCGGCGGCGCGGCGGTAGACCTCGACGGCGCCGTCCACGTCTTCGAGCGGGCCCGCGAGCAGCCGGCCGAGCTGGTGCAGGGCGGCCGCCCGCGCCGAGACGGCGTCCGCGGGGGCGCGCTCGGCGAAGCTGCGCAGCACGTCGGCGGCCGCGCGCCATTCGCCGAGGCCGCGCAGCAGCCGCGCAGCCGACAGCGCGGCTTCGCTGGCGCGCGGGCTGTGCTGCGAAGCCGTGGCGAACGCTTCGGCTGCGGCGCGCAGCTCGCCGCGTTGCTCGAACGCCCGCGCCTGCAGGGCCGCGAGCCGGCTCTTCATCCCGGGATCGCTCGCGACGGCTGCGCCGCTGCGCGCCGCCTCGACGACCTCGCTCCAGCGTCCGCGCTTCGCGTAGAGGTCCGCGAGCGAGAGCCACGCGTTCACGCACGCGGCGTCCGCGGCGACGGCGTCGCGCAGCAGGCGTTCGCTCGCCGCGTCGCGGTCCTCGCGCGCGAGCTCGAGCTCTGCCGCCTGGAGCAGGCGCTGTGCGCGATCTGCCGGGGACGTCGCGAGCGCCGCCCACTTCTCGAGTGCGTCGATCGCTTCGACGCCGCGCTGCTCGCTCACGAGCAGCGGGACGAGGCCGGCGTACGCGTCGGCCAGCGACGGGTCGATCTCCAGCGCCTCGGCGAAGTGGGCGAGCGCGGCTTGCGTCGCGCGGGCGGCCGCCTCGGCGTTGCCGAGCTGTGCGAGCAGCCCCGCGCGATCGCGCGGGGCCGCGGTGAGCTCGAGCGCGCGGCCCAGCGCGGTTCGTGCGCCGGCGACGTCGCCGAGGCGGAGCAGCGTGCGGCCGTATTGCGTCAGCGCCTCCGCGGGGTCGGGCGCGAGCGCGAGCGCATCAGCGAGCAACCGGGAGGCCGGGGTCAGGTGGTCGAGCGCGAGCGCGCCGCGCGCGCCGGCCAGCGCCGCGCCGCGGCGAAGCGCGGGGGCGAGCGGCGTGCCCTGCGTCGCGAGCGCGATCGCGCGCTCGGCGGCGGACT
>CAZCTH010000100.1:0-18520 GCA_964501435.1 uncultured Spirochaetales bacterium | reverse complement strand
GCCGAGCTGCGCTTTACGCCGCCTCCGCGCGCCCCCGGCCCCGCCGCCGCGGCTCTTGCGTGCGCGGCCATTCCGGCGGGTGAGAGCGGGGGTGTGCGGCCCGGTTGCTCGGGCTGGCGTGCACCGCGACGCGGAGGGGAGGGCGCGGATCGGCGCGGCCTGGGGCCGCGCCTCCCGCGCGCTTCGCGTTGTTAGGGGGCTTGGGGGTGTGCGGGGCGCGCATCGAAGACTCGCGCGCCGGAGGGGAGGATGTGTGCGCGCGGGCGCGCGTCGAGGACTCGCGCGCCGGAGGCGAGCAGGCGTTTGGTGTGGGGCGCGCGTCGAAGACTCGCGCGCTGGAGTGAGCGGGGGGCTTGGCTAGTCGGAGTCGGGGAGGGCGAAGGCCATGAGGGCGTCGTTTGGCGGCGTGCCGAGGATGCCGTGGCCGCCGGCGGCGATGACGACGTATTGGCGGCCGTCGGGGCGGAGGCGGTAGGTCATCGGCGTCGAGTGCGCGGCGGTGGGGAGGCGCGTCTTCCAGAGCTCTTCGCCGGTCTCGGTGGAGAACGCGCGCAGGTAGAAGTCGGTGGTGGCGCCGATGAAGACGAGGCCGCTCGCGGTCGTGATCGGGCCGCCCATGTTCGGGGTGCCGAGGGGGAGCCAGATCGGCCAGGGCGCGAGGTCGCGGGTCGTGCCGAGCGTGACTTCCCACTTCTTCTCGCCCGTGGTCGTGTCGATCGCGGCGAGCGTGCCCCACGGCGGCCCGTTGCAGGGGGCGCCGAACGGCGAGAGCAGCGGCTTGCGGTCGAGCGCGTACGGCGAGCCCTCTTGGGGCTCGAGGCCGAACGGGTTGTCCGTCTGGTACTTCTCGGCCTCGGCGCGCGGCACGAGCTGGATGCGGCCCGCGATGCGCTGCACGTTGGTGACGACGACCCGTCGCTGCGGGTCGACCGAGACGCTGCCCCAGTTCATGCCGCCGATGAAGCCGGGGAACTGCACCGTGCCCTCGAGACTCGGCGGCGTGTAGATGCCCTCGTGGCGCGCGGCCTCGATCTCCTTCCGGCACGCGGCCTTGTCGTAGGGCGTGAAGCCGAACGCGTCGTCGGGGCCGAGGGTGTGCGGGTGCAGCGGCTCCGGCTTGGTCGTGAACGGCTGCGTCGGCGACAGGTACTCGCCCGGCACCGCGCCCTCCTGGGGGACCGGGCGCTCCTCGACCGGGAAGAGCGGTGCGCCCGTCTCGCGATTCAGGAAGAAGAGCATGCCGAGCTTGGTCGGCGCGATGAGTCCCGGCTGCACGCCGTTCGGACCGTGAAAGTCGAACAGCACCGGCTGGGACGCGATGTCGTAGTCCCAGATGTCGTGGTGCACGGTCTGGAAGTTCCACACGAGGTGTCCGTCGCTCGCGTCGAGCGCCACGATCGAGCTCGAGTAGACGTCGGCGCCCTTGCGATGACCGCCGTAATAGTCGGGATGGGTGTTGCCCGTCGGCACGTAGACGAGGCCGCGCTCCGGATCGGTCGAGAGCGCGGACCACGCGTTCGTCGTGCCGCGGCGGTAGGCGACGCCTTCGCCGCGCGGCGCGAGCTCCGGGGTCTCGGGCAGCACGGAATCCCACGCCCACGCGAGCGCGCCGGTACGCACGTCGTAGGCGCGCACCACACCGCCGGGCGCGTCCACGCGGCGCGAGTCGAGCACCATCGCGCCGGTGACGATGCGGTCGCGCACGATCACGGGCGGCGAGGTGACGCCGTACTCGCCGACGTCGATGTCGCCCATGCCTTCGCGCAGGTCCACGGTGCCGTTCTTGCCGAAGCCGGTGCAGGGCGCGCCGGTCTTGGCGTCGAGCTCGATCAGGCGGCCGTCGACCGTGCCCATCACGATGCGCTCGCTGCAGGCGTCGGAGTAGGCGGCGCTCGGGTCGCTCCACTGCGAAACGCCGCGGCAATTGATGATGTAGTAGTGCGAGGCGTCCACCGCCGGGTCGAAGCGCCAGCGCTCCGCGCCCGTCTCGGGGTCGAGCGCGAAGACCTTGTTACGGGGCGAGCAGTAGACGAGCGAGCCCGCTGCGATGATCGGCGTCACCTGAAGCGAGCTCTTGCCGAGGCTCGCCGAGCCGTCGAGCACGTCGCCCGAGCGGTGGATCCAGGCGAGCTCGAGGCCCCCGACGTTCTCGGGCGCGATCTGCGTGAGCGGCGAGAAGCGCGAGCCGCCGACGTCGTTGCCGTAGGCGAACCAGCCGCCGGTCGGGCCGGTGAGGTCCGGCGGGCCGTCCGAGCAACCGGCAAGGGCGAGGGCGAATGAGAACGAGAGCGCAGAAATCCGGCGCGACATCGGGCCTCCCAGCGAAGGCGCGCAAGATAGGCAGATCGGATCGCGGTACGCTGCGCCACCTCACCCGAAAATCACGGAGATCCCATGGCCGCGAAGACCCTCCCCCTGACGCCCGACGAGCTGCTCACCACCACCCGCGCGGTGCGCAAGCGCCTCGACTTCGACCGTCCCCTCGAGATGAGCGTGATCCGCGAGTGCCTCGAGATCGCGCTCCAGGCGCCGAGCGGATCGAACGCGCAGGGCTGGCAGTGGGTCGTGGTGACCGATCCGAAGAAGCGCATGGAGATCTCCGACATCTATCGCAAGGCCTGGGCGATCTACGAGTCGGGCCCGATGTCCGCCGACAAGATCCACGCCGACGACCCGAAGCTGGCGCCCGTCCAGAAGCGCATCTTCGACTCCGCGCAGTACCTCGCCGCCAACATGCATCGCGCGCCCGCGCTGCTGATCCCGTGCTTCATGGGCCGCGCTGAGAGCGGCGGCGCGATCGGCCAGGCGAGCCAGTACGGCTCGCTGCTGCCGGCCGCGTGGAGCTTCATGCTGGCGGCCCGCGCCCGCGGCATCGGCACCGCCTGGACGACGCTCCACCTGATGTTCGAGCAGGAGGCCGCGAAGGTGCTCGGGATCCCGTTCGACCAGGTGACCCAGACGGCGCTGATCCCGGTGGCGTACACGAAGGGCACCGACTTCAAGGTGGGCGCGCGCAAGCCGCTCGATCCGATCCTGCACGTCAATCAGTGGTAATTCGCTGAAGCCTCGCTCGGTCGCGCTCGCGCGCGGCGGCGCTCGGCGCGGACGGGGCTGCGCCTCGCTCCGAGCCGTGAGCTCTCCCTCGTCCGGCGGCGATCGAGCGGCGCTTCCGTGCTGGGCACCGCGCGACCCCGCGCGGTTCGAGCGCGCTGGCGACGGCCTCGACGGTCGTCGGCAGCGCGCCATCCATCCCCACCCGTGCGTGCATCGCCGAACGCACGGCTCGGAGCGAGCGGACGGGCGGGGCTGCCGGAGCGGAGTCGCGCGACACCGGCTCGGTGCGGGGCCGCCCGGGCGCCCCTCCAACGAGCGAAACGCACCGCCACGCCCCGCTGCGTTCCACTACGCGTTCGCCCAGGCGTCCCGGTGCACCGGCGTTCGCCACGCAGGTGCATCCCGCGAGCGTACGGAGCGGAGCGCAGCCCCGCCCGCCCGCGAGCGGCGCCCGCGCGAGGGAGTCTTCGACCCTCGCGTTCCCAGTCGCGGCAGGAGGCCTAATTGAAGACGATCACCTGCCTCGCCACCTTCCCCGCCTTCATGTCCGCGAACGCCTGATTGATCTCGCCCAGCTGGATCCGCCCCGAGATCATCTCGTCGAGCTTGAGGCGACCGTCGAGGTAGAACTGCACGTACTTCGGCATGTCGATGCGGAAGCGGTTGTCGCCCATCATCGAGCCGAGGATGCGCTTGCCCTGCAGGACGATGTCGAGGCCCGAGAGCGACACGTCGACGCCCGCCGGAACGACGCCGACGAACACCGCGGCGCCGCCCTTGCGCGCCATCATCACCGCCGCGCGGCAGGTGCCGGGCGTGCCGATGCACTCGAAGGCGTAGTCGACGCCGCCGGGCACCTTCCCGTGCAGCTGCTGCACCGGGTCGCCCGCCGTCGCGTCGATGCCTTCGGTGGCGCCGAGCTTCAGCGCGAGCTCGAGCTTCCACGGCGCGGTGTCGACGGCGACGATGCGCGATGCGCCGCCGATCCGCGCGCCCTGGATCGCACTGAGCCCGACCCCGCCGCACCCGATCACCGCGACGGTGTCGCCGGGGCGCACGCGCGCGGTGTTCAGCGCGGCGCCGACGCCCGTGGTGACGCCGCAGCCGATCAGCGCGGCGCGGTCGAGCGGCATCTCGGGGTTGATCTTCACCACCGCGGTCTCGGGCACGAGCATCTCTTCCGCGAACGCGGAGAGGTGCGCCATCTGGAACAGCGCCTCGCTGCCCTTGTGGAGACGCGGCTTCGCGCCGGGCGCGCGCAGGGTCGCGGCGCCGCCGCACAAGTTCGGCTCGCCGCGCAGGCAATAATCACAGTTGCCGCAGAACGCGGACAGGCAGCCGATCACGTGGTCGCCCGGCTTCACGTGGGTGACCGCGCTGCCGACGGCGAGCACGATGCCCGCGGGCTCGTGGCCGAGCACGCACGGCGGCGGAACGGGCAGGGCGCCCTCGAGGCAGTGCAGGTCGCTGTGACACACGCCGCACGCGACGGTGCGGATGCGCACTTCGCGCGGGCCCGGGTCGTCGATCTGGATGTCTTCGATCGTGAGCGGCTGGTGATAGGCGCGGAGCACGGCGGCCTTCATGGGGTCTCCTTCGCGCCGGGCGCGGCGCGTGACGATTCCGCAGTCTGCGACAGCTGCTCGATCCGCGCCGCGAGGGCGGCGTGGGCCGGCGTGAGGCGCTGCACGGCGAGCGCGCCGGAGGCGGCGCCCAGCTCGCGCTTCGCCTCGCGCGTCCGGCCTTGGGCGAGGAGCAACTCGGCGCGGTCGACACGCCACTCCGGGCTGCGGCCGAGCGCCTCGGCGAGCGCGTCGTGGCGGCGCAGCGCCGCCGCGAGGTCGCCGCGCTCGCGCTCCCACGCGATCGCGCGGCGCTGGAGTTGCGGGATCGTGCCCTGGGCCGCCATACCGCGGTCGAGCAGCGCGAGCGCCGCGGGGATGCCGTCGCCCTCGCGCTTCGCGAGCAGCTCCGCGGCCGACAGCCACTGCCCGGGGTTCAGCGGGCGGCCGAGCGCGAACAGCGCCTCGTAGTCGCGCAGCGCGGCGCGCGCATCCCCGGCGTCGCGGGCCGCGCGGGCGCGGTAGTCTAGCGCCACGAGGTCGTCGGGAGAGCGCGCGAGCCAGCGGGTCAACGCTTCGCGCGCCTCCGCGAGGCGACCCGTGCGATAGAAGAGCACGCCGAGGTCGAGGGCGACCCGGTCCGGATCGCCGAGCGTCTCGGCGCGCCGGAAGTCCGCGAGCGCTTCGGCGACTTGCCCGTCGTTCAGATAGGCGATGCCGCGCTCGAGCACGAGCGTCTGATCGTCCGGCGCCGCGACGATGCGCTCGCTCAGCCGCGCGATCGTGTCGTGCAGGCCCGGGTGCGCGGGCGCCGGGGTCGGCGCCAGCGCGAGCCAGACCCACGCCCAGAGCGCGCTCCCGAAACGAGCAGCGGGACGCGAGCGGCTGCCCGCTCGCGTCCCGCCCATTGCGTGCACGACCTCGGGCTAACGCGCGATCGTGAACTCGTCGAGCACGGCGCCGGTCGCGTCGACCATGCGCGCCCGCAACGTCTTCCTCGACGCGTCGACCACCACCGATCCGAGCTGCGCGAGGCCGCGGCGGCCCGCGGGGTCGGCGACCTGCGGAACCATCGCCGGGTGCACGAGCGGAGCGGTGACGACGGGTGCCGTCGGCTCCTCTGCCTTGCCCCCGTTGCCGGCGACCGTGTAGACGGAGCGATCGTCGTACCCGCTGCTCGTGACCTGGCGATACGACGTCGCGAGCGGCCGACCGAGGTCGTCCACCTCGGCGTGGGTGGCGGCGTCGAAGGTGTTCGCATCGCCGGTATGGCCGCGCAGGTAGTACGAGCGCTCGTAGTTGTGGCTGTGGCCGCTGTACACGACGTCCACGCCGTAGGCGTCGAAGATCGGCGTGAACTCGCGCCGCATGTCCACCATCGGGAGGTCGACGCCGTTCGCGAACGGCTGCATCAGCAGCGCGGTCGAGTCGGAGTCGTGGGTGCCGCGCGAGTACGGCGGGTGGTGGAAGATCACGATCGTCCAGTCGCGCGTGTTCGCCGCGAGGTCGGCGACGAGCCAGTCCTTCATCGCCTGGCGCTGCGCCGCGTCGCGCGCGCTCAGCTGTGAATCGAGGCTGACGACGTGCACGTGGCCCGCGTCGAACGCGTAGTACTGCTCGGTGCCGCTCGGCACGCCGCCCGCTTCGGCCTGCATCGGCGGGGAGAAGATGTCGAAGTAGGGCATGCCCGTGTCGACGGTGTTCGGGTTGCCGTCGGAGTAGCTGTTCGGATCGGACGACACCGAGAGCCCGCCGGCGTTGAAGATGCGGAACGCGGCGAGGTCGCCGACGCCCATCTCGTGATTGCCGATCGTGGAGGCCAGGTGCGTGCTCTTCAGGATGCCGGCGTAGACGTCGAACACGGCGCCTTGGTACTGCGCGTCGGTGCCGCGGTCGTAGGCGTTGTCGCCGAGCATCAGAAACAAGTCGAGCGGCTCGTTGCCGCCCTCGACGGCGTTGTAGGCCAGGAAGCCGTCGCGTACGGCAGCTGCCTCGCCCGGATGCGTCGGCACGCCGGCGGAGTTGAACTCGGTCGCCGTGCCGGAGTCGCCGACGATCCAGATGTGCGTGTTGCCGTCCTTCGGCGCCTGGTTGCCCTGCGGCGGCGTGCGGAACTGCTGCGAAGCCTCGATCTGCCCGGCGACGGAGTAGTAGTAGAGCTGCTTCGGGGCGAGGCCGGTGAGCGCGGCTTCGTAGTGTCCTCCGGCCGTGGCGACGCCTGCCACGCAGCGCGGCCAGTTGCGCTTCGAGAGGTCGCGCAGCTTGGTCGAGAAGCACACGCTGCCGGCGTCGCCGCGCCACTTCACGACCGCGCCCTGGGAGCTCACCTGCTGGAGGAACAGCCGCGTCGGCGGAGCCGCGGACGACGCGGCTGCGAGCGCAGCGGTGAGGACGGCGAGTGCGATCGAACGGGCGCGCGTGAGCATTTTGTGAACCCCTTGGGTGGTGGAGTGCGCAGTTTCGACCGGCGCGCGTCGCGGGGTCAACCCCTCAGCGCCAAGAAAAGGGGCGCTTCGATCGCGCGCCTCAGGCCGACTTCGTCTCCGGGTCCTGCTGCAGCTCGATCGTGTTCCCGGCCGGGTCGGCGATCCAGACGATGTGCCCGACGTCGCCCTTCATCTCGCGCAGCTCGATGCCGGCCGCGCGGATCTCGTCGATCGCGCCGGCGAGATCGTCCACGTACCAGGACACGTGCGTGTTGACCGGCTCGCGCAGCTCGCCCTTCTTCGGGACCCCGATCAGGTGCATCTGCGTGCGCTGGTTCTGGATCCACAGGCCCATGTCGGAGCCGAACGTGGTGGGCCGACCCGGGAACTCGATCGGCACCTCGGGGATGCCGAGCAGCTTCGTGTAGAACTCGCGCGCCTCCGCGACCTTGCCCGCGACGTTGTACGCCATGTGGTTGATGCGCGTGATCTTCATGGGTGGCTCCTCGCTGTGCGCCCACCCTATCACGGGAAGATGCGGGCCTGCCGAGCGCGGGGGAGGGGTCGGGCGCGAATGTCGCGTTTGCCCGCGCGGCCGCGGTACGGTGCCGCTCCCTGCCAAGGAGCCCGCGTGATCAAGCTGTATGGCGTGCCGACGTCCCGCGCGAGTCGCTGCTTGTGGATGCTGGAAGAGCTCGGCGTTCCCTACGAGCTCGTGCCCGTCAGCTTCAGCGGCGACAACAAGAAGCCCGAGTACCTCGCGGTCAACCCGAACGGCCGCGTGCCCGCGCTCGACGACGGCGGCCTCGTGCTGTTCGAGTCGCTCGCGATCAATCTCCACCTCGCGCGCAAGTACGGGGCTGCGCAGGGGCTGTGGCCCGCGTCGCCGGACGACCAGTCGCGCGCGATCCAGTGGTCGCTGTGGACCGCGAACGAGCTCGAGCCGCACGTCATCGCGCACCTGGTCAACTCGCGCATGCTGCCCGAGCCGATGCGCGACGCGGCGAAGGTGAAGGCCGCGCTGGAGGCGCTGCCCAAGCCGCTCGCGGTGCTCGACGCCGCGCTCGCCGGGCGCGAGCACGTGCTCGGCGGTGGCTTCACGGTGGCCGACCTCAACATCGCGTCCGTGCTCACGCTCGGCTGGAAGATGAAGGCGTTCGACGCGGCGCGCGTGCCGAACGTCGCGGCGTGGCTCGAGCGCGTGAACGCGCGCCCGGGCGCTCAGCGCGCGAGCGCCCGGCGGAGCTGACGGGGACGTTGGTTCACGAGAGCCCGGGGACGTTGGTTCGCGAGCGGTGTCTGGGAGACGACCGAGCATGCGTCCGAGCGCGACGGGGCCAATCGCTTGAACGAACGTCCCCGCGGTTTCGTGAACGAACGTCCCCGATGAGGGTCCGATGAGGGCGATCCCCGATCGCACGCCCGTCGTCGTCGGCGCTGCGCAGATCGTGCAGCGCGCGGAGGAGCCGCTGCGCGCGCGCGAGCCGATCGCGCTGATGGAGGATGCGCTGCGCGCTGCCGCGGAGGACGCCGGCGCGCCCGCGCTGCTCGCCGCGGCGGACACGATCGCGGTGTGCCAGGGCCTCACGCCCTACGCGAACCCCGCCGCCTGGCTCGCGGGGCGCTTCGGCGCGCGCGCCGAGACCGTGCTCGGGCAGATCAGCGGCACCACCTCGCAGCAGTTCGTCGCCGACGCGGCGCGCGCGATCGTCGCCGGCACCCGCGACATCGTGCTGATCGCGGGCGGCGAGGCCGAGCACAGCGCGCGCCGGGCCCGGCGTGCGGGCGCGGAGCCGCAGCGGAGCCGCGCCGACGGCCCCCCGGTCGATCGCACGATCGGCGTGCCCATGAGCGCGGCGGAGTGGCGCGACCGGCCGGATGGCCAGGCGGGCCTCGCGAGCCCGGCCGCCTGCTTCGCCGTCTTCGAGACTGCGATGCGACATCGCCATGGGCTCTCCGTCGCCGCGCACCGCGCGCGCATCGCCGCGCTCTGGGCGCGCAACGCGCGCGTCGCGGCCGAGAATCCCCACGCGTGGATCCGCCGCGCGCCGAGCGCGGAGGAGATCGCAACGCCGACGCCCGCGAATCCGTGGGTCGCGGCGCCGTACACGAAGCTGCTCGTCGCGAACATGGTCGTGGACCAGGCGGCGGCGCTGATCGTCACCTCGGCGCGGCGTGCGCGGGCGCTCGGCATCCCGGAGTCGCGCTGGGTGTATCCGCACGCGAGCGCCGAAGCCGTCGTCGTGCGGCAGATCTCCGAGCGCGACACGCTCGCCGCCGAGCCGCCGCTCGCGCTCGTGGCGCAGCGCGCGTGCGAACTCGCCGGCCTGGCGCCGAACGACGCCGCGTACCTCGACTTCTACTCGTGCTTTCCCGCGCCGGTGCAGTTGACGGCGGAGGCGCTCGGCATCTCGCTCGAACGACCGCTCACGCTGACGGGCGGGCTCACTTTCGGCGGCGGGCCCCTCAACAACTACGTCCTGCACGCGATCGCAGCGGCGGTGGGAAGGCTGCGCGGGCGCGGCGCCGAGCGCGCGCTCGTCACGGCGGTGGGCGGCAACTTCTCGAAGCACGCGGCGGGCGTGTACGGCGCCGCGCCGCCCGAGCACGGCTTCGCGTTTGCCGACCTCGCGGACGACGTGCGCGCGATGCCGCAGCGCGCGTACGACGGCGCCCACGCGGGCGAGGCAGAGGTCGAGGCCTACACCGTCCTCGCCGAGCACGGGCGCCTCGTGCGCGCTGCCGTCGCGTGCCGCACGCCGCGCGGCGCGCGGACCTGGGCGCGCGCCAGCGATGCGGACCTCGCGGAGCGGTTCGCGCACGAAGACCTCGTCGGCGCGCCGGTGCGCATCGCGAGCGACCGCGAGCTACGGCTCGCCTGACGTGCGACCGCGGCACCGGAGTGCGACCGCGACACCGGGGTGCGGCCGCGGCACCGAAGTGCGGCCGCGCCGAAGTCAGGCCGGGGCCTGACCCTGCAAGCTTGCATTTTGCACGGAAGCGGACGCTCGCGGGACGTCACTCCGCCTGGCGCAGCGTCGTCAGCGCGAACGCGAGCAGGGTGCCCGCGTCGTCGAGGAAACGCGTCTCGATCCAACCGTTGCGGCCGCGCTTGCGGATGACCTCGCTCTCGATCAGGAAGCCGTCGCGGATGGGCTCGAAGTAGTCGACGCGCATGTTCATCGTGTGGAGCCAGCTGCGCGGTGCGCTGGTCGGATGGCCCGCGCGGTAGGTGAGCAGCGCGACGAGATCGACGTACGTGGGCGTGAAGCCGCCGAACAGGTCGCCGCGCGGGTTGCGCACCTGGGGCGGCAGGTGGACGCGCAGCTTGAGGAAGCCGTCGCGCTCCTCGAGCAGCTCCCAGTTGTACGCCTCGAGGTAGTCGCCGACCGGATGCCCGCGGCCCATCAGGCGCCCGGCGGGACGCTCGGCGAACACCTTGCGCAGGCCCTCAGGGAACTCGGGCAACTTCGGCTCGGCGTGCTTCGTGCTCATCGGAGCGCGCACCGTAGCGAGATCGGCGACGTTCGTTCGCTCGAGGCCGGGGACGTTGGTTCACACGCGGACGCGTCGTCCGACCGTGAACCAACGTCCCCGGCACTTCCCGAACGCGCGTCGGCGTCAGGTCTCGGCGCGCACGCGCAGGGCGCCGGGTACGCGGAAGGCCGAGGCGCTCCACGTGGGCGGCGCGGAGTCGCGCGTGAGGCGGCGCGTGCGTGCGATCAGCGCGCCGAGGGCCTCTTGCGCCTCCATGCGGGCGAGGTGCATGCCGAGGCAGGCGTGGGTGCCGGCGCCGAAGGCGAGGTGCGCGTTCGGCGCGCGCCCGACGTCGAAGCGGTCGGGGTCGGGGAACTGCGCGGGGTCGCGGTTCGCGCTCCACAGCGAGAGCCACAGCGTCGTGTTCTTCGGCACGACGCGGCCGCCGATCTCGGCGTCGGCGTGCAGCACGCGCGTGGTCATTCCGATCGGGCCCTCGAAGCGCAGGCACTCCTCGACCGCGCTCGCGATCAGGCCGGGCTCGCGCCGCAGGCGCTCCTGCTCGGCCGGGTGGTCGATCAGGTTCTTCGCGCCGAGCCCGATCAGGCCGATCGTCGTCTCGAAGCCCGCGACGAGCAGGCCGATCGACTGGATCAGCAGCTCCTGCGGCGAGAGCTGGTCGCCGGTCTCCTCGGCGCGGATCAGCGTCGAGAGCAGGTCGTCGCCGAGCGCCTTCCGCCGCTCCTCGATCAGCGCCTGGAAGTACGCCGCGAGCTCGCCGACGGTGGCCTCGACGCGCGTTCGCTCGTCGCCCGCGAGGTAGCTCCCGCGCAGCAAGTGCGTCGCCACCGCCGTCCAGCGCGTGAAGCGCTCGCGGTCGGCGGAGGGGACGCCGAGCATCTCGCAGATCAGCTGGCTCGGGAGCGGCAGCGCCAGGCCGGCGACGAGATCGAACTCGCCGCGCGCGAGCGCGTCGTCGAGCAGGCCGCGCACGATCTCGCGCGCCCGCGGTCGCAGCTTCTCCGCGGCGCGCGGCGTGAAGGCCTTCGCGACGAGCTTGCGCAGCCGCGTGTGATTGGGCGGATCCTGCTGGAGCATGAACTGCCCGCCCGCGCCGCCGCTCGCGCCGCCCATCGCGTTGCCCGGCGCCACGCCGTCCGTTCGCCGCACTCCGCACGGCAGCTCGCGCAGCACGCGAACGCAGTCGGCGTAGCGATACACGCGCCACAGCGCTTCGGGTGTCTGGTTCACCGGTGCGTGGGCGCGAAACCAGGCGAGCGACGGGAACGGGTCGTCCCAGCGCTCCGCGTCGGGCTGCGAGGGATCGACGCCGTGCCAGGACGGCTCGGGCTCGGGAGCGTGCGGGAACGGCATGGGAACCTCGGGTGGGCGCGCCGCGCGCGACGATGCCGGAAGGGCCCATCGCCATCCAGGCGTCGCACGCATCGGGGGCCGACCTCAGGCCTGCGTTTCGCGCGCGATGGGACGCCCCGGCCGCACTTCTGCGCGCGTCTGCGCCCCGCGTCCCGCTCCCCGGACGCGCGCGGTTGAACTGCTCGCCTTCCGCGGGTTCCGATTCGCCGCACGCGCCGATCGCTTAGGCTGAGGGCGGCTCGTGACACCGGGGGGTCGTCGTGCGTCGGCTGGCGTCTGGTCTCGTTCGTTCGCTCGTAGTGCTCGCGCTCGCATCGATCGGCAGCGCGTTCGTTTCGCTCTCCGCCGAGGCGCAGGCCGCCGCGCCGCGCGTCGAGAGCTTCTCGCCCGAAGGGCGCGCCAAGGGCGTGCGCCAGGTCGTCGCGCGTTTCAGCGCCGCGATCGTTCCGCTCGGGGATCCGCGCGTCGCCAGCGACGCGTTCGCGGTGACGTGCCCGGCGAAGGGCCGCGCGCGCTGGGCGACGGCGACGGAGTGGGTCTACGACTTCGACGCCGATCTGCCCGCCAGCGTGCGCTGCAGCTTCACGCTGAAGCCGGGCTTGAAGGCCGTCGGCGGCGCCACCGTCGTGGGTCGGCGCAGCTTCGCGTTCGACACCGGCGGCCCCTCGATCACGCAAGTCATTCCATACCCGTACAACGACGTCGCCGAGGACCAGCGCTTCATCCTGCGCCTCGATGCGCTGCCGGCGCCCGGGCAGATCGAGAAGTTCGCGCGCTTCCAGCCGGCCGGCGCGCCGGCGGCGATCCCCGTGCGCGTCCTCACCGGCGCCGAACGCGACGCGGCGCTGAAGCGGGGGCTCTGGGACAAGCCCGCCGCGACCGACGTCGTGATCGAGCCCGTCCTGAAGCTGCCGAGCGGCGAGAAGGTCGCGCTCGTGTGGGGCGCGGGGATCTCGGCGAACGGCGTCGCGACCACGGAGCCGCAGGAGCACGTGTTCGCCGTGCGCAAACCGCTCGCGCTCACGATCCACTGCGACCGCGTGAACGCGGAGGCCGGCTGCACGCCGATCCTCCCCGTGTGGGTGCGCTTCTCCGAGGCCGTGGCGACGAAGGTCGCCGAGCAGGCGCGCTTCGTGCCGGTGGACGGCCCGCCCGGCGCGGCACCGGTGCCGCTCGAGCGCGGCGACGCCGACGGCCGCGACCCGTTCACGGACGGGTACCGGGCGCGCGGCGTCTTCGCGCCGAACGCGCGCTATCGGCTCGAGCTGCCCGAAGGCATTCGCGACGACTCAGGCCGCCCGCTCGCGAAGATCGACCCCGAGCGCCTCGTCGTGCGCATCGACGCGATGCCGGCGCTCGCGAAGTTCTCGGCGCGCTTCGGCCTGCTCGAGGCCGCCGACCCGGTGCTGCCGGTCGCCATCCGCAACCTCGAGGCGAGCGCGCTGCCGCAGGGCGCCCACGTCGTCCTCGGCGGCAGCGCGGCCGCGGTCGCCCAGCCGAGCGCCACGCAGATCTGGGCGTGGCTGCGCGCGATCGGGCGCGAGCGCGGCGACGCCGGCGCCGGGGTCGCGTCGCTGCTCGCGTCCGCCGACGCCGCGATGCTCGGCGGTGCCGCGCCGCAGCCGCTCGCGCTGCCGAGGCTCGCGGGCAAGGACGAGGCGGAGGTGGTCGGCATCCCGCTGCCCGGCCTCGGGCTGCACGCGGTCGAGATCGCGAGCCGCGTGCTCGGCGCGCGCCTGCTCGGCGCCGAGCGGCCGTACCATGCCGCGTCGCTCGCCCTCGTCACGAATCTGTCGGTCCACTTCAAGCACGGCCGCGAGGGCTCGCTCGTCTGGGTGACGACGCTCGACCGCGCGGCGCCTGTGCGCGACGCGCGCGTCGTCGTCTCGGATTGCACGGGTCGCGAGCTCGCCGCCGCGACGACCGACGCGAGCGGCATCGCGCGCGTGAACGGCCTGCCCGCGCCCGAGGAGCTCGGCGACCGCGAGGATTGCGGGTGGGCCACGTACGACCGCGGCCTGCTCGTCACCGCGCAAAAGGGCGCGGACGTCTCGTTCGTGCACACGAGCTGGGACGCAGGCATCGAGCCGTGGCGCTTCGACGTGCCGGTCGGCTGGCGCGCGCCGGGCCCGATCGCGCACACCGTGCTCGACCGCGCACTGTTCCGCGCCGGCGAGACGGTGCACATGAAGCACTTCCTGCGCCTGCCGGCGCTGGCCGGCCTCGCGCTGCCGGACGCTGCGAAGCGTCCGACGGAGGTGCGCCTCCAGCACACCGGCAGTGGCGACGAGTACGCGTTCCCGGTCGCCTTCGCGGCCGACGGCAGCGCCGTCAGCACGTGGGAGATCCCGAAGGCCGCAAAGCTCGGGACTTATCAGGTGCTGCTGAGCGGCGGCGAGGAGTCGCTCGCGAGCGCGTCCTTCCGCGTCGAGGAGTTCCGCCTGCCGCTGCTGCGCGGGAAGCTGCAGGGGCCGAAGCGCGCGGCGCTCGCGGGCCAGCCGATCCCGCTCGACGTCGCGCTCACCTATCTGTCCGGCGGTCCGGCGGCCGGGCTGCCGGTCGAGCTCCGGACCCAGGTGCAGCCCCACGCGGTCGGCGAGGTTCCCGGCTTCGAGCAGCACGCGTTCCTGCGCGGCGACGTGAAGGAAGGCGTCCTGCGCAGCGAGGGCTGGAGCTGGGAAGATCGCGCCGAAGCCGCGTCGAGCGCGCCGCCCCTCGCGCGCGCGCTGACGCTCGACGGCGCCGGCGGTGCCCGTACCTCGCTCGACGCGGTTCCCGCGAGCGACGTTCCCCAACGCGTCGTGGCGGAGCTCTCGTTCCGCGACCCGAACGGCGAGCTGCAGACGCTCGCGCAGACCCTCCCGGTGTGGCCCGGCGAGCGGCTGCTCGGCCTGCGCATCGGCAAGCACCCGAGCGCGGGCCAGCCGCTGCACGTGGACGTCGCGCTGCTCGATCTCGAGCGGCGCCCGGTGAGCGGCGCCGTCACCGTCGATCTGTTCGAGCGCAAGGTCTACTCGTATCGCAAGCGTCTGGTCGGCGGCTTCTACGCCTTCGAGCACGCGACCGAGACGAAGAAGCTCGCGACGCTGTGCGAGGGCAAGACGAATCGCGCAGGCGCCTTCGCCTGCGTCGCGCCGCTGCCCGCGACGGGCCAGCTGATCGTGCGCGCCACCGCCCGCGACGGCAGCGGCCGCGCGCTCGCGACCCACGACGAGGTTTGGATCCCGGGCGAGGATGATTACTGGTACGAGGCGAGCGATTCGGATCGCATGGACCTCGTGCCGGAGTCGCGGAACGTCGAGCCCGGAGACACCGCGCGCATCCAGGTGCGCGTGCCGTTCCGCGGCGCGACGGCGCTCGTGACGGTCGAGCGAGAAGGCGTGGCCGACGCCTACGTCACGAAGCTCTCGGGCCGCGATCCCCACGTGAAGGTGAAGATCGCGCCCGCCTGGGCGCCGAACGTGTTCGTCTCGGTGCTCGCGGTGCGCGGGCGCGTGGCGGCGCCGGCACCGACGGCGCTCGTCGACCTCGCGCGCCCCGCCTCGAAGCTCGGCGTTGCGGAGCTCCGGGTCGGCCTCGCGCCGCGCACGCTCGCGGTGAAGGTGGAGCCCGAGCGCGCGACCTATCGCGTGCGCGAGAAGGCGCGCGCGCGGATCCGCGTGCGCACGGCGGAGGGCAAGCTGCCGCCGCCGGGCAGCGAGGTCGCCGTCGCGGTGGTGGACGAGGCGCTACTCGAGCTCGCGCCGAACGGCAGCTGGAACCTGCTGGACGCGATGCACGGCCGGCGCTCCCTCGACGTGCGCACGTTCACGGCGCAGCAGCAGGTCGTGGGCAAGCGCCACTTCGGCCTGAAGGCGCGGCCCGCGGGCGGCGGCGGCGGCGCGAGCAGCACGCGCGAGCTGTTCGACACGCTGCTGTTCTGGAATCCGCGCCTCGCCCTCGATGCGAAGGGCGAAGCGGTCGTCGAGTTCCCGTTGAACGATTCGCTGACGCAGTTCCGTGTCGCCGCGATCGCGACCGGCGGCACGGACCGCTTCGGCACGGGAAGCGGGACGCTGCGCACGACGCAGGATCTGATGGTGCTGCCCGGCGTCGCGCCCGTCGCGCGCGACGGCGACCGCGTGCGCCCCGAGTTCACGGTGCGCAACGCGAGCGAGAAGCCGATGGCGGTGACCGCTTCCCTCGCGATCCAGGGGGTCGACGCGGCCTTTGCGCCGCAGCAACTCGCGCTCGCGCCCGGCGAGGCGAAGCTCGCGGCGTGGGACGTCGCGATCCCCGCCGGCGTCGCGACGCTCGAATGGGTGGCGAGCGCGCAGGCGGCGAGCGGCGCGAGCGACCGCGTCGCGACCTCGCAGCGTGTGTCGGCGGCCGTGCCCGAGCGCGTGTTCCAGGCCGAGCTCGTGCAGCTCGGCGCCGCGCCCTTCGCGCGCGCCGTCGCGCGGCCCAGCGACGCGGTACCGGGTCGCGGCGGCGTGGACGTCTCGCTGCGGCCGACGCTGTCCGGCGGCACCGCCGGCATCGAGCGCTACTTCGGCGCCTACCCGTACTCCTGCCTCGAGCAGCAGAGCTCGTCGGCGGTCGGCCTGCGCGACGCCGCGCGCTGGCAAGCGATCATGGCGTCGCTGCCGGGCTACCTCGACGACGACGGCCTCGCGAAGTTCTGGCCGAGCCCGTGGCTCGAGGGCAGCGACGTCCTGACCGCCTACTTGCTCGCGATCGCGCACGAGGCCGGCTGGGAGATTCCCGCGGCGAGCTTCGAGCGCATGGCGAGCGGCCTCGAGGCGTTCGCGGACGGGCGCATCGTGCGCCGCAGCTGGGCGCCGGTCGCGGACGCGCCGCTGCGTCGCCTCGCCGCGCTCGAGGCGCTCTCGCGCTACGGCCGCGTGAAGCCCGAGCAGCTCGCCTCGATTCCCGGCCAGCCGGAGCTGTGGCCGACGTCGGCGCTGCTCGACTACTACGCGCTGTTGGGGCGCGTCCCCGGTGCGCCGAACGCGGTGGTCAAGCGCGCGAACGTCGAGCGCCTGCTGCGCGCGCGCCTCACCGTCGGCGGCACGACGGTCGGCTTCTCGACCGAGCGCGCGGATGGGATGGACTGGCTGCTCGCGACCGCCGAGACCAACGTGAATCGCTTCCTGCTGCTCTCGCACGGCACTGCCTTCGAGCGCGACCTGCCGCGGCTCGTGAAGGGCGCGCTCGCACGCCAGCGGCAAGGGAGCTGGAGCACGACGATCGCGAACGCGTGGGGACGCCTCGCGCTCGAGCGCTTCTCGGCGCGTTTCGAGAAGGAGCCCGTGAGCGGCGAGACGTCGCTCGCGCTCGACGGACAGGAAGAGCGCCTCGCGTGGCCGGCGAGCGCAGCGCCTCCGCTCGTGCGCCTGCCCTGGCCCGAGGGGACTGCGGAGTTGCGTGCCCGCCACGCCGGCACGGGTCGCCCGTGGGCGGAGATCCAGAGCGTCGCCGCGATCCCGCTGCGGGAGCCGCTGTTCGCGGGTTATCAGGTCGCGCGCAGCTGGACGCCGGTCGTGCAGAAGACGCCGGGCGCGTGGTCCCGCGGCGACGTCGTGCGCGTGCGCCTCGAGATCGACGCGCAGACCGACTTCTCGTGGGTCGTGGTCGACGACCCGATCCCGGCGGGCGCGACGATCCTCGGCAGCGGCCTCGGCCGCGACTCGCAGCTGCTGACCCAGGGCGAGAGCGCCGAGGGCGACGGCTGGGGCTGTCCGTGCCGCGCGTTCACCGAGCGCACGGGGCTCGCCTACCGCGACTACTTCGAGTACGTGCCGAAGGGCAAGCTCGCGGTGGAGTACACGCTGCGCCTGAATCAAGACGGCGAGTTCGCGTTGCCGCCGACCCGCGTCGAAGCGATGTACGCGCCCGAGAGCTTCGGCGAGCTGCCCCACGAGCGCCTGCGGATCTCGCCGTGAACGCCGCGCGCGGCGCGCTCGCGGCGCTCGCCGCGGGCGCGCTCGTCGCGGGGCTCGCGCTGCGCGGCTTCGCGCCGGTCGTGCCGAGCTACGCCGTGGTGCGCGCGCAGCACGCGACGAGCGAGGCGCGCCTGCTCGATCGCCGGGGGCGCGTGCTCCACGAGCGGCGCGTGAACCTCGCCGAACGGCGGCTCGCCTGGGCGCCGCTCGCCGAGATCTCGCCGGCGCTGCCGGCCGCCGTGCTCGCGGTCGAGGATCGCCGCTTCTTCTCCCATGGCGGCGTCGATTGGCGCGCGCTCGGCGGCGCGCTCATCGCGCAGGCCCGCGGCGAGCGACGCGGAGCCAGCACGCTCACGATGCAGCTCGCGGCGCAGCTCGATCCGCAGCTGCGCGCCGCCGGCGCGCGCACGCCTTGGCAGAAGCTGCGGCAGATGCGCTTCGCGCTTGCGCTCGAGCGCGGCTGGACGAAGCCGCAGCTGCTCGAGGCGTATCTCAACCTCGTGACGTTCCGGGGCGAGCTGGTGGGGGTGAACGCCGCGGCCCGCGGCCTGTTCGACCGCGCGCCGCAGGGGCTCGGCGAGAGCGAGGCGTGGCTGCTCGCGGCGCTGCTGCGCGCGCCCGGCGCGGAGCCGAGCGCGGTGGCGGAACGCGCGTGCGCGCTCGCGCGCCGGCCCGCACCGTCGCCGCGCAAGAACGCGATCAC
>CAZCTH010000099.1:0-18567 GCA_964501435.1 uncultured Spirochaetales bacterium | reverse complement strand
CCAGCGCAGCGGCCGCAAGGCGCGTGCGCCAGCGCGGCTTCGCGAGGAACAGCGCCGCGAGCGGCACGAGCAGCGCGAGCGCCGGGCCGCGCGACGAGTTGTCGAGGAACCACGGCAGGTTCTGCCCGCGTCGCCAATCCGCCGAGACGTGCTGAACGCCCAGCAGCGGATGGGTCATGAACAGGTCGGCGGACTCGTTGCTCACGAAGACCGTTTCGACCGGCTCGGGCACGAATTCGAGTACCGGGAGGCCCTGACGCACCGCCTTCAGCGCTGCGATCGCCGGGCCGGCCGGGTTCAGACCGGCGAGCGCCAGCCAGCCGATCGCGAGGCCCGCCGCCGCGGAGCCGAAGTGCCGCGCCCCGAGCCGAACCGCGCAGAGCATCAGCAGCGCGAGGCTCGCGAGGGTGATCGCCGCGAGGGCATGCAGCGAGTCGATGCCGAGGGCGCGGCCCAGGCCCGCCGCGAGCGCCTGGTGCACCCAGTAGTAGGGCAGCGGCTCGCCCGCGAAGAACGGGTTCTCCGGGGGAAGCGAGCCGCCGGCGATCGCCTCGGCGATCCCGACGTGCACGAAGCCGTGCCAGGAAACGAGCGTGCGAGTGCTGGTGAGCACCATCCACGCGGCCACGGCGACCGGCGCCGCGGCGAGCATGCCCAGCGCGACGCCATCCGCGCCGGCCTTGCCGCCTCGCTCCGCCTCGCTCACCCGCACCCCCTCGCGCCGCGCGCACGTTAGGGCTCTCGCGCGCGCCCGAAAGCACCGCGCCCCCAGCGCCGCGAGGCGATGGGGGCGCGTGGAGAAGGCGGCGCGCAGGGGACCTAGTTCGCACCCCAGTTGAAGCCGACGCGCACACCGTACGTGCGCGGCTGGAGCAGGCCAAAGCCCTGCGCCGTGCCGGTGATCGCGACGACGATGCCGCGCGGGTACACGTAGTTGTTCTCGAGGTTCTCGCCGAACGCTTCGACCCAGTAGCGGTGGTCCGGCTCGTCCCAGCGAACGCGCAGGTCCGTCTTGGTGTAGGCGTTCACGCGGTCCACGACCGGATTGTTCTGGGGCCGGCGCCAGGCGTCGCCCGTCCAAGTGAACTCGAGGATCGGCGTGACGATGCCCGCGTTGCCGAAGTCGAACTTGTACGACCCGAGCAGCGAGATCTTCCACTCCGGCGAATCTTCGAGGCGATTGCCCGCGAGGTCGACGCCGCCGTTCGGGTCGCCGACGCACTTCGGATCGACGGGCGGCGGGTTCAGCGCATCGAGCGGCTCGGAGGCGCAGAACTTGTCGAACTCGGCCTTCAACCAGCCGATCGCCGTCCGCAGGTTCAGGTCCTCGATCGGCCGCACGTCGAGCACCAATTCGCCGCCCCATACCGTCGCGGCGTCGGCGTTGATGTTCACGATCTGCACGGCCTGGATCACGGGTACCTGCAGCTTCGTGTAATCGTAGTGGAAGAAGGCGAGGTTGGCGTTCAGCTTACCGTCGAGCCACGAGGTCTTCGCGCCGATCTCCTGCGCGATGATCACTTCCGGATCGACGTCGTTGATGATCGTGTCGTCCGTCGGATCGCTCGGCGTGGTGATGCCCGCGGGGTTCGGCAGCAGCTGGATGAAGCCCGCCTTGTAGCCGCGCGCCCACTTCGCGTAGACCATGTGGTCCTCGTCGATGAACCACTTGATGCCCGCGTCGAGCGTCGTCTCGCGCCAGGTCTCGTTGCCGTTCAGCGGCAGCGGGCTCGGCGAGAGTGGCGTCGGGTTCGCCGCCTCGAAGCGATGGAAGTCGTCGTGGTTCCAGCGCACGCCGAGGAAGATCTCGATCGGGTCGATCGGCTTCAGCGTCACGTTCGCGAACGGCGCGTAGCCGGTGTCCACCTGATCGAGCGTCGCGCCGGACACCGTCAGCGGCGTCAGCGTGTTGCGCTCCTCGTGCCGATCGTTGCGCACGTAGAAGAAGCCGAGCGTCCAATTGAGCCACGAGTCGTTGTTCGACTGGAGCCGCACTTCGACGGTGCTCTTGGTCTCGGGCAGCTGCGCGCTCTCCGTGTCGACCGCGCCGTAAGTGGTGGCGTCGGACTCGGAGAGCCCCTCGTTCTCGATGCTGCCGTAGCCGCCGAGGATGAAGAGGTCGACGTCGCCGAGCAGCGGCAGCCCCTCCATGTTGTATTCGATCGTGCCGTCGACGGACCAGTTCTCGAGGAAGCCCGGACCGAGGGCGTCGAGGTTCGAGAAGCTGCGCTTGCGGCCGGCAGTGAACTGTTCGATCGGCACCGGCGTGAAAAACTGCGCGTCGCGAACGAGCGGCGGGATGAACGGGACGACGCCGAACAGGAACGAGCCATTGAGCAGGTCGCTCTCGATGCGCGCGTTGGTGACGGCGGGTCCGTAGAAGTTGATGCCGAGCTGCGCCTGAGAGATCGCGTTCACGGCGGCGACGTAGGCCGGCTTGAACAGCTGGAGACCGTTCGCCCAGTCCACCGGGAGGGTACCCACGAACGGCAACGCGCCGATCGGGCGGACGCCCTGCGGAAGCAGCGAGATGCCGCCGGCGTAGCGATCCTTGGCCTTGAAGTACGAGCCGCGCAGGTCGATCGCGAGATTGTCCGTCGGTTCGGAGCGCAGCGAAAGGCGCGTGTACCAGTCGTTCTTCGAGCCGAACCCCTTGCGGTCCGTAGAAGCGGGATTGTCGACCGTGCCGTCGGAGACCTCGCGCGTGAGGACGAAGCGCGCGTTGAGCAGCTTGTTGTCCACACCCGACAGCGGGATGTTGACCGCCGTGCGGAACTGGTAGTTGTCGAACTCGGGCGCATAGGTGAAGTCGCCCGACACGCCGTAGTTCGACTCGGGCTTGCGCCACTGAAGGTCGATCGCGCCGCCGTTCGCGTTGCGGCCGTACACGGTGCCGGAGGGCCCGAGCGCGACGGCGACGTTCTGGAGGTCGTAGAACTGACCGACGTACGCCAGCGAGTTGAACTGGTAGACGCCGTTGATGTGGTAGGCGACCGGCGACTGCGAATCGAAGGCCGCGCGCGCGATGCCGCGGATCGAGAGGTCGGTGTCCTCGCTCTTGACCGTCACGTTCGGCAGCAGGCCGATCAAGTCGCCGACGTTCTCGATGTTGGCGTTCTGGATCGCGTCTTCGCCGAACGCCGCCACGGTGCCGCCGATGTCCTGCACCGACTCCGTGCGCTTCGTGATGGTGATGACGATGTCTTCGATGCCTTGGTCGTCGACCGGCGCCGCGGGCGCCGCCGGGGCGGTGTCCGCTGCCGGCGCCGCGGTGGGCGCGGCCTCCTGCGCCCACGCGCCCGCTCCGGCGAGCACGACCGCGAGCGCGGTCGCGACGAGACTCCGAACGACTGCCATCTCGAATCCTCCATGTCCCGACTGCGCATCAGCCCGGGGGTGTCGGAAGCGGCACTCTGTCCCGCCGCGCAGCACAGCGTCAAGAACTAAATGGAACGCGTTCTATGACTGAAACGCGCTCGGCGTCGAGCGCGGCGAGTCGCCGCCGTGCGGCGCGCGTGGCACCGTGGCCGCATGCCGACCGCCCGCCGCGACGCGCCCGTGATCCTCGAAGCCGCGATCAACGGCGGCACGACGCCGGCGAAGAATCCGCGCGTGCCGCGCACGCACGCCGAGATCGCGCGTGACGCGCTGCGTTGTTTCGAGCTCGGCGCTGCGATCGTGCACGCGCACAACGCCAGCTATGCGCTCACCGGCCAGGCGGCGGCGGACGACTACCTCGCCGCGTGGCGCGCGGTGCTGCGCGCAAAGCCGGATGCGCTCTGGTACCCGACGCTCACCCAGGGCCCGGGCATGGCGAACATGCTGGCGCACCTCGAGCTGATCCAGCGCGAGATCCCGCTGCGCCTCGCGGGCTGGGACCCGGGCTCGACCAATCTCGGCGCCCCGGGCCCCGATGGGTTGCCGGTCGGCGTGGTGTACGGCGTGTCGTACGACGACGTGCGCTACGCGTTCGCCTTCTGCGAGCGCCTCGCCTTGGGGCCGAGCCTCGGCATCTACGAGCCCGGCTCGCTGCGCACGACGCTCGCCTACCACCGCGCGGGCAAGCTCCCGCGCGGCACGCTGGTGAAGCTCTACTTCGGCGGCGACTACGGACTCTTCGCGACGGAGCCGGGCGTCTCGTTCGGGCTGCCGGCGACGCTGAAGGCGCTCGACGCGTACCTCGAGATGCTCGAGGGCACGGAGCTGCCGTGGTCCGTCTCGGTGTGGGGCGGCGACCTGCTGGCGACGCCGATCGCGCGCGCCGCCCTCGAGCGCGGGGGCCACCTGCACGTCGGCATCGAGGAGTTCGCCGCGCCGGGCCGCGCACCCTCGAACGAGGAACTGGTGCGCGAGGCCGCCGCACTGTGCGCCGCCGTCGGGCGCCCCCTCGCCACCTGCGCCGAAGCCGCCGCCCTGCTCGGTCTCCCGCCCGGGGTCTGACCCCTTTCGGGTTCATCGAACCCGTTTGGGGTCTGACCCCATTTGGGTTCGATGCGACGAAAGCGTGCGGGGGCGTGCGGGGGCGTTACCAGGTTTCGGCGAAGGGGCGCAGGTCGACCTCGAAGCTCCATGCGCTCTTGGGCTGGTGGGCGAGGTGCCAGATCGTCTCGGCGATGTCGCGCGGCTGGGCGAAGAACGCGTCGGGCTTGCCGGCGAAGCGCTCGCGCGTCCAGGCCATGTCGATCACGGCGTCGATCACGACGTACGCGACGTGGACGCCGCGCGGCCCGAGGCTGCGCGCCATCGCCTCGGCGAGGATGCGCTGCGCGGCCTTGGTCGGCGCGAAGCCCGCGAACGCGGCGCGCCCGCGCCGCGCTGCGGTGTTGCCGGTGACGACGATCGCGCCCTCGCCCGCCGCCAGCATGTCGCGCGCCGCCGCCTGCCCGCAGTGCAGCAGCGAGGTCGTGTTCACGCGGAACGCGGCCTCGAGCTGTTCCGCGCTCACGTCCATGAACTCGCCGAACACCCCCATCGCCGCGTTGTGGACGAGCACGCGCACCGGCCCGAGCTCGCTGCGCACGCGCGCGAACGTGTCCGCGACCTGCGCGGCGTCCGTGACGTCGCACGCGTACCCGCGCGTGCCGGGGATCTCGCGCGCCCACTCGGCGAGGCGCTCGCCGCGGCGCGCGAGCATCGCGACGGAATAGCCGCGCTCCGCGAACAGCCGCGCGATCGCGACGCCGTTGCCAGGCCCCACGCCCGCGACGACGCACACGCCGCGCGGCGCCGGCGCGGTCACGCGTCGTCCCGGAAGCCGTACTCCTTCGCGAGCTCGGCGACGATCATCACGCGGCCGGTCTTCTCCATGAGCTTCGGATCGCTCGCGAGCGCGACCACGGCGCGGCCCGTGAAGATCGGCGACTCGGCCTTCGACACGTCCATGTTGCCGCTCTTCGCGGCCTCGAGGACGAACTCGGTCTTCACCGCGCCGGGCCACAGCGCCACAGCAGCGACGCCGTGTGGCTTCAGCTCGTGGGCCATGTCCTTCGCGAGGCGATCCATGCCGGCCTTTCCGACGCCGTAGGACGCGCTGAAGATGTACTGGCCGCCCGCGGGCGACGAGATGTTCACGATCAGCCCGTGCTTCGCGCGCACCATCATCGGTGCGCCGTACACCGACGCGACGTAATGGCTGCGCAGGCCGATGCCGACCTGGTCGTCCCAGATCGAGACGGGGTACTCCCAGAAGCCACCGCCCCACACCGGCGGGTCCGGAATCTTGTAGACGTTGTTGACGAGCACATCGAGCTGGCCCTTCTGCTCGTCGGAGACGCGCTCGAAGAGGCGCTTGATCTGCGCGTCGTCGCCGTGGTCGCAGGCGACGGCGATGCCGCGGCCGCCGCGCTTCGTCACCTGCTCCGCTGTCTCGCCGATCGTGCCAGGCAGCTTCGCCTGCCCCGCGGCCGTCGTGCGGCCGGTGACGTAGACCGTGGCGCCCGCGTCGCCGAGCGCGAGCGCGATGCCCTTGCCGATGCCGCGGCTCGCGCCGGTGACGACCGCAACCTTGCCTTCGAGCGTCTTCATCTTCTCTCCTGGTTTCGGGTGGACTCGCCGCGCGGGCCGAGACCTTCCCACAACAACTCGGTCAACTGCCGCGCGAGGCGCTGCGCGTCGCCGCTGCGAGCGGGCTTCTGCAGCCACCATAGGCCCGTCATGTGCAGCATGCCGATGATGGCATGGCCCCAGGCTTCCGCCGGAGCGGGGTCCTGGCCGGCGCGCACGCGCGCCTCGGCGAGGCCGGCGACGAGCGGCGCGGCCGAACGCTGCGCGAACGCCAGCGTGCTGCCGAGATCCGTGTCGCCCGCGCCGGCGCCGTTCACGAAGGCGTAGAGGTTGCGGTCGGCGGCGATCGTCTCGAGCTGCGCCCCGATCAACCGCTCGAGCGCCGGGCGGCCCGCGGGCACGCCGGCGAGCGCAGACCGGATCGCGGCCTCGATGCGCCCGAGCAAGCGCTCCGCGAGCGCGCGCACCAGCGCCCGGCGGTCGCCCACGTGCGCGAACAGCACGGGCTTCGTCACGCCCGCCTTCGCCGCGATGCGCTCCAACGAGACGGCGCCGCCGTGGCGGCGGATCGCGCGCTCCGCGGCGTCGAGCAGGCGCTCGCGGTCCGCGAGCGGCGGGCGGCCGCGGCGCGGCGCGGCGGCGTCGAGCGCGCGGGGTGCGGGGCCGCGCCGCGGGCGCTTCTTCGGGGCGGGCTTCGTCATCGTGGTTGCATTTTCTACTGGCGGTAGGTTATTCGTCAATCCACCCAGGAGCCGCCCATGACCATCTCGCGCTTCACCGATCTCTCGGGGCAGGTCGCCGTCGTGACGGGCGCCGGGCGCGGCATCGGCGAAGGCATCGCGCACGTGCTGTCCGAGGCCGGCGCCGCGGTCGTGCTCGCGGCGCGGCGCGGCGAGGAGGTCGAGCGCGTCGCGAAGGATCTGCGCGCGCTCGGGCGCCGGGCGATCGCGGCGCCGACGGACGTGACGGACGACGCTGCGGTGGACGCGCTCGCGAAGCGCGCGATCGCCGAGTTCGGCGCGCTGGACATCTGGGTGAACAACGCGGGCGGCTCGCCGGTCGCCGCGCCGCTCACCGAGCTTCCCCGCGCCGAGTGGAACGCGACGCTCGCGCTCAACATCACCGCGGTGTGGGTGTGCTGCGTGACGGCCGTGAAGCACATGCGCGAGGGCGGCCGCATCGTGAACATCTCGTCGATCGCCGCCCACGGCCCGTTCCCCGGCAGCGGCCACTACGCCGCCGCGAAGGCCGCGGTGAACAACCTCACGCTCACGCTCGCCGCCGAGGTCGGGCCGAAGGTGCGCGTCAACGCGATCTCGCCGGGCGCCGTTCCGACGGAGATCATGATGAAGGCGCTGAAGCTGACCCCCGAGAGCCTGCCCGCGCTCGAGAAGAACCTGCGTCTTCCGATGCGCCGCCTCGGCACGCCGGAAGACCTCGGCGCCGCGGTGCTGTTCTTCTGCTCGCCCGCCTCGGCCTGGGTGACGGGCCAGATCCTGAAGGTCGCCGGCATGCCCTGAGCGCGGAGCCCCCGCGCCCTTCCCCACCCCGCGCCGCCAATCGGCGGCCGTAACAACTTCCGGAGGAAACGATGAGTACCGCTCCCTCGATGTTCTCGACCCCGTTCCACCTGCAGGGAAACTTCGCGCCCGTGTTCGACGAGGTGACGCTGACGGACCTGCCCGTCACCGGCGCGATCCCGGCGGAGCTGAACGGCCGGTTCTTCCGCAACGGCTCGAACCCGCAGAGCGGCACCTCGCCGCACTGGTTCCTCGGCAACGGCATGCTGCACGGCGTGCGGCTCGAGAAGGGCCGCGCCGTCTGGTACCGCAACCGCTACGTGCGCACCCCGCTGCTGAAGGACCCGAACGCGGCGGCGATCAAGCCCGACGGCACCTCGGACATGACGGCGTCGCTCGCCAACACCCACGTCGTCGCGCACGCGGGCAAGATCCTCGCGCTCGAGGAAGGCCACTTCCCGTGGATCGTGACGCCCGAGCTCGACACCGTCGGGTGTCACGACTTCGGCGGCAAGCTGAAGTCTGCGATGACGGCGCACCCGCGCCTCTGCCCGGTCACGGGCGAGATGCTGTTCTTCGGGTACGGCGCGCTGCCGCCCTATCTCACGTATCACCGCGTCGCGGCCGACGGCACGCTCGTGCAGAGCGAGGAGATCACGGTCAAGGGCCCGACGATGATGCACGACTGGAACGTGACCCGGAATCACGTCGTGTTCATGGACCTGCCGATGGTGTTCGACCTCTCGCTGCTCGCGAAGGGTGGCATCCCGATCCGCTGGAGCGACGACTACGGCGCGCGCCTCGGCGTGATGCCGCGCAACGGCACCAACAAGGACGTCGTCTGGTACGAGATCGAGCCCAGCTACGTGTTCCATCCGATGAACGCGTACGAGGATGGCGACGACATCGTGATCGACGTGTCGCGCTTCAAGAAGCTGGCCTTCAGCCCGCAGGACGGCGAAGGCACGCCGGCCGTGTTGCACCGCTGGGTGATCGACCGCAAGGCCGGCAAGGTGCGCGAGCAGCCGATCGACGACCAGCCCGCCGACTTCCCGCGCGTCGCCGACGAGTGCGTCGGACTGAAGCACCGCTACGGCTACATGACCGGGCTCTCGAGCATGGACCAGTTCGGCGGCCAGCTCTTCAAGTACGACCTCGCGAGCGGCCGCCGCGAGACCCTCACGCTGCCGAAGGGCAACGGCGCCGGCGAGCCGGTGTTCGCGCGCGCGGGCCACGGCGAGGACGAGGGCTACGTGCTGACGTTCGTGTACGACGCCGCGCGCGGCGCGAGCGACCTCGTGATCATCGACGCGCAGAACTTAGAGAAGGGGCCGGTGGCGAAGATCCACCTGCCGCGCCGCGTGCCGTACGGCTTCCACGGCTCCTGGCTCGCGGACTGACGGCGTCTTTGCCCGCCTGGCTTCGTTGCGCCGCACTCGCCGTATCTCGCGATACGGCTTCGCGCGGCGACGCCTCGCCAGACGGGCAAATCCGCTCGTCAGTCGTTCCCAGCCGACGCTGAAGAAACCCTGACTTGGGCGCGACCATGCGTCATCGAGGACTTCCATGGCTTCCGACGTGAATCGAAAAGTGGTGTTGGCTGCGCGGCCGCGGGGCGTGCCGGCGGCGGGGGACTTCCGGGTCGAGGAGGAGGCGCTGGCGCCGCTCGCCGACGGGCAGGTGCGCATCGACGTGTCGCACCTCTCGATCGACGCGTTCATCCGCACGGCCCTCGAGGCGTCGAGCTTCCACCAGTCGGTGCCGATCGGCGGGCTGGTGAGCGCGCTCGGCGTCGGGCGCGTGCGCGAGAGCCGCTTCGCGGGCCTCGCCGCGGGCGACGCGGTGTTCGCACCCGTGGGCGCGCAGAGCGTCGCGACGCTGCCGGGCGCGATGGCGAAGCGCGTGGACGAAAAGCGCGCGCCCGCGACCGCGCATCTCGGCGTGCTCGGCCTCACGACGGGCCTCACCGCCTACATGGGCGTGCGCAAGGTGGGCGCGGTGCGCGCCGGCGAGACGTTCGTCGTGTCGGCCGCGGCGGGCGCCGTCGGCTCGGTGGCCGGGCAGATCGCGAAGATCGACGGCGCGCGCGTGATCGGCATCGCGGGCGGCGCCGCGAAGTGCGAGCACGTGGTGAAGGAGCTCGGCTTCGACGCGGCGATCGACTACAAGCGCGAGGACGTCGCCGCGCGGTTGCGCGCGCTCGCGCCGGGCGGCGTGGACGTGTTCTTCGACAACGTCGGCGGCGAGATCCTCGACGTCGTGCTCGACCAGATCCGCCCGGAGGCGCGCATCGTGATCTGCGGCGCGATCTCGCAGTACTCCGGCGACATGTCGAAGGGCGTGCGCGGCCCCGCGCTCTACCTGCGACTCGCCGAGCGACACGCGCGCATGGAGGGCTTCGCGGTGTTCCACTTCGCGAGCGCCTATGCGGAAGCGGAGGAAGCCCTGACCGGCTGGCTCGCGAGCGGACGCGTGAAGCTGCACGAGCACGTCGAGCACGGGCTCGAGCGTTTCGGCGCCACCCTCGCGCTGCTCTTCGACGGTGGCCACACCGGGAAGTTGTTGCTGAAGGTCTGATCGACCTGGGGTCCGGCCGCCGCGCTAGAGCTCGACGACCGTCTTGCCGAAGTTCGCGCCGCGGAACAGATCGCAGAACGCCTTCGGCACGCTCGCGATGCCGGCGAGGCGATACTCGGGCACGCGCAGCGCGCCGCTCGCGATCCAGCGCGCGAGCGCAGCGCGGCCTTCGGGATAGCGCGCGGCCTGGTGGTGGGTCATGAAGCCGACCATGCGCGCTTCCTTGGTCACGAGCTGAAACAGGTTGCTCGGGCCGGGCACCGGCCCGCCCGCGTTGTAGGACGCGACGGCGCCGCACAGCAGGATGCGCGCGCCGACGTTGATGCGCGCGAGCACGGCCTCGAGCAACGGGCCGCCGACGTTGTCGAAGTAGACGTCGACGCCCGCCGGGCAGGCGCGCGCGAGCGCCGCGTCGAAGTCGGCGGCGCTGCGGTCGAGCGCGGCGTCGTAGCCGAGCTCGCGAACGAGCCGCGCGCACTTCTCGGCGCCGCTCGCGATGCCGACCGTGCGTGCGCCGAGGATGCGTGCGAGCTGCCCCGCGATGCTGCCCACCGCGCCGCCCGCCGCGCTCACGAGCACGGTCTCGCCGGCCTTCAGCGCGCCGTGGTCCACGAGGCCGAAGTACGCGGAGAGGCCGGTGTCGCCGAGCACGCCGAGGTAGTAGCTCGGCGGATGCACGGGATCGGGCGGCACGGGCACGAGGAAATCGCCGCCGTCGGTGACGGAGACCTCCTCCCACGCGAGCCTCGCCATCAACAAGTCGCCCACGCGATGCGCGGGGTGAAGGCTCTCTTCGACGCGGCCGAGCACGAGGCCCATCACCGGCGCGCCGATCTGCATCGCCGGCAGCACGTTGTCGCCACTGCCCTCGTCCATCCAGTTGCGGAACCCGGCGTCGAGCGAGACGTAGAGGTTCCGACAGCGCAGTTGGCCCGCGCGCAGCGGCGCGTGCTCCGCACTCTCCACGCGGAAGTCGCTCTCACGCGGCATCCCGCGCGGGCGCGCGGCGAGGACGACGCGGCGATGGACGCTCATCGCACGCGCACCGACGCGACGCCCTCGCGCGGGCGCATGCGCGTCAGGAACTCGTCGAGCGGCGCCGGCTCGGCGACGTCGGCGTCCGCCACGAAGCCCGGCGTCCAGAACTCGCGCCAGCTCGGGAAGAAGTCCGCGTAGCCGCCCGCGTAGGGCGCGCGATCGGGCCAGCGCATCTTGTTCTCTCCGATCGGCGGATTCCGGAGGTCGCAGGCGTACCAGTAGAGCGGCAGTCGCCGCCGGAAGAGCCAGCGCCCGTCGATGCGCTCGTAGCGATCCCAGTACGTCATCGTCATCGCGATCCACTGGTCGCCGGTCTCGTGCTCGTTGCGGCTGTAGACGAGCCCGCGCGCATGGTCGGCGTCGTCGAGCTCGATCACGTGATTGCCGGTGACGTGCGCCGTGCCCGTGAACTGCACGCGCAGCGTCTCGTCGAACCAGCGGCGCAGCGCGCGGCGCCCCGTCTCGTGCTTCGAAACGCGCACGTCCTCGGCGAACAGCCCGCACAGCGCGTCGAGGTCGCGCATGTCGAGCGCGAGGCAGTACTTCGCCACGAGCTGGCGGATCTCGTCGAGCGACTCGAGGCGGTCGATGCGGGCTTCGAGCGATGCGGGCCGGGCCATGGCGTCTCCTCGTCCGACGCGCTGGGTAGCGCGCCGGCGGCGAGCCGCGCTCAGAGGGTGGCTTCGGACTCCGTGCGATCCGCCGCCGTCGCCTCGGCGCCCGCCGTTCGCTTGCGGCGCTCACCGGTGCGCGTGCGCTTGCGGCCGCTGAGAACCAGCATCGCGTCCTCCAGGGCGAGGTAAAGGCACGGCACGAGGAACATCGTGAGGACGGCGGAGATCAGCACGCCGAACGCCATCGTGATGGCGAGCGGAACGGTCATCTTCCCGGCGATCGAGTTGCTGAAGATCATCGGCAGCAGTCCGACGAACGTGGTGAGGGTCGTGAGGAAGATCGGGCGCACGCGGGACAGCGCGGCCTCGCGCGCGGCCTCCGCCAGCCGAACGCCCGAGGCGCGCAGCACGTTGACCTGGTCGACGAGCACGAGGCTCGAGTTGACGACGATGCCCGAGAGCGCGACGAGTCCGATGACCGAGTACATCGACAGGTCGTACCCGAGCAGCAGGTGCCCGATCGCCGCGCCGACGATGCCGAAGGGAATCACGCTCATGATGATGAACGGCTGCGTGTACGAGCGGAGCGGAACCGCGAGCAGCGCGTAGATCGCGAGCAGCGCGAAGACCTGCCCGCGCAGCATCGCGCCGAGGAACTCCCGCTGCTCGGCCTGCTGGCCCGCGTAGGCGAAGGTCACACCCGGAAAGCGCCGCGAGAGCTCGGCCAGCGCCCCCGCGTTCAAGCCCGCGCTGATCGCGTTGGCGTTGCCGAGCGCGACGTCTACGTCCGCCGTCACCGCGACCACGCGCTGCCGATCGACGCGCTGGATCGCGGAGTACCCGCTTCCGAGGCTCGCTTCTGCGACGCTCGCGAACGGCATCGCGCCGCCCTCAACGCCGCGGATGCGCAGCTGATCGAGATCGCCGAGCGAACGCCTCTCCGCCGCCGGATAGCGCACGACGACCTTGACCTCGTCGCGCCCGCGCTGGAGACGTTGCACCTCCTCGCCCCAGAACGCTTGGCGCACCTGCCGCGCGACGTCGGCGAGGCTCACGCCGAGCGCCTCGGCCTCGGGCTTCACGCGGAAGCCGAGCTCGCGCTTGCCGGCGCGGAACGAGTCGGCGACGTCGAACACCCCTGGGTACTGGGCGATCTCGTCGCGCAGCCAGGTTGCCGCGGCGCGCAACTCTTGCAGATCCTGGCCCCGCAGCTCGAGCTCGATCGGCTTGCCCGAGTTGACCATCGCGTTCTGGAAGGCCAGCTCTGCGACGCCCGGGATCGGCGGCACGGCGGCGCGCCACCGGCGCTGCATCTCCGAGGTCGAAACGTCGCGAAAGTCCGCCGGGATCATCTCCACCTGGATCTCGCCGAGGTGGCTTCCGGAGCCGGCGGAGCTGCCTCCGTTCGGCATCTGCGACTGGAACGTGCGGAAGGGCTGCTCGCCGACGGCCGACAGCGTGTGCGTGAAGATGCTGCCGTGCGAGAGGTCGCGGACGGCGTCGACGTCGCGCTGAACACGGCGCGCGGCGTCCTCGATCGCATGGATCGCGGCGGCCGTGACCGACGCCGGCGTGCCCGGCTCCATGGTGAGATCCGCGATGATCACGTCGCCGTCCACCGGCTCCTGGAAGGTGAAGCGCAGCCAACCGCTGGCGATCAACGCGCCGGTCACGATCACCGAAGCCGCGGCGCACGAGATCGTGAAGTAGCGCCACTCGAGAGCGCGCTCGAGAGCGGGCCCGAGGCCGCGCTGCACGAAGGCGTCGAAGCCGCCGGCGACGCGATCCTGGACCGCGCGCCAGCGCCGCGAGAGCTCGCCGCGGGGCGGCGCATCCACGGGCCCGCCGCTCGCCAGGTGCGCGGGCAGGATCCAGAGCGCCTCGAGCAGCGAGAACAAGAGGCTGACGATCACGACGATCGGCAGCGCGCGCGTGAGCTTTCCCATCGATCCCGGCACGAACAGCATCGGCGCGAAGGCCGCGACGGTCGTGAGTACGCCGAACACCACCGGGATCGCGATCTCCTCGGCACCGCGGATCGCACCCTCGAGCTTGCTCTTGCTGCGCTGCTGCTCGACGTAGGTGTTCTCGGCGACCACGATCGCGTCGTCGACGAGGATGCCGAGCACGAGCACGAGGCCCATCAGCGAGATCCAGTTGATCGACACGTCGAAGATCGGCAGCACGGCGAAGGTGGCGAGCAGCGCCGTCGGTACGCCCCATGCGACCCAGAAGGCGAGCCGCAGGCGCAGGAACAGTGCGAGAGCGACGAGCACGAGCAGCCCGCCTTGCCAGGCACTCGTCTTCATCGAGGAGAGCCGCTCGGCCAGGATGCTCGACATGTCCTGCCAGACGATGATCTCGACGCCGGGCGGAAGCTGTGCCCGCGCGCGCTCGACGTAGGCGCGCGCGGCGTTCGCGACGTCGATCACGCGCTGATCGCCAACGCGCGACACCTGCACGAGCGCGGCAGGCTTCCCGTCGAAGCGCGAGCGCTGGTCGCTCTCCGCGAAGCCGTCCACGACCCGCCCGACGTCGCCGACCAGGAGCCGCGTTCCGTCGCTGCGGACGAGCACCGGAATTCGCTCGAAGGCCGAGGCATCCCGGGCTTTGCCCTGGGCTCGCAGCAGGATCTCGCCGGCTTCCGCGCGCACGACCCCGGCGGGCAGGTCCAGCGACGCCCGACGCACGGCGACGGCGACCTGATCGAACGTGAGCCCGTGTCGCTCGAGCGAGGCCTCGGGCACCTCGATCGCGATCTCGTAGGGGCGCACCGCCGCCAAGGCGACTTCCGAGATCTCCGGGAGCGCGGCCAGCTCCTCCCGCACGCGCTTCGCGGTCTCCTTCAGCGCGCGCTCCTCGACGTCGCCATAGACCGCGACGGAGAGCACCTGACGCGGCAGCTCGGCCTGCGCGACGATCGGACGCTCGGCCTCTTCCGGCAGCGTGTCGATCGAGTCGACGCGCGCACGAATGTCGGCCAAGCGCCGTGCGACGTCTTCGCCGCTCATCAGCTCGACCGCGATCGTCGCGATGCTCTCCGCAGCGGTGGAGCGGATGCGCTTGATGCCCGCGAGGCCCTGCAGGGCTTCCTCGACGGGAATGCACACGCCTTCCTCGACCTCGACCGGGGACGCGCCGGGATACGGAACCGCGATCGTCACGACGTCGAGCTCGACGTCGGGAAACATCTCCTGGCGAATCGAAGGCGCCATCAGGGCGCCCCCGGCGATCATCATCGCCATCATCAGGTTCGCCGCGACGGAGTTCCGCGCGAACCACGCGACGATGCCGTTCACGGCGCGCCGCTTCCGGCGCGGGTGGCTGCGATGCGGACGCGCGCGCCCGCGCCCAGCGAGGTCGGCGCGTGGGCGCAAACGCGCTCGCCCGCGGCGAGGCCGCTCGAGATCCATGCGCTCGCTTCGTCGGCCCGGAGCACTTCGACGGCCCGCACCGCGAGCGCGTCGTCGGCGCCGACCACGAACACGGTGCCGTCTCCGACCAGCGCGGCGCGCGGCAGCTTGACGGCCTGCGCGACCTCGCGCCCTTCGATCTCGGCCTCGACGAACGCGCCCATCGCGAGCGCGGCGCTCTCGGCCGCAGCTTCGGCCTCGACGCGCGCCACGAGCGTGAGCATCCGCGTGCGCGGATCGAGCGCGCCGGCACTGCTCACCACGCGGGCCGTGAGCTCGCGCGGCTCTCCGCCGACGTCGCCGCGCAGCACGACGCGCGGGCCCGGCGAGCCCGCGTCCTCCGGCAGCTCGACGAACGCGGCGTCCTCGGCGCGCACCGACAGCTTCACCTCGGCGTCGCCACCCCCGAAGATGCGCGCGACGGGCGTGTTCGGCGCGAGGTACTGACCGAGCGCGACCTTGCGCTCGCGCACGCGGCCGGCGAACGGCGCGCGCACCTCGGTCCGCGCGAGCGAGAGCTCGGCCTGCTCGAGCGCGGCCTCCGCGTCGCGCAGGTTCGCCTCCGCGATCTCGAGGTTCCCGAGCGCCTGGTCGTGGGCCGCCGGGCTCGCGGCGCCCGCGGCGAACAGCGCCTCGCTGCGCTCGCGCGACGCGCGCGCGAGGGTGAGCTGACTCTGCGCGCGCTCGACGGCGGCGCGGGCGCGCTGGGCCGCGATCTCGTAGTCGTCGCGGGCGATGCGCACGAGCGGTTCTTCCGCTGCGAACGCGCCGGCGCCGTCGAACGACGGCGAGATCCACACCACGCGCCCCGAGACCTCCGCCACGAGCTCGATCTCGTCGCGCGGCGCGAGGGTGCCCTGGGCGCGCACGACCATGCGCTGCGGGCCGGGCTGTGCGACCACGACGTCCACGATCGGGAGCGTCGCCTCGACCGCGCGCGGCTTCGGCTCGGGTTTCAGCGCGATCAAGGCCGTGCTGAGCAACAGCGCTCCCGTCAGGACCGCGAGCGACAGCAGCGTTTTCTTCGACGGCTTCATCGACGCTTCCGTGCGCAAGCGAGTCCAGTGCGGAGGGCGGCCGGCCCGCGTGCGCGTTGGGGGACACCCCGTTTTCGGCACGTCGCGGGCTCGGCTTGGGCGCCAAGCGCTGGCCGCGGAACGGAAATTCCTGCGCCGTCCCGAGTTCGGGACGACGCGCGGCCGGTCGCCCCGCTGTGGCATGCTGAGCCCCGGAGGCCGCGCGAGGTGATCACGATCTATCACGCGCCGATGGCCCGTTCCGTGCGCGCGCGCTGGATGCTCGACGAGCTCGGCCTGCCCCATCAGGTGACGACCCGGACGCTCGCGGAGCTGGGCGAGCCCGAGCACGTGGCGCTGCATCCCCTCGCCCAGGTGCCCGTGCTGGTCGACGGCCCGCTCGTGCTGCTCGAGTCGGGGGCGATCGTGCAGTACCTGCTCGAAACCTACGGCCACGGGCGGCTCGAGCCGGTCCACGGCAGCCCCGAGCGCGGCAAGTTCCTGCAGTGGATCCACTTCGCCGAGGCGACCCTGATGCCGCCCCTCGCCACGATCGTGCAGCACACGCGGCGGCGCAGGCCCGAGGACCGCATCGCGGCGATCGTCCCCGAGGCGACGCGCCAGGCGAAGGCGGCGCTCGCGGTGGTGGAAGACGCGCTGCAGGGGCGCGAGTGGCTGACCAGCGAGTTCAGCGCAGCCGACGTCATGATGGGCTACGGGTTGGCCCTCGCGAAGCTGCTGCGACTGACGGACGAGCTCCCCAACATCAAAGCCTACGTGGCGCGCTGCGAGGCGCGACCCGCGTTCCGGAGGGCCTGCAAGACATGAGCAAACCGATCCTCGACGCCGTGCTGGTAGCGGCCGGCAAGTACCACGACGTGGACTTCGCGCGCCTCGAGCTGCTGAAGCTGCTCGCCGAGCATCCCCACGTGCGCGTGCGCGTGTGCAGCGACTACGCCGACACCGCCGCCATCGCGAAGGCGAAGTTCCTCGTGACCTATTGCTGCGACGTGCGCCCGACCGAGGCGCAGCAGGAGGCGCTCGCGGCCTACGTGCAGGGCGGCGGACGCTGGATCGCGCTGCACGGCACGAACGCCGCGCTCGACTTCACCGCGAAGGGCGTGGACGCGCCGCGCTGCTTCCCCAAGTTCGCGCACACCCTCGGCAGCCAGTTCATCGCGCACCCGCCGATCCAGCCGTACCACGTGAAGGTGAGTGCGCCGAGCCATCCGCTCGTCTCGGGCATCAAGGAGTTCGACACCGACGACGAGCTCTACCTCTCCGAGTACCACGAGCGCGAGAAGCTGACGCCGCTGCTCGAGACGTCGTACTCCGGCGACGCCCAGGGCTTCGTCGAGGCCGACTGGTCGAAGACCAAGCAGCACCTCGTGATGTACCTGCGCCCGCTCGGCCAGGGCGCGGTGCTCTACAACACGCTCGGCCACTGCCGCGGCCACTACGACATGCGCCCGGTGACGGACTTCTATCCGAAGATCGAGCGCTGCTCGTGGGACAAGCCGGAGTACTACGAGTTGTTGCGGCGCAGCTTGCGCTGGGCGCTGGGGGAGCTGTAGCGGTTGCCGGAGGCCTCCGGCCCCGCGCTCTCCGTCGTCGTGGCGCCGACGGGCGCGCGCGGCGCGTTCCTCGCGGGCGCGCTCGCGGCGCTCGCGGCGCAGCGCGGCGCGCCCGCGTTCGAGGTGATCGTGCCGGTCGACGCCTCGATCGCGCACGCGGACCTCGCAGCGCGCTTTCCCGACGTGCGCTTCCTCGCCGTGGACGGAACGGCGGAGCTCTCGCGCTCGCCGGATCCCGGGCTCGCCCACGAGGCGATCGACCTGCGCCGCAGCGCCGGGCTCGCCGCCGCGCGCGGCGCGCTCGTCGCCCTCACCGACGAGCACGCGCGGCCGCGCAGCGACTGGTGCGCGCAGATCGCGGCGCAGCACGCCCAGTCCCCGCGCGCGGCGATCGGCGGCGCGATCGAGAACGATCGCGACCGCGCGCTCAACTGGGCGCTCTTCTTCTACGACGCGGGCCGCTACCAGAATCCGCTCGACGAGGGCCCGGCCCCATTCGTGAGCGATCTCAACGTCGCCTATCGCCGCGACGCGCTCGAGCGCGTGCGCGCGTGGCAGCCGAAGTACCACGAGACGGGGCTGCACGAGGCGCTGCGCGCCGCGGGCGAAACGACCGCGCTCTCGCGCGCGCTCGTCGTCGGCGTCGACCGCGGCGCGATGTCGCTTCGCGACGCGCTGCGCGAGCGCGTCGGCTGGGCGCGGCTCTACGCGGGCCGCCGCGCCCGCGAGGTCGCGCCCCACGTGCGCGCGCTGCTCTGCGTCGGCGCGCTCGCGCTGGCGCTGCTGCTGCTCGCGCGCCAGGCGCGCCTCGC
>CAZCTH010000098.1:0-18673 GCA_964501435.1 uncultured Spirochaetales bacterium | reverse complement strand
GCCCGCGCGGCGCGCGTCGGCGCCGGTGAACGCGCCGCGCTCGGCGCCGAACAGCTCGCTCTCGGCGAGGCTCGGCGCGAGAACGCCGCAGTCGAGCACCGCGAACGGCCGCGCGCGCCGCGGCGAGAGGCGGTGCAGCGCGCGCGCGGCGAGCGTCTTGCCGGTGCCCGTCTCGCCGAGCAGCAGCACGGGGGTCGGCAGGGGAGCGAGCCGCGCGATCCGCGCGCGCAGCTGCCGCATCGCGTTCGATTCGCCGAGCAACTCGCGCATCGGGCCTCCATGACGGGAGGCCACCCTAATCGCTCGCAACGGAAGCCCGCGCGTCGCAGCGCGTTCGGCCGCGTGCGAAGGGCGCGGCCCGGCGCGATTCGTCAGCCTTTGCCGCCCAGCTTGCGGTTCGCGAAGAGCAGCAGGAGCGCGCCGCCGGTTGCGATCACGAGGCTCGGGACGTTGAAGCCGCTCACGGCGCCGAGGCCGAGCCGCGTGCTGATCCAACCGCCCACCAGCGCACCGACCACGCCGAGGATCGTGGTCATCAGGAGGCCGCCCGGGTCCTTGCCGGGCATGAGCACTTTGGCGAGCGCACCGACCACGAGTCCGAGCAAAGCCCAGGTCAAGAAGCCCATCCGCGTGTCCCTCCGAGAGTGCGCGCACCGTAGCCCGCGCGCGCGAGCGTTACGCGAAAGGACCCGCGTGCGTTCCCGCGCGGCTGCCGCGGCGGAGCGCTAGGCCGCGAGGCCTGCGCTCGCGCGCAGCCGGGCGATCCGCTCCTCGAGCGGCGGGTGCGTCATGAACAGGCGCGACACGCCGTTGCCGCTCGCGATGCCGAATGCCGCCAGCGACTCGGGCAGCGGCGCCGTCTCGCGCGAGGCGAGGCGCTCGAGCGCGCCGATCATCTTGCCCGGGCTCGCGAGCCGCGCGCCGCCCGCGTCGGCGCGGAACTCGCGCTGGCGCGAGAACCACATCACGATCAGCGAGGCGAGCAGGCCGAACACCATCTGTGCCGCGATGCGCGCGACGAACGCGCCGATGCCCGGGCCGCGGTCCTCGTCGCCGCGGCGCAGGAACGAGTCCACGAGCATGCCGACGACGTACGAGAAGAACAGCACGAAGGTGTTGAGCACGCCCTGGATCAGGGTGAGCGTGACCATGTCGCCGTTCGCGATGTGGCTGACCTCGTGCGCGAGCACGCCCTCGACCTCGTCCGCCTTCATGCTGCGCAAGAGCCCCGTCGAGACCGCGACGAGCGCGGCGTCGCGCCGCGCACCGGTGGCGAACGCGTTCGGGGTCGGGTCCTCGTAGATCGCGACCTCGGGCATGCCGATGCCGGCCGCCTGCGCCTGGCGCGCCACGGTGCTGACGAGCCACTGCTCGGTCTGCGTGCGCGGCTCACCGATCACGTGGGCGCCGACGGAGCGCTTCGCGACCCACTTCGAGATCGCGAGCGAGACGAACGAGCCGGTCATGCCGAACAGCGCGGACATGATCAGCAACCCCGTCAGCCGCACGTCGATGCCGCGCGCGGCGAGCATCTGCGGGACGCCGAGCACCTCCATCGCCAGGCTGGCCACCAGCAGGACGGCGGCATTGGTCGCCAGGAACAACAAGACGCGCTTCATGTGGAGCTCCCTCAGTCGACTCGAGGGGAGCAAGCTTGGGGGGCGATCGCGCAGCGTCAAGCCGCGATTTGCGCCCGCGTCCTCAGGCGGCGGCGCGGGCCGCCACCCAGCGCCGGTAGCGCTCGGTGGGCAGGAAGGCGAGCTGGAGCGCAACCGAGGCCAGCAGGCCGCCGAGGGCGGTCGAGAGGCGCGCGAAGACGTGCCGGGTGCCGTCGCCGCCGCCGAGCGTGATGAGGAGCGAGGGCACGACGCTGATCAGCGAGGCGATGCCGACGCAGCCCCAGAGCAGGAAACGGTTCGCGACGAGCGGGTCGGCGAGGCCGAGCTTCATCCGCTTGCGGGCCTGCGACGCGCAGCGGAAGCCCTCGTAGGCGGTCCACGCATACGCCCCGACCGCGGCGAACTGGATCCACAAGAGCGGGCTCGCGCTCGACTCGAGCGCGGCGTGCGTCTCGGCTCGGTGGATGTAGCCGGCGCCCGAGACGAGCCCGTAGACGAGCATCGCGCAGCCGGCCGCCGCGAGCGCGCGCGCCGGCATGCTGCCCGGACGGAAGACGCGCTGCGTGAAGCCGAACACGCCGATCCAGCCGAGCGCCATCGCGAGCGAGGACGCGAACAGCGCCTGCTTCGCAGCGTCGAGCGAGAGGTCGGCGAGGCTGCCGTACAGGATCAACGGGTACGCGATCGCCGAGAGATCGAAGAGCGAGAAGCCGACGAGGAAGTCGGAGAGCTCGCGCGTGCGCAGCGCGAGGCGAAGCAGGCGCACGCCGACGATCCCGCCCGTCGCGATGAAGGCCACCGTCGAAACGAGGAGGAGCGCGTCGAGCATGGCACTAGCCTCCGAGGCGGCGGAAGACGGCGTCGGGCGTTTCGGTGTCGCCGCGGCCTGCGAGGCGGCGCACGCGGGTCGCGAGATCGGCACACAGCGGAGCCGCGTTCGCGATGCCGCGGCTCGAGAGTTCGCCGACGAGCAGCTTCTCGACCACGACGGCCATCTGTTCGGGGGTCACGGAGCGAGCGTCGAGGCCCGCCTGCTTGAGCGCGATGCGCACGGTTCCGCGCGCCGCGAGCCGATCGAGCGACGTGCTCGTCTCGAGCTTCTGGCACACGAAGTCGAACGCTTCCGCGTCGGCCATGACTCCCCCCGGCTTCGCTTTCGGAGCGTCCGCAGACCTACTTGAGGGGGCTGCGTGCGTTCTGCAGAGTCGCGCGGGATATGCTGCGCGCCGCATGCGCGTCGCTGCACGGCTCTCCACCCTCGCCGGCCTCGCCCTCTGGGCGGCCGGCTGTGCGTCCCCTCCGCCGCCCGCCCCGCCCGCGCCGGCCGCTCCGCAGCCGGCGCCGCTCGCGCGGAACCAGGCGCGCGTCGAGGGCGTTCGCGACCTCGGGCTCTATCTGGAGGCGCGGCTCACGGGCAACGGCGGCGCGCAGGGCTTCCTGTTCGCCGCGAGCGACGCGTGCCGCAGCGCGCTCGCCGAGGGCGCGGTCGTGCGCGTCGAGCCCGCGCGCCCGACCGTGCGCATCACCGGCGCGGGCGGCATGAAGTGCACCGCGCGGGGCATCGCCAGCCTCGCGACCTGGCGCGACACGCTGGGCGACCGCCGGGCCGCGTTCCTGGTGGTGACGGGGCCCGCCGAGCTGCGCCTCGTGAGCGAGGCGCACGGCTTCCTGATCGCCGCGGGGCGCATCCCCCTCGCGCTCGAGCTGCGCTGGAGCGACCCGCTCGACCTCGCAGCCGTGCTGCCCGACACGCCGGCCTGCCGCGCGCACCTCGCGAAGGGGCGTACGGAGGTCGAGTTCCGCCCGCGCGGCGACGACGTGCTCGTGCTGCGCGGCCGGCTCGAGCCCTGCGCCGTACGCGCGATCGCCGAGCCGCTCTTCCTGCAATGACCGCCGAAGGAGCCCCCATGCGCCTGCGCCAGATCGCCCTCGCCGCCCGCGACCTCCCGAGCACGCTCGACGCGCTCACCGACGTGCTCGGCATCGAGGTCGCCTTCCACGACCCCGGGGTGAAGGTGTTCGGCCTCGAGAACGGCGTGATGCCGATCGGCGAGACCTTCCTCGAGGTCGTCTCGCCGGTGCAGCCGAGCGCGACCGCCGCGCGCTGGATCGAGCGCCGCGGCGGCGACAGCGGCTACATGGTGATCTTCCAGGTGGACGACTTCGCGCCGCACCGCGCCCGGCTCGAGCGGCTCGGCGTGCGGATCGTCTGGGAGGGAAAGCAGAAGGGCGCCGCGACCCTGCACCTGCACCCGCGCGACGTCGGCGGCGCGATCGTCTCGCTCGACACGATGGACGAGGCCGGCGCGTGGGAGTGGGCGGGGCCGAAGTGGCGCCAGCACGTCCGCACCGACGTCACGCGCGCGATCGTCGGCGCGGAGCTCGAGAGCCCCGAGCCCGAGAAGCTCGCCGCGCGCTGGGGCGAGGTGCTCGGCCTCGCCGTCGCGCGAGGCCCCGGCGGAGGGCCGGAGATCGCGGTGGGCGGCGGCGTGCTGCGCTTCGTGCACGGGTCGAGCGACGGCGTGAGCGGCGTGCTGCTCGACCTCGCGGACCCGGCGCGCTTCCGCGCGGCCGCCGAGCGCCGCGGCGTTCTCACTGCCGACGGCGCCGCGCGCATCGCGGGCACGCGCTTCGCCCCGCGCTGACCGCCGGCGCCCGCCGGCCCCCGTTCGGCGAGTCGCACCCCGAGCGGGCGGCGCAATGACGCGTTTGGCGTCCGACCCCGATTGAGCAATCGCGCGCGGCGAATCGGCGCGCCGCCGATACCCTGCGCGCCTCGCGAGGAGCGCCGCCATCGACGCCGTAGCCGACGCATCGCCCGAGAATCCCCTGGCGTCGCCGGACGTCCGGGTCGTCGCGCAGGGCGGCCGCGAGTTCATCCTCGTCGGCACCGCGCACGTCTCGCGCGAGTCCACCGAGCTGGTGCGGCGGGTGATCGAGGCGGCGCAGCCGGACGGCGTGTGCATCGAGCTCGACCCCGGCCGCTACCAGGCGCTCTCGCAGCCGCAGCGCTTCGAGCAGCTCGACCTGCGCCAGGTGCTCGCGCAGCGCCAGCTGCCGACGCTGTTCGCGAACCTCGTGCTCGCGGCGTTCCAGTACTCCCTCGGCGTGAAGCTGGGCGTCCGCCCGGGCGCGGAGCTGCTCGAAGGCGCCCGCGCCGCCGAGGCCATCGGCAAGCCGTTCTTCCTGTGCGACCGCGACGTGCGCGCGACGCTGAAGCGCGCCTGGGCCTCGCTCTCGCTGTGGAAGAAGTCGCTGCTCACGGGCGCGCTGGTCGAGAGCCTGTTCGCGCGGCCCGAAATGAGCGAGGCCGACCTGCGCGACCTGCGCGAGCGCGACGCCATGACGCAACTGCTCGAGGAGCTCGCGAAGGCCTTCCCGGGGCTGAAGCGCGTGCTGATCGACGAGCGCGACGCCTACCTCGCCGAGAAGATCCGCCAGTCGCCCGGCGCGCGGCTCGTGGCCGTCGTCGGCGCCGGGCACGTCGCGGGGCTCGCGGCGCACCTCGCGCGCGGCGAGGCGATCGCGCTCGCGCCGCTCGAGGAGATCCCGCCGCCGTCGCGCTTCGCGGGCTGGTTCGGCTGGGCGTTCGCGGCGACGATCGTCGGCTCGGTGGTCGCGGTCGGCGTCCTGCGCGGCCCGGCGGCCGCGGGCGACAGCGCGCTCGCCTGGATCCTCGCGACCGGGGTGCCCTGCGCCGCCGGCACCGCGCTCGCGTTCGGGCATCCCGCCACCATCGTGTCCGCGTTCGTGGCCGCCCCGATCACGACGCTCCATCCGGCGATCGGCGCGGGCTACGTGACGGCCTTCGTGCAGTCCTACTTCCGCCCGCCCTTCGTGCGCGAGTTCGGGCAGGTGCTGAACGACCTCTCCTCCGTCGCCGGACTCTGGCGCAATCGCCTGCTGCGGGTGCTGCTCGTGTTCGTGCTGAGCTCGCTCGGTGCGGCCTCGGGCATGTGGTTCGGCCTCGGCAACCTGATGCACAGCCTGTTCGCGGGCTGAGCTCGGCCTCGTGAGAACTCCGCACCCACGCTCGGCGTAGGCTGTGCGCAAGCCCAGGGAGGACGACTCGATGGCGATCCAGAAGCCCGGACTCAAGCGCTCGCGCGACCAGCGCGTCATCGCCGGCGTGTGCGGCGGCATCGCCGAGTGGCTCGGCTGGAGCGCCGGCGCGACGCGGCTGATCTTCGTGCTGGTCTCGATCCTCTTCGCCGCTTTTCCGGGGATCCTCGTCTACCTGATCCTCTGGATCGTGATGCCCGAGCGCGATTGACGCCCGCGCGCCGTCGCGGCGTCGCGGCGTAACAAGCGGAGGGGCGCCCCGGGCGCCGGAGCCGGTCGCGCGCTCGCTCGGGCGAATCGACTTGCCAGGTCGCGGGGGGCTCTGGTAGAAGGGCTTCGCTTTCGAGAGGAGCGCGCCATGAAAACACGTTCGATGCGCGGCGCGCCCTCCCCGACCGAAGCGAGTCGCTGACTCGATTCCAAGCTCGGAGGCCCCGGGGGCGCGCTGACTGATCGCGGCCTCCGCTCCCTCTCTCCCGCTTGGATCTAGTCATGACCGAACTGTCTCCCCCGTCGACCGCCACTCTCGCCGCAGGCGCGCCCGCGCGCGGCTCCCTGCGCGAGCTGATCCAGCTCGCGACGCCGCTCGTGCTCACCCAGCTCTCGCAGACGCTGATGGGCATCGTCGACTCCGCGTTCGTCGGCCGGCTCGGCGCCGCCGAGCTCGGCGCCGTCGCGTTCGCGAACGTCTGGAGCTGGACGCTGTTCTCCCTCGTGCTCGGCTCCGCGAGCGCCGTGCAGACCTTCGTCTCGCAAGCGCAGGGCGCGGGCGAGGAGCGCCGCTGCGGCACGTGGGCGTGGCAGGGCTTCTGGGCCGTCGTGCCGGCGACCGCCGTCGCCGCGATCGCGGGCATCGCCGCGACGCCGACGCTGCTGCCCGCGGTGCTGGGCCTCGTCGGCGCCGCGCCCGAGCTCGCCGGTCCGGCGGTGGAATACCTGCAGCCGCGCCTCGTAGGCATGGTCGCGCTCAGCGTCGTGTTCGTGTGGAACAGCTTCTTCCGCGGCGTCGGGCTCACCACGATCCCGCTCTGGGCCGGGCTGATCGCCAACCTCGCGAACGTGGTCGGCGACTACGCGCTGATCTTCGGGCACTTCGGCGCCCCGCGGCTGGGCGTCGCCGGGGCTTCGGTCGCGACCGCGGCGAGCGAGTTCCTGTACGCCGCGCTCGTGATGGGCGTCGCGCTGCGGCGCGGCAACGTCGCGCGCTTCGGCACCGCTCCGCAGGCCCCGAGCGCGCAGGCGCTGCGCCGCCTCGCGCGCACGGGCCTGCCGATCGGCGCCCAGTGGGTGTTCGACTCGATGTCGTTCGCGGTGTTCACGCTGCTGATCTCCTCGATGAGCGCGGCGGCGGTCGCGGCCAGCCACTCGTTCATCATGCTCGTGAACGTCTCGTTCATGATCGCGCTGGGCGTCTCCGGCGCGACGCAGACGCTCGTCGGCCGCGCCGTTGGCGCCCGGGAGCTCGCCCTCGGCGCGATGGCGCTGAAGAACGGCCTGCGCGTCGCGCTCGCGGTGTCGGGCGCGCTCGCCATTGGCCTCACCGCCGCGCCGCTGCTGCTGATGCGCATCTTCACGGACGACCCCGACGTGCTCGCGCTCGGCGTCTCGACGCTGCGCCTCGGCGCGCTCTTCCAGCTGCTCGACGCGGCGCACATCGTGGCGATGGGCGCGCTGCGCGGCGCGGGCGACACCACCTGGCCGGCGGTCTGGCAGACGGCGCTGGCCTGGGGCGTGTTCCTGCCCGGCGCGTGGTACTTCGGCAGCCACCTCGGCTACGGCCTCGTCGGCGCGTACGGCGGCGGCACGATCTACGTGGCGCTGCTGGCGGGCGGCCTGCTCTGGCGCTTCGCCACGGGGAAGTGGCGGAGTGTGCGGATCTAGTCGCCCAGCCGGGGCCAGACCCCGACGAGAGGACAGCGCGCGTCGTGACCGCCCCTGTCACGACGGCGGCGCAAGATCGCTCCGTCGGTGCTCGCCGCGCGCTCGGACGGGCGTATGATCGAACCGGGGTTGGGGGTTGCACATGGGCTTCGTCGAGGTCGCGCTCGCCGCGATCGCGCTTCTCTTGCTCGGCTGCGTTTGGATGCTGGCGTCGCTGGTCCGCCGGGCCGAGCCGCTCGATGCCGCCGCGTCCCTCGCGCCGCGCTTCGACGCGCTCGCGCTCGCCCAGGAGCGCACGGACCGCGCGCTCTCCGCGGAGCTCGCGCGGAGCCGCGACGAGCTCGCCGCGAGCACGCGCCACCTGCGCGAGGAGCTCGGCGGCTCGCTGCGCGACGTGAGCGCGACGCTCGACGGTCGCCTGCGCAGCATCCAGGAGGACAGCCAGAAGAAGCTCGACGAGGTGCGCGCCACCGTGGACGAGAAGCTGCTCGGCACGGGCGAGCTGCTCGCCACGCAGACGCGCCACTTGCGCGAGGAGCTCGGCCTCTCGCTGCGCGACGTGAGCACGACGCTCGAGCAGAACCTCGCGCGCACGCGCGACTCGCTCGACGTGCGCCTGCGCGGCATGCAGGAAGACAACCAGAAGAAGCTCGACGAGATGCGCGCGACGGTCGACGAGAAGCTGCAGAGCACGATCGAGCAGCGCCTCGGCGCGGCGTTCAAGCAGGTGAGCGACCGCCTCGAGGCCGTGCACAAGGGCCTCGGCGAGATGCAGACGCTCGCGGTGGGCGTCGGCGACCTGAAGCGCGTGCTCACCAACGTGAAGACGCGCGGCGGCTACGGCGAGACGCAGCTCGAAGCCCTGCTCGAGCATTGCCTCGCCGCCGGGCAGTACCAGAAACAGGTCGCGGTGCGCGACGGCGTGGGCGAGCGCGTCGATTTCGCGGTGCGCATGCCCAATGGCGCGAACGGCCAGGCGCTGTGGCTGCCGATCGACGCGAAGTTCCCGCAGGAGGATTACGCGCGCCTGCAAGACGCCGTCGAGCGCGGCGACCTCGCCGGCATCGACGACGCCGGCCGCGCCCTCGAGACGCGCATCCGGACCGAGGCGAAGACGATCAAGGACAAATACATCGCGCCGCCCCACACGACGGACTTCGCCCTGCTCTTCCTCCCGACTGAAGGCCTCTACGCAGAGGTGCTGCGCCGGCCGGCCCTCGTCGAGGCGATGCAGCGCGACCACAAGGTCGTGCTGGTGGGGCCGACCACGCTCGCCGCGATCCTCAACAGCCTGCAGATGGGCTTCCGCACGCTCGCGATCGAGAAACGCAGCACGGAGGTCTGGCAGCTGCTCGGGGCGGTGAAGCAGCAGTTCGGCCAGTTCGGGCAGCTGCTCGAGAAGGTGGACAAGAAGCTGCAGGAGGCGTCGAACACCATCGGCGACGCCACCCGCAAGACGCGCTTCATCCAAGGGCGTCTCGGGAAGGTGGACGCCATGCCCGAGCACGAGGCGATCGCGCTGCTCCCCGAGCTGACGGAGCGCGGCGAAGAGGACTGAGGCCGGAGTACGCTGTGCGCCTCACCTCCCGGAAGGAGCGCACGCGATGAAGGGTCCCGACAAGGCAATCACGCTCGACGAGCTCAAGGCGCTGGTCGGCAAGGAGCTCGGCGTATCCGAGTGGACGCTGGTCGATCAGAAGCGCATCGACGCCTTCGCCGATCTCACCGAGGATCACCAGTTCATCCACGTCGACCCGGCCGCCGCCAAGGCGACCCCCATGGGCTCGACCATCGCGCACGGCTTCCTCACGCTCTCGCTGGTCGCGAACTTCGGTTATCAGGTCGTGCCGGGCGTGAAGGGCGCGAAGATGGGCATGAACTACGGCATCAACCGCATGCGCTTCGTCTCGCCGGTGAAAAGCGGCTCGCGCGTGCGCGGGCGCTTCAAGCTGAAGTCGCTCGAGGATCAGGGCGGCGGAAGGTGGCTCAGCACGACGGAAGTGACGGTGGAGGTGGAGGGGCAGGAGAAGCCTTCGTTGGTCATGGAGTGGCTCGGGATGACCTTCGTTTAGGGGCGGCGCTCGCGCGGGCAACGCCGCGTGCGGGGGGCGGGGGATCGGCTTCGCTCACCCGCTCGGCCGCGCTTGAGCGAGGCGTGCGGAGCGAGCGCTCGATGCTGAGATCCGAGCGTGAGCGCGGCCGAGCCTGGGGATTCGCTCCGCGACCCCCGCCCCCCGCGCGCGGCTCTTGCCGCTGCGATCGGAATCGTCGACGAAGGGCATCGACCTCGCGGAGGTGAGGGCGGGCGGCGAATGGGGGGGCGGCTTCGCTCACCCGCTCGGACGTGCTCGCGCGGGCAGCGCCGTGCGCCGGGGGCGGGGCGGGCGCGGGGATCGGCTCCGCTCACCCGCTCGGCCGCGTCGGCTCGAGGATTGCGGCGGGGCGAGTCGGTGCCGCGAGGCGAGTGTGAGCGCGGCCGAGCCTGGGGATTCGCTCCGCGACCCCCGCGCCCGCCCCGCCCCCGCGCACGGCTTTTGCTGAGTTCGCTCGGAGCCTGCGGCACGAGCGTCTTCGACCTCGCGAGTTGGGCTGCTCGCGGCGAGCGCTCAGGTCGGTGGGACGATCTCGAGCGCGTGGCCCGTCCAGTGGAGCGTCACGTCTTTGCTGCGTACGCGGGGCCAGTCGAAGTCGCGGAGGAGGTCGCGCGGCGTGGTCGGCGCGGAAGTCGGGCGGAGGCCGCAGGCGTGCGCGAGCAAACCGCACAGGGCTTCCGCGGTGTAGTGGAGACGCAGCTCGGGCGCGGCGACGGAGCCGTGGAGCTTCGCGAGCTTGTCGCCGCGCGGCTCGAGCAGCAGGAGGTGGTGGCGGAACGCGGGCACGGGGAGCCCGAGCAGCTCGCGCAGCGCGACCTGGAGCGGCGTGTGGAGCGCGAGGTCCCGGCCGCGCACGACGCGCGTGACGCCGCTCGCGGCGTCGTCGACGACGGAGGCGAGGTGATACGCGACCGCGCCGTCGCGGCGGCGCACGATCGGGTCGCCAAAGGCGCGCGCGGGATCGAGCGCCCACACGGCGCCGGACTCGTCGTCGACGCGCACCTCGCGCGAGGGCACGAGCACGCGCAGCGGCTCGCCGCTCGCGCGCCAACCGCCTTCGGGCAGTGCGCGCGTGCGACAGGTGCCGGGGTACGCGAAGCCGCCGTCGGGCGCGGGCACGCCGTGCGTCTTCAGCGCCGCGCGCGAGCACGCGCACGGGTAGAGCAGACCGCGCGCCGCGAGCGCGTCGAGCGCGGCCTCGTGGCGCGGGCGGGCCTCGCTCTGGCGCTGCACGGCGTCGAAGTCGAGCCCGAGCCACGCGAGGTCTTCCTGCAGGCCCGCCGCGAGGCTCGCGCGCGAGCGCTCGGGATCGAGATCCTCGAGCCGCAAGATCAAGCGGCCGCCGAGGCTGCGCGCGTCGAGCCAGCAGAGCAGCGCGGCGAGCAGCGTGCCCGGATGCGCGCGGCCGGTCGTCGACGGCGCGAAGCGGCCGATGGCTGCGCTCATCGCGCGCGGCGCTCCCTGACAACTCGCTCGAAAGCCGAACGCGCTCCGGTGACGCGCCTCACGCTTCGCTCCCGTTCCCTCGTTCGCGCGCCGCGATTTCTCAGGCCCGGCGTGGCGGCGGCGCTTCGCACCCTCGTAGCATAGGCGCGTCGTCACCCGAGGCGCGCATGGGAATGCTCGAGAACACCGTCGGCATCGTCACCGGCGCCGGCACCGGCGTCGGACGCGCCACGGCCCTGCAGGCCGCGCGCGAGGGCGCACGCCTGCTCGTCGCGGGCGTGAATCGCGCGGGCGGCGAAGACACCGTGCGCAAGATCGAGAAAGCCGGCGGCGAGGCGATCTTCGTCGTCGCCGACCTGCGCCGCGAAGATCACGCCGCGGCGATGGTGCAGGAAGCGCTCGCGGCCTTCGGCCGCCTCGACTGGGCGTGCAACAGCGCGTCGGTGGGCGAGAGCGTGAAGCTGCTGACCGACCTCACCGAAGGCGAGTGGGACGACTTCGTCGGCGTCTCGCTGAAGGGCATCTGGCTGTGCATGAAGCACGAGATCCCGGCGATGATCGACGGCGGCGGCGGCTCGATCGTGAACATCGGCTCGATGGTCGGCGAGCGCGGCATGCCCGGGCTCTCGGCCTACGCCGCCGCGAAGGGCGGTGTGATCGCGCTCAGCAAGACGGCGGCGGCCGAGTTCGCGCCGCGCGGCATCCGCGTCAACGTGGTCAACGCGGGCATGATCCGCACGCCCGCCAACGAGCGCTTCGAGAAGCTCTCCCCCGAGATCGCGAAGCGCGCGATCGAGAGCCACGCGCTCGGGCGCATGGGCGAGCCGGAAGAGGTCGCGGAGATGGCGATCTGGTTGCTTTCGAAGCGGGCGAGCTTCGTGACGGGCGAGTGCATTGCGGTGGATGGCGGGTCGCAGGTGAAGGCGACGACGTTCCCGGTGGACTAGGCCTCGTTGCATCGAGGCGGCGCAGCGGCGGGCGGGCGAGGGGTCGCGCTCCGGGCCCTTGGCTCTTGGGCGTGCGCCGATGGGTGGAGGCGACGCGCGGCGCAGGGGCGTGCTTGCGCGCTCGCGACCGAGGCTGCGTTGCACGGCTGCGTGCGGCGCGGTCGATGGGGACCGGGCCCTCTGGCGCGACGCCGCTCCGCCCGCCCGCCGCTGCGCCGGCGCGAAGTCGTGGATCCCGGCGTGTGCCGCGGGACCTTCGGGATTCGCGCCAATCTCCCACATCCCCTGAGGAGGAATCGAAGTGCTCGACCAAGCGATGAGCTACCTCGGCACAGACGAGGCGAAGCACCTTCTGGGATGGCTGCTCAAGCTGCTCGTCGTCGTCGTGCCAGGCGCGAGTGTGCTGCTCGATTTCCGGCGGCGCGCCCGCAGCGGCGAGCCGCCGGATCGCACCGCGCTGTTGTTCCTCGCGTTCGTCGCGTTGCAGCTGCTGCAAGTCGAGCCTCAGGACCTCGCCGCCAGCTTTCGCATCCTTCTGATTGGCGTTCTCGTGGGGATCGCCCTGGGGCGGACTCAGTACCACCGGGAGCTCTTCACCCGCTGAGCCGCGCCGTTACTCTGCGCGCGCGATGCCCTCGCCCGCACCCGACCAGCTCCTTCGCACGCTCTCCGAAGACGGCAGCGTCTCGGTGCGGGCGCTCGTCGGCAGCGCGCTGGTGCGCGAGGCGACGCGGCGGCACGAGACTTCGCCCGTCGCGACGGCGGCGCTCGGGCGGGCGCTGCTGGGCACGGTGCTGCTCGCGTCGCAAGGCAAGGACGCGGAGTCGGTCGAGGTGCGCTTTCGCGCGCGCGGGCCGCTCGGGCACGTGGTCGCGATCGCGGACGACACGGGCCGCGTGCGCGGCTACGTCGGCAACCCGAGCCTCGACCTGCCGCTGCGCGGCGGGCGGCTCGACGTCTCGGGCGCGGTCGGCCTCGGCGAGCTCGCGGTGGTGCGCTTTCGGCCGAGCTGGCGCGAGCCCTACACCGGCATCGTGCCGATCGTCTCGGGCGAGATCGCGGAAGATCTCGCCCTCTACCTGACCGAGAGCGAGCAGACGCCGTCCGCCGTCGCGCTCGGCGTCTTCCACGAAGAGGACGGCGCGGCGCGGGCGGCGGCGGGCTTCCTCGTGCAGGCGTTGCCGGGCGCCGACGACGACGTCGTCGCGCAGATCGAGGAGAACGTGCGCGGGTTGCCCTCGCTGGCACGCCTCGCGAACGACGGCGCGAGCGCCTCGGATCTCGTCGCACTGCTGCTCGCCGGCGTCGGCCGCCGCGACCTCGAGGCGGTGCAGCCGCAGTTCTTCTGCGCCTGCGACGACAGCCGCGTCCTGCGCGCCGTCGCGATGCTCGGGCGGCGCGACCTCGAGGAGGCGATCGGGAAGGCCGAGCGACTCGAGGTGCGCTGCGTCTTCTGCGCAGAGCGCTACGAGGTGGACCCGGAGCGCGCGCGGGCGCTGCTGCAGGACGCCTGAGCGCCGCCTCACGCCGGCAAGGTCAGCGCCACCTCGAGCCCCCCGCCCTCCGCGTTCGCGACGCGCAGCGCGGCGCCCATCTGTTCCGCCAGCGTCTTCACGAGCGCGAGCCCGATGCCGGCCCCGGGCGCGCTGCGTGTCAGCTCGTCGCCACGGCGATAGAACGGCTCGAGGATGCGCGCGAGCTCCTCGCGCGGAACGCCGGGGCCGTGATCGCGCACCACGAGCGCGACGCCGTCGCCCGCACGGCGGCACGCGATCTCGATCGCCGCCGGCTCGCCGCGCCCGTACTTGACCGCGTTGTCCACGAGGTTGAACACGATCTGGAGCAGCGCGTCGCGCTCGAAGCGCACCGGCGGCAGCGCGTCGTCGACCGCGAGCGCGAGCGCGAGCCCGCTCTGCGCCGCGTGCGGCCGTAACAACTCGACCGCCTCGCGCACGACCGGCGCCACGTCTCCGACCGAGAGCGCCACGCGGCGGGTGCCCTTCTCGAGCCGCGAGAACTCGAGCACGTTGTCGATCAGCCGCGAGAGCCGCTCGGTCTCGGCCGTGATCGAGCCGTAGTACTCGCCGCGCTTCGCTTCACTGGCGACGACGCCGTCGCGCAGCATCTCGGCGTAGAGCCGGATCGCGGTGAGCGGCGTCTTCAGCTCGTGGGACACCGCCGCCGCGAAGTTGCTGCGCCGCTCGGCGAAATGCAGCGCCACGGCGGTCATGCGATAGACGGCGAAGAGCCCGCCGGCGCCGGCGAGCGCGAACAGTGCCGCGAGCCACGTCACGCTGCCCGCGCCGTCGTCGGCGAAGCGCGCGAACGAGAGCTCCGCGCCGAGCGCGTCGAAAGGCTCGGCGAAGCGATGCGGGAACGAGATCGCGCCAGGCGACGCCGCGGGCGAACCGAGCTGTGCGGCCGGTGCGAGGCGTAGCGCGGCATCGGGCAGCGCGCCGTCGGCCAGCGCCGCCGCCGCGAGCGCGCGCTCGAGCGCGGGCACCTCGAACGCGACGCCCTGCCGCACGCCGCGCGCGCCGATCCATGCGCTGCGCACGAGGATGAGCTCACCGCTTCGCGCGAGCCGGCCGCGCAGGGGGTCCACGACGACGCGCACGAGCTCGCTGGCCCGCGCATCGCGCTTTGCGGCCGCAGCCTGCCGGCCGACCGCCATCGCTTTCCCCTCGCTGGCGCCGCTGCGCTGGGCTGCGGGCGGCGCGCCCGCCGCAGCGATCGGCGCGCTCTCCGGCGCGCTCGCCGCCCGCTGCGGCCCGGCGTCGCGGGCTGCGCTCGCGTGCGCGGCGTCGGGCTCCGCCGCCGGCTCGCTCCATTCGGGTTCCGCGGAAGCTTCGGACATCGCCTGCGCGACGAGCTGCTCCGACCGCGCGCGCGCATCGTCCGCGAGCGCGCCGGAAGCCGACTCTGCGCTGGAGGCCGGCTCCGCGTCGCCGGCCGCGCGCGAGGCCGCCTGCGCGGGCGCCGCCGCCAACGGCTTTGCCTGCGCGGCGAACGCCTGCTCTTGCACGTAGATGCGCTGCTTGCGCTGCTCGCGCTCCTTCGCCCCCGTGTTGAGCTTCGCGAGCGCGTCGTACGCGTCGGAAGGACGGGCGGAGGCCTGCGGTGCCGGTGTGGCGTCGGGCTCGACCTTGCCCTCCGGCGCGGGCAGCGACACCTCCGGTGCCGACGCGATCGGGTCGACCGACGGAGCCGCAGCCGCTTCGAGGGCGGCGTGCTCCACGGGCGGCGCTTCGGGAAGCGCGTCCGGTTTCGGCGGGAGCGACGCCCGTCCGAGGCGGCGATCACGAGCCGCCTCGGACGCCGATGGCTCGGGGATCGCCGACGGCTCGGGGCTCACGCGTTCGGCCACCTTCGGGAAGCGTGCACCGCCCGCCGCGATCTCCTCGCCGAACGCAGCGGCGTGGGGCGCCCAGCTCGGCGTCGTCACGCGTCCGTCCGCCTCGACCTGGAACCACGCGAGCGCGAGCGCGCCATCCGGTTTCGCTCGCAGCGGCGACGCCTCGCTCGCGAAGTCGTAGTCGCCGACGGGTCGCCCCTCTTCCTCGCGCAACAACTCGGTCAGCGCGCGCTCCATCTCGTCGAACGCGCGCTCCGCCACGGCCCGCTCCCGCGCCTCGCGCTCGGCGGCGACGCTGTCCAGCGCTCGCCCCACGAGCAATGCGCCCGGGATCGCGAGGGCGATCGCCAGCGCCGCGAACACGAGACGCAGCCGCAGGATCGTCACGCGAGCAGCCGATAGCCCTCGCCGCGCACGGTCTCGATCAGATCGCGCGCGGCGCCGAGCTTCTTGCGGAGCTTCGCGACGTGCATGTCCACGGTGCGCGTCTCGAGCTGGTCGGCGCGCTCGAGCCGCCAGACCTCGCGCAGCAGCGTACGGCGCGAGACGATGCGGCCGCGCTCCTCCGCGAGCAGCGCGAGCAGCTCCACCTCGCGGCGCGTCAGCTCGACTTCACCGTCGCCGTCGCGGGCGACGAGCCGGGCGGGCTCGATGGTGAGCGCGCCGACCGCGAACGGCGCGAGCGTCTCGGCGGCGCGCTCGCCCGCGCGCCGGAGCAGCGCGTTCACGCGCGCGATCAGCTGCGCGAGCGAGAACGGCTTCGTCACGTAGTCGTCCGCGCCCGCGCGGAAGCCGCGCAGCACGTCCTCCTCCGCGCCGCGCGCCGTCAGCATCAGGATCGGAAGGCGCGGGTGCGCCGCCCGCACGCGCTCGCAGACGTCGAAGCCCGAGATGCCCGGCAGCATCAGGTCGAGCACGACCAGGTCGTGCTCGCTCGCGAGCCCGACGCGCAGCCCCTCCTCCCCGGTCGCCGCGCCCGTGGCCTCGAAGCCGTGGTGCGCGAACACGTCGAGCAGGCCGCGCCGGATCGCGGGCTCGTCCTCCACGACGAGGATGCGCGGCTTGCCGGTCATTCACGAAGCGTATCGGCCCGCGCCAGCGCAGCGCGTAAATGCTTCGTAAAGGGCCTCCTGGCTCCGGCGGGGCGAGAAATCCCACATCGGGCGCTGTGAGTGGGGTCAAAAGGGACACTTCCCTTGACGCCGATTCATAATTGGGAAAAATGTCCCAAAATGTTGTCGGCCAGAGGCTGACCCAGGAGGATCCAGATGATCGGCACGAAGCCCTCGTGGGCAGCTCTCCCGTCCCTCGCCCTTGTCATGTTTTGTGCAACGGCGGCCGGCGCTGGCGTCGACGACGGACGCGGCAAGGAATGGCGCCAAATCACGGACACGCGCGGCACGAGTTGGACGCAGCTCGCGCAGAGCTGCCCGCAAGACGGCGCGACTCCGTGCAGCAGCGCGGGCGGCTGGATCTGGGCCACGGCGCCGCAGGTGGTCGCGTTGTTCCAGCTCTACGATCCGAGCGTCGACGCCAGTGGTAACTCGACCGACGTGTGGTCGGGGTTCGCCGCGAACGGCTTCCTGTCGGACTTCCAGCCCACCTTCTCCTTCGCGGCCACGTACCAAGCAGGCGCCTCGGCGAGCGGCTGGATCGCATCCACGGATGCGGACGGACTTCCGCTCGTAGGGAGCGTCGGCTGGTCCACGAACCTCGTATCGTTCTCGGGCGGCTTCGGCATCGGCTCCGCCTCGAGCCCGAGCTCGAGCAGCATCTACACCGGCGCGTTCCAGTGGCGCCCCACCGGCCTCGCCGACGGCCTCGTGTACGCGAACGACGACGCGGGCCAGGTGTCGTCGCCGGCCGGCGGCGTCGCGGTCGCGGACGTGCTCGCGAACGATTGGGTCGCCGGCGCTCGCGCATCGCTCGCGAACGCGTCGCTTCGCGCGAGCGCCGCAACTGGAATCACACTGGACGTCGCCACCGGTCGCGTGCTGGTAGAAGCGGGCGCGATGGCCGGCGTGCACTCGCTGACCTACGAGCTGTGCGCGCTCGGCGATCCCGCGAACTGCGACACCGCCGACGTCACCGTCACGGTGCCCGCCTATCGCATCGATGCGGTCGACGACGCTGGCACGGCGTCGCCGTCAACCGGGGGCACCGCGGTGGCGAGCGTGCTGGCAAACGACCTGCTCGGCGGCATGCGCCCGACGATCTCGACCGCCGAGGTCGCGCTCGTCTCGACTGCCCACGCCGGCGTCACGCTCGATGCGGGCAATGGCTCGGTGAACGTCGCGCAGGGCACGCCGCTCGGGACGTACGCGCTCGTCTACAGCTTGTGCGAACGCGCGAATCCGACCAATTGCGATACGGCGACCGTGAGGGTCGCCGTCGCGCGCCGTGTCGTCCTCGCAAACGACGACAGCGCGCGCGCTTCGTCGAAGGTGGCGAACACGGCGATCGCGAGCGTGTTCGCGAACGACACGATCGGCGGAGTGCGCGCATCGGGCACGACCGTGCGGCTCTCGCCGCTCTCCGCCCTGCCGCCGAAGGTGGTGCTCGACCCCACCAGCGGCGCAGTACGGGTCACCGGAAAGACCCAATCCGGCGTCTACCGGTTCGGCTACCGGATCTGCGAGCTCGCGGATCTCGGCAACTGCGACGACGCCACCGTCACGCTCGACCTCAGCGGCAAGTGATGCCGCGACGCGACCCGCGCTGCTGACCGCGCCCGCACCGGCCGCCCCCGGGCCGGTGCGCGGCGCTCCACGCGCGTAGCCGGAGCGCTTCGGCGGCGCCCTAATACACCCCGCCGAGCTTGCTGTGATCCCAGCTCACGATCTTCTCGGGTCGGACGCGGATGCCGGTGCGCTTCGGCGCGGTGCCGCGCACGGCATTGCGGATGCCGTCGCGCGTCTTGTCGTCGGGGTTGTCGAGCGTCTTGGTCGACACCCGCGTCAGGATGTCCACCACTCGCTCGGTGTCGCGGATCAGCTCGGCCTTCCCGTACAGCACGACGCCCTTCAGGCTCGAGTAGACGGCGCCCCCGCTCTCGACGAGCAGGCTCACACGGGGATCGCGCTCGATGTTCACGATCTTCTGACTCTTCGTGAACGTGGTCATCACGATCGACCCGTCCGGCTCGACGCCGAACCACATCGGCATCGGGTGCGGCGTCCCGTCCTTGTTGATGGAGGAGATGATGATGGTCTGCGACTTCGCGAGGTACGTGGAGAGCTCGGAGTCGGTCATGCGGATTTGGTAGCGGCG
>CAZCTH010000097.1:0-18702 GCA_964501435.1 uncultured Spirochaetales bacterium | reverse complement strand
CGATCGTCCCCACGTTCACGTGGGGCTTGTTGCGCTCGAACTTCTCCTTGGCCATCTCTCGAATCCTCTTGTGCTCTGGAGTGGAGTGAGTTGTTGGGTCGGTGGGGGACTGGAGCTCACGACCGGGATCGAACCGGTGACCTCGTCCTTACCAAGGACGTGCTCTACCGACTGAGCTACGTGAGCGTCTCGTTCCCTCGTGTGTTGGAGCGGGAAACGGGATTCGAACCCGCGACCCCGAGCTTGGAAGGCTCGTGCTCTAGCCAGCTGAGCTATTCCCGCGGATGAGCCGTTGCCGCTGCCTGCGCCGTCGCAGCGATCTCCGAGTTCGTCGGAGCGAGTGGTGGAGAGGGGAGGATTCGAACCTCCGAAGGCGTGAGCCAGCAGATTTACAGTCTGCCCCGTTTGGCCGCTTCGGTACCTCTCCGCTCGTACTCGGCGTCCGCAGCCCCTCCGGGCTCGCTGCGCCTTTGCCATCTCCCGTTCGTTGTTCTTGGCGAATTGCCGATTTGTTAGGTGCGGAGAGTCGAGTGCCAACGAAAGAAAGCGACAGGTCCCGCGCGGCTCGCGCTGACGACGAACCCGTCCCTGCCTCACGTCGTTCTGTCTGCCAGCGACCGTCCGCCCGAAATCCTCTTTGCGATCAACCTGTTGCGCGAGGGGTTTCGGTCGGCCCGAAACTTCTCCCGCAAAGGGGGCGCGACTGTAGCGGCGGATTTCGGGGCCGCGCCTCCCTCCGCCGACTTTTGCGGCTTCTTTTCCGATGCGGAGCGCCCGCCCGGGCGGGCGGACGCCGGCGGCAGTGGAGCTGGCGAGGGGACTCGAACCCTTAACCTGCTGATTACAAATCAGCCGCTCTGCCAGTTGAGCTACGCCAGCCCGGCTGCCGGCGCGGCGCATCTTACGAACGGCGGTGGCGCGAGGCAATCGCGCGCCTTCCCGCCCCGGCCCGCCCGTGCCGAATCTCGCCGCGCCCGGCTGCCTACGGCCGCGCCCGCCCGCGGCGCACCCATTCATAAAGGATCACGGCCGCGGCGGAGGACACGTTCAAGGACGCCACGGCCCCGGCCATGGGGATCGCGACCGGGATGTCGAGATGGCGCGCGAGGCCGGGGCGGATGCCGCGGCCTTCGGCGCCGAGCAGCAGCACGAGGTCGCCCTCCCAGAAGCGGTCCTCGAGGGCGAACAGGTCCCGCTCGGCGCTCGGCTCGGCGGCGAGCACCCAGCAGCCCTTCTCCTTGAGCCGTTCGAGCCCCCGCACGAGATTGCCGACCCGGGCGACCGGCAGGTGCTCGATCGCCCCCGCGCTGGCCCGCGAGACGGCGGGAGACAGGGGGGCCGAGCGGCGATCGGTCAGGACGAGCCCGGTCGCGCCGGCGGCGTGGGCCACGCGGGCGATCGCGCCGAGGTTCTGCGGGTCCTCGACGCCGTCGAGGGCGACGAAGCAGCGCCGCCCCGGAGTGCCGATCCCGACGAGCGCGTCGATGTCGAGCTCGGGGAGCTCTCCCGCCTCGAGCACGTAGCCCTGCGGCCGCACGCCCTGGGGCAGCCCCCGCGCCAGCTCGCTGCCCGGGCACGGCTGTACCCGCACTGCCGCCGCGTGGGCGAGGGCCAGCAGCTCGTCGGCCTCGCGGGGGGCCGGCTCCTGCACGCGGAGGACGTGCAGGGCGCGGCGGCGCGCGCGCAGCGCTTCGCGGACGGGATGAAAGCGGGTCAGCAACTCCATCCCGGGAGCATCGCAGAGCGGCCCGCGCGCGTCGGCGGGTTCAGCGGGCGACGGCGCGGCGCAGAGGCTCGAGGCCGCGCAAGGTGCCCGCGGCGTCCGCGACCTTCGGGTGATTCACCAGCTCGAACTCGAGGTAGGCGACGAGCTCGCCGAGCGCGGCGGCGAGGGCGTCGCCGCCCGGATCCGGCGTGCGGACGGCCCGATCGGCGAGCGCGGTGGCGTCGAAGATCTCTCCCTCGTCGGCGACCTCGACGCCGGCGAGCAGCGCCGGGAAGCGCCCCGCGACGTCGTGCAGCTCGCGGGCGAGGCGCGCCCGGATCGACCGGTCGCCGTCGGCCTGCGCCAATTCGCCCGCCATCGCCGTGAGGAGCTTCACCAGCGCTTGGGTGCGGGCCGTGACCTCCGGATCCTGCGGCGCCGGAGCGACCGCATCGGGCAGCCGCATCAGCTTCACCGCGCCGATCAGCCGCAGCAGCTGGATGCTGCGCGCCGCGCTCTCGCGGTCGACGCCGACGCTGGCGACGACGTCGCCGAACGAGTGTCCCGTCCCGACGATGTCGTAGATCGCTCGCTCGCTCTCGGCGAGGGACGGCGGGGTGGCGAGGCCCGTCTGCGCGAGCTGGACGCGCGGGTCGTCGAGCACGGTGAGGAAGCGGCGCAGCTCGGCGCAGCGCTGTTGGCCCTCGGCGATCAGGCGCTCCGTCTCGAGCGCGAGCCGCACCACGTTGTCGGGGCGGATCTCGCCCTCCCAGAACCACAGCCGCCCGGCGGGCACCGAGAACAGCGAGCGCACGATCTCTTCGACCTGGTTGCGCACGCCGTTCCACAGCTCGCGCGGCGTCAGGACCCCGTGCTCGACGAGCACGCGGCCGAAGCGATCGCCCGGCTTGAAGGCGGCCTCGACGCGCCGCAGCTCTTCGAGCGTGATCGCTCCGGAGCGCAGCAAGCACTCGCCGAGGCGGTCCACGGCTTGATTCGAGCTGGCGAAGATCACCTCGCCGCCCTCGATGTAGACGTGCTTCTCGAGCCGGCGCTGGCGAAACGTGATCAGGCCGGAGCGCTTCGCTTGATGGATCGCGGACAGCACGCCCGCGGCGGGCAGCACGGCCAGGTCGACCTGCAGCGCGGCGGGAGCCTCCAAGGGCAGCGCCCCCAGGTCGTCGGTCCGCTCGCGCTCCATGGGCCCTCCGCTCATGCGGCGGCTCTTCGTCGCGAACGGGCGGACGCTTGAGGCCGCGCGGCCTTCAAGCCCGGCCTGCGTGCTCCCGATCCCTACCCGCGGAGGAACTGCACATGGGCACCGATCCGACGCGAAACCGGCGCTTCGAGCGCGTCGACCTGCGCGCGCGCGTCCAGCTCACCAGCATCGACCCGGAGCGCGACCCCGCGACGGGCGTGCCGACGCTCTGGGAGAGCGACGAACTGTGCGAGACGCTCTCCGTCGGAGGCGCCTTCATCCGCACTTCCGACCCGCCGGCGAAGGGGCGGCGCATCCTGCTGCAGATCCACCTGCCGAGCGGCGAGTCGGTCGAGACCGCCGGCCGCGTGGCGTGGACGCGCGTTCCGCTCGGCGGCGCGCGCGAGTCCGGCGTCGGCATCGAGTTCGTCCCGGGCGACGGCGAAGCCCGGGGCACCCTCGAGCGCTTTTTGTCGCAGGCGCGCGTCGCGCCGGCCAAGTGATCCGCGGCGCGCGTGGGATATCTTGCACCGCCCATGTCGTCGCGCCCCGGCAGCTATCGGATCCTGATGCGCTCGCGGCGCTCGGTCGAGGACCAGCTCTCGCCCGAGCTCGCCGCGATGCGCCGCGTCGAGCGCATGCTCGCGTCGCTGCTCGACGAGTTCCGCTGCGCGTCGACGGTCGTCCGGGCGCGCTGCATCTTCCGCGAGCCGCGCGAGATCTTTCGGCTCGAGATCACGAACCCGGAGCGGGGCTATCAGCGCACGACGTTGCTCGATCGCGACGTGCTCGACGAGTTGCTCGAGCACCCGGACGTGCGCGACCGCCTCGCGCTCGACTGACGCGGTGAGCTCTTCCCTGGCCCGAGTGGCGGAACGGCAGACGCGGGCGACTTAAAATCGCCTGGCCGAAAGGTCATGCAGGTTCGAGTCCTGCCTCGGGCACCCGGAAGCGCGGCTCAGGCGCCGAGCGCCTCGGCGAAGCGCGCGACCTCGTGCAGCAGGTCTTCCTGGGTCGCGCCGTGCGGCGGCTTCTGGGTGGCGATCGCGACGTCGGCGAGGCTCGCGAGCAGGAACACCCCTGGCTCGAGCCGCTCCGCCGGAACGCCCGCCGCGAGCAGCACGCCGCGGGACTCGCGGCGTCGCCGCGCGCGCTGTTCGGCCGCGGTCGCGGCGAACGCCGACGGCTTCGCCCAGGTGAGCGCGAGCGTTGCCGCGCTCGGGCGCGGCGGGGCGCCGTCCAGGTAGCTCTCGACCGCATCCGCGAACACGTCGCGCAGGAGCGGTGCCGGGAGCGTCGGCGGTGCATCCACCGCGAACGCGAACGACCCGCTCAGCGCGAGGCGCGAGAGCACGAAGGCGCGGGCGTCCACGCTGCGCGTCGAGCGCGGCAGCCGTTGTGCGCAAACGCGCTGCACGGTCTCCGAGAGCAGGGGCGCCTGCGCAGCGATCAGGTGCGCGAGGATCGACTCGGCGCCGAGCTCGAGCGCGTGGCCGTCGAGCGTCTGGTAGAGGTGGGCGCGGGCCTGGCGGCGGGCGAGCATCTCGCCGAGGACCTTCGCCGCGAGCAGGCGCGGCGTGGCCGCGTCGCCTTGTTCGAGCATCTCGCCGATCACCGTCGCCTCGGCCGCGAGCTCGCGGTCGATCAGCGCGCCGACGATGGCCTGCTTGTCGCGGAAGTACTGGTAGAGCGAACCGACGCTGAAGCCGGCCACCCGCGCGACGCGATTCGTCGACGCGGAGTCGTAGCCGTCCGAGCGCAGGATGCGGTCGGCCGCCTCCAAGATCGAGGTGACGGTCACCCGCGATCGGCCTTGGCTCGGTCGCTTTCGCATCCGGGTGTCCATCGCCGGTTCCAGATCCGCTCCTTCCACACCGGGCGACGGCCCGGATCGCTGAGTAGGTGACTCGTGTCCCATTCGCGGTTCCCGTTCATTGTGTGTCCCGAGTCGTGCCGGCGGTGTCACGGAGTCGCGCGGGGTCCGGGGTTGGGGTGATACGTTGCCGCATCGCGAGGGCATCGTGCGGCCGAAGACGCGCAACTCCGGGGCAAGATTCGACACGCGGAAGCGATTGTTGGGAGCCGTGGCGGCCGTCTGCCTCGCCGCGCCCGCGTGGGCGGACGGCTCCGACGACGGCCTGCGCCTCGCCGCCGAGGGCCGCTGCCCGGAAGCCCTGCCGCTGCTCGCGGGCGCCACGGCGCCCGACGCGCTGCGCGCGCGCGCCCTGTGCCGACTTCAGCTCGGCGACTACGCCGCGGCCGCGAACGAGCTGGCCGCCCTCGAACGCCAGGAGCCCGTTCTCGCCACCGAGCTCGGCATCGCGCGCTTTCACGCGCGCGATCTCGTCGGCGCGGAGGAGGCGCTGCGTCGGGCCGAAGCGGCCGGCAGCCCCCGCGCCGAAGTCCCGCTCTATCTCGGCTTGATCGCCCTCGAGCGCGAGCAGGCCGCCGCCGCGGCGCGAAGCTTCGACCGGGTTCGCGCGGCCGCCAGCGATCCGCTCGCGCCGGCCGCCAGCTACTACGCCGGGCTCGCGCACGCGCGCAGCGGCGAGCGGCGCGCGGCCCGCGAAGCGCTCCAGCGCGTCGCGCGCGACTGGCCCGGCAGCGCGTGGGCCGCAGAGGCGGAGCGCGCCCTCGCGACGCTCGACGCGGAGCGCCCGGTGTTCGCGTCGCTGCGCCTCGGCTTCGAGCACGACACGAACGCGGTGCTGCGCGGCGAGGGCGTGGACCTGCCGCCCGAAATCGCCTCCCAGGCGGATCAACGCTTCGTCTGGCGCGCCGTCGCGGGGCGCGCGGGGTCGCCCTCCGCGAACCTCCAGCTCGGCGGCGCCGTCGCGTTCGCCGGCAGCGCTCACGGCGAGCTCTCGCGCTTCGACGCCCTCCAGCCCTCGCTCACCCTGTGGGCCGACCGTCGGCTCGGCGAGCGCACGGTGCTGCGCGGCATCGCCGCGTACTCGCACGCGTGGGTCGGTACGGACGACTTCCTGGCTGCGCCGAGCTTCGGCGCGGAGCTGCATCGCGACTGGGCGGAGCGCGGGGCGACGCGCTTCTTCGCCGAGGTCGCGCTGGACGACTACCGATTCGAGAGCACGGAGACGGACCCCGTCCTGCGGCGCCGGCGCGATCGCGACGGCGTCGGCGTGCGCATCGGGGCCGAGCACGGCCTCCCGTTGCCCGCGCTGCACTCGACGCTCACGGGCACCCTCGCCTACCGGCGCTTCAGCGCCGACGGGAGCGAGTACTCGTTCGACTCGCCGGAGCTGGAGCTGGCCTGGGAGTCGGCCCTGCCGGCCGAATGGGTGCTGACCGCCGGCGCCCGGTACGCCTTCCGGCCGTACCGGAACCGCACGACCTTCGAGCTGCCGCTCACGCCCAAGCGAACCGAACACGAATGGCGGACGGAGCTGGCCGTGCGCCGCCCGGTGTGGCGGCAGCTCAGCCTCGAAACCCGCTGGCGCTACCAACGAAATCGCTCCACGGCCGACGTCTTCGATTTCGACCGCCACGTCGTCGGCGTGTTCGCGAGCTGGACCCTAAACCCTTGATGCGGCCACACACCGCAGCGGAAGGAAGACCCATGCGCGCATGCGCCTTCGCCCTCATCTTGCTGGCCGCCCCCGCCCTCGCCGACGCGAAGCCGAAGATCGTCGTCGCGCCCGCGGGCGAGTGCGCCGGCGAGGAGCGCGAGCTGGCGGCCGGCCCCTTCCCCAAACCGCCCGAAGCGGCCGAGGTGCCGGGGCTGTCCCTCCTCCATCTCACACCCGCGAACGTCGCCGCGAGCGCCCCCAGCGCCGGCGCCGCGCTGCCGACTCCGCCCGCCTTCACGGGCCCTGGCCCGTGCGACAACCCGGGCTCTGGCTGCTCGCTCGCGGAGATCGTCGACGACCCGAACCCGGAGGCCGGCTGCGGCTTCCCCGGGAGCACGTGCCCGTGACGCCCCTGCCGACCGACGAGACGCTGATCGAGCGCATCCAGAAGCGCGATCACGCCGCCTTCCGCGTCCTCTTCGACCGCTACTACACGCGGCTCTTCTCGTTCGCGGAAAGGCGCCTGAACGACCCCGGGCTCTCCGAGGAAGTCGTCGCCGACGCGTTCTTCGAAGTCTGGCGCGGCGCGCCCGGCTTTCGCGGGGCGTCCCGCGTCTCCACGTGGCTGTTCGGCATCGCCACCTTCAAGTGCCGCGAAGCCGACCGCAACCGCCGCCGCCTGAAGCGCGCCTACGTCGTGTCCGCGGAGCCTGCCCTGCTGCATGCCGTGAGCGACGACCGCGAGATCCTCGACCAGCTCGAGGCGCGCAGCGATTTGCGCTGGCTCCGCAGCCGCTTCGACGCACTTCCGGAAGTGCAGCGCGAAGTCGCGGAGCTCGCGGGACAGGAGCAGTCCGTCGACGACATGGCGAGCGAGCTCGGCGTGTCGTCGGGAACCGTGAAGTCGCGGCTCTCGCGCGCGCGCCGCGCGCTGCGCAAGGCGCCGCCGTCTTCGCGAGGAGAGGCCCGATGAGGAAGCCCGCCGCCGCCTCCTGCCCGCAGACCGTCCTCGACTGGATCGCGTGGTACCCGGACGGCGATCTCCCCGACGACGTGCGCAGCGAGATCGAGACCCACGCCGCGGAGTGCTCCGCCTGTCGTCAGGAGATCGCCGATCTTTCGGGAGACTCCGCGAACGCGGCCGACGACGCCCCGGGCGCCGAGCGCGTCTTCGCGCGCGCGCAGCGCAAGATCGCCGCACATCCGCGCCGGATTCCGCCCCCGCCGCAGCGCAATCTCTGGATCGTGCGGCCGCGTTTCGCCGTCGCGGCCGGTCTCGCCGTCGCGCTGATTTCGGGCACCGTGGGCATCGTCGCCGCGAACCAACTGCCCTTCGCGGTGCAGTACGAGCTCGCCGAGGCGGGCACCACGGAACGCAACCCGTCGGCGGGTCCGCACCTCGAGGTGGTGTTCCGCCCGGACGCGTCGTTCGCCGAGATCTCGAGCGCGGTACGGGCGCTGGGCGCGAGCGTGGAGAGCGGCCCGACGCCGGCGGGCGTCGTCCACCTCCACCTCGCGGCGGGTGCCGACCCGATCGCCGCGGCGCGCCGGCTCGAAACGGGCGATCTCGGCGTCGCGGAATTCGCACAGCCGGCGCCCTGAGAGCGTCGTAAGCTCCGGCGCCATGGCCCGCGCAACCCCGCTGCTCCTCGCTGCCGCGCTCTGGGCCTTCGTCCCCTGGGCTGCTGCGCGCGCCGAGGTGCCCGAGTGCCCGCCCGTCGAGCCCGGCGCGGAGCTCGCGGGCGAGCCTCTGCCCGCGGGTGAGACTCCGCGCGTGCTGCTGATCCTGCCGAAGGGCGCCGACGGGTCGATCGCCACGGACGGCCTCGAGCTGGCGCCCGGCGCCCGCGTGGTCGAGTCGCGCTTCAGCCCGCTGCTGTGCGCGACGCTCGCGCGCGTCGAGGGGGCGCCGGGAAGCTCGCCCGCCTCGCTGATCGTGCGCCTTCCGGAGGCGGCCGCCGCGGTACTGGACGACACCTACGCGCCCGAGGGCGACCCCGACGTGAGCGCCGCTCCGACGGCGACGGCTGCGGCGGGCGACCCGTACCGCAAGCAGCAATGGGCGCTCGACGCGCTCGGCGTCGACGCCGCCCATGCGTCGACGCGCGGCGAAGGGGCGCGCGTCGCGGTGCTCGACACGCGCGTGAACGAGCGACACCCGGACCTGCGCGCGGTGCGGGTCGCGGGGAACGGCGGCGAGGCCGCCGGCCGCCACGGCACGCTCGTGGCGGGCATCATCGGCGCCGCGCGCGGGAACGGCTCCGGCATCGTCGGCCTCGCACCGCGCGCGTCACTCGTGTCGGTACCGGTGTGCGAGGCGACGCCGCGCGGCGACACCTGCCGCCTGTACGGCGTGCTCGGCGGCCTCGACACGGCGTGGAGCGAGCGCGCCCAGGTCGTGAACCTCTCGCTCGTCGGACCGGCGAACCGCGCGCTCGAGCGCGCGGTGCGCCGCCTCGACACCCTCGGCGTCGCCGTCGTCGCCGCGAGCGGGAATCGCGCGAGCCAGACGCCCGCCTATCCCGCCGCCTATCCGTGGGTGATCGGCGTCGCGGCCACCGATCGCACGGGCAAGCTCGCGCCCACCGGCTCCGTCGTGGACCTCACGGCACCCGGCGTCGAGATCGTCTCCGCCACGGCGGACGGCGGCTGGGCATTCGCGAGCGGCAGCAGCCTCGCCGCAGCCCACGCGAGCGGGGCCCTCGCGCTGCTCACGTCGGCGAGCGGCGGCGACGTGCAGAAGGCGCGGCTCGCGCTGTTCGGTGCGGCACGGCGCAGCGTGCCGGGCGCGCCGCCAGCCCTCGCGCCGCTGTGCGATGCGCTCGCGCGCACGAGCAAGGCGTGTCCGGGGGCCAGGCGGTAGGGCGAGCCCGACCTGCGCGCGTCGAAGACTCGCGCGCTGATGGGTGTTGGCGAGGCGGCGGGGCGGCGGGGGCGGAGCCGGCTGGCTCGCTGCGGCCCTTTTCAGGGAAGCGGCTTTGGGGCGACACGAAGCGGCTCCTGAAGCCGGGCATTCTCGGGGGGCCTTGCTGCGCTTTACGCCGGCTCCGCCCCCGCCGCCCCGCCGCCTCGCTCGCGCATGCGAGCGGCGCGAAGAGCGCCGCAAGACGGTCTCTAGGTTGAGTACCGGAATCAGAGGCCCATCGAGGGCCTCTGATTCCGCGCTTCGCGCGCGCGGATTTCGGTGTCGTTGTGGAGAGCGGGGTTGCGCGGAATGCGCCGAATGCGCCGAATGCGCGGCGGGCGCGGGCTTTGCAGCCGGCGCAGGGCGGACGACGTGCTCAGACGCCGTTGAAGGCGGCGCTGGTGGATGCGCCGCGCGGGAATTCGATCAGCTCGATCGGCGTGCCGTCGGGGTCGGCGAGGAAGAACATCTTCACGCCGCCGACTTCGACGGGCTTCTGAAGGGGAGCGAGGCCGCGGGCGACGCAGGCTTCGTAGGCGGCGCTCAGGTCGTCCACCGAGAGCGAGAGGTTCGCGTAGCCGGTGAAGCGGCCCTGCGGCGCGCGTGCGCTCTTCGGGTGTTCGAAGCCGAGCAGCTCGATGCACACCTTGCCGGCGCCCGGCACGACGAGGCCGACCATGCGGCCGCTCGCGCCCGGCGCGCCGGTCACCGCTTCGAGGCCTGCGCCGGCGAGCTTCACGTCGAAGATCACCCGCAGGCCGAGACCGTCGCGGTAGAACGCGAGCGAGCGTTCCATGTCGGAGACGCGCACGGTGACGTGCGAGAAGTCGCGCAGCTTCAGCGCGCCGGCGCCTCTCACGCCTCGATCCCCGGCAACTCGGCGCCGAACATCGCGCGCGCCGCGTCCTGCGAGAACGCCTCCGCCGGCACCAGCTCCGGGCCCGTGAACGCGGACAGCGCGGCCATGCCGAGTGCCGGGTTCTTTTCCTGCCGCGCGAAGATGTCCGCGCGGGCCGCGCGCGCGTTGGCGCCGAACTCGGCGTGAAGGCGCGCTTGCAGCGCGGCGGAGAAGCGCAGCCGACGCATGCGCTCGCGCCGCTCCTCGGCGTAGGCGCCGAGGCCGCGCGTCGCGAGCCCGTCGGCCAGTAACAAGTCGCGGACGACGCGCACGTCGCGCAGCGTCACCGAGAGCCCCTGACCCGCGATCGGATCGTTCCAACCCGCCGCGTCGCCCACCAGCACGACGCCGTCGGTGAACGGCGCATCGATCCAGGTGTCCTGGTTCGCGTAGGTGCGACACGGGCCGGCGGGCCTCGCCGCGCGAAACGCCTCCGTCTCGGGCAGGCACTTCAGCACGCACGCGTCGAGGAAGCGCTGCGCGCCCTCGCTGCCCGCGAAGCGCCCCGCCTGCTCCCGCCCGTAGGCGGCGTACAGGCGCACGCGGCCGCGGCCCTGCGGAAACGCGAGGAAGTAGACGTCGCCTTCGGTGGCGGTGGCCTGCCAATCGTCGGGCCACTCCGCGGCGCCGTCGACGACGAGGCCCGCGAACAGGTGATGCTCCGGCGCTTCGCGCAGCGTCGCGCCGATTTGCCGGCGCACGCTCGACGCGCGACCGTCGGCGCCCACCACGAGGCGCGCGCTCGCCTCGTGCTGCGCGCCCGCGTGCGCGTAGCGCACCGCGGGCGCAGTGCCGGCCGTGACGCGCGCGTCGCTCACGCCGCGCTTCACGAGCGCGCCCTGGCGCGCCGCGTGGTCGAGCAACGTCTGGCACAGGTGCGGGTGGCCGATGCACAGCGGCCCGGGGATGCCCGGACGAAACGCTTCGAGCGGGAGCGGAGCGGCGTAGACGCCGCTCGGATCGCGCGTCTCGTCGAAGGCGTAGTGCTTCGCGAGGTGATGGCCGCCCGCGGCGCGCATCGCGTCGTAGAGCCCGAGGGTCTTCGCCTCGGCGACGCCCCAGGGCGCGATCCACTCGCCGCGCACGACGTCCTCGAACGCCTCGCTGCGCTCGAGGATCAACACGCGCTGGCCCGCCGCCGCGAGCGCCCCGCCGAGCGCACTGCCGGCGATCCCGCCGCCGACGACGACTGCATCGAAGCTCTCGCGCGACATCCGACTGGCTCCGTTCGCGAGCGCCGAGCGCTTCGCTTGTCTCCCGAGTATGCGCGATCTTGCGGCGCATGCCGTCCTCCGACTTCGCCTCGCTTCCGCCGCGCACGCCCGTCCTGGTGGGCGTCGCCGCCGTGACCCAGCGCGAAGACGACCCCGTGCTCGCGAAGGAACCGCTCGCACTGATGCGCGAGGCGCTGGAGCGCGCCGGCGAGGACTGCGGCAGCCGCGCGCTGCTCGCCCGCGCCGACCTCGTGCGCGTGCCGCGCGGTTTCTGGGACTATGCGGACCCCGGCCGCGCGCTCGCGGAGCACGTCGGCGCCGCGGGCGCCCGCACGGAGGTCGCCGAGATCGGCGTGCTGCAGACCACGCTGCTGGGCGACGCCGCGCAGGCGATCGCAGCAGGCGAGGCCGACGTCGTGGTGGTCGCCGGCGGCGAGGCCCGCGCGCGCGCGATGCGCGCACAGCAGCGCGGCGTCGCCGCGCCGCTCACCCAACAAGTCGGCGTCGCTCCGACCCGCGTGCTGCGACCCAAGCAGGAGGTCGTGCACCCCGCCGAGGTGAAGCTCGGCATGGTCCTGCCAGTGAACCAGTACGCGATGCTGGAGAACGCGCTGCGCTTCGCCGACGGCCAGTCGCTCGCGCAGCACCGCGACGCCGTCGCGAAGCTGTGGGCGCGCATGAGCGAGGTCGCGGCGCAAAACCCCGACGCGTGGAGCCGCACGGCGGTGAGCGCCGCGACGGTGCGCGAGGCGAGCGCGAAGAACCGCATGCTCGCGTTCCCGTACACGAAGCTGCACAACTCGCAGTGGAACGTGGACCAGGCGGCGGCGCTCGTGCTCACCTCCGCCGCGACCGCGCGCGCCCACGGCATTCCCGAGGCGCGCTGGATCTTTCCCCTCGCGGCGTCCGAGTCGAACCACATGGTCTCGCTCTCGCAGCGCTGGCCGTTCCATCGCTCGCCCGGCTTCGCCCACGCCGGACGCGCCGCGCTCGCGCGAGCCGGCCTCGCCATCGGCGACGTCGCGAAGCGCGAGCTCTACTCGTGCTTCCCCGTCGCGGTGCGGCTCCAGTGCCGCGAGCTCGGCATCTCCGAGGACGTGGACCACACCGTCACCGGTGGCATGGCCTTCGCGGGCGGCCCCCTCAACAACTTCGTGCTCCAGTCCTGCGTGCGCATGGCGCAGCTGCTGCGGCGAGCGCCCGGCGAGGTCGGCATGCTGAATGCGGTGAGCGGCTTCCTCACCAAACAGGGCGTCACGCTCTGGTCGAGCGCGCCGCCCGCTCGCGCATTCGGCTTCGACGACGTCACCGCCGAGGTCGCCGGCGAGACCGAGCAGATCGCGCTCGCGGAAGACGCGCGCGGCGAGGCGCGCTGCGTGTCCTACACGGTGCAGTTCGACGGCGACCGCCCCGCGCGCACGCTCTTCGTCTGCGACCTCCCGGACGGCCGCCGCGCCCTCGCGGCGAGCACGGATGCCGCGCTGGCGGAGCATGCGATGACGCAGGAGACGTGCGGGGCGCGGCTCGAGATCGCGGACGGGAGCGCGGAGCTCGCGTAGCGACGCCGGGCGGCGTTGCTCCCGGTCCGTCGCCGATGGCATGCTGGCCCGCCTCCTTCCGCTGGAGCGGGCATGCCCAAGTACAACTACGACCGACTCTCCGCGCAGGACAACACCTTCCTGCTGTTCGAGAAGCCGGGCCTCTACATGCACGTGTCGGCGACCCAGATCTACGAGCTGGGCCCCCTGCGCACGGAGCTCGGCGGCGTCGATTTCGAGCGCATCAAGGCGTTCATCGCGTCGGTGCTGCACCGCATCCCGCGCTACCGGCAGAAGCTGGCGTGGGTGCCCGTCGAGCAGCGGCCGGTGTGGGTCGACGACGCGGCGTTCGACCTGACTTATCACGTTCGCCACACCGCCCTGCCTCGGCCCGGCTCCGAGGCGCAGCTGAAGAAGCTCGCGGGCCGCGTGATGGCGCAGCACCTCGACCGCGATCGCCCGCTCTGGGAGCTGTGGATCGTCGAGGGTCTCGCGGGCGATCGCTTCGCGATCATCAGCAAGATTCATCACTGCATGATCGACGGCATGTCGGGCGTCGACCTGAGCCAGATCCTGCAGTCGCCCGACCCGTCCGCCACCGAGATCGGCGAGGCGCCGCGCTTCCACCCGCGCCCCGCGCCGACGCCCAGCGAGCTGTTCGCCGACGCCGTGCGCTGGCGACTCGAGACGCCGCTGCGCGCGCTGCGGGGCCTGCGCGAGCTGCAGCGCGAGACCGACGACCTGCGCTCCGAGCTCGAAGCGCGTTGGCGGGCGATCCGCTCCATGTACGGCGAGGGCATGGCGAAGGTCTCGGAGACGCCGATCAACGGCGAGAACGGCCCGCACCGCGCCTTCGACTTCCTGCGCATGCCGCTCGCCGACGTGAAGGCCCTGCGTCACGCGCTCGGCGCGACGGTGAACGACACCGTGCTGACGATCGTCACCGGCGCGTTCCGCGACTACCTCGCGCGCCGCGGCTGCGATCCGACGCAGCTCGATTTCCGCATCCAGGCGCCCGTGTCGATGCGCAGCGAGGAAGAGAAGGGCAAGCTCGGCAACCGAATCTCGGCTTGGACCGTCCCCCTGCCCCTCGACGAGGACGACCCGCGCAAGCAGCTGGGGCGCATCCGCGCGACGACCCAGGAGCTGAAGGACTCGCGCCAGGCGCTCGCCGTCGAGACGATGATGAGCGTGATGGACGCGATGCCGACGCAGCTGCTCTCGCTCGCGTCGCGCCAGGCGCAGGGCACCGTGAACTCGATCGTCACGAACGTGCCCGGCCCGCAGTTCCCGCTCTACCTGCTCGGGGCGAAGCTGAAGGGCATGTATCCCCAGGTGCCCCTGATGCTCGGCGTCGGCATCGGCATCGCGCTGATCTCCTACGACGGCGCGCTCTGCTGGGGCTTCAACGCGGACGCCGCGAAGGTTCCCGACCTCGCGGATTTCGTGGCGGGGATCCGCGCCTCGGCGCGCCGGGTGGCGGACCTCTGCGACGTGAAGCTGAGCGAGGTGAATGCCGCCTAGCGCTGGATCGTGCGCGCGGCCTGGGCCACTCTACGGCGCAGCGCAGGAGACCGCCGTGGCCGAGCCGACCGCACGCATCGTCCTCGATCCCACCAGCGAGCGCGCGCCCGCGGAGCGGCAGCGCCTCCCGCGCCTCGCGTCGCTCTCGGGCGTCACCGTTGGCCTGCTCGACATCTCGAAGCCGCGCGGCGACTTGTTCCTGAATCGCCTCGAGGAGCGGCTGCAGAAGGCCGGCGCGTCGGTCAAGCGGTACAAGAAACCGACCTTCACGAAGCCGGCGCCCGTCGACCTCCGGCATCGGATCGCGAGCGAGTGCGGCGCGGTGATCGAGGCCCTCGCGGATTGAGGCAGCTGCACGTCGTGCAGTGTGCACGACATCAGCGATCTCGAGCTGCGCGGCATCCCCGGGGTGTTCGTCGCGACGGTGCAGTTCGAGGACGGCGCGCTCGCCCAGGGCAAGGCGCTCGGCGCCGACCTCGCGGCCGTCTACACCGAGCACCCGATCCAGGACCGCACCGACGCCGAGATGACGGCGATCGCCGACCGCGCCTACGACGCGCTGGTGAAGGCGCTGACGCGGGAGTAGCCGGGTCGGGAACTCGCGGGGTGCGCTGAAAAGCGTGACGCGCTGTCTTAGCGTGGCGCCCATGACGCGACCCATCGCCTTCTCCGGCAACACCCTCGACCGCGACGAGCGCCACCGCAAGGACGCGACCTACCTCGCGACGTCGCTGCAGGAAGACTCGACGCGCATCCTGCCCGTGTGGAAGCTCGCGCCGCTCGTGCGCGACGGCGAGGAGCGCCGACTCGCCTGGGCCACGCCCGCGCTGCTCGACGGCCACACCGGACCGGAGCCCGTGTTCCTCGGCGTCGCGGACGGGCGCGCCCACTTCGCGGTCGACCTGTCCGCGCATCCCGAGCCGCTGAAGGAGTTCGGCTGGGAGGGCGCGGCGTCGTTCCCAGATCTGCGGGCCACCGTCGGGCTCCTGCCGCCCGGCGACGGAGGCATCGCGGCGCAGGCGCGCCACATCGTCGACTGGCACTCGCGCCACGGCTTCTGCCCGGGCTGCGGCGAGAAGACGCGCCCGAAGGACGGCGGCTGGGCGCGCATCTGCACCGCGTGCAGCAGCGAGCACTTCCCGCGCACCGATCCGGTCGTGATCATGCTCGTGCACGACGGCGACCGGTGCTTGTTAGGGCGACAGCCGGGCTGGCCGAAGCCGATGGTCTCGGCGCTGGCCGGCTTCGTCGAGGGCGGCGAGACGCTCGAGGAGGCCGTGCGCCGCGAGGTGCGCGAGGAGGCCGGCATCCAGGTCGGCGCGATCCGCTACGTCGCATCCCAGCCGTGGCCGTTCCCCGCCTCGCTGATGATCGGCTGCATGGCCGAGGCCGTCTCGCGCCGCATCCAGATCGACACGAACGAGCTCGAGTCGGCCGACTGGTTCACGAAGGACGAAGTGCGCGCGGCGCTCGTCGCGCCGACGCAGCGCCTCGGCGTGCCGCCGCCGATCGCGATCGCGCATCACTTGATCCAGGCGTGGGTGGCGGAGTAGCGGCTCCGCCTACTCGGGATCGCTCGGATCGTTGAACAGCGCCCCCAGCTTGATCGAGCCGTGGCCCTGTTGCGGGTAGCCGGGCGCGGCCTTGTCGCCGGGGTCGAGATTCGAGGCCGTGTCGTCGGGCGGGAACAGCACGAGCGACTCGAGGAACTCGAGCACCGCGAGCTGCGCGCCTTCCGGCAGCGCGGCGAACGCGTCGCGCTGGGCCTGCGCCTCTCCGCCGTGGCGCAGGATCACTTCGCGCAGGTTCACGCTGCGGCCGTCGTGGCCGTAGGGCGCCGTCGAGCCGACGCCCCAGAGCGGCTCGGTCATGAAGTGCGTGGTGGTCGTGCCGTCGTAGTTGCGCTCGTGAAACGCCGGCCCGAGGTCGTGGCGCTTCAGGTCGGCGTAGAAGTTGCGCACGACGAAGGGCTGCAGCGCGGGCTGCTTCAGCGTCGGATGGCCTGAGCCGTCGTCCACCGCCACGAGGCGCAGCGACGCGGTCGCGAACAGGCGGTTGAAGCCGCCGCGCGCGGGGTCGAAGGCCGTCTCGACGTCGGCGACGCGCCGATCCTGCTCGATGCGAAGCTCCGCGACGTGGCAGCTCGCGCAACGGATCGCGTCGAACACCCGGCGGCCACTCTTGGCGAGCGCCGACTGCTGATGGACGGCCGGCTTGAAGTAGTTGAGCAGGTAGAACTCCATGTGGTCGACGAGCGCCGTCGGCAGCTCGTCGCGCACGCCGTCGCCGTCGGCGTCGTCCGCCTGGTTGATCGCGGGCGGCGTCTCGATCGCGTCGAGGCTGCCGTCGAGCACCATCCCCGCCGGCGTGACCACGCGCCCGCCCGCCGCCGCGGCGTGCAGGAGCGGGTCGGACGCCTCGATGCCCATCTCGGCGTTGAACGCGCCGACCAGGAATTCGCGGATCGAGATCGTTCCGCCCTGCGCGAAGAACGGGCGCACGCGCAGATCGCCGTCCACGCCTTCCACGCCGCTCGCGTCCACCGCGCCGTTCGGATGCACACGAATCCGTCCGTAGCGGATGCCCTTGCTCGCGAGCGGCAGCGTGATGCTCTCGCCGCGCTGCGCCGCGAGCTGCGCGGCGCGCGCACGGATCGCGCGCAGATCGCTCGTGATCTCGTCCGCGAGCATCTCCTGGAGGCCGAGCCCGAAGAGATGCGGCGCGTCGCGGCTGTCGGGGCGCGTCGCGACGTCCCCGCCGAAGCCCGCGGCGCCGCGCGGGCGCCCGTGGCAGCCGGCGCAGCTGTCCGCGACGCCGGCACCGATCGAAGCCTCGCTCGCGATGTCGCCACTCCCATCGCCGGTGCGCGGGCCGAGCCCCTGGTGCACCGAGAACTTGCGCTGGAAGAGCTGGCGCCCGCGGCGGATCGAGCGCGCGGGGTCGCGCTGGATCAGGAAGATCGAGGAGCCCGGCGTGAATGCGTCGCCTTGCCCGCTTCCGATCTGCTCGGACAGCGACTTGGCGATGCCGGCGCCGGCGGGATTCGGCGCTTGGGTCCGGTCCACGAGCTGCGCCTCGGCAGCCGACGCGGCCAGCAGGAGAGCGCTGAAGACGAGTGCGCCAGCGAGCGGACGACGGGATGCGACGATCGACATGGGTCACCTCGCCCACGCAATCGCAAAGCCACGGCGGAAGCCGCCACGCGCCGCGAGGCGACTCGACGCCCGCCCCGACCGTCGCGCCCGGCGGGCCCCGGCGCCGCCGTCGGTCAGCCGTCGTCGCGCAGGGCGTCGAACAACACGAGCCGCGCCTTCTCCCACGCCCGCTGCGCGGTGCGCTCGGAGACACCGGTCATCTGCGCGATCTCGATCAGCGAGAAGCCGCAGAAGAACTTCAGATCCACGAGCTCGGCCAGGCGCGGGTCGACGCCCGCGAGCTCGTCCAGCGCATCCGAGAGCCGGGTCAGCTCGGCTGCCCGCGGGTCGGAGACGGCCCCCTCGAGGCGCCCGTCGAGGTGGGTGATCAGGAACTCGCTCCCGCGCTTCTGGGCGCTGCCGTTGCGCAGCGAGTCGATGATGAAGCCGCGCATCGCGCGAGCGGCATAGGCGAGGAAGCGCGACCGATCGGGGAACGCGAGATCCGCACGCCCGGCCATGCCGGCGTAGACCTCGTGGACGACGGTGGTGGGGCTGAGGCCCGCGGCGGCCCCAGCGCCCCGGCGCAGCGCGCTGCGGGCGATCTGCCGGAGCTCGCCATAGAGCGCGGCGAACAGTCGATCCCGCGCCTCGCGATCGCCGCCTTCGGCGGCTTCCAGGAGAGCGGGAATCGACTTCAGCTCCGTCATGCGCGTGAGTTTCGCCGATCGGTGGGGGCCGCCGCACGTCGCGAGTTGTGGATCGAAGATTGTTTCTTCTTCCCGTGAAAACCCCGCCGCAGCAGGGGATTCCGCGCGCGAACGGAGATCTCGTCCCCTAGATCGCGTAGCGCCGCGCGTGGACGCGGCAGTTCGCGACGGCGCGTGTGGGGATGCGCGCGTGGTAGGCGCGCTCGACCCATGGGGCGAGCGCGTGGCGCCAAGGAAAGCGGCGTGCACCCAGCAGTTCGCGTGTCTCGAGCCGCTTCGCGCGCAGCCCGAGCGCGACGGCGGGAGGCGAGTCGCGCCGGTTCTCGGAGCGCGACTTCATGAAGTTGCG
>CAZCTH010000096.1:0-18786 GCA_964501435.1 uncultured Spirochaetales bacterium | reverse complement strand
GCGCGCCGCGCGAGGCGCCCCGCGAGCGGCGCGAGCAGCACGCCGAGCGCGATCGCGAGCGACGGCGCGAACACCGCGAGCGCGAAGTCCTGGGTGTCGCGCAGCCGGGCGCGCTCGTAGGTCACGCCCGGGAACCACGGCTGCAGCTCGGTCGCGTGCCCGGCCGCGTCGCGCGCGAAGGCGATCTCGCGCTCGCCATCGGCGCTGCGGAAGCGCCCGGGCGCGACCTCGTGGAAGCGCTCGGGGTCGCCCGCCGCGTCCACGAGCCCGCGCGCCACGAGCGTGCCGTCCTCCCTCGCGCGCACCACGACCTGGTCGAGCAGGCCCTGCAGCCGCATCCACGACGCATCCGAGCGTCGCGTCGTCATGTACGAGCCCTCGAGGGCGGCGAGGGGCGTCGGCTCGAACCGCACTTCGGCGCCGCGCGCTCCGGGCGCGAAGTAGCGCTTCAGCAGCGCGGGCACGAGCGCGGACCGTAACAACCGCTGCCCCTTGCCGAGGCTGTTCTGCGCCACGTACACGCCGAAGCCGTGCTCGGGCAGCGCGTGCAAGTCGCTGTGGAAGTGCGAGAGGTCGCCGCCGTGGCCGAGGGTGCGCACGCCGTGCGGATGCGATTCGTAGATCGCGAGGCCGAGGCCGTTGCCCGCGATCGTCACCTGCGGCGCGATCCAGCGCGCGAACCCCTCCGGCGAAATCACGCGAACGCCATCCAGCGCGCCCCCGCTGAGCAGCATGCGCAGGAAGCGCCCCATGGCGGCGCCGCTCGCCGTCAGCGCGCCGGCGGGGGCGTCGTTGATCACCTCGAACGGGCCCGGCGGCCCGCTGCCCACGACGTAGCCGCGCGACATGCGCGCCGCGAGGGGCGCGGGCAGCGGCTGCGCGAAGGTCGCATCGTCCATGCCGAGGGGCGCGAAGATCCGCTCGGCCGCGTAGCGCTCGAACGGCAACCCCGACGCGCGCTCTACCGCATAGCCCGCGAGCGCGAAGCCGTAGTTCGAGTACGCCGGCGACGCTTCGGGCACGCGCGCGCGGCGCGGCACGTGCGTGCGCACGAACGCCTCGAGCGGCGTCGGCGGCGCGTTCGCGTGGGCGAGGTCGCGCAGCCGCTCCTCGAAGCCCGCGCGATGGGTGAGCAGCTGGCGCAGCGTCACCGGCTTCCCGCCCACGCGCGGAAGCGAGAAGCCCACCGCCGCGCTCACGTCGGCGTCGAGATCGAGCTTTCCCTGCTCCACGAGCTGGAGCACGGCGAGCGCGGTCACGAGCTTGCTGATCGAGGCCTGCCGGAAGAGCGTGCGGTCGTCCACCGGGACGCGTTTCGCGACGTCCGCGAAGCCGTAACCCTTCGAGAGCACCGGCACGCCGTCCGCCACCACCACGACGACCGCGCCGGCGACGTCGCTGCGCACCAGCTCGCCCTCGACGATCGCGTCGACGAACGCACCGACGTCCGCGGCGGACGGCACGGGGGGCGCGGGGGACGCCTCCTGCGCCGCGCCCGAAACCGCCCAAGCGAGCAGGAGCGCGACCGCGCCCCAGCGACCCACGCCGTGTTGCATGGGCGCATCCTGCCCAGCGGCTGCGCGCGCTGTCAATCGCTTCACCCGCCCGCCGGGCCCCGTTAGGATGGCGAGATGACCGCCGCCTCCTCGACCGACGCGACCTCCGCCCGCGAACGCGGCGCCGCCCACGGCGTGCGCTGGGACCTCTCGCACCTGTATCCCGCGCCCGCGCGCGAGGGCGTCGACCGCGACCTCGCGGCCGCCCTCGCCGCCGCGAACGCCTTCGCCGCGCGCTACCGCGGCCGCGTCGCGGAGCTCGCAGCCGGCGAGCTCGCCGCGGCGATGGACGCCTACGAGGCGGCCCTCGAGCCCGCGACCCGCGCCGGCGCCTTCGCGTCGCTGCAGTTCGCCGCCGACACCCAGGCGCCCGCCCACGGCGCGCTGGTCGCCCACGTCCAGGAGAAGGGCACCGAGGTGCGCAACGCGCTGCGCTTCTTCGAGCTCGAGTGGATCGCCGTCGACGACGCGCGCGCGGCGCAGCTGCTCGCCGACCCGGTGCTCGCGACGCGCCGCCACTACCTCGCCGCCGCGCGCCGCTACCGGCCCCACGTGCTGAGCGAGGCCGAGGAGCGGGTGCTCGACGAAGCCGCGAACACCGGCGAGCGCGCCTGGGTGCGCCTCTTCGACGAGACGGTCGCGAGCCTGCGCTTCCGCCCGAAAGTCGGCGAGGTGGCGCGCGAGGTCGGCCTCGAGGAGACGCTCGCCCTGCTCTACGACGCCGACCGCACGCGCCGCCAGGCGGGCGCCGCCGCGCTCACCGAGGGCCTGCGCGCGAGCGCGCGGCTGCTCGCGTTCGCGCTCAACACGCTCGTCGCGAACAAGTCCACCGAGGACCGCCTGCGCAAGCACGCGGGCATGATGGATTCGCGGCACCTCGCGAACGAGATCGAGGCTGCGTCGGTCGACGCCCTGATGACCGCGACCGAGCGCGCGTTCCCCGTCGTGCAGCGCTACTACCGCCTCAAGGCGAAGCTGCTCGGCATCCCGCAGCTCGCCGACTACGACCGCTACGCACCGATCGCGCGCGCGGAGCGCAAGCGCAGCTGGGCCGACGCGCGCGATCTCGTGCTGCGCTCCTACCGCGCGTTCTCCCCCGAGCTCGCGAACATCGCGTCGCGCTTCTTCGCGGGCGACTGGATCGACGCCGAGGTGCGCCCCGGCAAGCAAGGCGGTGCGTTTTGCGCGAACACGCTGCCGAGCCTCCATCCCTACGTGCTGATGAGCTACACGGGCGACCCGCGCGCGGTGATGACCCTCGCCCACGAGCTCGGCCACGGCGTGCACGACGTGCTCGCCGCCGACTGCGGCCTGCTCGAGCAGCAGGCGCCGCTCACCGCCGCCGAGACGGCGAGCGTGTTCGGCGAGATGCTCGTGTTCCGCGGCCTGATGCGCGAGGAGAGCGACGCCAAGGCGCGGCTCGCGCTCTTGTGCGGGAAGATCGAGGACACCTTCGCGACGGTGTTCCGGCAGGTCGTGCTGACGCGCTTCGAGGAGCAGCTGCACGCCGCGCGTCGCAGCGAGGGCGAGCTGCCGGTCGAGCGCATCAACGCGCTCTGGATCGCCGCGAACGCGCCCATGCACGGCGACGCCGTCGCGCTGTCGGACGACTACGCCTGGTGGTGGCTCTACATCGGCCACTTCGTGCACTCGCCCTTCTATTGTTATGCGTACGCCTTCGGCGAGCTGCTCGTGCTCGCGCTCCTGCGGCGTTACGACGAGGAAGGCGAGCCTTTCGTGGCGAAGTACCGCGCGCTGCTCGCGGCCGGCGGCAGCGAGACGCCGAGCGTGCTGCTGAAGCGCGTCGGCCTCGACGTCACCGACCCGAAGTTCTGGGACGGCGGCATCGCCGTGATCGAGAGCATGGTGGCGGAGGCGGAGAAGCTCGCGGCCGAAGCGCGCTGAGCTGCACCCGACGCGGGCGCCTCACGCGAGCGCGCGCACCTGCGTCGCGAGCTCGCGGAACTGCAGCGTGAACAGCTCGAGGCGGTCGGGGCCGAGCCCGAAGGCGTCGGCGCTCTCGAGCGCGAGCGGGCCGATCTCGATCGGCGCGAAGGGCGTGACGCCGATCGCGCAGCACAGGCCGTCGGCGACGCGCACGAGGTGCAAGTCGAGCGTCTCGGGCGAGAACGCCACGTCGACGTCGTGGTGGCGCGCCGCGATCTCGGCGACGCCGCCCGGCATGCCGCAGCTGCGCAGGTAGCTCGAGCCGAGCCGCGTGTGCAGCGCGTTCATCACCTCGCCGAGCTCCGCCTCACTGGGCGCGGCCTTGAGGCGCCCGCGCACGAGGCCGCGCGACACGACCTTCAGCGCGAGCAGGTTGCCGACGTTGCGGAACATCCCGCCGAGGAACACGCGCTCCGGCGCGGGATGCTTCAGCTCGCGCGCGAGCAGGCGCGTCCCGTACGCGCACACCAGCGACTCGTGCCAGAGCCCGCGCCAGAGCCGCGGGAACGTCTCGAGCTCGGCGCGATGCTCGACGTCGAAGAGCGCGCGATAGGCCGCCACCATCGCGACCTGCGCCGTCTCGCGAAAGCCGAGGCGCAGCGCGGCCTGGCGCACGCTCTGCACCGGCATCGTGCTGCCGAACAGCGCGGAGTTCGCGGTGCGCAGCACGTCCGACGCGATCGCCTGGTCGCGCGTGATCAGGCTCTCGACCTCGCGCAGATCCGCGTCCGGCTTCTCGAGCACATCGATCAGCTGCGTCGCGACGGTCGGGAACGCGGGCAACTCCCCCTGCGCGCGCTCGGTCGCGTGGATCACCCAACGCAGGAGGATGGTGGCGCGAGGGTTCAAGGGCGGCTCCGCAGGGCTGGGCAGCGCATCGGCCCGCGGGCGGGGCGAATCCATGCGTGGAACCGCCGAGGGGATCGCCATACAGGTGCGGCTACCCGCCAGCGCCGTCAGTCCTCGATGCACCAGACGCGAAGCGGCGTCGAGCAAGCAGTCGCACCACCCCGCATGCTGTCGACTTCGATCGGACCCGCGGACACGTTGCCTCCGGATCCGGACGGGCTGCTCGGGAACCAGACCTCGTTGAAGCCGGCCTGGCTGCCGAAGTGGCCGCCGGCGGCGCTCGTCCAGCCGTTGCAGTTCGCTCGGCCCTCGTCCGAGCTCCCGACCCCCCCGCTCGCGCCCGTTCGGATCCACCCCAGGCTCTGCGTGGGCGGGCCGCTGCCGGAGTCGGTTTCGACGGAGCCTCGCGTCGGATCGTACTCGAGCCTGCCGAAGCGCAGTTCGTGGTACGAGGCCATGTGAGAGCCCGTGCCGCACGCGGAGTCCGCGTCGGCCCCGCTGTGCACCGTCGTCGTCAGGTAAAAGCGTCGCGCGCCCCGGGGAGAGCAGGCGGCGGCGTCACAGGCGTTTCCGCCGATCGGGACCCCCCCTGCCAAGATCGGGAAGCTCCCGCCGAGGCTGTTCGCCGCGAACACGTTGCCCGCGAAGCCGGCGCCCGCCCCGAGCAACGCTCCTCCCTGGCGATTCCCGACGCTCCGATTGCCGCTCACGAGGCTGCGCGCGCCCACCACGATGCCGTTCCCGCCACACGCGGTGACGAGCATTCCGGTGACCTCGGCGTCGTCGCCCACGCTGATGCCGGAGCCGCCCGCACCGATGACCTGGCCGCCCCGTACGCGGATGCGCTTGCGATTGGCGAGGATGGAGTCGGTCCCGATGCCGATGCCCGCACCTGCGCTCGAGCACGCGCCCGGCACACACGCGTTCGGCCCCCGAACCGTGAAGCCGGCGAGGTCGATGGTGACGTCGTCGGTCGCGATCGCGATGCCGTTCGTATCGAGCGACGGGATCGCGAGATCGCTCGTGAGCACGTAGCTGCCCGGCTGCGTGAGCGTCACCGGATAGCCCGCACCGTCGCCCGGCGTGACGCCACCGGCCAGCGCGCGTGTGTGGCTGATCTCGATGCGGCCCTCGCTGGCGAGCGCGGCGGCGGCCCAGCCGACCCCAAGAGCAACGACCCACCCCTGCCGCATCCGATGCATCCGCGACTCCTCCTGCTCCGCTGCTGTGGCCGCGACAGAGCCGCGGTGGCAGGGCGCCTTCAAGAATGGCCCCCTTTCGTCGGGGAGTTGCCCAAGAAGCGAATATAGAGCGAAAATCCTCCCATGCCCTCCTCCACCCCCGACTACGTCGAGCTGCGCGCGAAGAGCGCCTTCTCCTTCCTCGAGGCCGCCTCGAACCCCGAGGACCTCGCGACGCGCGCCGCCGAGCTCGGGCACGGGGCGCTGGCGCTCGGCGACCGCGACGGCGTCTCCGGCATGCCGCGCTTCCACCAGGCGGCGAAGGCCGCCGGCCTGCGCGCGCTCGTGGGGGCGGAGCTGTCGGACGTCGAGGGGCGGCCCCTGCTGCTGCTCGCGACCTCGCGCGCGGGCTATCGGCACCTCGCGCGGCTGCTCACGGTCGCGCAGGGCAACGCGCCGAAGGGTGCGGCGCGGGTCTCGTGGGACGAGGTGGAGGCCCACGCCGGCGGCCTCTTCGCGCTGGTGAGCGCGGAGGCGCTGGGGCGCGACGCGGGCAGCGAGGCGCGCGAGCGTGCGCAGCGCTGGCTCGCGCGCGCGAGCGGCGTGTTCTCCGGCCGCACCGCCGTCGACGTCGCGCGCACCCAGGACCGCGCGCAGGAAGCGGCGACGCGGCGCGCCGTCGCGCTGGCGGAGACGCTGCGCATCCCGGTCGCCGCGAGCGGCGACGTGCGCGCGGCCAAGCCCGCGGGCCGCAAGCTGCTCGACGCCCTGCTCTGCCTGCGCCACCACACGACGCTCGACGCCGCGGGCAAGCGGCTGCTGCCCAACGGCGAGCGGGTGCTGCGCGCGCCCGCGGAGATGGCGGCGCGCTTCGCCGACCGCCCCGCCTGGCTGCGCGCCACGCGCGCGATCGCGGAGCAGTGCGAGTTCACGCTCGCCGACCTCGGCTACCGCTTCCCCACCTTCCCGACCGCGCCGGGCGAGTCGCAGGCCGCGCTGCTGCGCCGCCTCACCCTCGACGGCGCGCGCAAGCGTTACGGCGCGAAGCCGTCGGCACGCGTGCGCGCGCAGCTCGAGCACGAGCTCGCCGTGATCGAGAAGCTCGGCCTCGCCGGCTACTTCCTGATCGTCTGGGACATCGCGCGCTTCGCCCGCGAGCAGCGCATCCTGTGCCAGGGCCGCGGCTCCGCCGCGAACAGCGCGGTTTGTTATGCGCTCGAGATCACCGCCGTCGACGCGGTGGGCATGGAGCTGCTGTTCGAGCGCTTCCTCTCGGAAGAGCGCGGCGAGTGGCCCGACATCGACCTCGATCTGCCCTCCGGCGACCAGCGCGAGCGCACGATCCAGTACGTCTACGAGCGCTACGGCCCCCACGGCGTCGGCATGACCGCGACGGTGATCACTTACCGCACGCGCTCGGCCTTCCGCGAGATGGGGAAGGTGCTCGGGATGAGCGCCGAGGCCTGCGACAAGATCTCGAAGCACCTCCACCACCTGCACTTCCGCGAGGAGCTCGACGACGTGAAGGCGCTGCTGCGCGGCGCGGGCGTCGACCCGGATTCTCCGCGCATCCGGCTGCTGCTCGAGCTCGCGGGCCAGGTGCAGGGGCTGCCGCGCCACCTCGGCCAGCACACCGGCGGGCTCGTGATCGCCGCGGGCCGGCTCGACGAGGTGGTACCGATCGAGCCTGCCGCGATGCCCGGCCGGCGCGTGATCCAGTGGGACAAGGAGGACTGCGCGGACCTCGGCCTGATCAAGATCGACCTGCTCGGCCTCGGCATGCTCGACGCGCTCGAGCAGACGCTGCCGATGATCCACGCGCACGAGGGCGTCGCGATCGACCTCGCGCATCTGCCGCCCGACGACCCGAAGACCTACGCGATGATCCAGCGCGCCGACACGGTCGGCGTGTTCCAGATCGAGAGCCGCGCGCAGATGGCGACGCTGCCGCGCATGAAGCCGAAGAACTTCTACGACCTCGTGGTGGAGATCGCGATCATCCGCCCCGGCCCGATCGTCGGGCAGATGGTGCACCCCTACCTGAACCGCCGCGCAGGCCGCGAGCCGGTGGTCTACCCGCACCCGATGCTCGAGCCGATCCTGAAGCGCACGCTCGGCGTGCCGATCTTCCAGGAGCAGTTGTTACGGCTCGCGATGACGGCCGCGGGCTTCAGCGGCGGCGAGGCCGAGGAGCTGCGCCGCGCGATGGGCTTCAAGCGCTCGGCCGAGCGCATGGCGCAGATCGAGTCGCGGCTGCGCAGCGGCATGACGGCGCGCGGCATCGTCGGCGAGGCGCAGGACGAGGTCGTGCGCGGCATCACCTCGTTCGCGCTCTACGGCTTCCCCGAGTCGCACTCCGCCTCCTTCGCGCTGATCGCCTACGCCTCGGCCTACCTGCGCGCGCACCACCCGGCGGCGTTCCTCGCGGGCCTCCTGAACGCGTGGCCGATGGGCTTCTACAGCCCGGCGACGCTCGTGAAGGACGCGGAGCGGCACGGCGTGCGGGTGCTGCCGATCGACGTCGCGCACTCGGAGTGGCGTTGCGGGCTCGAGCGAGTCGCGACGGATTCGCGGACGGTGGGTCGGACGAGCAGCGAGAGCGCGGCGGGCCGGGGGCGCGCTTCCGCTCCATGGCTCGCGCGCGCTAGCGAGCCGTCTCGAGGCTTGGGCGCGGACGGAACTGGGCGGTCAGGCGACGCGGCCTGCTGCGCTTTACTTCCGCTCCAGCGCGCCCCCGGCCCGCCGCGCGCGCACGCCGAGGGGGCCGACCCACCGCGCGCGCGTCCCGCGGATGCACTGGCCGATGCCCGTGGCGAAGCGCCTGCCCAGGGCGTCGTGCCTGAGAGGGAAGAGAAAAGCGGCGAGACGTGCGAGTCGACTGCGCGCCCCGTCCCTCGAGGCGGCCCGCAGGCGCTCGCGGTGCGGCTCGGGCTGCGCTTCGTGCGCGGGCTCTCGGCGGAGACCGGCGCGCGCATCGCGGCGGAGCGCGCGGCGGCACCGTTCGCGTCGCTCGCGGACTTCGCGCAGCGCGCGGCGCCGAAGCGCAACGAGATCGAGGCGCTCGCGGAGAGCGGCGCGCTCGCGGCGCTCGACGCGCGGGCGTCGGAGCGGCGCGCGGCACTCTGGCAGGTGACGGGGCTCGAGCGCGACCGGAGCTCGCTGTTCGCCGGCGTGGCGCCGCCGGACGCGGAGCGCGACGTGCCGATCGAGGCGCTCTCTGCGCTCGAGACGACGCTCGCGGACTACCGCACGACGGGGCTCACCACCGGTCCCCACGTGATGGCGCACCTGCGCGAGCAGCTGCGGGCGCGCGGCGTGCTCTCGACCGCGGAGCTGCGCCGCGTGCCGAACGGGCGGCTCGTCCGCACCGCCGGCCACGTGATCGTGCGCCAGCGCCCCGGCTCGGCGAAGGGCTTCTGCTTCGTCACGCTGGAAGACGAGACCGGCACCACCAACGGCGTCTTCACGCCCGACCAGTTCGAGAAGCTGCGCGGGCCATTGCACGCCTCGCCGCTGATCGAGGTCGCGGGCCCGCTCCAGAACGTCGACGGCGTGATCCACGTGCGCATCCGCGAGGTGGTCCCGCTGCACGGCGCCGACGTCGTGCCGGAGTCGCACGACTACCGCTGACGCCGCGCAGCGGGAGCCGTCACTCCACGAGCGAGGCGCGCAGGAACCAGGCGTGCTTCTCGAACTCCTGGATCGGCGCGTTCACGAGGTCCACCGTGTCGTCGTCGCCGAGCTCGGTCGCGAGCGCGCGCGTCGCGCGCAGGCCCGCGACGAACTGCTCGAAGCGCTCCGCGAGCAGGCGCACGTGCACGAGGTCGCGCACGGCCTCGCACGGGTACTCGGGCAGGCTCGAAGCGCGCGCCACGTGCCGCGCGGTGCCACGCGCCTGGGCGCCGAGCGTCACCGCGCGCTCGGCGATCGCGTCCACGTGCAGCGCGAGCCCCACCGCGAACGTCTCGAACAGCGGGTGCAGCGCGGCGAACTGCGGCCCCTTCACGTTCCAGTGCGCGACCTTGATCTGGCCGTGCAGGTCGAGGCCATCCGCGAGCCGCGCGTTCAGCGACGCGGCGATCTGCTCGCGGTCCTTCTCGGGCAGCGGACTCGGACTCTTGTACGTCATGACCTTCTCCTTTCGTTCGAGGGGCGTGCAGGACGGGCTCGGGACGGGTGCGCGCCTCGCCCCTCACGCGGCGGTGAGCGTCTTCTCGCCCGGCTTCCAGTTGCACGGGGTGAGCTCGCCGGTCTGCAGCGCGTCGAGCACGCGCAGCACCTCGTCGACGTTGCGGCCGACCGAGAGATCGTTCGCGCTCGCGAAGCGGATCTCGCCGTCGGGGTCGACGATGTAGGTCGCGCGCAGGGCGACGCCTTCGTGGCGGTGCAGGATGCCGAGCGCCGTCGACAGCTCGCGCTTCGTGTCCGCGAGCATCGGGAACGGCAGGGCGCGCAGGGCCGGCTGCTGGCGGCGCCAGGCAAGGTGCACGAAGTGCGTGTCGGTGCTCGCGCCGAGCAGCTGCGCGCCGCGCGCGCGGAAGTCGGCGTCGCGCTCGCCGAACGCCGCGATCTCGGTCGGGCACACGAAGGTGAAGTCCATCGGCCAGAAGAACACGACGCGCCAGCGGCCGGCGTGGCTCGCCGGGGTCAGCGTCGCGAACTCTTCGCCAGGCTCGAGGCTCACGACGGCTTCGAGGGCGTATTCCGGAAAGCGATCTCCAACGGTCAGCATGGGCGTTCTCCTCGTGGCGGCGTTCGTGCCGCGCTGAGGAGAACACTCGGGCCCGCCGGCTTCGCGGGCCAAGACTCGTTTTGGATGCGCGCGATACGGGCGGGCTATCGGCGCGGGAAGGTCGCGCTCAGTGGACCGCGCTCTTCTCGCCGGCCGCGCCGCCCTGCAGGCCCGCGAGCAGCTTCCACGTGCTGATCGCGCCGCCGATCGAGAAGAAGATCGCCATGCCCGTGAAGAACCGGCCGCGCGCCGCGAAGGGCGACAGCCAGAAAAACGCCGCGAGGAACGCGAAGAACGTGGTCGCGCCGAGGCGCGCGAGCGTGCGGCGCGAGGCGCCGGGTTTTGCGTGGCCGACGGCGGCCGCGAGGCCGAGCACGCAGAGGAGAATTCCGCCGAGAATCACGAGCTTCATCGCCATCCCCTTGAGTGCCCGCTTCGGCACGCCGGGTGACCGACTTGGCCGCGGCCGAGGCTCTCGGCTCCCGCGTGGCGCGAGTTGCCGCTCGCCTGCACGCGTTTCGCGCATTCCCGAGGTCGGTCCGCCGCCCTCCGGCGCCGACGCGCGGCTCCCCGCGCGCCGTCGCTAGCGCCCGAGGAAGCCGCGGACCTTGGCCGCCACCGCGTCGCCCACGAAGCCGAAGTGCTTCGCGAGCGCCTGGTAGGAGGCCGAGGCGCCGAAGCGATCCATGCCGATCACGAGCCCGCTCGGCCCGATCAGCGCGCGGAGCGCCTCGCCGCGGCCGGCTTCGACCGCCACGAGCGGCACGCCCGCGCCGAGCAGCTCGGTGCGATACGCGTCGCCCTGGGCGCGCAGCAGCTCGAGGCTCGGCGCCGACACGACGCGCGCCGCGATGCCGCTCTCGCCGAGCAGCGCGGCCGCATCGCAGGCCACCGCGACCTCTGAGCCCGTCGCGACGATCGTCACGTCGGGCTTGCCCTTCGGGTCGCGCACCTTGTAGGCGCCGCGCAGCACGTCGGCGTTGGTGAAGGCGACTTCGCGCTTCAGCACGGGCAGCGCCTGGCGCGAGAGCGCGAACGCGACGGGGCCCCGCGCATCCTGGAGCGCGTAGCGCCACGCCATCGCCGTCTCGACGCCGTCCGCCGGGCGGAACACGACGAGATCGGGAATCGCGCGCAGCGCATCCACCTGCTCGATCGGCTGATGGGTCGGGCCGTCCTCGCCCACGAAAATCGAGTCGTGGGTGAACACGAACACCGAGCGCGCCTTCATCAGCGCGGCGAGGCGAACGCTCGGGCGCATGTAGTCGCTGAACACGAGGAACGTGCCGCAGTACGGCGCGAACGTGCCGTCGAGGGCGATGCCGTTCGTGATCGCGCCCATCGCGTGCTCGCGCACGCCGAAGTTCACGATCGAGCCCGCGAAGGGATCCTCGCCCTGCCCGACCATCCCGCCGTTCGGGATGTTCGTGTTGTTGCTGCCGGCCAGGTCGGCGGAGCCGCCGATCAAGAGCTGCGGCGCGGCTTCCGCGATGCGGCCGATCACGGTGCCGGAGTGCGCGCGCGTCGCGGCGCTCTTGGTGTCGAGGCCCGCGACGAGTCGCTCCGTCACGTCCGCCGGCAGCGCGCGATTGCGCACGCGCTCCCAGCGCGCGGCGGCATCGGGGTGCGCCGCGCGCCAGGCGGCGAGCCGCTCGTCGGCGCGCATGCGCTCGAAGCGCTTCAGGGCAGCGCGCTCCTTGCAGTAGGCGCGCACGTCGTCGCCCACGTGGTAGAGCGGCTCGGTCGGGATGCCGAGGTTCGCCTTCGTCGCCTTGACGTTGTCGGGGCCGAAGGGGCCGCCGTGCGCCTTCGATTGACCGGCCCACGGGCTGCCGAACCCGATCGTCGTCTTCATCGCCACGATCGAGGGCCTGCCGGTCGCAGCCCGCGCAGCCTCGAGCGCGGCGTCGAGGGCCGCCGGGTCGTTGCCGTCGATCTCCTGGACGTGCCAGCCCTGCGCCTCGAAGCGGCCGCGGATGTTCTCGGTGAAGGTGATCGCGGTGGGGCCGTCGATCGTGATCTTGTTGTCGTCGTAGAGCACGACGAGGTTGTCGAGCTTCAGGTGCCCGGCGAGGGAGGCGCTCTCGTAGGACACGCCCTCCATCAGGTCGCCGTCCGACGCGATCGCGTAGACGAAGTGGTGGCCCGGGCCTTCGCCGCCGCGGCCGAAACGCGAGCGCGCGAGCTTGCCGGCCAGTGCCATGCCCACCGCGTGGCCGAAGCCCTGCCCGAGCGGGCCGGTGGTGACCTCGACCCCCGGCGTCTCGCCGAATTCCGGGTGCCCCGGCGTCTTCGAGTGCAGCTGCCGGAAGCGCTGGATCTCGCTCATCGGCAGGTCGTAGTCGAACAGGTTGAGGAGCGAGTAGAGCAGCATCGACGCGTGGCCGGCGCTGAGCACGAAGCGATCGCGCAGCGGCCAATTCGGGTCGGTGGGGTCGAAGCGCAGGTGCTTGTCCCAGAGCTGAAACGCCGGGCCCGCGAGGCCCATCGGCGCGCCGAGATGGCCGATTCCCGCAGCCTCGACGGCATCGATGGTCAGGCCGCGGATGGTGTTCTCGATCTTGGAGCGCAGTTCGGGCGTGAGCGCAATCGGCATCGCTTCTCCGACGGAGGGAGGCGGGTTCCAGAGGCGGGCGCACTGTATCAGCGAAAGCCCGAGGCGAAACGCGAGCCGACGCGAAAATCGCGCCGACCGGGCGGGGGTGACCGAGCGCGCCTGATCCGCCCGCTCGCGAACCCGGATGGGGTCTGACCCCTTTGGGGTTCGACGCTCCGATTGCGCGCGGGTGCGTCCGGTTGCGTCCGGGTGCGTGTGTGGGGCGTTTCGCGCGAACTTCTCCCCGCGTCTCGCCGATCCCGCGTAGGCTAGGCGCGTACGGCGCGAGCGACGCCCGTGCGACGAGGAGCCACCGATGCAGCAGCTCAGCGGACTCGACAACACCTTCCTCACCATGGAAGCCGGCGGCCAGCTCGGACACGTCGCCTCGCTGTGCATGTACGACGTGCGCGGTCTGAAGAACGGCTCGCTGTACGACGCCATCGAGCGCACGCTGAAGGAGCGCATGCACCTGCTCCCGCCGTATCGCCGACGGCTCGCGCAGGTACCGCTCGACCTCGACCACCCGTACTGGATCGAGGATCCCGACTTCGACCTCGACTTCCACCTGCGCCACATCGCGGTGCCGCCGCCGGGCGACGACGAGCAGCTCGCCGCGCTGGTCGCGCGCATCCACGGCCGCGCGCTCGACCGCAATCGCCCGCTCTGGGAGATGTACGTGATCGAGGGCCTCGCGAACGGCCAGGTCGCGCTTTACACGAAGATCCACCACTGCACGATCGACGGCGTCTCCGGCGCCGAGATGATGCAGGTGATCCTCGATCGCGTGCCCGAGGGAGCGCCGGTGGCTCCCCCGAAGCGGCCCTGGGTTCCCGACCGGGTCCCGAGCAGCGCGGAGATGCTGGTGCGCGGGCTCGGCGGCCTCGTGCGCGCGCCGGATCGCGTCGTGCGCACGGCGATCCGCACGGTCCGCACGATCACGCAATCGAACGAGGGGCTCGCGACGGCGGTGAACGCGCTCGGGCTCGATCGCCTGCCGGTCGCGGGCAACTTCCTGCGCCGGCGCACGGGGGAGGTGGACGCCGATCCGATCCCGCAAACGCCGGCGCCGCGCACGCCGTTCAACCGCTCGATCACGCCGCATCGCCGCTTCGCCTACTTCTCGATGAAGCTCGACGACGTGAAGAAGGTGAAGACCGCGGCGGGCACGACGCTGAACGACGTGGTGATGGCGATCAGCGCGGGCGCGCTGCGGCGCTACCTCGAGGAGAAGAAGGCGCTGCCGAAGGATCCCCTCACGGCGATGGTGCCGGTGTCGATCCGCAGCGAGGCGGAGAAGCAGGCCTATACGAACCGCGTGGGCAGCATCCTGTGCACGCTCGCCACCGACGTCGAGGACCCGCTCGAGCGCCTGCGCCGCATCCACGAGGCCATGGCAAGCGCGAAGCGCGCGTCGGAGGCGGTCCCGGCGAACCTGCTGCAGGACTGGACGCAGGTGGCGACCCCGGCGCTGCTCGCCCAGGCGGCGCGCATCATCGCGCGCACGAAGATCCTCGACCGCCTGAACCCGCCCTTCAACGTCGTGATCTCGAACGTGCCGGGTCCGCGCGAGTCGCTCTACTGCGCGGGCGCGGAGCTGCAGACGTTCTATCCCGTGAGTGCGGTGGCGGAGGGCCAGGGCCTCAACATCACGGTGCAGAGCTACCGCGACCACCTCGACTGGGGCGTGATCGGCTGCCGCGAGCTCGTGCCCGACGTGTGGCGCTTCAAGGACCTGTTCGCCGAATCGCTCGAAGCGCTCGTGAAGGCGGTGTCGCTGAAGGCGTGACCGCGGTCTCGCGACGCGTCGAACCCGATCGGGGTCTGACCCCTTTCGGGGTCGACGCGACGTTTGCGTGCGGTCGCGTGCGGTCGCGTGCGATCGCGTGCGGCCCCGAGGCGTCCGTGCGCGGGCTACTCGGCGGCCTCGGCGTCGGTCTTTGCCCGACGGTCGGGGCCGGGTCCGGCGGCTGCGAGCAGCTCCGCGAAGCCGCGCTCGAGGCACTCGGTCAGCAGCTCCGCATCCGGCACGGCCGCACGGTCGCAGTTCATCCCGATCTGACACACGCCGTCGTAGCTGTAGAGCGTGACGTTGACCGCGGCGCCTGCGGGCGGGCCGAACGGGAACATGCGCTCGATGCGGGCGCCAGCGAGGTACACGGGGAAGCGCGGGCCCGGAACGTTGCTCGTCACGAAGTCGATGGCCTTGAGCATCCCGCCGATCAGTACGAGCGACGCCTGGCGCGGCAGGCCGTTGATCACGCCGAGGATGTCGTCGAGGAAGGGCAGCGCCTTCTCGCCGCGTTGCTCCCGTACGCGCGCCTGGATCTCGCGCAGGCGTTCGCGCGGATCCGCGATGCCCACGGGCACGAGGAAGCGCGCGGGCGCGAACTGGTTGCCGGCCTTGTTGCCGTGGTCGCCGTCGCGCAGGTTGATCGGCATCGTCATCCGCAGCTCGTCGACCTCCGCGCCGTGCTTCTCGTGATAGAGGCGTAGGCCGCCGGCGACAGCCGCGACGAACGCGTCGTTCAGCGTGCCGCCGAGCGCTTCGCCGGCACGTTTCAGCTCGGCGACCGGGACGTGGAAGCCCGCGAGCCGCAGCGCCATGCCGCGCTCGCGCATCACGGGCGACAGCGGCTCGCTCACGGGCCTCACGGAGCGCACGATCGACTCCGCCGTCTCGCGCGCTTCGGCGATCGCGCCGCGCGGGTCGCGCAGGAGGTTCCCGATGCCGCCCGCGAGCGCGCGCCCGAGCCGCTCCGCGCTCGTGCGCTGGCGTTCGCCGCGGTGCCGCGCGGCGTCGCGCAGGCGCTCGCCTTCGCTGCGCTCTTCGCCCGGCGCAAACGCGACGCCCGCCGCGGCCTTGCGCGGATCGCGCTCGGGCGTCCGCTCGACGAGCGCGCTCGTCATGCGCACGAGGCCCATGCCGTCCGACACCGCGTGGTGGAGCTTCAGGATCATGCCCGCGCGCCCGCCGGCGAGCCCGTCCACCAGGTAGAGCTCCCACAGCGGCCGGTCCTTGTCGAAGGCCTGCATCGCGATGGGCTCGGCCATGTCGAGCAGGGCGCGGAGGGAGCCCTGCCCGCCGAGGGTCGCGGTGCGCACGTGGAAGCGCAGGTCGAAGTGGGGGGCGTCCTCCCAGCGCGGCGGCGCCAGGCCGAGCGCGTCCTCGGCGACGCGCTGCCGCAGGCGCGGAATCTGCGCGAGCGTGTATGCGATCGACTCGTCGAAGCGCGCGCGGTCGGGCGCGCGGTCGAGCTCGCACACCAGCACGATCGTCGAGCGCAGGCGCGGGTCCCGTTCCGCGTGCCACAGCGCGGCATCCGCGTCGCTCATCCATTCGTCGAACTCGATCTCCGCCATGCCCTCGCCCTCTGCCGCGCCCGCGCCGATGTCCGCGCGGACCGAATGCGACCCAGTGTGCCACGCCGCCGCGCACGCTCCCGACACGCCCCGCGACGCCCCCGCACGCATCCGGAGCGTCGAACCCAAAAGGGGTCAGACCCCAATCGGGTTCGGCGTGCGCGGCGAGGCGCCCCCTCCGCTCAGCCGGCGTCGGTCTCCGGCGCGTCGCCCAGCACGAGGGCCTCCTCGCGCTCCATCTGGATGCGCTTCCAGGCGCCGCCGCGGAAGCGGCTCACGAACATCACGCCCTTGATGACGTAGTCGGCGATCAGCGCCGCGTAGACCCACTCGATCGACTTGCCCAGGCTCACGAAGATCGCGGCGAACAGCAGGCGCCCGAACGAGAGCCCGCTCATCACCGTGATGAACGGGAAGACGGTGTCGCCCGCGCCGCGCAGCGCGCCGCCGAGGGTGAACTCGATCGCCATCAGCGCCTGCACCGAACCGAGCACCCAGATGAACTTCACCGTCAGCCGCACGACCTCGGGGTCGTTCGGGCTGAGGAAGTGCGCCAGCGGCTCGGCGAAGCCGATGATCACGCCGCCGAACACGAACATCACGCCGATCGCGAGCGACATCGCGCGCCAGCCGCTGCGCTCCGCGCCCGCTTCGTCCTGCGCGCCGAGGTGCTGGCCGACCAGCGACGAGGCGGCGATCGAGAAGGCCTGCCCGACGAGGAAGGAGAACGCGAGCAGGTTCACGCCGAGCTGATAGGCGGCGTTCGCCTCGTTGCCGTAGCGGGCGATGATCCAGATGAACCCGACGAACCCGACCTGGAAGCCGAGGCCCTCCGCGCCGGCTGGGATGCCGATCCGGAACAGCCGCGCGATCCGCCCACGGTCGAAGTCGTCGCCGCCCGGCGCCGGGCCGATCGCGAGCACGCCGCGCCGCCACAGCCACATCGAGATCGTCGCGCCGACGAATGCGCCGACCGAGTTCGCGATCGCCGCGCCCTTCACCCCGAGCGGCGTCATCCCGAGCGCTCCGCCCACGAGCGCCCAGAGCGCGAGGATGTTGAGCGCCGCGCCGGCGATCCCGATCCAGAGCGGCGTGCGCGTGTCGCCGGCCGCGCGCAGCGCCGTCGCGATCACCATCGCCATCGCGAACGGCAGTGCGGACAGGCTCACCCAGCGCACGTAGGTCGCCGCGAGGTCGGTGGTCGGAGCGTCGAGCCCGAACACGCCGACGAGCCCGTGGGCGAACACGATGCAGGGGACCATCACGACGAGGGCGAGCGCGCCGCACAGCCAGAGCGACGTCCGCGTGACGCGCTCGGCCTCGGGGCGGTCTCCCGCGCCCCAGGCGCGCGCGACCAACGCCATCGTGCCGGTCGTGACGGCCATCAGCACGACCTGCTGCATGAAGAAGATGCGGCCGCCGACGCCGGTCGCCGCGATCGCGGCGGTGCCGAGTTGTCGAGACACGACCGCCGCGCCCACGAAGCCCACCGCCGATTGCAGCAGGTTCGTCAGGATCGCGGGCCACGCGAGCGCCCAGACGCGTCGCGTCGTTCCCGTGCCACGCGCCGCTCGGTTCGACGCGAACTCGCCTTCCCCCATCGCCCGCGGAAGATGACGCGGCGACGGTCGCTCCGCCCGGGAATGCGCAGCGTTCTCGCGGGAAGCGAGCGGTCGGCGGGCCGCATCTGCCCGCGGCGAGAGGCGACCGGCGAGAGGCGCGGGGCGCTCGGCGAGCCGCGACGGACGACGGAGGCGGCGAGCGCGACGCCGTGCAGCGCGACCGGCGCTTCCCGAGGCGCGCGCGTCCCTGATAACTGAACGCGCCGATGCCGAGCGCGGCGCGGATCGACGCGAGCCGCGAGTGCGCCGCGAAGGCCGGCCGACGGCTCCGCCACGCGGAAGCGCGAGCCCGGCGGCGGGTCGTCCCTCGCGGCTCTCGTGAGCGCCGGGCACGGCGGGGACGGAACCGGGGCCCCGCGACCAGCGGTCGCGCGACCGGCGCGCGGATCCAGCCGGCGCGGCCGTGCAGCGACGACGGGGCCTGATCCGGACGCGCTGCGAGTGCCCCGCGCGTGCGCGACTCGAGTGCGGGTGGCAGCGGCGAGTATGCGGCGATCGGCGGCAAGTGCGCGGCCATCGGCGGCGAGGGCTGGCGAGAGCCTTCCCCTCGCGCCGGGATCGGGGCCGGGGGGGCCCGCCCCTCCGCACGAAGCCTGGACGGAGCCCGAGATCGACGCCAGGAAAGCTCGATCCTCGGCCGCCAATACCCTTGAATCGAAACGGGAAATCGAACCCGCTCGGTGCGCGACGACCGACCCCCTCGCGAGGCGCAGCGAGCGGCCCGGTTGGCGCGCGCACCGGGCGCAGCCCGCGCCTTCTGGGCAGCGCCTCGAGCCCGCGAACCACCGCGCTCACGTCAGGGGCGGGGCCGCGCAGAGCCGCGCGCAGCGCACCCCGGCCTGAGCCCCACGCGCCGGGAGCGCGGGCCGCGGACTCGCGCCTCCTTCGGGGTGCAGAAACGGCGGCGCCCCCCTCCCGCACGCCGCTCGCGCGCGCCACG
>CAZCTH010000095.1:0-19003 GCA_964501435.1 uncultured Spirochaetales bacterium | reverse complement strand
GAGCAGCGTCGCGAGCGCGGCCGCCGGCAGCGCAGCGGGCGGTGCGCTCGGCGCGCCGCCTGCGTCCGCCTCGCGGGCGCGGAGCGCGCGCGCGAACAGCGCCGCGAGCGCGGCGATCAGCAGCACGCGCACGATCGCGAGCAGCGCGTTCGCCCAGGGCGGCACGAGCCACAGCGACAGCTCCTGGTCGCGCGTGACCGGTCCCGACCACGCGAGCGACACCGCTTGCCACTGCCAGTCCGGGCGACCGGGCCCGGTCGGAATGCGCGCCGCGGGGTCGGGCGCGTAGTTGGAACGGCCGTAGCTCGCGCTGCCGTCGAGCGACGTCACGGCCGAGTCGAGCGCGACGCGACGCGGAGCGACCGCCTTCGGCAAGACTTCCGGCGGCGCCGCGGGTGCCGCGAGCTCCGCGACGGCGACCGACTCGGCTGCGGCGCCCGCGGCGTCCATCGTCGCGTCCATCGCCATCTCGGGCGCAGCGGCCTCCATCGCCATCACATCTGCGCGCTCCCACGGCCGCTCGAGCGCGGGGAAGAGACCGACGCGGACCTGATGGATCGCGAACGGCACGGCGACGACGAGCAGCGCCAGGCCCACGGCGAGGTGCGCGAAGCGCACGCCGCGCGCGATGCGGCCCGGCGGCGCGACGCGGCGGAGCGCTTCCGCGACGACGAGCGCGAGCCACAGCAGGCCGGGCCCGCCGACCTCCGTCCAGGTGAGCGCGAGGGTCGCGAGCGCGAGCGCCGCTGCGCGCGTTCCGAACAGCCGCCACACGGCGACGCCGATCAACAGGACGAAGAACACCGACAGCAGATTCCAGTCCGCGACCCAGGTCGGCTGCGCGTCGTCCACGCCGCTCGCGTGCAGCAACCGGTAGCCGGGCGGAATCATCAGGGTCGCGGTCAGCGAGTCGAAGTCGTGCGCCCAACCCACCGCGGGCAGGCGCCCCGCGCCGCCTTCCACGCGGCTGTCGGCATCCATCGCGATCGCTCCGAGGGGAACCTCGACGCCGAAGCGCTGGCCGTCGCCGCGCTTCGTGATCGGCTGGTCGACGCCGCCCACCGAGACGCGCCCGAGCGTGGTCCCATCGCCCATCTCGAGGCGCAGCGAGCTGCGGAGCGTGCCCGAGAGCTGGTCCACCACCGTCGCGCCGCCGCCGTCGAAGTCGAGGTGCCACGTGCGCCGCAGCGCGAGTTGGTCCGCCGCGCTGCCCTCGTTGCCGCGCCGCTTCTCGACGAAGCGCAGGCCGGTCCCGGGCTCGAGTCGGTAGGCGGGCAGCTCGCGCCACTCCGCCGGCATCTCCGTCTGCGTCGGATCGACGGACGGCGCGCCCTCGATCTCGACGAGGCGCAGCTGCGGCGCGAGCGCCACCGCCCAGATCTCGTCGCCATCCCAGCGCGCACCCTTCGGCTGCGCGGGCGGGCCGAAGGCCTCGGCCGCTCGCGCGACGCGCGCGTCGATGGCGACGGTCCACGCGCCCGGGCGGAGCTGGACGCGCAGGCGCCCGTCGGGATCGAGGCGCGCAGGCAGCGGGGAGCGCAGTGCGGTCGGCACCACGCCGGCGGGCAGCGCGACCCCGAGCAACTCCTCGCGCGCCTCGCCGGAGGCGCGCAGCGTCACGACCGTCTCGAGCCTCACGGGCACGCCATCTTCGAGGCGGCGGTTCACCTCGACCTCGACGCGGTTCTCCGCCGCGACCGCGCCCGTGCGCCCGCCGGCGCCGGCGTCGCGCAGCCACAACGTGCCGCCGTCGTCGCGGCGCGGACGCGCGACCCGCGCGCCGTTCAGCGCGAGCTCCACGAGCCCGATGCTCGCGGGCACGCGCAGGCCGGGCGGCGCCGCGCTCCACGCGAAGCGGCCCGCGACCTCGTGGGCCCCGCGCGACAAGCGAACCGCGGGCGCATCGCCTTGCACCGCGACGGGCGCGGCGGCGCCGTCGACGCGCACGTCCTCGGGCCACGCGCCGGGGCCGCCCGGCAGCGGCACCCACGCGGGGATCGCGACGAACACGCGCTGCGTGAACGTTCCGCCGCTCGCGTCCAGCGCGAGCTCGAGGCGGCCGGGCCACACGCACGCGCGCGCGCTCGACTCGGCGAGGAACGGGCACGTCTCGGCCTCGTGGCCGCGCAGCGCCCAGTCGACCCACGGCGCGAGCGGCTCCGGGACGCCTTCGCGGGCGAGCGGCTCGGCGTTCGCGGCGAATCCGATCCACGCAGCCAGGATGGCGAGAGCGAGCGCGCGCATGCAGGTCCCCCAATGACTCGGCGCGAGTCACTCTACTGGGCGGAACCGGATGCGCAGACGACTTCCCCGGCCGCGCGGGTAAAGAATTCGTAAACGCGAGCGCTCACCTTCCGCGCTTCGGGGGCTCCGGCGGCGCCGGAATCCGCGCGTGATGGAGCGCCTTCCGCTTCGCGCCGGCGAGGTCGTAGTACTTCCGCGTCACGATGCGCTGCGCGTAGAGCCCGCCGCCGGCCTGGATGTTGGTCACGGACTTCCAGCCGCCGAGCGAGTCCGCCGTGAGGTCGCGGATCGCGTGCAGCAGCCGGATGCGGTACTCGCCGTCCACGCTCGGGCCGGTGGACATGTACTTGCGCACGAGGTGTCCGACCTCCGGGTTCTCGAGGTCCGAGATCGCGGGCGCCGTCACCACGGCGCCGCCCGAGATGTCGTGGAGGTGGCGCACCATCAGGTTGTAGTTCGCGGCGCCGTAATACTTCGCCGCGTTCGTGTAGAGCTCGTCCGGGAACGCCGCGCCCTCCGCCGTGATGTGGCAGTTCGCGATGGCGGCCTCGAGGCCGGCCCGCAGCAGCGTCGCGTGGATGATCATCTCCGAGATCTTCTCGCGGATGTGCGGCTCGCTCGCGAGGCCGTTCGCCTCCGCCATCAGCTGCGCGAAGCCCACCAGCTCGTCGCCCTCGTCCACGAACGCCGCGAGGCCGCCGAGGCGCTCCCACAGGCCGAGCGAGTGGGCGAACACGGCGGCGTGATGCGTCTCGCCGTCGAGGAAGATGCGCTCCTCGGGCACGAACACGTCGTCGAAGATCACGAAGCCTTCGGGCATGTGGTGCTGGCTCGAGATCGGGAACGAGCGCACGTCGCCGTTGCGCGGCGCGTACGTCGTGTTCACGATGCGCACGCCGGGCGAGCTCACCGGCACCATGCACGCGATCGCGTAGGCCTCCTCGCCCGCCTTCATCGCCTTGGTGGGGATGGTCATCAGGTCGTGGGCGTAGGACGCGCCCGAGATGTGCAGCTTCGCGCCGCGGATCACGACGCCGCCGGGCTTGCGCGCGACGACGCGCACGTACGCGTCGGGGTCGTGCTGCTTGCCGGGCGGCAGCGAGCGGTCGCCCTTCGCGTCGGTGATGCACTCGACGATGCGGATGTCGTTCTTCTGGGCCTGGTCCACGTAGGCGCCGATGCGCTCCACGTACTTCGGACAGTCGCCGATCTTCGCGGCGGCCGTCATCAGCGTCATGATCGACTGATACGTCACGTTCGCGACGAGATCGGCCTGCGCGAGGATCGGCAGCCGCGCCTTCAAGTCCGCTGCCGAGCTCGCGACGCGCATCAGTGGGCTCGTCGCATTGGCATCGGGCGAGTAGAAGCGGTCGTAGGTCGCCGCGACCTCGCTCACGGTGTGGCCGAGCACCGGATCGCCTTCGATGTCGGAAATGCGCTTGCCTTCGAAGTAGGTCGCGCGGCCGTCGTTGAGGGAGGCTCGATACTGGGCGCCGGTCATCATGAGAATGGGCTCCTGCGGGTCGCCCGACTCTAGACCGGCGGCGCGCAGCGCTGCCGCTGTGTGATCCGGCGCGCAGACGCGCGCCGCGCCGCGCTCAGGCCCACAGCTCGCGCAGGCCGTGGCGCAGCCGACGCAGCCCGCGCGCGTGGATCAGCCGCACCCGGTTCGCGTCGAGCGCGAGCGTCCGCGCGACTTCCTCGGGCGCGAGCTCCTGCCAGTACACCAGCGACACGATCTCGCGATCGGGCTCCGGCAGCCGCGCGATCGCGTCCGCGATGCGCTGGCGCTCGCGCCCGGCGTCGAGCGCGCGCAGCGGGTTGGTCACCTCGCATTCGTTCCACGGCCCGTCCTTCGCGGGCGCGAGGCGATCCTCGTCGATGAACCACTCCGGGTGCTGGAGCAGCCCCGTCTCGGCGCGCATGCGCTCGAAGCTCTCGGCCGACACCCCGAGCTGGGAGGCGACCTCGTCCGCCTCTGCCGCGCGCCCCTCGCGCATCTCGACGGCGTGGCGACCGCGATCGAGCGTGCGCTCGGTCTGGCGGAGCGCGCGCGGCGCCCAGTCGAGGGCGCGGAGCTGGTCCAGCACGGCGCCGCGAATACGGATTTCCGAGTACGTCGCGAACGAGCAGTCGCGGCGGGGGTCGTAGCGCCTCGCGGCGTCCATCAGGCCGAGCACGCCGCACTGCACGAGCTCCTCGCGGTCGACGGTGGCGGGCAGCCGCTGCGCGAGTCGGTACGCGATCGTGCGCACGCGCGGCAAATTCTCCAGCACCAGCGCGTGCTCGCGCGCGCGCGCCGCGCAGTCGCCGGCCTGTCCCCTCTCGATTCTCGGGGCCTCGCCCCGCTCGATTCTCTCGACCTCGCTGTGCCGTTCCATCCTCGCTCCCCCTTCGCCCGGCACCATCGCTCCGTCGCACACGGGTTGCCGTGACTCGAGGCACAGACACGCCGCGAACGCGGCTCGCGCGCCGCGTCTCGGCAGAGTGCGCTCGATCACCGACGGGGGCGGCCGCATGCGTAGGGCGCACGCGTTCGGCCTTCTCACTAACAACCGACGCCGGGAAGGCGAACGTGGCGAGCACCGCAAGCGCGCCTGCGGGCGAACGAGCGGACCGCGAGGCGTCCAAGGACCGGCCCCGCGCGCGTGCTGCACCCTCGCTGCCTCGGCGCTGCGGCCGGCGCCCGGCGCGCAACCGTGCGCCCAGGCGGCCGCGCGTGCACGCGGAGGGGCCTCGGGTTGCCCCTCGGCCGCCGTGACGGTTGTTACGGACGCGCCGTCGTCCTTCGCCGAAGAGATCTGCGTGAGGGGGCTCACCGCCGGAGAGAAACGATGACCGCATCGCCCGTCTCGCGCGTTCGCTCGCTCGCCCTCGGCGCCGTGCTCGCCGCGCTCTCCGGCGGCGCCCACGCGGCGAGCTTCCAGCCGCTCGGCTTCCTCGCGGGCGGGGGCCTCAGCCAGGCGAACGCGCTCTCGGGCGACGGCCAGATCGCCGTCGGCATCGGCCTCGCCACGTCCCACTTCGAGGGCTTCCGCTGGGACGCGCACGCGGGAATGGTCGGCGTCGGGGACTTGCCCGGCGGCAGCGTGCTCAGCGAGGCGTTCGCGATCTCGCGCGACGGCGGCGTCGTCGTGGGGCGCAGCAACGGGGCGCTCGGCGAAGAGGCGTTCCGGCTCGCCGGCGGAACGCTCTCGGGCCTCGGCGATCTGCCCGGCGGCAACTTCTCGAGCCGCGCGATCGGCGTGTCGGCGGATGGCCTCCTCGTCGTCGGACGCGGCGCTTCGCCGCTCGGCAACGAAGCCTTCGCGTGGACGGCCCTCACCGGCATGTTCGGCCTCGGCGACCTGCCGGGCGGTTTCTTTCGGAGCGAGGCGCGCGCCGCGTCGGCAACCGGCGTCGTGGTGGTCGGCGTGAGCTCGTCGGCCGCGGGCGACGAGGCGTTCCGCTGGACGTCCGGCGTCGGCATGACGGCGCTGGGCGACCTTCCTGGCGGTCGCTTCTCGAGCGAAGCCAACGGCGTGTCGGGAGACGGCACGATCGTGGTGGGCCGCGGCGCATCCGCGCTCGGCGACGAAGCGTTCCGCTTCGAGGTCGCGACGGGCATGGTTGGCCTCGGTGCGCTCCCGTGCTCTTGGCCGAGCAGCGCCGCGCTCGCGATCTCCGAGGACGGCGCGGTGATCGTCGGCACCTCGATGACCGACAACGGCCCGCAGGCATTCGTGTGGGACGGCACGAACGGCCTGCGCAGCCTCGCCGCGGTGCTGCAGAGCGCGGGCGTGAATCTCGCGGGCTTCTCGCTCGAGTCGGCGACGGGCGTCTCCGCCGACGGCCGGGTGATCGCCGGCTTCGGCACCAACGCCGCCGGCGAGCCGGAGGCCTTCGTCGTCGCGCTCGACGTGCTCGGGCCTTCGGACTCGGACGGAGACGGAATTCCGGATGCCACGGACAATTGCGCGGCCGTCGCGAACCTCGATCAGGCCGACTTCGACGCCGATGGCGTCGGCGACGCCTGCGATCCCGACGCGGACGCCGACGCGATCGACGACGCGGCGGACAACTGCCCCTTCCTCGCGAACCCGGACCAGCTCGACGCGGATCTCGATGGGGCCGGCGACGCGTGCGACTCCGACGACGACGGCGACGGCGTGTCCGATGCGATCGACTCCTGCCCGTTCGTCGCGAACCCGAGCCAGAGCGACACCGATGGCGACGGCTTCGGCGACGCCTGCGACGCGGACGACGACGGCGACGGCGCGCTCGACGGAGCGGACAACTGCCCCGCGCTCGCGAATCCGAGCCAGGCGGACCGCGACGGCGACGGCCGCGGCGACGCGTGCGACGACGACTGGGACGGCGACGGCGCGCTGAACGCCGTCGACAACTGCCCCGACGTCGCGAACGCCGACCAATCGGACGTGGACTTCGACGGCGTCGGCGACGCGTGCGACGCCGACCTCGACGACGACGGCGTTCCCAACGCGAGCGACAACTGCGCGCAGGTCCCCAACAAGGACCAGGGCGATGCCGACGGCGACGGCCTCGGCGACGCGTGCGAGTCCGACGCCGACGCAGACGGCGTCGACGACGGCGCCGACAACTGCCCGTGGGTCGCGAACCCGGACCAACCCGATGCGGACGGCGACGGCTTCGGCGACGCCTGCGACCTCGACGCCGACGACGACGGCCTGACGAACGAGGCCGACGCCTGCCCGGGCACTCCGGCGGAAGCGCGCTTCGTCAACGAGAGCGGCTGCTCGATCGCGCAGGCGTGCCCGTGCCCGCCGCGCAATCGCGGGCGCGGCGACGCGAACGAGCTCCACGTGATCTGCGTCGCTCGGGAGACGCGGCCCTTCGTGACCGCGGGCCTGATGACCCGCCGCGAGCGCAATGCGTGGGTGGCCGAGTCGCGCAACGCCTGTCGCCCGCGCCGCGGCCGCGGCGAGGGCGAGCGCGGCGCGTGCGCCGACGACTGAGGCGGGCGGGGAACGCGCTCGGGGCGGAGCTCAGCGGCCCGTCATCGCGCGGGGGTCGAGCAGGCGCGCGAGCTCGTCCGCCGGGAGCACGCCCTGCTCCTCGCACACGGCGCGCAGCGTGCGACCCGTCGCGGCGGCGATCTTTGCGATCTCGGCCGCGCGGTCGTAGCCGATGCGCGGCGCGAGCGCGGTCACGAGCGCGAGGCTGCCCTCGACGAGGCTGCGGGCGCGCGGCCGATCGGCCTCGAGCCCGCGGATCGCGCGCTGCGCGAAGACGCGCGCGGCGCTCGCGAGCAGCCGGATCGACCCCAACAAGTTGTGCGCGATCAACGGGATCGTCGCGTTCAGCTCGAGCTGCCCACCGAGGCCGCCGAGGGCGACGGCGTGGTCGTTCCCAATCACCTGCGCCGCGACCTGGATCACGGCCTCGGGGATCACCGGGTTCACCTTGCCCGGCATGATCGACGACCCGGGCTGTACGGGGGGAAGACGCAGCTCCGCGATCCCGCAGTGCGGACCCGAGGCGAGCAGCCGCACGTCGCTTGCGACCTTCGAGAGCGCGATCGCGACGCCGCGCAGCGCGCCGCTCGCGGCGACTGCGGCGTCGCGCGCGCCCTGCGCCTCGAAGTGGTCGACCGCCTCGCGCCACGCGAGCCCGGTCTCCGCGCCGAGGCGCGCGAGCGCGATCGCCACGAAGCCTGGCGGGCAGTTGAGCCCCGTGCCGACCGCCGTCCCCCCGAGCGCGAGCTCACCGAGGTCCTCCGCCGCCGCGAGCGCACGCGCCCGCGCCTGCTCGACCTGGCGCGCCCAGCCGCCGAGCTCCTGGTCGAGGCGCATCGGCGTCGCGTCCATCAGGTGCGTGCGCCCGACCTTCACGACGTCCGCGAGCTCCGCCGCCTTGTCGCGCAGCGCGAGGCGCAGCTCGTCGAGCGCCGGCGCGAGATCGCGAACGATCGCGAGCCGTGCGGCGACGTGCAGCGCGCTCGGCATCACGTCGTTCGAGGACTGGCTCGCGTTCACGTGATCGTTCGGATGCACGCGCGGACCCGCCGCTCCGAGCGCGTCGTTCGCCCGCCGCGCGATCACTTCGTTCGCGTTCGTGTTCGTGGAGGTGCCGGAGCCGGTCTGAAACACGTCCACCACGAAGTGCGCATCGAGCGCACCGCTCGCGACCTCGCGCGCGGCGGCCTCGATCGCGCGCGCCCGCGGCCCGTCGAGCACGCCGAGCTCGGCGTTGGCGGCGGCGGCCGCGAGCTTCACGAGGCCGAGCGCCTCGAGAAAGCGGCGCGGAAAGCGCTCGCCGCTGATCGGGAAGTTCAGCACCGCCCGCTGCGTCGAGGCTCCCCACAGCGCATCCGCCGGCACTGCCATCTCGCCCATCGAGTCGCGCTCGATGCGCACGTCGCCGTTCGCGTTGACCATGCCCGCCTCCCTTCGCGCCCGGGCGGGCGCTGCGCGTCGAGTCTCACACGCGAATCGCGGGACGTCGCGACGGCACGCGACTTGCTCTAGGAATGCGAGAGACTGCACGCGGAGCGCGGTGAAAGCCCCGGAAGATCACGGACCGGCGATCGGTCGGGCGGTGCGCATTGCGTTGGGCGCGTTTCTACAATGGGATGTCCGCCGCCGACCGCGACGGCGGCCGCGGAGCGTTTCCGACGGCCGGATCCCCACGAACCCCCGAGGCAACCCCGTGCGCCATCTCGTGCTCGCCGCCGCGCTCGTCGCCGTACCGCTCGTGAGCCGCGCCATCGAGGAACCGCCCTACACGGTGGTGCGCGAGATCGGAAGCGTCGAGATCCGCCGCTACGCGGCGTACACCGTCGCGGAAGTCACCATGAACGGAACGGCGGAGCAGGCCGGCAACGCCGGCTTCCGGCTGCTCGCCGCGTACATCTTCGGAAGCAACGAGGGCGAGCGAAAGCTCGCGATGACGGCGCCCGTCACCGTTCGCCCGGCGCCGGCGAAGCTCGCGATGACGGCGCCCGTGACGCAGACCACGACGGCGGACGGACACCTCGTGCAGTTCGTGCTGCCGAGGGGAACGACGCCGGCGACGGCGCCCGTTCCGCTCGACTCGCGGATTCGAATTCGCGAGATCCCCGCGACGGAGCTGGCCGCGATCCGGTACACGGGCTCGTGGTCGGATGCGAACTACCGCAAGCATCTCCAGCTGCTCGAGACCACCTTGCGAGCACAGGGCATCGCGTGGACCGGCGAGCCGATCTACTCGCGGTACAACTCGCCGTTCAGCTTGTGGTTCCTGCGGCGCAACGAGATCTGGTTGGCGCTGCGTTAGCCCGGTCACGGCCTCGCCGTCGCGGGCGCCCGCGCGTTTGCAGCGCGTCGCCCTGCCTATGCGACGCGCGAGAGTGATAGGCTGCGCCGCGTGCCTGTCCTCCCGCTGATCTACGAAACGATCCAGTTCTCTCCGTTCTTCGGCGGCGAGGACCCCGACCTCCCGGCCCAGATCCGCGGCGCCGCACGGGCCGGCTTCGCGGGCATCGGCATCGACCACCGCGGCACGCTCGCCCACTTCACGCAGAAGCGCGGCACGCTGCGCGACGTCGCCGACCTACTCGGCGAGCACGGGCTGCGCTGCTTCGCGATCCAGGATCTCACTGTGACTGCGGACGAGCGCGAGACGCTCGGGCTCGCCGAGGCGTGCCTCGAGGCGGCCAGCGCGCTGCGCGCCGAGTACGTGCACTGCTGCTTCACGGGGCCGATCCGCGACGACACGCTCGCGCTCTTCGGGCGTGCGCTCGAGCTCGCGCGGCCCGCGGGCGCCCGCTTCTCGCTCGAGTTCCTGCCGTGGTGCGAGATGAACGACGTGCGCACGACGCGCGAGGTGATCCGGCGCACCGGCGCGCCCGACCTCAAGATGCTCGTGGACACCTGGCACGCGCACCACGGCCCGACGACGTGGGACGACCTGGCTTCGGTCGCGGTGGACGAGCTCGCCTATCTGCAGTTCGACGATCACCCCCCGCTCGAGAGCGCGGACCTGTTCGAGGAGACGATCCATCGCCGCGCGCTGCCGGGCGAGGGCGAGCTCGAGCTGGATCGGTTCGCGAAGCTGTTCCGCGACAAGGGCTACACGGCGCCGGTGAGCGTCGAGGTCCTGAACCGCGAGCTGCGTTCGATGCCGCGCGACGAGTTCGCGAGGCGCGTCTACGAAGCCGCCGTGCGCTATTGGCGTTGAGCCGCGAGGAGAATCCATGCGCCGCGTCCTGCTCGTGCTCGTGCTGCTCGTCGCCGCGGCGGTCGCGCTGCCGCCGCTCTGGTTCCGCGTATTCCCGGTGAACCCCCCGCAGCTCGACGAAGCGGAGACCTTCGTCGCACTCGCGAGCGGGCCGCGCATGCACGCGATCGTGCGCGGCGAAGGCCCCGTGGTCGTGCTCGTGCACGGGCTGCCCGGTCAGGCGAGCGAGTGGCGCGAGACGACCGAGCTGCTCGCCGCCCACGGCCGCCGCGTGATCGCGATCGACCGCCTCGGCTACGGCCACTCCGATCCGCGCGACGGCGACGCGTTCACCTTCGAGGGCAACGCACGCGACCTGCGCGAGCTGCTCGACGCACTCGACGTCTCGGACGTGACCGTCGTCGGCTGGAGTTACGGCGGCGGCACGACCGTCGCAGCCGCGCATCAGCAGGCCGCCGACCCCGAGGCGCAGCCGCGCATCGCGCGCATCGTGCTGGTCGGCAGCGTTGGTCCCGTCGAGGGCCAGACGGGCCCGCCGGCGTTCGTGCGCGTGCTGTTCTCGGGGCCGGTGTTGCGCTGGCTGCGCTCGATCCCGCCGCTCGGCCTCGCGACGCAGCGCGCGATGAGCGCGAACGCCTACAGCGACCAGCCGATGCCCGCGTGGTGGCTGCCGGGCCTCGCGGCGAACCTCGCGCAAGACAAGACGCAGACCGCGTTCATGCGCGAGAGCGCGGGCATGCCCGGCCAGGCGATCCCGGACACCGCGGGCCTCGCGCTGCCCATCCTCGTAGTCCACGGCGACGCCGACCGGCTCGTGCCGATCGCCGCTGGGCGCGCGCTCGCGGACCACAACGAGCGCGCGGAGCTGGTCGAAGTGCCGGATGGCAGTCACATGCTGCCGGTGACCCACGCGCAGCTGCTGGCGGATCGCATCGCGTCGTTCAGCGCGCCGCCGCCCGCCGCCGACCCCGCCGCGCCGCCGGGCGCCGACGCGGGCGCTCCGGTCGAGACGCCCGAGCACTGGATGGACGCGCTCGCGACGCGCTGAGCGCGAGGTTCACTTTCCTCCGAACGCGCTCCCGAAGAAGTCGCCGTCGTTCCAGTGCGGCCGCTCGTCCGCATTTGCGACGCGCCGCGTGAGCGCGAGGAAGAAGCGCGCGAACTGCTCGCCCGTGTCCCACGCGATCGGCTGCCGCGCGTCGTCGCGCGGAGAGTGGTAGATCGTGGATTCCCACGCGTCGCGCTGCGCTTCGCCGTCCACGCCCGCGTCGCGGCCGTGCATGCCGAGATCCGGATAGAGCGCAGGCACGCCGCGCTGCACGAACGAGTACTGGTCGGAGCGGATGAACACGACCGCCTCGGGCCGCGGATCGTCGATCACGCGCCAGCCCGTCTCTGCCGCCACCGCGCGCGCGAGCGGCCCGAGCGTCGAGTGCGGCTCGCCGTAGAGCACGAGATCGTCCACCGCGAACGGCAGCGCGTTGCCGTCCACGTTCAGGTTCGCGACGAGACGCTCGCGCGGCAGCGTCGGATGCGCGGCGAAGTACTGCGAGCCGAGCAGTCCCATCTCTTCGCCGGTCACGGCGAGCACGAGCACGGAGCGGCGCGGCCTCTGCGCCTGCGTGCCGAGCGCGCGCGCCGTCTCGAGCAGCGTCGCGACGCCTGCGGCGTTGTCGACCGCCCCGTTGTAGATCGCGTCGCCGTCCTCGGGCTCGCCGATCCCGAGGTGGTCGAGGTGCGCGCTGAGCACGACGACCTCGTCGCGCAGCTTCGGATCCGTGCCCTCGATGAGGCCCGCCACGTTGTCGCTCGAAACGCGCTCGTGGTGCGCAACGACGCGCAGCCGCGCGCGCCACGGCAGCGCGAAGCCCTGCGGCGCGCCGCGCTTCGCGTCGCGGACCACGCGCGCGAGGCTGCGCTTCGCCTGCGCGAACAAGCGCTCGGACGTCGCGGGCGAGAGCAGCGCGCGCACCTTCAGCTCCGGGAACGCGCCCTCCGGCACGCCGTCGGGCGCGACCCAGGTCGTCGAGCCGCCGAGCGTGTGCACCTGCGAGACGACCGCGGCCCACGGAAAGTACGCCTCCTCGGCGCTCGTCCAGAGCGCGATCGCGCCGATCGCGCCATGGGCGCGCGCCGCCTCGAACTTCTGCGCACGGTCGCTGTAGTAGGCGCGCACCGTCGACGGGAACGTGCGCGGCGCGCCGCGCAGCGTGACGACGACCTTGCCCCGCACGTCGAGGCCCGCGTAGTCGTCGTGCCCGAACGCCGGCGCGCTGACGCCGAAGCCCACGAACACGAGCGGTGCATCGACCTCGCCCGTCTCGGCGGCGAAGGACGGCGTGGCGAGCCACTCCGTTTCGTACACGGGCCGGAGCTCGCCGCTCGGCCCGCTGAGCACGAGCTCGCAGCGCTCCGGAATCGCGGCCGCGCGCAAGAGGGGCACGGGCTGCAGCCAGCCGCCGTTCGCGCCCGCAGGCTTGGCCCCGTGCGTGGCCAGCCACGCCTGCACGTAGCTCGCCGCGAGCGCGTGACCGCGCGTGCCCGTGCCGCGGCCCTCGAGCAGATCGCTCGCGAGGTGCTCGACGTGGGCGCGCAGCGCGTCCGCGCGAATCTCCGGCGATGCGCTCTCCGCCTGCTGCGCGAACCCGGGCGCGGCGAGCGCCAAGCCGACGGCCGCGACGATCCTCAGCGACTGCATACGACCCTCCTCGCGCCGCGCGCCGCGCAACTTCCCGAATTGGGGTCTGACCCCGATTCGGGAAGTTTTCGGGCGCGGGTCAGACGGCATGGCGCGCGATGAACTGGGAGACGTGCTTCACGGCCCACGCGGGCTCGGGGCAGGTGCCGTAGAGGCCCTGGAAGCCGTGGATCATGCCGGGCCACACCTCGAGCGTCGTGGCGACGCCGTCGCGGCCGGCGCGCGCCGCGAGGCGCACGGCGTCGTCGCGCACGGTGTCCATCTGCCCGGTCTGGAGCAGCAGCGGCGGCAGGCCGCGCAGGTCCGCGTGGATCGGCGAGGCGTGCGGATGGCGCGCGTCGCCGCGCGGGCCGAGGTAGTCGCGCCAGCGCGCGCGCATCCACTCCGGGTCCACGAACGGGTCCTCGCCGACCGGATGCAGCGCCGAGTCGCCCGACACCTCGGCATCGAGCCAGCCGCACAGCGCGACGCCGCACGCGGGCAGCGGCGCGCCGAGGTCGCGCAGCTTCACGAGCGCCGCGACGACGAAGCCGCCGCCGCACGAGTCGCCCACGAATGCGATGCGCTCCGGCGCGACGCCGCTCGCGACGAGCCCGCGGTACGCGCCGACGCAGTCGTCGAGCGCCGCAGGAAAGCGGTGCTCGGGCGCGAGCCGGTAGTCCACGATGAACGCGCGCAGCCCCGTCTCGCGCACGAACCACGCGGCGTAGAACGTGTACTCGCGCGCCGTACACGAGACGAGCGCGCCGCCGTGGAAGAAGAGCAGCGCGGGATCGCTCGGCGCGGGCGGCTTCGACTTCAGCGACACCCACGTGCCGCCCACGCCGCCGAGCGTCGCGTCGGCGCACACGACGTCGTCGCCGGGCGGATGGCCGTGCGCGGGCGCGAACTTCCGGCGCACGTCGGCGACCGTGTCGCTCGGCGACGCGAGGCCCTTCGGGAAGTGCGCGAGCGCGGCGCGGAACTCGGGGCTCGCTCCGCCGCGCATCAGCGCACCCCGTCCCACGCGGCGCGCGTGCACGCACCCGGGTCGCGCAGCGCGCCGACGCGCTCGCCGAGCTCCATCACCTCGCGCGTGCGCGCGTCGTAGCGGCTCCAGGCGCCGGTCGCCTCGCACGCCGGGTCGCCCGCCTTCACGAACGCCGTCCACGCCGCGTGCATCGTGCGCGCGAGCGCATCGGGCCGCTCGCCCGGGCCGAGCATCGCGTCCACGCCGGGGCGATCGAGCGTGTTGAACGCGAACGGGATCTCGAGCGCGTGGGTCGCGCCGAGCCGCCCGCCGAACGCGCGCGACTTCCAGCTGAACAGGTACTTCCAGGTGCGCCCGCCGCTGCCCGCGTGCGCTTCGGCGAGGCGCACGGCGGGGATGCGGAACACGTGGTCCGTCGCGATCGCGAGCGCGAGCTCGCGCGGCCCCGCACCGGGATGGTCGGCGCGATACGCCGCGAGCGCGCCTGCTGCGTCCGCGAAGTAGCGGCCCGCAAAGCGCGGCAGCTTCGCTTCGTCCACGTCGGGGACACCGAACAGCGTCATCTCGTCGGCGTTCGTGCCGACGAGCACGTTCACGGCGCGGGCGTCGCCGCGGCGCAGCGCGTCGAGCGGTGCTTCGGGGATGCCACAGCCGTCGATCACGGGCAGGAACGGCATGCCGCCGATGCCCGCGGAGTCCGCGATCACCCGCTCGCGCGAGAGCCGCTCCACCTCGGCCTGCGCCTCGAGGATGCGCTCCGCCGGCGCGGCGAGGATCTCCGCGAGCGAGCCCGCGCCGAGCGCACGCGCGAAGTGCTCGGCGACGACGGCGCCGTCCTTCGCGCTGGCCACGTGCTGCGCTGCGCCGCTCTGCGGGATCGCGCCGCGGAAGAGCCCGCTCGCGCCGGCGACGCCGAGCAGGATGCCGACGCTCATGCCGCCCGCGGATTCGCCGGCGATCGTCACCTGCGCCGGGTCGCCGCCGAACGCCGCGACGTTGTCGCGCACCCAGCGCAGCGCCGCGAGCTGGTCCTGGATGCCGACCGAGCCGCTGCCCGCGTAGTCGCTCCCGCCGATCTCGGCGAGCTGCGCGAAGCCGAGCGCGCCGAGGCGATAGTTGATCGAGACCACGACGACACCGTTCTGCGCGAACGACGTGCCGTCGTACCACGGGATCGCGCCCTGCCCCGTGCGGAAGCCACCGCCGTGGATCCACACGAGCACGGGCCGCCGCGCGCCGTCGCACGCGGGCGTGCACACGTTGAGCGTCAAGCAGCCCGCTTCGTCCCAGCGCACGTTGGGACTGCCGACGAGCCCGTCGCCCTTCGGCTGCGGCGCGGCGGGCCCGAATCGCGTGGCGTCGCGCACGGCTGCCCAACGCTCGGGCGGCTCGGGCGGGCGGAAGCGCCGCTCGCCCGTGGGCGGCGCGGCGTAGGGGATGCCGGCGAAGAGCAGCACGCCGTTCTTCTCGCGGCCGCGCACCTCTCCCGAACGCGTCGAGGCGATGGGATTCGTCATGCGCGCGAGGGTGCTGCGCTCACATCCGCCCCGCCATCGACGCCTTCCAGCGCTCGAGCCAGTGCCGATTCGCGTCGCCCGCGCGGGCGGCCGTGATCGTGTCGGTGTCCCACAGCTTCGAGAACGTGAAGGCGCGCGGGCACTGCGCGTAGGCCTCGTCCACCTCGATCAAGAGGCCCTGCAGGATCTTCGTGTTGTCGTCGCGCGCGAACACCTCGGGGTCGATGCCGACGAGCCGCCCGTCGCTCTTCTCGACCACCGACGCGCGCCCGTTCACGCGCACGGTCCAGTCGCAGCCGGGGATCACGAACAGCAGCGCGGCCTTCGGGTTCGTCTCCAGGTTCTCGTAGGACTGGAAGAGCTTGTTTCCCGCGACGTCGGGCAGCAGCAGGCGCTGCGCGTCCAGCACCTTCACGAAGCCGGGCCGTCCCCCTTTCGGCGAGGCATCGCAGTTGCCCTGCGCGTCCGCGGTCGAGAGCACCGCGAACGGCGCGGCGCGCACGAACTCCTGGATCATCTCGTTCATCGTCGGGAAGATCTTGTTCACGACCATCGGGATGGGCTGGCCGAACTTCTGCTGGGCGCGATTCATCGGGGCTCCTCGAGTCGCGGGCGCGGCCCCATCTTAGGATGGCGGCCGCGCGCCCGGGAACCGGATTCGCCGCGCTACGGTGCTCGCCTTCCCGGAGCCTCCGATGCCCGCCTCTCTCGAAGACCGCCTCGCGCTGCAAGAGCTGGCCGCGCGCTACGCCCGCGCCGTGGACCGCCGCGACTATGCCGCCTTCGTCGCGCTCTTTACGCCGGGCGCGGTGCTGTGCGGCCCGGGCTACGCCATGACGGGCCCCACCGAGATCGACCGCGGCATCCGCCTGATCGAGCAGTACGAGGCGACGCAGCACTGCGTCCACCAACAACTCGTCGACGTGCACGGCGACACCGCCACCGGCGAGACCTACTGCGTCGCCCGCCACGTCTACACGAAAGACGGCACGCGACGAAAGCTCGACATGGGCGTCCGCTACCAGGACCACTACCACCGCGACTCCGGCACCTGGCGCATCCACCGCCGCGAGCTCGTCCTCGACTGGACGCAGGACCTCCCGCTTACGAGTTGAGGAGCGAAGCGAACCCCAAATGCCTCCACCCCCCTGACGACGGAACGCGGGCTCGATGCAACCCGCAAGCCGCGAGCGCCCAACGAGGTGCGAGCCCCCCTGCATGACGCGGCGCGCAGCGAGCCGGAGTCTGCGGAGGCGAGCGAAGCAACAAGAAAATCAGAGGCGAGGAAAGCCGCCGAAACCCGTCACAAGGAGAACGCCATGACCATCCAAACCTCCGTAGGCCTCTACGGCCTCGAAAATCTCCTCGGCGGCGACTTCCGACGAGTCGCCGCAATCGTGCAAAGAGCAGATCTCCTGGGCATCGACCAGGCCGTGATGACCGACCACGTCATCATGGGCACGCGCACCGACCGCTACCCGTACGGGCCGTTCCCGAGCCCGCCCGAGTACCCGTGGTTCGAGCCGGTCGTCGCGATGTCGGCGTTCTCCGCGGTGACGACGCGCATCCGCCTCTCGATGAGCGTGCTGATCGCGCCGCTGCGCCCGGCGCCGCTGCTCGCCAAGCAGGCGGCGACGCTCGACCTGCTGTCGAGCGGGCGGCTCGACCTCGGCGTCGGCACCGGCTGGCAGCGCGAGGAGTACGACGCCTCGGGCATTCCCTTCGAAGGCCGCGGTGAGCGGCTCGCCGAGCAGATGCGCGCGTGCAAGGACCTCTGGACGAATGCGCCCGGCACTTATCAGGGGAAGACGGTGGACGTGCGCGGCCTCTACTCGAAGCCGTTCCCGGTGCAGAAGGGCGGCCCGCCGCTGTGGTTCGGGCTCGCCCCGACGCCGGCGAACTGCGCGCGCGTGGCCGAGCTCGGCGTCGGCTGGATCCCCATCGTGCAGGACCCGGCGGACATCGCCGCGGGCGTGCGCGCGCTGCGCACCGCGTTCGCCGCCGCGGGCCGCGACCCCGCCGAGCTGCGGGTGCGCGCCCACGTGCCGCCGCGCCCGAACAGCGCGGGGCAGCTCGACCTCGAGGCGACGCTCGCCGCTGGCCTCGAGCCCGCGCTGCAGGCGGGCGCCACCGTGATCGAGATCCTGCCGTTCCTGTTCGCGCGCGACGAGGCGGGCGTGAACCGCGTGCTGGAGCGGATCGCGAAGATCGGGAAGTGAGCCGCGCGGGCCCGCTCAGAGCAGGCCCGCGCTCTTCACCTCGTAGTAGGCGTTCACGAGCGCGATGCCGAGCCTCTCGGGCTCGCAGTCGAAGCGCAGCGCCGAGCGACGCGGCAACGCGTCGAGCGCGCGCTTGCGCTCCGCGCGGTAGGCGTGGATCGCGGCGACGCGCAGCGCGGCGTCGAGCGAGTCGATCGGCGCGCGCAGGGCGTCGCTCATCGCGGTCTCGGCGAGGCTCGCGAGCAGCACGAAGTGCCGGCGCGCGAGCAGGTCGAGGGCGGGCGCGAGGTCCGCTGCGTCCTCGTCGCGAACGTTCGACACCACGATCACGAGCGCGCGCTTGGACTGGCGCGCCGCGAGGCTGCGCGCGGCCTCGAGGAAGTCCGCGGCTCGCGTGCTCGTGTCGAGATCGACCATGGCGTTGAGGAGGGCGTTCACCTGCGCGGCGCCCTTGCGGGGCGGAACCCAGCGCGGCTCGCCGCTGAACGTCATGAGGCCCACCGCGTCGCCCTGCCGCACGGCGACGTGGCTCGCGAGCAGCACGGCGTCGATCGCGGCGTCGAAGTGCGAGCGCGCGCCGTCGACCGCGCGCAGGCGCTGGCTGCAGTCGAGCAGGAACACGACGCGCTGATCGCGCTCGTCCTGGTACTCGCGCGAGACGGTCTTGCGCAGACGCGCGGTCGCCTTCCAGTCGATCTGCCGCAAGGCGTCGCCGGCGCGGTATTCGCGCAGCTGATGGAACTCGAGGCCGTCGCCGCGCCGCGGGCGCTTCTTCACGCCGAGCTGCGCGGTGCGCGCATCCGCCGCGAGCAGCTGGTAGCGCGCGATGGCGCGCACGTTCGGGTACGCGCGGATCTGCTGCGGCGCGCCCGCGCGCACGTGGCGCTCCCACAGCCGCAGCGGCGACGCGACACGCAGCTCGATCGCTCCGAAGGCGTGGGGACCGCGCGTCTCGGGCCGCACGCGATAGGCGAGCTCGGCCGTCGCGCCGGCGGGGACGCGCGCCGCGAGCGGCAGGCCCTCGATCGCGGCCCGCACGGGGTGGTGGTCGTAGACGCGCACCGCGAGCGCGCGCCCGCCGCGGTTCGCGATCGCGATGCCGACGCGCGCCCACTCGGCGCGCGAGACGGCGGGCATCACGGTGCGCTCCGCGGTCGGCGGCGCGGCGGCGAGCGCG
>CAZCTH010000094.1:0-19628 GCA_964501435.1 uncultured Spirochaetales bacterium | reverse complement strand
ACCCCGCGCTCGCGCCCGACGTGCGCGCCGTGCTGGCGCAACTCGCGCCCGAGCAGCGCGCGATCCTCGTGCTGCGCGACCTCGAGGGCCTGTCGGAGGAGGAGGCCGCGGCGCAGCTCGGCGTCGCGAAGGGCACCGTGAAGTCCCGGCTGTCGCGTGCGCGCGAAGCCTTCGCGCGGCGGTGGCAGCCGTGAGCGAGCGCATGCAGCGGGGGAGCTGGCCGAGCGCGCGCATCGACGAAGTCGCCCGGCTGCGCGCGATCGCCGCCGCGCGCCCGCACCTCGCGTACCGGGAGTGCACGATCGACGCGCCCTTCGACGTGGTGTGGTCGATCTTCGGCGACCTCGAGGGCGGCGTCCCGCGCTTCGACCACTACGTGCGCTGGATCCGCATTACCGCGCGGGATGGTGAGCGCCTGCAGCTCGAGTCGAACGCGCCGATCCCGGGCGTGACGATGCGCTTCGACGCCATCTACCGCCCGGGCTGGTGCGTGATGCGCTCGCGGCTCGCGGAGGTGGGCATGGCGGCGACGGCGCTCACCGCATCCAGCACGCGCATCGGCCACTTCGAAGGCTCGCGCTTCCTCGGCGCCCTCGGCCGCTGGTGGCTCGGCCGCACCATGGAGCGCGAGCTCGCCACCCTCGCCCACCTGTGCGCCGCCAAGCGGGGACGTTCCTTGACTAACTGAACTTTTTCCCGGCTCGAACGAGTTCAGTTAGTCAAGGAACGTCCCCGGGGCTCTCGGCCGTGAGAGACTCGGCGGGCACGCGAGGGTCCGCACGATGTTCGAGCGCAGCGCACCGTTCCAGATCGATCCGTCGCAGGCGATCCGCACGGTCTCGTTCGAGAATCCGAGCGGCGCGAAGGGCGCTGCGGCGACCGCGCACGGCGGGCGGAAGGGCGCGCCGTTCCGGATGATCGCGCCCGGCGAGCGCGTGGTGCTCGCCGACGTCGCCGGCCCGGGCTGCGTGCGCCACTTCTGGTTGACGCTCCCGCCGATGCCGCCCGACGCGATGCGCGCCGCCGTGCTCGAAGTCTTCTACGACGACGCGGCCGAGCCCTCCGTCGCGGTGCCGTGCCTCGACTTCTTCGGCTGCCCGCACGGCCGCCCCGTCGCGTTCGCGTCGCAGTGGAACGCGGTGCAGGAGGCGCGCGGCTTCAACAGCTGGCTGCCGATGCCGTTCCGCCGCCGCCTGCGCGTCGCCTTCACGAACGCGAGCGCGCGCCGCTTCCCGCTCTACTACCAGCTCGCGTACACCGCTGGCCCTGCCGCGGACGCCGCAGGCCTGCTCCACGCGAGCTTCCGCCGCGAGAACCCCACCGCACTGAAGCGCGACTTCACGATCGCCGAGGGCCTGCGCGGCCCAGGCCGCTTCTTCGGCTGCAACGTCGGCATCCGCGTGCTGCCCGCCGAGGGCTTCAGCTGGTACGGCGAGGGCGAGGTGAAGATCTACCTCGACGGCGACCGCGAGCATCCGACCTGGTGCGGCACCGGCCTCGAGGACTACGTGGGCACCGCGTGGGGCATGGGCGCGCACGTCACTCCGTTCCAGGGTGCGCCGCTCGTCGCGCAGGCCCCGGGCGCGCCGATGCCGGAGCTCGTGTCGTTCTATCGCTGGCACGACCCCGACCCGATCGCGTTCGCCCACGAGGCGCGCGTGACGCTGCAGCAGATCGGCGCCGTCGCGATCCCGCGCGGCCAGGGCGCGCTGCGCGAGCGGCTCGAGCGCGAAGGGCTCGTCGCGGGCGGCGGCTTCACGACGCTGCGCGGCGCGCTCGAGGCGTTCGGCATCTGCGAGCGACAGGACGACGTGTGCGCGACGGCGTTCTTCTACCTGAGAGATGCGCAGGGCGTGCCGGCGCTCGACGTTCGCGCTGCCTGTGCGGACCTCGCGCGGCGCGATTGGGAGAAGGCCAGTCCTTTCGAAGCGCTGCTCGGCACGCTCGTCCCCTGAGCCCCCCCCCGACTTTCCGAATCGGGGTCAGACCCCGATTCGGAATTCGAGGGTTTCAGGAATCGCCCGCCGCGGCGCGGCGGCGCGCGTCCGCGCGCAACTCCCCCTTCGCCACCTTGCCCCCCGAGGCGCGCGGGAGCGCGTCCATCACGACGAGCCGCTCGGGCCACCACTCGCGCGTCGTGCCGCGCGCGGCGAGGTGTTGCGTGAGCGCATCGAGGCTGAGCGACGCGCCGGGCCGCAGCTCGACGTAGGCGCACACGCGCTCGCCGAACACCGGGTCGGGCCACGCGACGGCGGCGGCGAGCGCGACGGCGGGGTGGCTCGCGACGGCGTCCTCGACCGCGGGGCCCGAGACGTTCTTTCCGCCGCGGATGATGAAGTCCGCGGTGCGTCCGACGATCGCGAGGTAGCCGTCGGCGTCCAGCGTGGCGACGTCGCCCGTCAGCATCCAGCCGTCGCGGGTGTAGAGCTTCGCGTTCGCGGCGGCATCGTCGTAATAACCGCGGCAGGTGAGCGGCCCGCGGCAGGCGGGAATGCCGCGACCGCTCGCCGTGACGTCGTTGCCGGCTTCGTCGCAGAGCCGCACCCGCATCGCGTCGATCGGCCGGCCGGCGGTGGTGAGCCGCTTCTCCTGCGGGTCGCGCGTCGTGGTGCGCGAGAGCGCGCCCGTCTCGTTCGAGCCGTAGAACTGGAGCACGAGCGAGCCGGTGCGCTGCTCCCATTCGAGCGCGCGCTCGGTCGGCACGGCCTCGCCGCCGGTGTAGAGCGCGCGCAGCGTCGAGAGGTCGGTGCGCCCGAGCGCCGGCGAGTTCAGCATCATGATGAACTGCGTCGAGACCGCCGCGAGGATCGTCACGCGATGCCGCTCGATCGCCGCGAGCGCCGCCTCGGGGCTGAACTTCTCGAGCACCACACACGGCGCGCCGAGCGCGGTGGGGGTGAAGTGCGCCGTCCACAGGCCGAACCCGAATGGCGCGGGCAGAACCGACAGGAACACGTCCTGCGCAGTCATCTCGCCCGATTCCACCGCGAGCTCGTGGAAGTGAAACCACCGCGCCTGGTGGTGCGTGACGCACTTCGGCAGGCCGGTGGTGCCCGACGTCGAGTTGAGCAGGAACAGGTCCTCGGCGCCTAGCCGGCGCGAGGCGAGCTCGGCGGGGTCGCACGCCACGCGGGGCGGCGTCGCAAAGAGAGGCTCGCTCGCCTCGAGCTGCGCCTCCACGACGACGTGCGCGCGCAGCGGCAAGCCGCTCTCGCGCAGCTCCGCGAAGAGCGCGCACAGATCGAGCTCGCGCTGCGCCGCGCGCGAAACCAAGGCCGCGGCGCCGCTCTTCGCCACGAGGTGGCGAATCTCCTCGCGTCCCGCGCGCGGGCCGATGCCCATCACCACGAGGCCAGCCTTCTCGCAGGCGACGAACGCGACGTGCACGCCCGGCCCGTCGGGCAGCATCACCGCGACGCGCTCGCCGGGTGCCAGGCCGAGCCCGGCGAGGTGCGCCGCGAAGCGATCCGAGCGCTCGGCGTACGAGCGCCAGCTCAGTGCGCCCGCGTCGCCGAGGAACGCGGGCGCGTCGGGGCGGGAGCGGGCGAGGGCGTCGATGCGGCTGGCGATCGTCTGCATGCGGCGGCGGAAGCTGCTGCGGCTTCGGCCGCGATTCAAGCGGGCCGACGGCGGCGCTATGCCAGAATGGCGCGCGCCGGAGGAAGCATGTCCGATCTCGCCGTTCTGCTAGACGCCGCGAAGAAGCTGCAGCCCGAGACCACGGCGCTGCGCCGCGCGATCCACCAGGAGCCCGAGCTCGGGCTCGATAACGCGGCGACGCGCGAAAAGGTGCTCGCGCAGCTCGCCGGGCTGCCGCTCGAGATCGCGCGGCATGCCAGGTCGAGCGGCGTGGTCGCGACGCTGCGCGGCGCGAAGCCTGGCAAGCGCATCTTGCTGCGCGCGGACACGGACGCGCTGCCGATGCCCGAGGACAACGACCTCGCGTTCCGCTCGCGGCGCCCCGGCGTGATGCACGCCTGCGGCCACGACGCGCACACGGCGATGCTGGCGGGCGCGGCGCGCCTGCTCGCCGCGCGGCGCGAGTCGCTGGCGGGCGAGGTCGTGTTCATGTTCCAACCCGGCGAAGAGGGCTACGCCGGCGCGCAGGTGATGCTCGAAGAAGGCATGCCGCAGGCCGACGCCGCGTTCGCGATCCACATCACGCCGCTTCTCCCGTGCGGAACGATCGGCACGCGCCCCGGCGCGCTGCTCGCCTCGGCCGATTTCTTCGAGATCACCGTGAAGGGCAAGGGCGGCCACGGCTCGATGCCCCACGATTGCCGCGATCCGATTCCGGCCGCAGGCGAGATCACGACCGCGCTGCAGACCTTCGTGACGCGCGAGATCCCCGTCTCGGATCCCGTGGTGATCACGGTGACGCGCATCCAGGGCGGCACCACCAACAACGTGATCCCCGAGAAGGTGGAGCTGACGGGCACGATCCGCGCGCTCTCCGAGCGCTCGCGCGCGAAGGCGCACGAGGGGCTCGGGCGCGTGGCGAGGGGCATCGCCGCGGCGCACGGCGTCGAGGCGCTCGTGCAACTGAACCGCGGCTACCCGGTGACGGTGAACGACGCGCCGTTCGAGCGCTTCTCGCAGGGCGTGGCGCGAGACCTGCTCGGACCGCGCGGCGTGATCGAGTTCGAGGCGCCGGTGATGGGCGCCGAGGACTTCTCCTACGTGTTGCAGCGCGCGCCCGGCGCGATGGTGTTTCTCGGGTTGCGGCCGCCCGGCGCCGTCGACGCCGCGCCCTGCCACTCGAACCGCATGATGATCGACGAGGACGGCATGGCGTACGGCGTCGCGCTTCACGCCGCCGTCGCGCTGCGCTTCCTCGAGGGCGCGGCTCGGTGACGCGGTCGCGCGGGCTCGCCGCCGCGGCGCTCGCGCTCGCGGCCCTGGTCGTCGCGCTCGGTCGCGGCACGTTCGGCGCCCACGAGGGCGCAGGCGAGATCGTCGGTGCGGCGCTGCCCGCCGACGCCGTCGCCGCCCGCGCGGCGGCGCAACGCGCCGGGCGCGAGCGGCTCGTGGCCGAGCTCGCCGCCGTCGAGGCGGCGCGTCCGACGGAGGAGCGCGCCCCCGCGGCGGAAGTGTTCGGCGCATCGGCCGAAGTGGAGGGCGCGGTCGCCGCGGAGCCCGAGAAGTCGATCCTGTTCGGCGACCTGCACGTCCACACTTCCGTCTCGATGGACGCGTTCCTGATGAGCCTGCCGATCGCGGGCGGCGAGGGCGCGCATCCGGCCGCCGACGCCTGCGACTTCGCGCGCTACTGCTCGGCGCTCGACTTCTGGTCGATCAACGACCACGCCGAGAGCCTCACGCCGGAGCTGTGGCAGGAGAGCATCGCGTCGGTGCGCCAGTGCAACGCGATCGCGGGCGACGGCAGCAACCCCGATCTCGTGAGTTATTTGGGGTGGGAGTGGACGCAGGTCGGCGAGACGGCGGAGACGCACTTCGGCCATCGCAACGTCGTCCTGCGCGATCTCGAGGACGACGCGATCCCGGCGCGTCCGATCGCCGCCGCGAGCAGCCGCGTGGGCGCGCTCGCGACGATCGGCATCGCGGGCCGTGCCGCATTCGTGGCGCGCGACATCTTCGAGCCGCGCGTCCACGACTTCGCGCGCAAGCTCACCGAGTGGCAAGACGCGGAGCGCTGCCCGGAGGGCGTCGCCACGCGCGACCTCCCGCGCGACTGCCGCGAGAGCGCTGCCACGCCGCGCGAGTTGTTTGCGAAGCTGCGCGACTGGGGCAGCGCCGCGCTCGTGATCCCCCACGGCACGGCCTGGGGCTACACGGCGAATCCGCTCGCCAGCTGGGACGCGCAACTCGGAGAGGGTGCGCACGATCCGGAGCTGGAGCGGCTGATCGAGGTGTACTCAGGCCATGGCAACAGCGAGGAGTACCGCGCGTGGCGACCGGTTGTGCGCGGCGCCGACGGCAAGCTCGCATGCCCCCCGCCGAGCCCCGACTACCTGCCGCTCTGCTGGCGCGCGGGCGAGATCATCGAGCAGCGCTGCCTCGCGCAGGGCGACGACGCGCAGACGTGCGCGACGCGCGCTGCGGAAGCGCGCAGCGAGGCCGCGAACGCGGCGCACAAGGCCGAGGAGCGCGTCGTGCCCTACGCGACCGGCGCCGATTGGGGCGACGCCGGCCAGTGTCGCGACTGCTTCCTGCCTGCCTATCAGCTTCGCCCGCAGCTCAGCGCGCAGTACGCACTCGCGCTCACCAGCTTCGCCGACCCGCAGAAGCCGTGGCGCCGTCGCTTCGGCTTCATCGCCGCCAGCGACGTGCACAGCGCGCGCCCGGGCACCGGCTACAAGGAATTCGCGCGCCGCGAGATGGTGGACGGCGTCGGCATCGGCTCGCGCCGCGGCACGTGGAATCCACCCGCCGAGATGCCCGCGCGCGCGAAGAAGGCGAGCGAGGTGAAGCCGGCGACGATGATGGAGCTCGCGAGCGGCCCGCCCGACGATCGCATGGGCTCGTATCTCTTCACGGGCGGCCTCGTGGCGGTGCACGCCGCGGCGCGGGATCGCGGCGCGATCTGGGACGCGCTCGAGCGCCGCGAGGTCTACGGCACGAGCGGCCAGCGCACGCTGCTCTGGTTCGACCTCGTGAACGCGCCCGGCGGCGCGCGCCAGCCGATGGGCAGCGAGGTCGCGATGCGCCACGCGCCGCGCTTCCGCGTGCGCGCGATCGGTTCCCAGAAGCAGAAGCCAGGCTGCCCGGAGGTCGCGACCACCGGCCTCGCGCCCGAGCGCCTCGCCCGACTGTGCCGCGGCGAGTGCTTCCACCCGAGCGACGAGCGCCACCGCGTGACGCGCATCGAGGTCGTGCGCATCCGCCCGCAGCGCGAGGCGGGCGAACCGGTGGACGGCTTGATCGAGGATCCGTGGCGCACGCTCGCGTGCGCGCCGAGCGCGGCCGGCTGCGAGGTCGAGTTCGCCGACGACGAGTTCGCCGTGCGCGCGCGGGACGCGCTGTACTACGTGCGCGCGATCGAGGAGCCGACGCCGGCCGTGAACGGCGCCGGCCTCGGTGCGCGGCCGGGAGAAGGGGGCGAGGACCGCCTCGGCGACGTCGAGGAGCGCGCCTGGTCGAGCCCGATCTTCGTCGACTACGGCGACGCGCCGCCGGCGGCCGCGCGAGCGGGCGAAGGCGCTGCGGAGGGCGCGGCCGAGCCCGCGCCGAAGCCCTCGCTCGAGGAACCCTTCGTGCCGGTGCCGCAAGGCGAGCTCGACCCCGAGTGGAGTGACGCGCCGGAAGAGCTCTGAGGGCGCCGCGTCCGATGCCGCGCGCACAGCTTCTCATTGCGCTGCGCGGCGCGCGTGGTGCAGGCTGCCGCGCACGCCCGCGGAGGACGCATGCTCGCGTACGGAATGATCGGCCCGGTGTTGGCGCTCGTCGGCTGGACCTGTGTGATGTGGTTCTGGATGTACGCCACGCGCATCCCTGCGATGCAGAAGGCGCGGGTGGACATGGCCGAGCTCTCGCGCACCGGCGCGCCGCTCGTGTTGCCGCCCGAGATCGCGCGCGTCGCGGACAACTACAACCACCTGCACGAGCAGCCGACGCTCTTCTACGCGCTCGCGCTCACCGCGCAGATCGCCGGCGCGGCCGACGGCCCGGGCGTCGCGCTCGCGTGGGGCTACGTCGTCGCGCGCGTCGTCCACTCGCTCGTGCAGGCGACGAAGAACGTGATCCCGGTGCGCTTCGCCGTGTTCGCGCTGGGCTCCCTCCTGCTGATGGCGCTGCTCGTGCGGACCGTCCTCGCCATCGCCTGACCACTTCCGCACGCTTCCGGACGCCTTCGTCGCGTCGAACCCGAAAGGGGTCAGACCCCAGGCGGGTTCGGGTGCCGTTGGCGCGTGTTCGCGGGGCGGTCGATGCTGCGCGCGTGGGCGACACGGCAGGAGAGCGCGGCGACGCGGCGGTGCGCGGCGTGTGCGATGGCCTCGCGGAACGCGGCTTCGCGGTCGTTCCGGACTTCTTGCCGCGCGCCTCTGCGCTCGCGCTGCGCGCCGAAGGCGAGCGCCGCTTCGCCGCGGGCGAGCTTCGCGCGGCGCGCGTCGGGCGCGGCGCGGGCGCGCAGCGCGCCCCGGCGATTCGCGGCGACGAGATCTGCTGGCTCGACGCCGCGCACGCGACGCCGCCCGAGCGCACGCTGCTCGCCGCACTCGACGCGCTGCGCCTCGCCCTCAACCGCGAGCTCTTCCTCGGGCTCGCCGAGCTCGAGGCGCACTACGCGCGCTACGCCCCCGGCGCGGGCTACGCGCGGCACCTCGATCGCTTCCGCGACGACGATGCGCGGGCGGTGTCGCTCGTGCTCTACCTGAACGACGACTGGCGCGAAGCGGACGGCGGCGCGCTGCGCCTGTTCGCTTCGCCCGAGGCGACGGAGCCCGCGCTCGCCGTCGCGCCGCGCCTCGGCACGCTCGTCGCGATGCGCGCCGAGGCGATTCCGCACGAGGTCGCGCCCGCGCGGCGCGAGCGCTGGAGCATCGCCGGATGGCTGCGCCGCAGGTCCTGACGCCGCGCGCGCTTCGGTAGGCTGCTCCGCCTTCACGGAGGGTTCATGGCCCGCCTGCTCGCCATTTCCGGCAGCGCTCGCAGAGATTCCTTCAACACCAAGCTCCTCGCGCTCGTCGCGCAGGGCGCGCTCGAGGCGGGGGCGGACGTCACGCGCGTCGATCTGCGCGACTACGCGCTGCCCCTCTACGACGGCGACCTCGAGGCGACGAGCGAATATCCCGCGGCGTCGGCGCGACTGCGCGAGCTGCTCGCGTCGCACGACGGGCTCCTGCTCGCTTGCCCCGAGTACAACGGCGGCATCGCGCCGCTGCTCAAGAACACCATCGACTGGATGACGCGCGCGCCGGGTGCGAAGGCCGACCCGGGGGTGTTCGCCGGCAAGTGTGCCGCGCTCTGCTCGGCGGCCGCGGGGCCGTTCGGCGGCATGCGCGGCCTGCGCTGGACGCGCGAGCTGCTGAGCAACCTCGGCGTGCTCGTGTTGCCGACGCAAGTCACGGTGGGCAGCGCTTTCAAGGCGTTCGACGCGAACGGCGCGCTGCTCGAGGCCTGGCAGGCGAAGGCGGCGGCCGCGCTCGGAGCCGAGCTCGCGAAGTTGGCCGCTGCGCGCGCGCGCTGAGGCGCGGCGCGCCCTGCGCCGTGCGATGCTCCGCACCGAGGAGAGCGCATGCGCGCCGTGCGTCACGTGTCGGGAGAGATTCGCGTGGTGGACGCGCCCGCGCCGCAGGGCGCCGGCGTCCGCGTGCGCGTGAAGTCCGCCGGAATCTGCGGCTCGGATCTGCACGCGATCTCGCCGTCGAGCCCGTTCGGCCCGCTCGGCGTCACGCTCGGGCACGAAATCGCGGGCGTCACCGACGACGGCACGCCCGTTGCCGTCGAGCCGCTCGATCCCTGCGGCGCTTGCGAGCCGTGCGGCGCGGGCGACTACAACCTGTGCGTGCGCAGCGCGGGCATGATCTTCGGCATCGGGCGCGACGGCGGCATGGCCGACGAGCTGCGCGTCCCGGCGCGCGCGATCGTTCCCCTGCCGAACGGCATCGCGCTGCGCGACGCGTCCCTGGTCGAGCCGCTCGCGGTGGTGGTCTACGCACTGCGGCGTTCGGGGTTGCACGTGAAGCAGCGCGTGGCCGTGATCGGCGGCGGCACGATCGGCCTGTGCGCAGTGGCCGCGATCCGCGCGCTCGGTGCGGAGGTCGCGCTGTTCGCGCGCCACGACGCGCAGCGCGCCGCCGGCGAGCGCCTCGGCGCCACGCGGCCGCACGGGCTCTACGACCTCGTGATCGAGGCGGCCGGCACCGAGAGCGCGGTCGCGCAGGCGGTCGAGATCGCGAAGCCCGGCGCGCGCGTGTGGATCCCTGGCATTTATTGGGGACCGCTGCAGATGCCCGGCACCGCGATGTGCATGAAAGAGGTGTCGCTCTGCCCGACGCTCCTCTACGCGCGCCACGCCGGTGGGCGCGACGCCGACGCCGCGGCCGCGCTGCTCGCCGCGACGCCGGAGTTGCCGCGCGCGCTGATCACGCACCGCTTCCCGCTGGGTGCCGCGGCGGAGGCGTTCGCGGTGGCGGGGGACCGCCGGAGCGGCGCGATCAAGGTCGTGCTCGAGCCCTAGGCGCCGGGGGCGCTCACTCCTTCAGCACGAGATCGATGCAGAGCACGGCGGCGAGGACGAGGGCGCGTACCGGGTCGGTCTGCGGCACGGACGGCGAGATCTCGAGTACGTAATTGTCGGCGCTGGTGAGCAGTTCCTTGCCCAGGCCCGCCCACTTCTTCGAGACCTTCGCGATCTCTTGCCCCTGGCGCTCGAAGCGGAACTCCCAGCCCGTCCACTTGCCCTTCAGCGTGCAGGCGAGCTGGCCCGCGGCGTCCTTCACGTCGAACGCGCCGCCGATCGAGAACAGCTTCTGCTCGAAGGTGCCGAGCGCGGCACCGGAGCCGTCCTCGACCTGGACGCGCGAGAGCAGCAGCGAGACGCCGCGCGTCACGCGCAACACGAGGTCGCCCGTGGGCGTGCGCACCTCCACGGCGAAGGGCGTCATGCGCTTGTAGTCCGTGAAGCGCAGCAGCTTGGTGAACGTGCCGAGCTTCGGCTCGCGGCAGGCGAGGATGTGCTGGCGGGTCGTCGGGTCGAAGACGTCGTAATTGCTCGCGGCCTTGAACAGGCCCACGTGCTCCTTCACGAGGAAGGTGTTTCCCATCCCGGCGATCGCGCTCATCGATTCCTCCGCGCTCGCGAAGGTCGGCGAGCGCGCGCATCCTAGTCAGCCGCACTCCGGGCTTCTACTCGCTTCTACGGAAACAGCTGTTCGCGCGCTGCTGCCGCGATCGCCGCGGTACCCGGGTGCGTGATGCGCCGTTCCACCGTGATCGCGTAGAAGCGCTCGGTCACGCCGCTCGCGACGCCGATCGCGCGCACGCCGTGCTGCTTGATCACGTCCTTCGCGACGATCGTCGGCGCCGCGAAGAGGCCTACGCCGTGTTGCCCGAACACCTTGAGCAGCGCGCTGTCCTCGATCTCGGCGACGACGCGCGGCCGGACGCCGGTCTCCTCGAACCACTGCTCGAGCGGCCTGCGCAGCGCCGAGTTCTCGGTCGGCAGCAACATCGGCGCGCCGTCGAGGCTGCGCGGGAAGCGCGCGCGGTGCCGCGTCGCGAGCGCGGGGGCGCCGAAGATCGTCACGCCGGATTCGCCGAGCAGGTGGTTGAAGGCGCGCACCTTCGCCTGCGAGGAGAAGGGCGTGTCGGTGATGACGAGGTCGAAGGCTTGCGCGCCGAGCGCCGCGAGCAGATCGCCGGTCTTGCCCTCGCGGAGCACGAGCTGAACGCCCGACTCGGTGAGCCGCGAGGCCGCGAGCAGGCGGTGCGCGACCAGCTTCGGGATCGCGTCGGCGATGCCCACGTGGAGACGCGGCGGCCGGTTGGTCGGCCGGCCGCGCATCGTCTCCATCAGCTCGCCGCCGAGCGAGAAGATCTCCTCCGCGTAGCGGTAGGCGATGCGGCCCATCTCGGTGAGCACGAGATTGCGCCCGCGGCGCTCGAACAGCTTCTCGTCGAGCACGTGCTCGAGCTTGCGGATCTGACCGGAGAGCGTCGGCTGGGCGAGGCGGAGCACCTGCGCCGCGCGCGCGACGCTGCCCTCCTTGGCGACGGTGTAGAAGTAGAGCAGGTGGTGGTAGTTGAGCCATTCCATCGCGGGGATGTCCTTCGGTTTTGACGAATCCATGCTGAAACATTTCCTATTTGTCGAATGATGGCCACGCGTCGATGCTCGGTCTCGGAAGGAGAGACCGATGGACGCCGAGCCCCGAGCCCCGAAGCCGCCGCACACCGGTGCCGACGCACCGTTCCCGCGCAGCACGCTGCTCTGGGCCGCTGCCGCCGCGCTCTCGCTCGTGCTGTGGCAGAACGTCTACGAGCGGATGGCCTTCGAGCCCATTCCGTACAGCGAGTTCAAGTCCGCGCTCGGCGCAGGCGAGGTGAAGCGCGTCTCGATCTCCGAGACGCAGATCGAGGGCGAGATCGTGCGCCGCGGGGAAGGGGGCGCCGAGGAGCGCGCCCTGTTCCGGACCTCCCGCGTCGAGGACCCGAAGCTCACCGAGCAGCTGCTCACCGCCGGGGTCGAGACGGTCGGCGTCCACCCGAGCGGGCTCTCGCAGCTGCTGTTCGGCTGGGTGCTCCCGTTCGCCGTCATGATCGGGCTCTGGCTCCTGCTGACCCGCAAGCTCGCGGGCCCCGGCGCGCAGGCGCTCTCGTTCGGGAAGTCGCGCGCGAAGCTCGTCGCAGACGAGAAGACCGGCGTCACGTTCGCGCACGTCGAAGGCTGCGCCGAGGCGAAGGCGGACCTCGTCGAGCTGGTGGACTACCTGAAGAACCCGGAGCGCTACCGCGCGCTCGGCGCGAAGATCCCGAAGGGCGTACTGCTCGTCGGCCCCCCCGGAACGGGCAAGACGCTGCTGGCCCGCGCCGTGGCAGGCGAGGCGGGCGTCCCGTTCTACACGATCAGTGGCAGCGACTTCGTCGAGATGTTCGTGGGCGTCGGCGCGGCGCGCGTGCGCGACCTGTTCGTGCAGGCGAAGCAGCAGGCGCCGTGCATCGTATTCATCGACGAGATCGACGCGATCGGGCGCCAACGCGGCGTGCACATGGGCTTCTCGAACGACGAGCGCGAGCAGACGCTGAACCAGCTGCTGGTCGAGCTCGACGGCTTCGACGCGAACAGCGGCGTGATCGTGCTCGCGGCGACGAATCGTCCGGAGATCCTCGACCGCGCGCTGTTGCGGCCCGGCCGCTTCGATCGCCAGGTGCTCGTCGATCTGCCCGATCGCGAAGGCCGCGAGGCGATCCTGCGCCTGCACGTGGGTCGCATGCCCACCCACACGCGCGTCGATCCCGCGCGCATCGCGCGGGCGACGCCGGGCTTCTCCGGCGCGGACCTCGCGAACGTCGCGAACGAGGCGGCCCTGCTCGCCGCGCGGGAGCACGCCACCGAGATCACGCAGCGCCACCTGGAAGAGGCGGTGGAGAAGGTCGTGGCGGGCCCGGAGCGCAAGAGCCGACGCCTGACCGAAGGCGATCGCCGCCGCGTCGCGGTGCACGAAGTGGGGCACGCGCTCGTCGCGGCGCGCTCGCCCGGCGCGGACCCGGTGCACAAGATCAGCATCGTTCCGCGAGGCCGAGGCGCGCTCGGCTACACGATGCAGATCCCCGATGGGGAGCGCTTCCTGCTCACCCGCAACGAGTTGTTGGGGCGGATCCGCACCCTGCTCGGCGGCCGCGCCGCCGAAGAGGTGGTGCTCGGCGAGGCGAGCACGGGCGCGCAGGACGACCTGCAGCGCGCGACGGCCCTCGCGCGCCAGCTCGTGACGGTCTACGGCATGAGCGAGGCGATCGGCCTTGCCAACTGCGCGCAGCCGGCGCAGGGCGCGTTCGCCGGTGTGCCGGGGAGCTTCGTGCGCGACTGCAGCGAGGCGACGGCCCACGTCGTGGACGTCGAGGTGCGCCGCCTGCTCGAGGACGCGCACCGAGAGGCGCGCGACATCCTCGTGCGCGATCGCGCCGACCTCGAGCGGCTCACGCGCGAGTTGCTCCACCACGAGACGCTCGACGGCACGCGTTTCGCCGAGCTGATCGGCGCCGGGCCCGCCCCGCGCGCTGCCGCCTGAGGAGGACGCCATGAAGATCCGCATTCGCATCGCCGACCTCGACGCCCCGGCCCGCGAGGCCCTCGAGCGCAAGGCGCGCCTGTTTCTCGGCCGCCACGTTGCCTCGATCGAGGCGGTGGAGATCGGCACCGCGCGCGACCGGAACGGCGTCATCGAGCACAGCGAGTGCGAGCTGGTCGTGAAGCTGCGAGACGGCGGCGCGATCCGCGTGCACGACGACGGCAACCATCTGCACCGCGCATTCCTGCGCGCCGCATGGCGCATCGACCAACGCCGCGAGCTGGGCCGATTGCGCGACGGCGCGCCGCGCGGCGACGCCCGCCGCGCGCCCTGAACCGGCCGCGCGTCAGCAACGTCCACGGAAACGACGAAAGGAGAGTCCCATGAAACGCATCGCCCTGTTCATTGCCACCAATCTCGCCGTGATGTTCACGCTGATGGGCGTGGTCCACCTGCTCGGTGTCGATCGCATCCTCGACGCGCGCGGCGTGGGCCTCGATCTCGTGTCGCTGGCGGTGATGTCCCTCGTGTTCGGCATGGGGGGCAGCTTCCTCTCGCTCGCGCTCTCGAAGTGGACCGCGAAGCGGCTCACCGGCGCGCACGTGATCGAAGCGCCGTCGACCGCCGAGGAGCTGTGGCTGGTCGAGACGGTGCGCCGTCAGGCGCAGGCGAGCGGCATCGGCATGCCGGAAGTGGCGATCTTCGAGGCCGACGAGCCCAACGCCTTCGCGACCGGCGCGCGCCGCGACGCCGCGCTCGTCGCGGTGAGCACGGGCCTCTTGCGCACGATGCGCCGCGACGAGGTCGAGGCGGTGCTCGCCCACGAGGTGAGCCACGTCGCGAACGGCGACATGGTGACGCTCGCGCTCGTGCAGGGCGTGGTGAACGCGTTCGTGCTCGCGCTCTCCCGCGTGGTCGGGTGGGCGGTGGACCGCTTCGTGTTCCGTACCGAAGAGGGCCACGGCCCTGCGTTCTTCGTGACCTCGCTGGTTGCGCAGCTCGTCTTCGGCCTGCTCGCGAGCCCGCTCGTGTTCTGGGTGTCTCGCCAGCGCGAGTACCGCGCCGACGCGGGCGCCGCGCGGCTGGTCGGCCCGCGCCCGATGATCGGCGCGCTCGAGCGGCTGCGCGCCGCGCAGCCCGCGGCGCTGCCGGACGCCCTCGGCGCCTTCGGCATCGCGGGCGGCGGGAAGATGCGATGGTTCAGCACGCACCCGTCCATCGAGGAGCGCATCGACGCGCTGCGCCGCCTCGGCTGAGCCGCGCGTCGGTCCTCGAACTCGTCCAAGGAGTCCCCCATGAATCTCGACCGTGTGCTCAAGTCGCTGCTCTCGAGCCCCGCCTCCGCCGGACTCGCCGGCGTGGTCGCCGGCGGCCTGCTCGGCAGCAAGGGCGGGCGCAAGCTCGGCAAGAAGGCGCTGCAGGTGGGCGGCATGGCCGCGATCGCGGGCCTCGCGTACTCGGCGTGGCAGCGCCACCAGCGCGAGTCGGCCCTGGCCAACGGCGCGGCTGGCGCGGAGCCGTCGCAGATGCAGCTGCGCGAGGCCGGCTTTCTGCCGGCATCGACGCCCGCGAGCGCGGCGGGCGAGCTCGACCTCGCGCTGTTCCGCGCGATGGTCGCCGCCGCGCGCTCGGACGGTCGCCTCGACGTCGGCGAGCGCCGCGCGCTCTTCGACCACGTGGCGAAGCTCGATCTCGGCGAGGTCGAGCGCGCCGAGCTGTTCGGCGAGATCGAGCGGCCCGCGACGCTCGATCAGATCGCGGCCTCTGCGACGACGCCCCAGCGCGCGCTCGAGCTCTACACGGCTTCGCGCCTCGCGATCGAGCCCGATTCGCCGGCGGAGCGCGGCTACCTCGCGCTGCTCGCGGCGCGCCTCGGGCTAGACGACGCGCTGGTCGCGGAGGTCGAGCAGAACGTAGCGACCGAGACCACGCCCGAGAGCGATCTCGTGCGGGGGGCGCCGTGAACCAGGCAGACGGGCTACTCACGATCGCGATCTTGCTCGTGGTGCTCCCGGGCAGCGTCGGACTCGTCGCGTTCGTTTGCAGCGAGATCGGGGCGCGCCGGCGCCGATCGCAGTCCGAGACGCGTTAGGCTTCGTAGGCAAGAATGGCGAGGGACGCGAATACGATGGCCGGGATCGCCGAGGTCGTAAGCACTGGCAAGCCGGATCTCTACGCGATCTTCGGCTTGCTCGTGGTGGCCCTGCTCGTCGCAGACTTCGTGCTGCCGAGAACGCTGGGTACTCACGAGGTCCCGTCGAGGGATGGGGCCGGCTGGTCCGTGCTCTGGGTCGCCGTCGCGCCTTCCGCGACTACGTCCCAGCGCGCGCTCGACCTCTACACGCCGTCGCGCCTCGCGGCCGAGCTCGATTCGCCTGTGAACGAGGTCAAGAGCTCGACGTCGAGCGCGACGGGTTGATCGTGTCGGAGTGGCTTCAGCTCGCGGCCGGCTTCGCGCTTCTGAGCGGCGGGGGCAGCGCCCTCGTGCGCGGCGCCGCGAGCCTCGCGCGGCGACTCGGCGTCTCGCCCCTGATCATCGGCGTCACGCTGGTCTCGTTCCTGACGAGCGCGCCCGAGGTTGCGGTGAGCGTCGTTGGCGCGGCCAATGGCCAGGACGCGATCGCCGCCGCCAACGTGATCGGCTCGAACATTTTCAACGTGCTGTTCGTGCTCGGACTGTGCGCCCTGATACGACCGCTAGTGGTTGCGCAAGAGCTCGTCCTCCGCGACGTGCCGATCAAGATCGGCGTGTCGGTACTGCTCTGGCTGTTCGCGGCAAACGGGAACTTGAGCGCCCTCGAAGGCGTGGTGTTCGTGGCTTGCTTCGCGCTCTTCGCATTCGACGTCGTACAGACGAGCCGTCGCGAGAGCGCCGCCATCGCGGACGAATACGACGGCGGCGTGCCCGCCGCGTCGCGCAGCGCGCTGCTCGACGCCGGCTTCATCGCCGCAGGCCTCGCGATGCTCGTCGTCGGGGGCGATTGGCTGGTCGCCGCGGCGATCTCGATCGCGACCGCCGCGGGCGTCGACGAGACGACGATCGGGCTCACGATCGTCGCGGCCGGCACGAGCATGCCCGAGGTCGCGACGTCGCTGGCCGCGACCCTGCGCGGCGAGCGCGACATCGCGGTCGGCAACGTGATCGGCAGCAGCATCTTCAACATCCTCGGTATCCTCGGGCTCGCAGCGCTGGTGAGCGAGGGCGGTCTCGCGCTGAACGACGCATTGGTGGGCTTCGACCTCCCGCTCATGGTGGCGGTGGCCGTGGCCTGTCTGCCGCTGCTCGGGGGCGACCACCGCATTCCGCGCTCGATCGGAGCTCTCTTTCTCTTTTACTACGCCGCCTACGTTGCGCACCTGGTCCTGTCCGCGCGCTCGCATCCGGCGCAGGAAGGATTCAGCTGGGTGATGTTGGAACTCGCCGGACCGCTGACCGTGGCGGGAATCGTCGCCTACTTCTACCGGCGGATCCGCTCGCGACGCGCAACGGAGCTCGACTGAACCCGACGAAACAGGATCCGGAGACTGCATGCGCCACGAATCACCCACGACTCCCGTGGATCGTCTGCTCGGTCCGCTCCAGCGCTTTCTCGGGCTCGAAGCCGCCAGTGGCGTGCTGCTGCTCGGCGCGGCGGCGATCGCCTTCGTCTGGGCGAACTCGCCGTGGGCGTCGACTTACCAGGAATTCTGGAGCACCCCGCTCGGCGTACGAGTCGGGCCCTTCGCGCTCGAGAAGCCATTTCTGCTCTGGGTGAACGACGGCTTGATGGCCGTGTTCTTCTTCGTCGTCGGGCTCGAGATCAAGCGCGAGCTCACTGCCGGCGAGCTGCGCGATCCGCGCCGCGCGTTGCTCCCGTTGCTGTGCGCGGTAGGCGGGATGCTGGTGCCCGCCGCCGTATACGTCGCCTTCAATGCGGGCCAACCGACGGCGCATGGCTGGGCAATCCCCGCTGCGACCGACATCGCTTTCGCGGTCGGCATCCTCGCCCTGCTCGGTTCGCGTGCGCCGCTCGGGCTGAAGGTATTCCTCACCGCACTCGCCATCGCCGACGACCTCGGCGCCGTGGTCGTGATCGCGTTGTTCTACACGAGCGAGCTCGATACGACGGCGCTCGTCGCCGCGGCGCTCGCCTTCGGCGTGTCGTTCTCGATGAATCGGCTCGGCGTCCGCTCGCCGATCCCGTACGCGATCGTCGGGGTCGTGCTCTGGTTCGCGACGCTGAAGTCCGGCGTCCACGCGACGGTGGCGGGCGTGCTCCAGGCGTTCGCGATCCCGTCGCGCCCCGAGATCCCCACGGAGAGCTTCGTCGCGCGCGTACGCGCATTGCTCGGGCGGCTCGAGCGCTCGCCCGACGAGAGCGCCGACGCCGTGCACGAGCTGGCGCGGAGCTGCGTGCAGGTCGAGGCGCCGCTCACGCGCATCGAGCATGCGCTCGCTCCGTACACGTCCTTCGTGGTGATGCCGATCTTCGCGCTCGCGAACGCCGGTGTCGCGCTCTCGGGCGGGCTCGGCGCGGCGCTCGCGAGCCCCGTGACGCTCGGAGTCGCGCTCGGCCTGCTGGTCGGCAAGCCGCTCGGCGTAGCGGGCGCGGCCTGGCTCGCGGTCCGCAGCGGGGTGGCCACGCTGCCCGCCGGCGTCACGTGGCGTCAGCTCCACGGGGCCGCGTGCCTCGCGGGAATCGGCTTCACGATGTCGCTGTTCATCGCGAGCCTCGCGTTCGGCGGCGGTGCGCACGGCGAGCCCGCCGCCCCGAGCGCATACCTCGACGCTGCAAAGATCGGCATCCTCGGCGGTTCCCTGCTCTCGGGCGCGCTGGGCTGGACCCTGCTCGCGCGGTCGCGCTGAAGGTCTTCGGATCGCTTTTATCGAAACGGCGGTCGCAATTTATCTACTAGACCGAATTGGGTTCCCTCCGATATCGATCCCGGAAAGAGGAGAGCGCCCGTGGAGACCGTCGGAACGCCCGCGTTGTGGGCAGGCTTCGTCGCCTTCGTCCTGTTCCTGCTGGCAATCGATCTGGGCGTATTCCATCGCAAAGCCCACGAGGTCTCGCTGAAGGAGGCCGCGATATGGAGCGCCGTGTGGGTCTCGCTGGCGCTCGCCTTCAACGGGCTCGTGCTGCACTGGTTCGGCCCGGAGCGCGGCCTCGAGTTCCTGACGGGCTACCTGATCGAGAAGGCGCTCGCGGTCGACAACATCTTCGTCTTCTACGCGATCTTCGCCTACTTCGCGGTTCCCGCGATCTATCAGCACCGCGTGCTCTTCTGGGGCGTGCTCGGCGCGCTGATCATGCGCGCGATCTTCATCTTCCTCGGCGCCGCGCTGCTCGCGAAGTTCCACTGGGTCATGTACGTGTTCGGCGCGATCCTGGTGATCACGGGCGTGCGGCTGCTGACGCTCCCCGACGATGGCATCCATCCGGACAAGAACCCCGCCTACAAGCTGCTGCGGCGCTTCGTGCCGGCCGTCTCGGAGTATCACGGGGCCCGCTTCACGATCGTGCAGAACGGCAAGCGCTATGCCACGCCGCTCTTGATCGTGCTGATCCTGCTCGAGTGGACCGACCTCGTGTTCGCGGTGGATTCGATCCCCGCGATCTTCGCGATCACGAGCGACCCGTTCATCGTCTTCACGTCGAACATCTTCGCGATCCTCGGGCTGCGCTCGATGTTCTTCCTGCTGCAGGGCGTGATCGGCAAGTTCCACCTGCTGAAGCCCGCGCTCGCCGCCGTGCTGCTGTTCGTCGGCGGGAAGATGCTGCTGATGGACCTCGTGAAGCTGCCGATCGCCGTCTCACTCGGCGTGGTCGCGGCGCTGATCGCGACCGGCGTCGTCGCGTCGCTGGTGATCCCGCCGCGGCAGCCCGCGGAGCCCGCCAAGAGCTGAGTTGTGGATCGAAGATTGTTTCTTCTCTCTGTGAAGCTCCCGCCGCAGCA
>CAZCTH010000093.1:0-20023 GCA_964501435.1 uncultured Spirochaetales bacterium | reverse complement strand
GCGGCACGTCTGCGACCAGCAGCGGATGCGCGAGCTCGATCTTTCCGCTCGGCGTGCGCAGGAAGCCCGGCAGGCCCGGCTCGAGGGGCCCGAGGTCGAGGCCGTGGGGATGCTCGCGGGCGAGGCTGGCGAGCGAGATTCCGTCCGCGCGCCGGCCGTAGTGGTCGCCGAACGGGCCGGTGCGCAGCGCGAGGTCGAGCAGCCGCTCCGGCCCGCGCCACGCGCTGGAGAGCGCAGCGAGATCCTCGGGCGCGCGTCCGTGTACCGGCGAGTGCGGATCGCGGACCGCCGCGTGCACGTGCCCGAGGAAATACGCGTCGTCGAGCGCGTCCAGGCTCGCGCGCCAGTCGCGGCCGGCGAGCAGCGCGCCGAGCCGTAACAAGATCTGCCACTCCGTCAGCGCACCGGGCGCGAGCGGCAGCACGGGCGCGGAGTAGCGGCCGACGCTGCGCACGGCGAGCTGGTAGAGCAGCGTGTCGTAGTGCGGCTGCTCGAGCGGCGACGGCGCGGGCAGGATCACGTGGGCGTGGCGCGTCGTCTCGTTCAAGAACACGTCGAGCGAGACCATGCAGTCGAGCCGCGGGAGCGCGCGGGCGAGCCGCTCGCTGCCCGGGACCGAGAGCACCGGATTCCCCGCGATCGTCACGAGCGCGCGCACCGCGCCCGCGCCGGGGGTGTCGATCTCCTCCGCGAGGCACACCGCCGGGTACTGGCCGAGCACCTCGGGCGCGCCGCGCACGCGCGTGCGCGAGCGCCCCGTCACGAAGGCGGGGCCGCGTCCGGGCTCGCCGCGCGTGACGTCGCCGCCGGCGAGGGGCCGCGGCCAGAGCGCGCCGCCCACGCGATCGAGGTTGCCCGTCAGCACGTTGAGCGCGTCCACGAGCCAGCTCGCGAGCGTGCCGAACGCCTGCGTGCTCGTGCCCATGCGCCCGTACAACGCCGCCATGGGCGCCGCCGCGAGCTCGCGTGCGATGCGGCGCGTCGTCTCGGGCGCGATGCGGCAGGCCGGCGCCACCGCCTCCGGCGAGAAGTCGCGCGCCAGCGCCTCGAGTTCGGCGACGCCGTTCACGAGCGGCGCGAGCCGCCCGAGCGCGACGCGGCCCTCGGCGAACAGCACGTGCACGAGCGCGAACAGGAAGAGCGCGTCGGTGCCGGGCCGGATCGGGAGCCACTCGCTCGCGCGCTCCGCGGTCTTCGTGCGCCGCGGATCCACCACCACGACGCGCCCGCCGCGCGCGCGGATCGCGTCGAGGCGGCCCTGGAGATCGGGCGCGACCAGCAGGCTGCCGTTCGACGCCGACGGATTCGCGCCGAGCACGAGCAGGTAGGACGTGCGATCCACGTCGGGCACGGGGATGCCCCACGACGTTCCGAACAGGCACGCCGCCGCCACCTGCTTCGGCTGCTGATCCACCGTGCCGGCCGAGTAGAACTGGCGCGTCCCGGCGCCCGCGACGAGCGCGCCGAGGTACGTGCCCAGCGAAAGATCGTGCGCCGTAGGATTCCCGACGTAGATCGCGAGCGCATCGCGCCCATGCTCGGCGATCACCGGCAGGGCGCGGCGCGCGATCTCCTCGAACGCCTCGTCGTAGCCGACCTCGCGGAAGCCGTCGCCGTCGCGCACCAGCGGCGTGCGCAGGCGATCCGGGTCGCCGTGCAGCTCGCCGATCGACGCGCCCTTCGGGCACAGGTAGCCGCGCGAGAACGGATCGCGCTCGTCGCCGCGCGCCCGCACGACGCGATCGCCGTCGAGCGTGAGCTCGAGCCCGCAGCTCGCCTCGCAGATCGGACAGGTGCGGTAGGCGACGCGTTCGGCCATGGGGGCTCCGGGTAGGCGCGCAGTATGCACGAGCGGGCCGCGCGAACCGCGCCGCGACGGCTCCGCTGTGGAACACTCCTGCAGTCGGCGGGATGAGACGGCGTGCGCGCGCTGGGTCGAGATCACGCGGCTCTCACGATTGCAGGAGTGAGGCCGCGCGTACCCGTCGCGACGCCGGACCGAGAGCGGAGGGACACATGAGTCGCGCCAGCGCTTCGCACGCGTTCTCGCGCCGCGACTTTCTCGGCGGAGCCGCCCTTGGCGCCGGAGCCGTCGGTGCCGCGACGCTCGGCGTTTCGGCTTGGCTCGACGACCCGCTGCGCCCGCCCGATCTCTACGAGTACCACGTCGACAGTTACTGGTTCGATTCCTCCGGACTGCGCGAGAACGCGCTGCGCCCGCCCCTGCGCGGCGCCGCGAAGGCCGACGTGGCGATCGTGGGGGGCGGCTTCACGGGCCTCGCCACCGCGATCGCCGTCGCGCGCCGGCAGCCGGGTCGGCGCGTCGTCGTGCTCGAGGGCGCGCGTTGCGGCTACGGCGCGAGCGGCCGGAATGGCGGCTTCGCCAACGTGATGTGCACGGGGATCGACGCGTTCATGGCGGAGCAGCCCGCCGAGGTCGCGCGGGGCGTCTACGACGTCATCGCCACCGGCCTGCGCGCGATCGAGCGGCTCGCCTCGCAGGACGGGGTCGACTGCGATCTCGAGGCGAACGGCAACCTCGTCATGGCCGCGACCGACGGACAGGTCGCCTCCCTCGCGAAGCTGCACGCCGCGCTCTCGCGAATCGGCGTCTCAGCGCGGGTGGTCGAAGGCGCGGAGTTCCGCGCGCTCGTGCGGACCGAGCGCTTTCGCGCGGGGCTGTCGACGCAGAACGCCGCGATCCTCAATCCCGCGAAGCTCGCGCGCGGCATGGCGCGCGTCGCGGAGTCGCTCGGGGTGACGATCCACGAGGCCTCGCGCGTCCTCCGTGTCGAGCCCGGCCGCACGGTCCGCATCGTGACGGAACACGGCGCACTCGAGGCCCCGCAGGCCGTGCTCGCGACCAACGGCTACACGCCGCAGCTCGGGCTGCTGAGGACGCGGCTCTTGCCGCTCACCAACTCCGTCGTCGCCACCGAGCCGCTCAGTCCGGCCCAGTGGGAGTCGATCGGCTGGAGCGGGCGGCAGGGGATGTCGGACGCGCGCGTCCATTTCATGTACCTGCGACCGACCGCGGATGGCCGCATCGTCGCCGGCGGCGAGGGAGCGCCCTACTTCGCGGGCAGCAAGCCCGCCAACGCCCCGTACCCGCCCGTCGTCGAACGCTTGCAGCGGAGCCTCCTGGAGACGTTCCCCGCGCTCGAGGGCATCCGCTTCAGCCACGCGTGGAGCGGCACGATGGCGTTCACGCGCGACTTCATGCCTCGCATCGGCGCGCTCGGCGACGACGGCAACCTGTTCTTCGGCGTCGGCTACTGTGGCGAGGGCGTCGTGATGAGCCAGGTCGCGGGCCGCATTCTCGCGGGATTCGTCGCGGGCGAGGGCGGCGAGTTCACGGGCCTGCCGTTCGTCGGCACTCTGCCGCCGTGGGTCGGCTTCGAGCCATTGCGCGCGATCGGCGTGAGCGCGCTCGAGCGCGTGCTGCTGGCGCTGTCGGACTGAGGCGCGCGCCTCACTGCCGCTCGACGCGCCGCGTCGCCGGGAGCGGCGGCAGCCACGGCGCGCGCGACGCGCACCACAGCTCCGCGGTCGGGGCGAGGGCGGCGCGCTGATCGAGCGTCCCCACCCGCAGCGTGAAGGTGCGCGGCGCTGCGGGCGCGTCCGCAGGATCCGTCGCGAACAGATGCGTGCCGCACCGGCCGCAGAAGCCCTGAACGCGCCGGCGTCCGCTGTCCGCGATCTTCTCGTACTGCGCGGGCGCCGCACCCAGCAGGCGCAAGCTCGCCTCGGGCACGGGCACCAGCACGCGGAACGCGCCGCCGCCCATCTGTTGGCAGTCCGTGCAATGACACGCGACCACGCGCCGCGGGTCGATCTCCGCCTCGAGGCGAATCGCGCCGCAGTGACAACCGCCGGTGACTTGCATCGCGTCTCCCTGCGCCCCGGCGTTACGCGCCGCCGCGCTGTACGTAGTGCGGCGTGATCAGCGGCAAGTCGGCGTAAGTGCGGATCCCCGGCGACGCCGCGTACACCGTGGGGATCGCGGCGACCACCGGCAGCGCCGTGACGGTGTTCGACATGTCGACCCAGTCCTTCAGCCCGGCGTTGCGCTTCGCGGGCGAGAAGGTGACGCGCGTGCGCACGTTGGGATCGCCGTCCACCTCCATCGTGTAGCCGTGCTGGATCGGCCACTCGGGCTCGAGGCCGCGGCCGGCGACCCAGCACACGTCGAGCGCGAGGACGGGCTCGGCCTCGCCCGCGACGTGGGCCGTCCAAGTCGACTTCTGGCCGGCGATCGTGCCCGCCGGCATGCGGAAGCCGAAGTACTCGCGCGCCTCCGGCGCGAGCGCCCACTCGCACGTGAAGCGCTGCTCCGCGATCGGCACGCGGAGCATCTGCGCCATCACGTCGAGGCACTCGCCGTAGAAGCCGAGCACGCGCCGGCTGGCCTCGAGCCACTGCGCGCCGGGTGCCTGGCCCCAGCCGAGGTTCGCGTAGTTGTGGATGGCCTGATAAGTGGAGACGTCGACGGACTCGAGGAAGCGAATGCGGCGGAAGCCGTGGCTCACGCTCGCCATCTGCGCGGCAAGGAAGTTCGCGAAGCCGGGGAAGATCCCGGACCCGAACAGCGTCGCGCCGCCCTGCTGCGCGGCCCGCTCGACGCGCGCCCGCGCGCCCTCGCCCCACGAGCGGCAGTTCGTGAGGTTGCTCGCGACGACGTCGAGCCCGGCTTCGAGCAGCCGGCAGATCTCGTCGAGCTCGGGATGGTTCGGCGTGTAACAGACGCAGTCCGCGCCGCGCGCGATCAGCGCGTCGACGTCGCGGGTGGCGGTTACGCCGAGCCGGCCCACACCGCACAGCTCGCCGACGTCGCGCCCTTCCTTCTCGGGACTCCACGCGTAGGCGCCGACGAGCTCGAGCTCGGGATGCGCGAGGATCGCCTTCACGGCCTCGCGGCCGACGTGGCCGGTCGTCCACTGGAGAACGCGAATCGCCATGCGGGGCTCCTGTCGTGCCAGGGCCCGCACGATAGGCGGCGGCCGCTCACGCGCCGATCCCGAAGCGTTCGGAGAATCGCCGCCGCGCACCGCTGGCGTGTCGGGCGGGCGCCGGCTCCGCGCGGTTCCCATGGGCACCGATCTGCGCATCGAGCAGTCGGGAATCCCTGCGGAGATCCCGCTGGATGCGTGCTACGTGGGGTGGCAAGAGTCGCTGCGCTTTCTGGCGAAGCTGGTCGAGCCGGAGATCCCGCAGTAGATCGCGCCCGCCGCGCGGCGGGGCCGTCGCCCGACTCGATCAGGAGACGCCGATGCCGAGCCCCACGGAGATCCGTGAGACCGTTCGCCGCTACGTGAGGCTGCTCTGCGAAAGCGACGCCGACGGCATCGCCGCGCTGTATGCCGAGGAGTGCCGCGTCGAGGACCCGGTGGGAGGCCAGCCGATTCAGGGCCGAGCGGCCGTGCGCAGCTTCTACGCCGCCGCCGCGCCGCACCTGCAGGTGGAGCTCGTGGGCCCGATCTGCGTCGCGGGCAGCCGGTGCGCCGTGCCCCTTCTCGCCGAGCTCACGGTGAACGACGGGAAGCGTTACATGGACGTGATCGACGAGTTCAGCTTCGACGATGCCGGCCGGATCACCGGCATGCGTGCCTTCTGGGACCCCGCGGAGTTGCGCGCGACGCGCTGAGCGCGTTCGCGCCCGAGCACGCGGCGATGCCGGGATTCGGGTGGCAAGCTCCCGCCATGGCCGATCTCCCGCCGACCGATCGCGCGTTCCCGGCGCCGCACCTGCGCCTGCTCGCGGAGCTGGCGCAGTGCATGATTCCCGCGGACGGCGAGCTGCCGTCGGCCGCAGATCCCGCGATATTCGCGGACATCGTGGCGGAGCTCGCGCGCGACGCCTCGGTCGTCGCCGCGGGCCTGGATCGCCTCGAAGCCGCGTGCGCCGACGCCTTCGCGCAGCCGTTCGCCGCCTTGTCCGCCGACGAGCGCCTCGGCGCCGTCGCCCGCCTGCGCGCGCAGGATCCCGCCTTCGTCGCACGCTTCGAGGCCGCGGTCGCGACTTGTTATTACCGCGACGCGCGCGTGCAGCGCGCGCTCGGCATGCCGGGGCGGCCGCCCTTCCCCGGCGGCTACGCCGTGAAGCCCACCGACTGGTCCCTGCTCGATCCGGTGCGCCAGCGCACGCCGTTCCACCGCGACGCATGAGCACCGCGAACGACGTCGTCGACGTGCTGATCGTGGGCGCCGGGGCTGCGGGCGCCGCGGTCGCTCACAGCCTCGCCGAGACGCGCATGCGCATCGTGTGCCTCGAGCAAGGCGACTGGGTGCGGCCCACGGACTACCCGACGAACGGCCGCGATTGGGAGTCGCGCTCCGACTTCTCGGGTACCCCGAACGTGCGGCGGCGCGCCGAGGACTACCCCATCGACGACAGCGCGTCGCCGATCAAGCCCGTGAACTTCAACGGCGTGGGCGGCGGCACGATCCTCTACATGGCGCACTTCCCGCGCCTCCATCCGTCGGACTTCCGCACGCGCTCGCTCGACGGCGTCGGCGAAGACTGGCCGATCCGCTACGGCGATCTCGAGCCCCACTTCGCGGCCAACGACAGAATGATGGGCGTCGCGGGCTTGCCAGGCGATCCCGCGGTGCCGGCGAAGGAAGGGCTCCTGCCCCCGGTTCCCCTCGGCGTGCTGGGCGAGACCGTCGCGGCGGGCTTCAACGCCCTCGGCTGGCACTGGTGGCCTTCGGAGAGCGCGATCGCCACGGTGCCCCACGGCGGGCGGGACCGTTGCCTCAACCTCGGGCCCTGCGCCAGCGGCTGCGCGCAGGGCGCGAAGTCGAGCGTCGACCTCACCTACTGGCCGGCCGCGATCCGCGCCGGCGTCGAGTTGCGCACGCGCTGTCGCGTTCGCGAGATCACGCTCGACGAGAACGGCCTCGCGCGCGGCGTCGTCTACGTCGATGCGCGCGGCGTCGCGCACGAGCAGCGCGCGCACCTCGTGATCCTCGCGTGCAACGGGATCGGCACGCCGCGGCTGCTCTTGCACTCGACCTCGAGCCGCTTCCCGAATGGCCTCGCCAACTCGAGCGGGCTCGTCGGCAAGAACCTGATGCTGCACTGCATGACGCTCACCCAGGGCGTGTTCGACCGCCCGCTCCAAGGCTGGCAGGGCCCGATCGGCTGCTCGATCTGGAGCAAGGAGTTCTACGAGACGGATCCCGCGCGCGGTTACGCGCGCGGCTACACGATGGAGATCCTGCGCGGCAGCGGCCCCGTGGCGACGGCGCTCGGCGGCCTGATGGGTGGCGCGCTGCCGTGGGGGCCGGGGCACCACGCAGCGTTCCGACGGATGTTCGACCGCAGCGCCATCATCGTCGCGGTGGGCGAGGACCTCGCCGAGGAACGCAACCGCGTCGTGCTCGACCCGGCCCATCCGGACAGCGACGGCATCCCGGGCGTGCGCATCGACTATCGCCTCGGCGAGAACAGCCTGCGCATGCTCGCCCACGCCGGCGCGCGCGCGACGGAGGTGATGCGCGCCGCGGGCGCCGTCGCCGTTCTGCCGACGCTCACGCAGGGCATCGCCAGCGGCCACGCCATGGGCACGACGCGCATGGGCACCGACCCGCAGCGCTCCGTGACCAACGCATGGGGGCGCTGCCACGACGTGAAGAACCTGTTCGTCGCCGACAGCAGCCTGTTCGTGACCTCCGGCGGCGTGAATCCGACGAGCACGCTGCAGGCGCTCGCGCTCTACGTCGCCGATCAGATCAAGCGACGGCTGGGCGACGACCTGCTCGACTGACACGACGAGCCGCGCCAGAGCGCTGCACTCCAGGTTCCACCCCGTCGCGCTCGCCGCAGCCCGCGCTCGAGGCGGGGCACTCGCCCCGCCTCCCGATGGGAGCGCGAGCTGCGGCGTCGGATGCTCGGCCGTGAGCCCCGTTCAGGGCTGCGGCAGCGACGCGCAACGCGCGTCCATGTTGCACTCGATGAGCTCGACGCTCTTGCCGGTGGACGGCGTGGTCGCGAGGAACTGGCCGATGCCGCGCGTGTAGTACTTCAGCTCGTACACGTCGGGAGACATCGGGCTGAACTCCTTCGTCACGAGACAGTCCCCTGCGCTGCACAACAGATTCGCGAGCGCCGGCGGCACGAAGGCGTCGAGCGTCACATCCTGGCCGTACCGGTAGGAAGTCGAGAGGACGGTCGCGGCGTCCTCGGCGTTGCCCGCCGAGAACTCCTGACGGTAAGTCGACCCCACCACCGGCGTTCCGGGCATGATCACCCCGCCCTTGTCGCCGTCGCGGCCGTGCTTGAAGGAGCCATCCCGCGAGGTGAGCTCGGGGCGGATCGGGTCGTCGCCCGCGAACGTTTCGTAGTCCTTCACTTCTTCGCCGCAGTACATCACCGCGCCGTCGCGGCGAAAGCCGAACCAGTCGTCGGTGTCCTCCACGACTTCGCCGTCGACGCTGACCACGTCGCGCATCACGATGCACTCGATGCCGTCGATCGCCTTGGACGCGTCGAGCACCGTGATGTCCACGATCTCCGCGCCTTCGACGAAGGTCCAGTGGTTGCCCACCGCGAGCGGCAGATACGGATTCGGGCGCGACGGGCTGCGCGGGTCGTCGTAGCTCGCCGGATCGAAGTCGGGCTCGTAGCGGCCTTCGCCGATCAGCTCGCACAGATCTTCGCGCGCGTCGTCGATCTCGTCGCACTCGAGCGCCGCGTCGCGCTGCGCTTGCACCGCATCGGCGTTGCACGCCGCGCGCTCGACCGGATCGGAGACGTTGAGGCAGATCGCGCGCGCGTTCGTCAGATCGTCGCGCGACTCCAGCAGGCACGCCTGCTCTTGCAGCTCCGCAGTGTCCGAGCAGTAGGTCGCGCGTGCGCGCGCCTGCGCAGACGCCGACGCCTTCTTTCCCGCGAGCGCGGAGGTGGCCGGCGCGAACGCCGACGCGGCGACCGCCGCACACAGAGCGAGCCGCGCGGTCGTCGCGGCGAGATTCCTGGAATTCGACATGTTGGGTCCTCGGTTGGATCCGGCGGACGATTCCGCACGGATTCGATCGCGAGGCCGTACTGCAAGGCAGGTGCCCGCTTCCGCGCACGCCCGCGAACGCACGCGCACGAATGCCGCGGGGCACCCTGCCGAGTTCGGCGGGGTCCCGCAGGAATCGGCAGAGCGGGCGACGAATGCGTGTTCGCGCGCGCGTCGCCAGGTGCGCGACGAGCCGGCTCGCGAGCCCCGGATAAGGTTTCGCGACGCGCGGAGGGAATGGCCCACCCGCGCGGAACGGAGGGACCCCGCGATGCTCACGGGACGCTGCCACTGCGGGAAGGTCGGTTATCAGGTTTCGGGCGACGCGCTCCATCACGCGCTGTGCCACTGCGCGGATTGCCGCCGGCACGCGGGGGCGCCGATGGTCGGGTGGGCGATGTTCAGCGCGGGCGACGTCGCCGTGACGCGCGGAACGCCGAAGGTGTACGCCTCCTCCGAGAACGGTCGGCGGCACTTCTGCGGGGACTGCGGAACGGGCCTCTTCTACACCAACGAGGCGACGCTCCCGGGCGTGATCGACGTCCAGTCCGGGACGCTCGACGACCCGAACGCCCTGCCCGCCCAGGTGCACATCCAAACCGCCGAGCGGCTCGCGTGGATGGAGTCCGCGCACACGCTGCCGAGCTTCGAGCGGTATCCGGGCTGACGGCGCCGCGGAGCGCCAGCCGCGCTCACCTCGCTTTGTCGCCGCCCGCCCGCGCCGGCTCGAACGAGAACCCCGCGTAGTCCTGGGCCGCGAGGCCCGCGAGCCGCTGGTAGTAGATCGCTCCGGCCAGGTACGCGGAGAAGTAGCGGGGCTTGCCTTCGATGTTCGCGCCCGTCCACCACGAGGCCGTGCGAGGGAAGAGCGTCATGTTGGCGATGCCGGCGACCTCGGCGGACCACGCCGCCTCGCTCTCGGTCGTCGGCTCGGCGGCGCCCGCGCCGGTCTTGTCGAGGTACCGCAGGATCTCGCCGATCCAGTCGATCTGGCGTTCGGCACCGAGCGGCATGTTGTAGAGGACGCCCGGCGAGCCGGGGCCGTGGATCATGAACAGGTTCGGGAAGCCGGCGATCGTCATGCCGAGATAGTTGTGGAAGTGCTCGCGCCAGCGCTCCTTCAAGGGGACGCCGCCGCGCCCCTTCGGATCGAGCCGCAGCATCGAGCCGCTGATGGCGTCGAAGCCCGTCGCGAGCACGAGCATGTCGATGGGATGCTCGCCCGAGCGCGTGACCACGGCATTGCGCGTGAAGCGCTCGATCGGATCCTCGCGCAAGTCGATGAGCGTGACGTTGTCGCGGTTGAAGCACTCGAAGTAGCCGTCGTCGAGGATCGGCCGCTTCGTCATGACGTGGAAGTCGGGCATCAGCTTCCGCGCGGTCTCGGGGTCGTGCACGATCGCGCGGATCTTGTCGCGCATGAAGTCGGCGAGGATCGCGTTCGCCTCCTCGCTGGTCGCGACGTCGCCGTAGCCGTCCGTGTAGAAGCGGAATCCGCCCTGCTGCCAAAGCTCCTCGTAGATTGCCCGGCGCTGCTCGCGTCCGTGCTCCACGACCACGCGTGGGTCGCGCACGAACGGAAAGCCGCCGGGATCCGCGAGCATCCGCGCGCGGAACTTCGCGAAGTCCGCGCGCGCTTCCGCCGTCTCGTCGGGCCGCAGACGCCGATTCTTCGCGGGCGCCGAGTACTGCGGCGTGCGCTGGAGCACGAACACGTGCGCCGCCGTCTTCGCGATCTCGGGGATCGACTGGATGCCCGACGAGCCCGTGCCGAGCACCGCGACGCGCTTGCCCGCGAACGAGACCGGCTCGTGAGGCCAGCGCCCGGTGTGGTAGCGCTCGCCCGCGAAGTCGTGGATGCCGGGAATGTTGGGAACGTTCGCGCTCGAGAGGGCGCCGACCGCACAGATCAGAAAGCGCGCGGAAGCGCGCGCGCCGGTGTCGGTCTCCACCATCCAGCGCTGCGCCGCTTCGTCCCAGCGAGCGTCCCGCACCCACGTCTCGAACTGGATGTCGCGCCGGAGATCGAGCTTGTCGGCGACGTGCCGGAGGTACGCGAGCACCGCCGACCACTCGGACTGCGTCTCCTCCCAGTCCCACTCCTGCACGAGCTCTTCGGAGAACGTGTAACAGTAGAAAGGGCTGCCCGGGCCATCGACGCGCGCGCCCGGGTAGCGGTTGTACCACCAGGTGCCGCCGACCTCTTTCGCCCCGTCGTATACCCGCACCGAGAGGCCCATCTCTCGGAAGTGATGCAGTGCGTACATCCCGCTGACGCCGGCGCCGATGACGATCACGTCGAAGCGTTCGGTCGGACGGTTCTCGTGCGTGTGGAGACCCTGGCTCGTCATCTCTCGCTCCTGTGCAACCGGCCGCGCGTGGCCGCGCGATCCGCAGCCGCGGCGCCCGGGATCGGCAGCACGAGCGTTCGTAGCACGGAGGCTCCCGTGGGGCTTTGCGAGGCGCGGGCGTCGCCGCACGAGCGCGCGCGTCGGGATCCCGGGGACGCTGGGCAATCGGGGGCTGTTGGCCCTCCGCCGATTGGCCGATAGATTCTCGCCAAATGGCAAGGAGGAGCGCGGGATGGCGAAGAGCTCCGCAGCCGCCCTGACGACGGACGAGACGATCCTCGGCCCGCAGGCCTACGCGCGGCTGCTCGGGCTCCGCGTTGCGGAGGGCTCCGATCTCGTCGAGCGCGTCGAGGCGGGCTTCTCCTATGCCGCGTTCGAGAGCCTGCGCCGCAACCTCGGACTCCCGATCGAAGAGCTCGCGGAGATCGCACAGATTCCGCTGCGCACGCTCGCGCGGCGCCGCGTCGCCGGGCGGTTCTCGAAGGAAGAGTCGGACCGCCTGCTCCGAACGTCGCGCGTCTTCGCGAAGGCCCTCGCCCTGTTCGAGCGGGACCTCGCCCGCGCGCGCGGCTGGCTCGAGACGCCAGCACGCGCGCTCGGCGGCCGCGCGCCGCGCGATCTCGCCACCACGGACGTCGGCGCCCGCGAGGTCGAAGACCTGATCGGCCGGCTCGAGCACGGCGTCTTCTCCTGATGCCGTCGGCCTTCCGCATCGTGAAGGCCGCCCACGCCGAGACCGCCTTCAGCGGCGAGGGCGCGCGCCGGTACGGCGGCCGCTGGAACGCGGCGGGCACCGAGCTCGTCTACACCGCGCAGTCCGAGTCGCTCGCCATGCTCGAGTTGCTCGTGCACCTGCAAGCGAGCGACCTGCTGCTCGCCTACGTGACGATCCGCGTCGACTTCGACGACGCGCTCGTCGAGGTGCTTCCCGCCGGCGCCCTGCCCGCGCGCTGGCGCACTTCGCCCGCGCCGTCGCGACTGCAAGCGCTGGGCGACCGCTGGGCGCGAGAGCGACGCTCCGCCGTGCTCCGCGTTCCGAGCGCGCTCGTGCCGCGCGAGTCGAATTATCTGCTGAACCCGCAGCACCCGGAGTTCGGGCGCCTCGTGCGCGGCGAGCCGGAGCGCTGCGACTTCGATCCGCGGTTGAAGGAGCGGAGCGGCGGTGCGAGACCCGCTAGCGGCTCCGGCGCGGACGCCGGCGGTTCGCGGTTGCGATCTTCGCTGGGCGCAGAGCGGAGCCGCTGAGACAATCACGCGGTCCGAGATTCGAACAGCGGAACAAACTTCTGTGGCAGAGTCGTCGCTTCAATCCTTCGGATGCCGATGAGCGCCAACGAGTCATGGGTTTGGATAGCGGCCGCCCTCGGCCTGTTCGTCGTCGCCCGTTCCCCGTCGGTGATTGGCTATGTCGGCGAGCTGAAGCTGCGCTTCGTCACGAACGTCCTGCTCGACGGCAAGGTCTATCACCCGTTCCACAACATCGTTCTGCCGACGCCAGACGGAACGACGCAGGTCGATCACGTTCTGATCAGTCGCCACGGCATCTTCGTGATCGAAACGAAGAACATGAAAGGGTGGATCTTCGGCGACCCGCATCAACGCGAATGGACCCAGGTTCTGTTCAGACGTCGATATCGATTCATGAATCCGCTGCGCCAAAACTACAAGCACTTGGAGGCCGTGAAGGCAGCGATTGGCGTGAGCCCTCGTGCGTTCCAATCTGTCGTCGTGTTCGTCGGTCGCAGCCGCTTCAAGACTCAGATGCCGTCGAACGTGATTGGCCTTGGTGAGCTCCGTCGATACATCAGATCGCGAGATCTGCAGTTGCTCGACGAGGATGAAGTGAGGCAAGCGGTGCGCCGGCTAGAACACAGACAGCTCTCGGGCCCGCTGACGCGTTGGGCTCACCTGCGAGCCCTTCGCAAGAAAAGCGAACATCCGCTTTGCCCGCGGTGCGGACGAGAGATGGTGTTACGCGGCGCTCGAGGGGGACCCGGGGCGGGCAACGAGTTCTGGGGATGCTCGGGATATCCTCAATGCACGGCGACGCGAGGCGTTGCGTGACCGCCCCTCGTCTGGTGGCGATCGCCCGGCTTCGAAGCAGCGTTCGAGGGCCATCGGGGACTGCTTCGATTTGGAGCCAATCCGCTTTCGGGAATCAGCTGGTCCGAGGAACCTGGATCAGGTCAGGTCCCAGTGCGGATCAAGAGCGGATCCGAACCGGCTGAGTCGCCAGCAGAGACGAATGCGGGGGCGGCCTCGCCGGCGCTCTTGCGGCGCGTTCTCCGGTTCGGAACGGAGGAGGACCGACGCCAAGACACCGCGGAAACCCGAGGTTAGGAAGTCTGCCCTGTCCCGAAGTCCGCGCCGAACCTCTCCACGCGCGTAGACCGGTTGGCGGAGGGGGAGGGATTCGAACCCCCGGTACCCTTTCGAGTACACCTGATTTCGAGTCAGGCTCATTCAACCAGGCTCTGACACCCCTCCGCGGGGCCGCACACCGTAGCCGGGCGGAACGAGTTCGCGAGAGGGGGGCGAAGCGAGGCCAACTCTGCGCGCGATCCGGTGCGACCCGGTCCGGGTCCGCGCGGGCTCGCCGCCCTACCCGCTCCCGCGGGCCCGGTCCGTCGGGCCGGCCCGCGCCGGCCCGCATCCCTGCCGGCGCCGGCTGCGCCGTTAGCGCGCGAGCCCCAGCGCGAGAATGCGCTGCACCAGCGCCTCGTAGCCGATGCCGGCCGCCTGGGCGGAGTCGGCGAACTCTTCGCCCCGCGCGATCTCCGGGTTCGGGTTCGCTTCGAGGAAGTAGAGCGCGCCGTCCTCGCGCAGGCGCCAGTCGAGGCGCGCGTAGCCGTCGAGGTGGAGCAGCTTGTAGAGGCGCTTGCTCTGGTGGAGCAGGCGCGCGCGCGTCTCGGGCGCGAGCTCCGCGGGCACGACCTCGACGCCGCGGTCGACCTGGTAGCGCAGGTCGTGCTTCAGCTTCTCGGTGACGATCAGGTCTTCGTTCGGGCCCTGCTTCTCGACGAGCAGCTCGTTCGGCGGCAGTGCGGTGACGCGCTCGTTGCCGAGCAGCGAGACGTAGATCTCGCGGCCCGCGACGAACTCTTCGACGATCGCGTCGCTGCCGATGCGCTCGTGGACGAAGCGCACGCGCTCCGAGAGGTGCTCGTCGTCGCGCACCAGCGAGGCGCGCGAGATGCCGAGCGAGGAGTCTGCGGTGAGGGACTTCACGATCATCGGGTAGGTGAGGCGCGTGAGGCGCAGCTTGCGCGCGCCGCGGCTGCGCTTGATCACCGCGAAGCCCGGCGCGCGGATGCGGTGGTGCGCGGCGATCGCCTTCGAGAGCGCCTTGTCGCGCGCGAGCACGAGGCCGCGCGGGCCGCAGCCAGTGTACTTCGCCCGCAACAGCTCGAGGAACGAGACGACGTGGTGGTCGAACAGCACGCTGCCTTGGAACTCTTCGAGCAGGTTGAAGACGATGTCGGGCTTGCCTTCCTCGACCGCGCGCCGCACCTCGGCGAGCTCGTCGTGGACCCCGAGCAGCGTGACGTCGTGGCCGAGGTCGCGCAGCGCCGCGCGCACGCTGATCTCGGTCTTCACGCGGTGCGCTTCGGCAGCGTCGATCGAGGCGACGTCGTCGGGCGGCAGAAAGTCCCGGTGCAGCAGCACGATCACGCGCAGCTTCTTCGACGCCCGACGCCGGCGCGGCACCTGGGCCGCCGAAGCCGACTCCGCGGACTCCGCCGCCGCGTCCGGCTCGCTCGGCGCGGCCTTCTTCACAGCGCGTGCCACTCGCGCGCGCGGTAGACGTACTCGACCGAGCGCGCCGCGAGCAGGATCGCGAGCTCGACGAGCAGCGCGCGCGGGGGGCCCTGCGTGCGCAGCCCGAGCTCGCGCGCCCGCGCCATCATGTCGCCGAGCACGACGTCGAGGGCCAGCTCGTGCTTGCCGGTGTGGCGCGCGACCATGCGCCGCAGGCGCGTCTTGTGCCGGCCGAGGAACACGGCGGCGCTCTCGCCCCGCGGCCGCTTCTCGGGCTCGGCGAACACCTTCAGCAGGTCTTCGTCGTAGATCTCCGTCGAGGCGACGCGGTAGCGGCCGCGCTTCTCTTCGTAATAAGTCGCGAGCGTCTTGCCCATGCGCTCGATCGGGTCGACGCGCGCCTGGCTGCGCACCGGCGGCCGCGCGCCGGCGAGCTCCTTCATCAGCTCGTCCACGTACTCGAGCTTCGCGAGCGCCTGCCAGCCCGCGTAGCGCTTGCGCCAGCGCTGCCCCGGCGCGAGCCACACGGCGAAGGTCTCGGCGAAGTCCTCGGCGGGATGCGCCTGCGCGTACCAGTACGGCAGGTGGATCACGTAGCGCCGGCTCGCCGGGTTCGGCTGATAGAAATCCGGGTACGGCTGCGACTCGCTGCCGAACAGCTCGCGCCAGCGCTTCAGCCGGTGCAGGCCGAAGGCGTGCTGCACCGCGTGGCCGGCCTCGTGGCGCAGGATGCGCAGGCACGCCTCGCGGGTGCCGCCCTCCACTTGCAGCACCTGCTTGCGCTCGAGGCGCATGAGCCGGGGGTGGAGCAGGTAGAACGGGATCGCGATGCCGGGCACGCCGTCGGGCGAGAACCACTCGTCCGAGACCCAGATGTGCGGCTTCACGCGCAGGTCGCGCGCGGCGAGCTCCCGTAACACCTGGCGCACGACGCGCGCCACCCAGCCCCGCCGCCACGAGACGCCGAGGTCGCGCAGCCGCAGCTCGAGCAGCGCGTCGTCGGAGAGGGTGTCGAGTCGGCGCGGCACGCGGCGATTCCCGTCAGGCGCCCACGGCGCGGTAGCGGATCAGGACGCGCGTGCCGTCCGCGAGGCCGTTCTTGAAGCGCGGCCCCCACGAGCCCCACTCCTTGGTGTACTTCGAGCCGAACAGCGCGAGCGCGTGGTCGTGGGCTGCCGGCGCCCTCTCGAGCGTCGCCTCGGCGAGGAAGGTGGCGCCCTCGAGGTAGCGCTTGTCGTCGGCGCTCCCGCTCCAGGCGCCGAAGTCGCCGACCCAGAGCCGCGCGCGGTTCAGCCCCTTGCCGATCGCCTGCGCGCGCCAAGCCTGCGCGCTCGTCACCACCAGCGCATCGCCGCCGTCGCCGGCGAACCACACCTCGGCGTGACAGCGGCTCTCGCTGCCGTCGCGCTTCAGGGGGTTCACGTAGACGAGCGGGCTCGTGCCGAGCGCGGCGCGCGCGACGGCGGAAAGCGCGCCCGCCTCGGCCCGCAGGGCCCCGGGCAGCAGGGCCGCGGCCGCGCCGGCCACCAGGACTTCGCGACGAGTCAGCAGCACGGGAGGCTCCTTCCGTGAGAAGTGGCCCGGGAAATAGCAAAGGAAGCGCGGGGATTCGCGACGCTCAGTCGGCTGCCGGGGCGCCGCCGTCGGCGCGCAGGAGCTCCGGCAGGCCGAGGTCCACGGCCCCGCGCCCGCCGGTCAGCGGCGAGCCGTCGAGGGAGTTCAGCTCCGTCTGGCTGAGCGACACCCGGGCCGAGAACGCCGCCTCGTGGAAGGCCTGCGCGAGGCGCCGGGCGCGCGCGGAGGCGTCCTCGCCTGCGCGGGGCTCCACCTGGCCGCAGCCGATCACCTCGCCCGCCGAACCGAGCAGGCAAGCCCGGGCGGACTCGCCCTGGGCCACGACGTCGACTCGGAAGCCGGTCTCCTCCTCCACGAGCCGCGGCGACGCGCGCAGGTAGCCGGCAGCTTCGTCGGCGAGGGGCCCGCCGCTGGCCGCGAACACCACCGGCAGCGCGAGGCCGAGCCGCCGCACCGCGCCAGGGTCGCGCTGCAGCACGAGGTCGTAGTTCGCGACCGCCCGCGCGAGGTCGCCCTCGCGCCGCGCGGCGTCGGCGTGCAGCGCGGCCACGCGCGCGCGCAGCAGCACCTCGCTCTGCGGGAGCCCGATCAGCGCGCGGCGGGCCCACTCGCCGGTCGCCGCCTCGTCGCCGCGCGCGGCCGCGATCTCGGTCTCGAGCGCCGCGAACCACGGCTCCGCCTGGGGATGCGTCTCGACGGCGCGCGCCCGCTCGAGCGCGGCCGCGGCGAGGCCGGGGCCGAGCACGCGCACGAGGTCGGACTGCAGCCACTCCGTCATGTAGAGCGTCAGCTGGTCGGCCATGTAGGGCCGCACGGTGTTCACGAGCAGCCGCTCGTGCGAGAGCGCGTCCACCGCGCGGCGCTGGGCGAGCCATGCGCGCAGCTCCAGCCAGTGGGCGTTCAGCCAGCGCGGCAGCGCGCGCCACCACGGCAGCCACGACGCCGCCTCGCGCTCCTCCTCGGCCCGCGTGCGCAGAATCGCGGCCTGCAAGATCGCGGTCGCGCCAACGCGCTGCTCGGGATCCTCGTTGCTCGCGCCGTGGCGATCCGGCGCCGCGAGCGCGCGCGCGACGATCGGCTCCGCGTCGCGCGCGCGCCCCGCGGCGAGCAGGAACGTCGCCGCGGCGAGGTCGCTCCACGCCCAGCTCTGCGCGCGCGCGTAGCCGGCCTGCGCCTCGCGCCACGCGACCATCTCGCGCAGGGAGGCCGCGGCCTCCGCGATGCGGCCCTGGCTCGTGTAGAGGCGCACGAGGTCGGACCACGGGTTCATGTAGTCCTGCACGCCGTACTCGGTCGAGCGAAGCAGCAGGCGCTCGATCTCGTCGAGGCGCAGGCCCATGCTGGCCGACTCGGCGGCGTTCCACCAAACCACGGCGTCGTCGCCGCCTTCTTCCTCGCTCGCGTAGGCGGCGTCCACGCAGGCGCGATACGAGGCTTCGCGATCGAGGCGCTCGGCTTCGACCGCACACAGCGTCGTGCGCGCGTGATTGCGCTCGTCCACGCTCGTGGCGTTCGCGAGCGCGGCCTGCGCGACGCTGCGCGCTTCGTCGAGGCGCCCGAGGCGCATCAGCATCCACGCCGGCCAGCGTCGCTGCTGGTCCGGGTAGGTCTTCTCCCACTCGCGCTGATAGGCGAGCGCCTCGAGCTCGTTGCCCATGTCGGCGGCGATCAGGTCGAGCTCGCTGAGCGCGAGCGCGTGCCAGAGCTGCGCCTCGCCGCCCTGCGCGCCGGGCCCGTACTTGCGCTCGAACAGCTCCTTGCCGCGCCTCAGCTCGTGGCGAGCGCGCGCGAGGTCGCCCTCGACCTCGTAGAGCACGGCGCCGAGCAGCACGTGGCCCTCGATCGACGCGGGGTCTTCCTTCAGCAGTTGCTGCGCGAGCTCGCGCGCCTTGATGGGCTCGCCGCTGCGCAGCGCGGCATACGCGTCGAGCGCGGTGAGCTGCGGCCCCGAGACATCGGCGAAGCCGGCGTCGGCGTCGGCCTCGAGGTCGAACTCGACCGAGACGGACGGCTCGCCGGGGGGCGCCTGCGCTTCGGGCGCGACGCCCGGCGCGACCTCCGGCGCGGCTTCCTGTGCCCGCGCGGAACTGCCGCCGGCGAGCGCGAGAGCGACCGCGCACGCGGCGAGGCGCAGGGCGCGGCGTGCGCTCATCGCGCGAGCGTGCCCCGCGCGAGCCGCTCGAGCGGCAGGGCCATGCACTCCTTCACGACCTCGTCGGCGCCGGTCGCGCCGAGCGCGGCCTCGATGCGGTGGGTGAGCACGAACGGCAGCAGCTGTTCCACGTCCTCGCCCGAGACGAAGTCGCGGCCGCGCAGCACCGCGAGGGCCTGCAGCGCGGGCACGGCGAGCACGAGGCTGCGCGTCGAGTTGCCCGCGCGCACGCGCTCGTCGGCGCGCAGCGCGCGCGACACGTCGACGAGGCACTCGTGGATGGCGTCGTGCACCGCGACGCCCGCGTCGATCGCGCGGCGCGCCGCGATCACGTCGCCGCGCGGCACGCGGGGCAGGTCCTCGCGCGCGACGTCGCGGCGGTCGCGCCGCGTGCGGAGCACACCCAGCTCCTCTTCGCGGCCGATGTGGTCCATGCGGATCTTGAACAGGAAGCGGTCGAGCTGCGGGACGGGCAGCGGATACGTGCCCGCGACGTCGCGCGGATTCTGCGTCGCGATCACGAAGAACAGCTCGTCGAGGGCGTGGGTGACGTTGTCCACCGTCACCTGCTTCTCCGCCATCGCCTCGAGCATGGCGGCCTGCACCTTCGGCGAGGTGCGGTTGATCTCGTCGGCGAGCACGACGTGCGCGAACAGCGGGCCCGGGCGGAACTGGAACGAGCTGGTCGGCGCGTCGAACACGGACACGCCGGTGATGTCCGACGGCAAGAGGTCCGGTGTGAACTGGATGCGCCGGAAGGCGGCGAAGGGCCCGTTCGGATCGTCTTCGATCGCAGCGCCGAGCGCCTTCGCGAGCGTGGTCTTGCCCGAGCCCGGGTAGTCCTCGAGCAGCACGTGGCCGTCGGCGAGCAGCGCGACGATGACGAGGTCGATCACCTCGTCGCGGCCGATCACCTGGGCGCGCAGGCGGGCGCGCAGGCGCGCGAGCACGGACTCGGCGAGGGCGAGCGAGGCGTCGTCGAGAGCGGGAGCGAGCGGCGTGTTCGACATGGGCTGAGGCGAGTCCGTTCTATGGAGGAGGAAGTTGGAGATCGAGCGATGCGGCGGCGCCGCGCGATCAGCGCGCGCGCCACCAGCTGACGGGGTCGAGCCAGGCGAGCGCGCGCCGCCAGGCGGGGCGCGTGCGGCGCAGCGCGCGCGGGACGCCGCGCGCGAGGT
>CAZCTH010000092.1:0-20444 GCA_964501435.1 uncultured Spirochaetales bacterium | reverse complement strand
GTCGATGGACTCGACGCTCGACGTGGTCGAGGGCATGCAGTTCGACCGCGGCTACATCTCGCCCTACTTCGTGACGAACCCCGACTCGATGGAAGCCTCGCTCGACGAGCCGCTGCTGCTGCTCAGCGAGAAGAAGATCAGCGCGATGAAGGACCTGCTCCCGGTGCTCGAGCAGGTCGCGCGCGGCGGAAAGCCGCTGCTGATCGTCGCCGAGGAGGTCGAGGGTGAAGCGCTCGCGACGCTCGTGGTGAACAAGATCCGCGGCACGCTGAACGTCGCCGCGGTGAAGGCGCCCGGCTTCGGCGATCGCCGCAAGGCCATGCTGCAGGACATGGCGATTCTCACGGGTGGCCAGGTCATCAGCGAAGAGCTGGGCCTCAAGCTCGAGAACGTCACCATGAAGGACCTCGGCCGCGCGAAGAAGGTCGTGATCGACAAGGACAACACGACCATCATCGACGGCGCCGGCGCGAAGAAGGCCATCGAGGGCCGCATCGCGGAGATCCGCAGCCAGATCGACAAGACCACGAGCGACTACGACCGCGAGAAGCTCCAGGAGCGCCTGGCCAAGCTCGCGGGCGGCGTCGCGGTGGTGAAGGTCGGCGCGGCCACCGAGACCGAGATGAAGGAGAAGAAGGCGCGCGTCGAGGACGCGCTCCACGCCACGCGCGCCGCAGTGGAAGAGGGCGTCGTGCCCGGTGGCGGCGTCGCGCTGATTCGCGCGCAGTCCGCGCTCGACGGGCTCGAGCAGGGCCTCGACCCGGACAAGGCGGCGGGCGTCCGCATCGTCCGCCGCGCGGTGGAAGAGCCGCTGCGCCGCATCTCGGAGAACGCGGGCGTCGAAGGCTCGATCGTCGTGGACAAGGTGAAGAGCGGGAAGGGCGCCTTCGGCTTCAACGCCCGCACCGAGGTCTACGAAGATCTGGTGAAGGCCGGCGTGATCGACCCGACCAAGGTCGTGCGCTCCGCGCTGCAGAACGCTGCGAGCGTGGCTGGCCTGATGCTGACCACCGAGGCGATGATCGCCGACAAGCCCGAGAAGAAGGCGGCCGGCGGCGGTGGCGGCGGCATGCCCGGCGGCATGGGTGGCATGGGCGGCATGGGCGACATGGACATGTAAGTCCCGCCCGCGCTGGCGAACGCGCGCTGCGCGAACGCCGACGCAAACACGAACGCCCCGGAGCGCGAGCTCCGGGGCGTTTCACTTTCTCGCAACGACGCGAATGGGGTCAGACCCCGGACGCGTCGCCGCGGTCACTTCTTCCGGCGCGCGCTCACGATCGCGACGCTCTGTACCGGCACGTCGCTCATGCCGGCCTTCACGCCGGTCTGCACTGCGGCGATCTTGTCCACCACGTCCATGCCCGCGACCACGCGGCCGAACACCGCGTAGCCCCAGCCGTCGGAGCCGGGGTAGTCGAGGAACGCGTTGTCCTTGTGGTTGATGAAGAACTGCGCGCTGGCGCTGTGGGGCGCACTGGTGCGCGCCATGGCGAGCGTGCCGCGCAGGTTCTTGAGTCCGTTCGCGGCCTCGTTCTGGATCGGGTCGCGCGTCTTCTTCTGCTGCATCTGCGGCGTGAAGCCGCCGCCCTGGACCATGAAGCCGGAGATCACGCGGTGGAAGATCACCCCGTCGTAGAACCCGTCGTCCACGTACTGCAGGAAGTTCTTCGCGGTGATGGGGGCCTTCGCCTCATCGATTTCGACTTCGATCTCGCCGAGCGTCGTCGTCAGTACGACCACGGGCTTTCCTCCTGGCGCGCTTTGCGCGCGCGAATCGCTCGGGGCGAGGCAGAGGGCCAGCAACACGAAAGCAAGCTGGAGCACGATCTTCCGTCCCGTCGTCACCCTGATTCTCCCAGCGACATCTCGATTGCAGCGCGCGGAATTGCGCGGAGCGGGGTCCATCCTACCGACTCTTTTCGCAGGCGAGGGCCACTCACGCGCAGTGCGACGGCCCGATGCGGACGAGAATTCGCCCGGCTAAAACGCCGGCCGTCCGATGAAGCTGGGCGCCACGTTTCCTTTCTGACGGAGGTCCTTCGGTCATGAGCAAGCGCGTCAAAGAGATCCTGAGCTGGTATTCGAGCGACTCGCCGGGAACGCTCGCGAACATCGCTCGCATGCTGAACCACGGCCGCCTCGGCGGCACGGGCAAGCTCGTGATCCTTCCCGTCGACCAGGGCTTCGAGCATGGCCCCGCGCGCTCGTTCGCGAAGAACCCCGCCGGCTACGACCCGCGCTACCACTTCGAGCTCGCGATCGCGGCGGGCTGCAACGCCTACGCCGCGCCGCTCGGCTTCCTCGAGGCGGGCGCCGCGGAGTTCGCGGGCGACGTTCCGCTCATCCTCAAGCTCAACAACTCGGACTCGCTCTACGGCGGCAACGATCCCTGCCCGGCGATCACCGGCAGCGTCGACGACGCGCTGCGCCTCGGCTGCTCGGCGATCGGCTTCACGATCTACCCGGCGTCGGCCGCGCGCGACACGATGTACTCGCAGATCCGCGCGCTCTCGGAAGAGGCCAAGCGCAAGGGCCTCGCGGTGGTGGTGTGGTCCTACCCGCGCGGATCGGGCATCTCGAAGAAGGGGGAGACGGCCGTCGACGTCGTCGCCTACGCCGCGCAGATCGCGGCCCAGCTCGGCGCCCACCTCATCAAGGTGAAGCCGCCGACGGAGCACATCGAGCAGGACGCTGCGCGCAAGGTGTACGAGAGCGAGAAGATTCCGGTGGCGACGCTCGCGGATCGCATCCGCCACGTCGTGCAGAGCGCCTTCGCAGGCCGCCGCATCGTGATCTTCTCGGGCGGTGAAGCGAAGGGTCGCGACGAAGTGTTGAACGAGATCCGCGGAATCGCGGAGGGCGGCGGCTTCGGCTCGATCGTCGGCCGCAACTCGTTCCAGCGCGCGAAGGCGGACGGCGTCGCCCTCCTTCACGACATCATGGACATCTACGCCAAGGCGTAGCCCGCGAAGCGAGGCGCCGGGGGCGGCATCCGCCACCGCTGCGCGCGTGGCCCGCGAGGGTGGCGCGCGGGCGTGGCGGCGCTGCGCCTCCGCGTCTCGCCGCTACTTCCCCGTCGATTTCGCGGCGCGGGCGGCGGCGAGGTGCTTCTTGGCGTCGGCGTCGTTCGGGTCGCGCAGCAGCGCGAGCTCGAGCTCGCGGGCGGCGGCCGCGGCGTCGCCGTCGTCGAGGTAGAGGCGGCCGAGGATGGTGTGCGGCTGGGCGGCGCGCGGGTCGTTCTCGATGGCGCGGCGCGCGCAAGCGACCGCCTTGGCGCGCGCGATGCGCTGTGCGACGCGCGCCGCCAGGTAGGCGACCCACGCCTCCAGCAGGCGGTACTCGGGCTCGTTCGGATCGAGCGACACCGCGCGCCGGAGCAGCGTCAACGCTTCTTCGAACTTCTCGCGCGCGATCAGCTTGTGCGCGTCGCGAAACGACTGCTCGGCCGCGAAGCGTTCCTGCGCAGCGTCGCGCGCGGGTACGCCCTCGCGTCCCTGCGCACCGCTGCGCGCGGCGGCGGGCTCGCCCGGCTTGCGCGGAGCGACGACCTCGCGCGCGAACTGCGCGACCGCGCGGGGGATCGGCTGGATGCGCGCGAACGGAGTCCCGCTGGGCTTCGCGGGCGCGGCCTGGGGCACGAGCGCGCCGGTGAGCGCGAGCGCCGCCAGCGTCGCGCGCGCGGCCTCGTTGGCGCGCCACACCTCGGCGACGCAGCTCGCGTGCGCGACGCTCGCCGCGATGCGCGCGTCGTCGGCGCCGAGGCGCAGGTCGGGCGCCGGAGAGCGCAGCTTCATGCGCTCGCCGGCCAGCGGAAGCACGAGGTCGTTCTGCGCGTCGGCGTCGAAGTGGCGCTTCACCGCCTCGACGAGCAGCGCCGGGAAGGGCGGGATCGCGAGGGCTTCGATGCCCTCGAGCGCCGCGTCCGTGGTCTCGAGCTCGAGCGCGACGCGCTCGGTCGCGAAGCACGCGACGATCTTCTCGCCCGCCTGACGCGAGAGCGCCTGGTACACGTCGATCGGCTTCATGAGCCCGAGCGCAATCAACACCTCGCCCATGCGCTGATGCTCGTTGTCGATCACGCGCTCGGTCATGCGCGCGATGACGCGCTCGTATTCGCTCTCGCTGAGCGCGCCGGTGCGGACGAGCAGGCGCCCGAGGCTGTCGCGCAGCGAGCCGCCCTCGACGCTGACGGGCGCGCCGCCGCGCACGTAGATGCGCGTCGTGGCCGCCGCCGAGTGCACCGCGAGCACGCCGGTCTCGCCGCGCTCGGCGAGGTTCACCAGCACGTTCGCGAAGCCGAGCCGGCCGACGCTCGCGTCGGGCGGAGGCTCCTCCGTTCCCAGCTCGCGCAGCAGCAGCGCGAGCTTCGCCGCGTCGACCGGACGAACCACGCAGCGCGCCGGTCGCGCGTCGCCGGGCAGCGCGCGGGCGAGCTCGGCGCTGCGATCGACGGAGTCGATCGCGAGGATCGGCGGGCAGCCGGCGACCGCCCGCAGCGCCGCGCACGCGCCGAGCGCCTCGGCGTCCGGCAGCGGCAGCGACACGACCGCGGCGTCGAAGCCCTGCTTGGCGAGCGCGTCGCACGCGGCCGCGGCCGACTTCGCGACCACGACGGCGCAGCCTTCGCGCGCCAGCGGCCCGCCGAGCGTCTTCACTTCTCCCGCGCTCGCGCTCACGAGCAAGACGCGAAGCGGTTTCCCGGCGTCCAGCACCCGGCCCCCCTGCGAGTGTGCATCGGTCGCTCGCGCGCGAGAGTCGAGTGCGTTTCGTCCCCGCTGCGACGGAGTTGCGCGGCGGCAGCGAAGAACTCCGCTCTCGCTCGGGGTCGAAGGGGCACCCTCCCCGAGAACCGGCCAGACCGCCTGCGCGCGCGAACGCCGCTGCTATCTCCCGCGCCCGAAGGAGGTGGCGCGATGGGCGATGCGCGCGTGCGTGAGCTTCTGGCGAGCGGAGCGGTCGGTGCGCGCGTGCGCGTGCGGGCCTGGCTGCGCTCGGCGCGCCACTCGAAGGGCGTCTCGTTCTTCGACCTCTCCGACGGCTCGTGCATGGCGGGCCTGCAGGCGGTGGTCGCGCACGAGATCGCCAACTACGAGAGCGAGCTGAAGGCGCTCGGCACCGGCGCGGCGCTCGAGGTCGAGGGCGAGCTGGTCGCGTCGCCGGCGCAGGGGCAGCGCGTCGAGCTGCGCGCGGAGCGCGTCGTGGTCGTCGGAGGCGCGCCCCCCGAGTACCCGCTGCAGAAGAAGCGGCACAGCTTCGAGTTCCTGCGCACCATCGCCCACCTGCGCCCGCGCACGAACACGATCGGCGCGGTGTGGCGCGTGCGAAACGAGGCGTCGCGCGCGATCCACGAGTTCTTCCAAGAGCGCGGGTTCGTCTGGCTCCACACGCCGATCCTCACCGCCGCCGACGCGGAAGGCGCGGGCGAGATGTTCGAGATCGCCGGCTCGCAGGAGTTCTTCGGGCGCCCCGCGCGGCTCACCGTCTCGGGCCAGCTCGAGGGCGAGATCGGCGCGCTGGCGCTGAAGGACATCTACACGTTCGGGCCGACCTTTCGCGCGGAGAACTCGAACACGAGCCGGCATCTCGCCGAGTTCTGGATGGTCGAGCCGGAGATGGCGTTCTGCGACCTCGACGGCGACGCCGCGCTCGCGGAGGAGTTCCTGAAGTTCGTGCTGAAGCGCGTGCTCGAGCGCAGCGCCGAGGACATGCGCTTCTTCGACGAGCGCATCCAGAAGGGCGTGGTGCAGAACCTCGAGCACGTGGTGGCGGCGCCGTTCGCGCGCATGACGTACGGCGAGGCGATCGCGGCGCTCGAGCGCTCCGGCAAGAGCTTCGAGTTTCCGGTGCGCTGGGGCATCGACCTGCAGAGCGAGCACGAGCGCTGGTTGTGCGAGGAGCACGTGAAGCGCCCCCTCGTGGTCACCGACTACCCGGCGGCGATCAAGGCCTTCTACATGTTCCAGAACGACGACGGGAAGACGGTGCGCGCGATGGACGTGCTCGCGCCCGGCATCGGCGAGATCATCGGCGGCTCGCAGCGCGAGCACCGGCTCGAGCGCCTCACCGCGCGCATGCAGGCGCAGGGCATGAGCACGGACGAGCTCTGGTGGTATCTCGATCTGCGCCGCTTCGGCTCCGTGCCCCACGCCGGCTTCGGGCTCGGCTTCGAGCGGCTGGTCCAGTACGCGACCGGCATGGCGAACATCCGCGACGTGATCCCGTTCCCGCGCGTCCCGGGCTCCTGCGAGTTCTGAGCCGCGAAAGGCGAGCTTTTCCAGGCGGATCGGGGTGCTGCGGGCTCAGCTGCGCGCGCGCGAGCCCTCGGCGTCCGTGGCGATCCGGCGAAGAACGCCCTCCGGCCGCGGCGGCCGCTTGCCGTTGTAACGGTGTTATCTAGCTTGCACAGCGTTCGCTCTCCTCCACACCGTTAACCGCCGCCCGGATCCCCCTCCCCGATGTCCACCGAGACCCACGAGCAACGCCGCGAGGCGCAGCGCGACCTCGCGCGCCGCGCGATTCTCGACGCTACCCAGGAGCTGCTGCTCGAGGCCGGCTACGACGACTTCTCGATCCGCCGGCTGGTCGAGCGCTGCGGCTACGCCGCGCCGTCGATCTACCACTACTTCGGGGACAAGGACGGCCTGCTCGACGCGCTGATCGACGAGCGCATCGCGAAGCTCTCCGCTCAGCTGAAGCGCGTGCCGCGCGGCCCCGATCCGGTCGCGAACATCCGCGGCCTCGCGATCGCGTTCGTGCGCTTCGGCATGAAGAATCCCGAGCACTTCCGCCTGCTCTTCACGCCGCGCGCCGGAGACCAGACGCCGGCGCCGTCGGGCGAAGAGGTGCGCAAGCTGCTCGAGTCCACGCTGAGCGAGTTGTGGGAGAACGGCCGCCTGCGCTGCGCCGACCCCCAGACCGCCGGGCAGGCGCTGTCGGTGCTGTGCCAGGGCCTCGTGTGGAGTCGCATTTCCCGCCCCGACTATCCGTGGGGCAAGACGCTGACCGAGGACTCGATCGACGCACTGCTGCGTGGACTCGTCGCGCCCGACGAAGCCGCGCATCGCAGCGCAGGAGAGAAGCCATGAAGAAGAACGCTCTGCTCGCCACGTTGTTCGTCGGAGCGCTCGCCGCTGCGTGCGGGAAGGAAGAGGCCGCGCCGCCGTCGCTGGCCGCGCCCGTGGTCGTGCAGCCCGCGACGGTCGGAGACATGGAGGAGCGCATCGAGGGCACGGGCGAGCTCGCGGCGCCCGATCGCGCCCTGATCGCCGCCGAAGTGGACGGCCGCATCACCGAGATCCGCGTCGACGAGGGCGCGAAGGTGGCCGCCGGCGAGGTGCTGCTCGCGATCGACCCCGAGAAGCGCCGCCTCGACGCCGACTCCGCCAGCGCGCAGCTGCGCGACGCCGAGGCCTCCTACGTCGTGGCGCAGCGGGAGTACGAGCGCGCGACGGCGCTGCACGAGCAGGGCATCGCTTCGGACTCGCTGCTCGACCAGCGCGGCACCGAGCTGTCGCGCGCGCAGGCGCGGCGCGACTCGGCGCTCGCGGCGAGCGGCGTCGCCGGCAAGCTGCTGCGCGACGCCAGCGTGCGCGCGCCGTTCGCGGGCCTCGTGGCGAAGCGCGAGGTCTCGCGCGGCGACTACGTGCGCACCGGCCAGGCCTTGCTCGAGGTCGTCGCGCTCGACCCGATCGAGGTCGAGTTCGCCGTCGCGGAGCGCGACTCCGCGCGCGTCGCGACCGGCCAACCCGTGACCGTGACGGTCGAGCCCTACCCGAACGAGCGCTTCGTCGGCGCCGTGAGCGCCGTCTCGCCGGTGATCGATCCGCGCACGCGCACGATGCGCGTGAAGGCGCGCATCCCGAACGCGGACGCGCGGCTGCGCCCGGGCTTGTTCGCGCGCACCGACCTCGGCGTCGCGAAGCGCAGCGGCGTCGTGCTCGTGCCCGCGGAGGCGATCCTGCAGCGCGCGGACGGCGAGGTGCTCTTCACCGTCGGACCCGACGACCGTGCGACTCGCCGCGTCGTGAAGACGGGCGTGCAGCGCGACGGCCGCATCGAGATCGTCGAGGGCCTGGCCGCGGATGCCCAGGTCGTGGTCGCCGGACAGGCGGGCCTCGTCGAGGGCGCCGCCGTCGAGCGCAAGAGCGCGGCGCCGAGCGGCGCGCCGGCGCCCCAGCCGGGCGCCAGCCTGGCGGGCGCGAGCGCCAGCGCCGGGAGTGCACGCTGATGGGCTGGATCGACGTATTCATCCGGCGTCCGGTTCTCACCTGGATGCTGACGCTCTCGCTCGTCGTGTTCGGCGTGCTCGGCTTCTCGCGGCTCGGGGTCGACCAGTACCCGAAGATGGAGATCCCGCGCATCAACGTCATGGCCATCATGGAGGGCGCGAGCCCCGAGGTGATGGAAGAGGACGTGACGGAGTTGCTCGAGGAGCAGCTCAACACGATCGAGGGCGTGAAGAAGCTCACCTCGAAGTCCAAGCAGGGGCAGTCGTCGATCTCGATCGAATTCGAGATCGGCGAGGACCTGGATCGCGCCGCACAGGACGTGCGCGACCGCGTGGATCGCGCGCGCTTCGAGCTGCCGAAGGAAGTGGAGCCGCCGGTCGTGCAGAAGCTCGACGTGTCGGGCTTCCCGGTGATGTGGGCGCCGATCATGACGGAGCGTCCCGCCGTCGAGGCGAGCGAGTTCGTGAAGGACTTCGTGAAGCCTCGCGTCGAGACGGTGTCGGGCGTCGCCGGCATCGAGATCTTCGGGCGCGAAGAGCGCCAGATCCGCATCTGGGTCGACGGCGAGGCGCTGCGCGCGCGCGGGCTGGCGGCGGTCGACGTGATCAGCGCGATCCGCCGCGAGCACGTCGAGCGGCCGGGCGGCATCGTCGAGGGCCCGGGCATCGAGTTCACCGTGAAGACCGACGCCGAATACGCATCGGTCTCCGAGCTCTCCACGATGGTGATCGCGTACGTCGACGGCGCGCCCGTGCGGCTCGGCGACGTCGCACGCGTCGAGGACGGCGCGGAAGACCAGCGCTCGTTCGCGCGTTACGACGGCAAGCCGGCGGTCGGCATCGGCGTGATCAAGCAGTCCGACGGCAACACCGTCGCGATCGTGGACGAGATCCTGCGGCGCATGCAGGCGATGGCGCCGCTCATGCCGGGCGACATGAAGTTCAAGTTCGGCGACGGCGTCGCGGACTTCTCGCGCTCGATCCGCGAGTCGGTCGCGGAGGCGATCTTCTCGCTCTGGTTCGGCGCGCTGCTCGCGACGGTCACCGTCTTCGTGTTCCTCCGGCGCTTCCGACCGACGCTGGTCGTCGGCCTCGCGATCCCGATCTCGCTGATCACCACGTTCGGCTTCATGTGGCTGTTCGACTACACGCTGAACACCATGACGTTGCTCGGGCTCACGCTCGCGGTGGGCGTCGTGATCGACGACGCGATCGTCGTGCTCGAGAACATCGAGCGGCACCGCGAGAACGGCGAGCCACCGCGCGAGGCCGCCTCGAAGGGCGCGCGCGAGATCGCCTTCGCCGCGACCGCGGCCACGATCTCGGTGGCGGCGGTGTTCATCCCCGTCGTGTTCGTCGAGGGCATGATCGGCAACTTCCTCGGCGAGTTCGGCGCGACCGTCGCGATCGCCGTGCTGCTCTCGCTGGTCGTCGCGCTCACGCTCACTCCGATGCTGGCCGCGCGCATTCCGGAGCCCAAGACCCGCGAGCACGGCAGCATCTACAACGTGTTCGAGCGCTGGTTCAACCGGCTCGAGGAGCGCTACCGCAGCGTGCTCGAGTGGACGCTGCGCCATCGCGCGATCACCGCGGCCCTCGCCATCGCGACGCTGCCGATGTCGTGCGTGATGTCGAGCAACCTCGGCGGCGAGATGTTCCCGCCCGCGGACGTCGGACGCATGTTCGTGGCGATGGAGACGCCGCCCGGTACGCCGCCGTCCGCGTCGCTCGAGCTGATGAAGCAGAACGAGGCGGTGATCCTCTCGCTGCCGGAAGTCGCGGGCGTCTTCTCGGGCGTCGGCTTCGCGGGCCCCGACGGCGGCAACGACCCGACGCGCGGGATCATGTTCGTGATGCTGAAGAATCTGAAAGAGCGCGAGCGCGGCGTGCACGACATCATCGCCGAAGCGCGCGGACGCCTCAGCGCGATCCCCGGCGAGAAGATCCGCATCAGCGACATGTCGGGCATGATGATGTCGTCGGATCGCGGACAGTTCGAGGTCGAGCTCCAGGGCAACCTCGACATCCACGATCTCGCCGCGCTCGGCGAGCGCTTCGTCGAGGGCCTGCACGCGAAGGGCGGCTTCGTCGACCTCGACCAGAGCCTGAAGCTCGGCCGCCCGGAAGTGCGCGTGATCCCGGATCGCGAGAAGGCCTCGGCGCTCGGCATCGACGCCGACCAGCTCGCGACCACCGTGAACGCCATGATCGGCGGCATGGACGTCGCGACCTACAGCGAGGGCGGGAATCGCTACGACATTCGCGTGCGCCTCGATCAGAAGAACCGCCTCGACCCCGAGGCGATCCTCGGCCTCTACGTGCGCACGCGGCAGGGCGACACCGTCGAGCTGCGCAATCTGGTGCGCGTCGAGCGCGGCGCCGCGCCGTCGGCGATCACGCGCGTGAACCAGCAACGCGCGGTGACGATCTCCGCGAACCTCGACGGCAAGGACGCGCAGACCGCGCTTCGCGACGCCGAGGCGCTCGCCGCCGAGATCCTGCCCGAAGGCGTGAAGATGCTGCCGACCGGCAACAACGAGGAGATGGTGAAGGGCATGAGCCAGCTCGGCTTCGCGCTCGGGCTCGGCATCCTCGTGATCTACATGGTGCTCGCGGCGCAGTTCGAGAGCCTCGTGCACCCGCTCACGGTCATGCTGGCCCTGCCGCTCGCGATGGTCGGCGCGCTCGGCGGCCTCGAGTTCTTCGACACGCTCCACGAGCTCGGCGTGATGCACAAGCCGGGCATGACGCTCAACCTGTTCAGCCTGATCGGCATCATCCTCTTGATGGGCCTCGTCACGAAGAATTCGATCCTGCTCGTGGACTACGCCAACCAGCTGCGCGAGCGCGGCATGGACAAGCTCACCGCGATCCGCACCGCGGCCCCGGTGCGCATGCGCCCCGTGCTGATGACCGCGATCGCGATGATCTTCGGCGCGCTGCCGTCGGCGCTCGGCATCGGGCCCGGCGCCGAGACGCGCGCGCCGATGGCCGTGGCGGCGGTCGCCGGCATGATCTCGTCCACCGTGCTCACGCTGGTCGTCGTGCCCGTCTTCTATCTGGGCTTCGACGACCTCGGCGAGTGGATCCGCGCGAAGCTCTGGCGCCGCGCGCCGGCGGCGGACCGGGTCGCGGCTCCGCACCAGGATCCCGCGACCGCCTGAACTCTCGCCGCGCCTTTCCTAAGCTGCGCCCTTCCCGCGACAGGAGATCCCATGCGCAATCCCCGCAACGTCACCAAGCCGCTCGCGATCGGCGCGCCGAAGCCGTGGCTCGAGATCCCCGTGCGCCCTTCGCGCATGATCCACTTCTTCGACCCGAGCAATCCGCGCATGGCGTCGAAGGTGCCGGACATCGCCAAGAAGGTGGACGTGCTCCTCGCCAACCTCGAGGACGCGATCGAGACCAAGAACAAGCTCGCGGCGCGCGAAGGCCTCGTGAAGATCGCGCGCTCGACGGAGTTCGGGGACACGCAGTTCTGGTCGCGTGTGAACAGCCTCGACTCGCCGTGGTTTCTCGACGACGTGATGACGATCGTCGGCGAGGCGGGCGACAAGCTCGACGTGCTGATGATTCCGAAGGTCGAGGGGCCGTGGGACATCCACTTCGTGGACCAGTTGCTCGCCCAGCTCGAGGCGAAGCACGGGCTGAAGCGGCCGATCCTGATCCACGCGATCCTCGAGACCGCGCTCGGCGTCGCGAACGTCGAGGAGATCGCGATCGCGTCGCCGCGCATGCAGGGCATGAGCCTCGGCCCCGCGGATCTCGCGGCCTCGCGCCGCATGAAGACGACGCGCGTCGGCGGCGGCCACCCGGGTTATCTCGTGCGCGAGGACCCGAACCCGAGCGATCCGAACGCGCCGCGCGCGAAGGCGCAGCAGGATCTCTGGCACTACACGATGGCGCGCATGGTCGACGCCTGCGCGGCCACCGGCATCCTGCCTTATTACGGTCCGTTCGGAGACATCGCCGACGCGGTCGCCTGCGAGGACCAGTTCCGCAACGCGTTCCTGATGGGCTGCGTCGGCGCCTGGTCGCTCCACCCCGGACAGATCGAGATCGCGCGCCGCGTGTTCAGCCCGCCGCCCGACGAGGTGCTGTGGGCGAAGCGCGTGATCGAGGCGATGGGCGACGGCTCCGGCACCGTGATGATCGAAGGCAAGATGCAGGACGACGCCACGGTGAAGCAGTGCCGCGTGATGGTCGGGCTCGCGAAGCTGATCGGCCGGCGGGACGGCGAGATGGCGACGGCCTACGGGTTCAGCGCCGGGGACCTCGCGGAGTAAGCGCAACGAGCGGCGCGGGCGCACGTCACGAGAGCTCTCGCCGTCGGTAGTGGTAGCGGTAGCGCTCGACGAAGCCGGCGCGTGCGTAGAGCGCGCGGGCGGGGGATGCGGCGGCTTCGACCTGCAGGTAGATACGCTCGGCGCCGCGGGCGAGGGCGAAGCGGGCGAGCGCGCCGAGCACGGCTTCGGCGAGGCCCCGTCGCCGCTGTTCGGGCAGCGTGAGCATCGAGAACACGCCGGCGAGTGGCGGCGCGAGGACCGTGAGGCCCACCGCGCCGATCTCGCCTTCCCCGCAGCGCGCGCTCGCGAACCCCGCGCGCGGCGCCACGCGCGCGAGCAGCGCGCGGTAGACGGCGGTCGCCTCGCCCTGGAAGCGTCCGCGCTGCCCCGAGAGTGCGAACCACGCGTCGCCGAGCGCGCCTTCGCATGCGGCCCGCACGCCCGCGCGCACGGGAAGCTGCGCGACGCGCTCGGCACTCGCCGTCTCGACGCAAACCTCCTCGACGCGGCCGTAGCCTCGCTCCTCGAGCAGCCCGTCGAGGCGCGGGTCGGCGATCGGCGCCAGCTGGAACTGCGCGGGCAGGGCACGCGCCGCGTAGAAGGCCTCCACTTCCGCGATCGCGCGCGCGAAGCCGCCCGGCGGCTCGCCCGGCCCGGCCCAGACCGAGTTCGCGCGGTTCGTGACGCCGCGCATCGCGCGCATTCGCCACGGTCCGAGCGCGACGATCTCCTCCGCCGGCCACGCGGCGTAGGCGGCCTGCTCGATGGCGAGAATTTCGTCCCGTGCGGGCTCGGCCACGCAACTCTCCGGCGATGGGACTATCGTAGGGGGCCCGCCAGAGGAGACGCGCGATGAAGTTCGGCTTGTTCGGCATCAACACGGGGCCGTGTGCGCGTCCCGAGACTTCGGCCAAGGTCGCGCGCGCGGCCGAGGCCGCGGGCTTCGAGTCGGTCTGGACGGGCGAGCACGTGGTGCTGCCCGACCCGCAGGCGCCGCCGTCGCCCGCGCCGCCGCAGCATCCGATGCTCGACCCTGCGGCCTCGCTCGCGTTCCTCGCCGCGCACACGCAGCGCGTGAAGCTCGGCACCGGGATCATCATCCTCCCGCAGCGCAATCCCCTCGTGCTCGCCAAGGAGCTGGCGAGCGTCGACGTGCTCTCGAACGGGCGGCTGATCTTCGGGCTCGGCGCCGGCTACCTGAAGCAAGAGTTCGACGCGCTCGGCGCACGCTTCGACGACCGCGGCGCGCGCACCGACGAGTACATCGACGTGCTCCGCGCGCTCTGGACGCAGGAGAAGCCGAGCTTCGCGGGACGCACCGTGAAGTTCTCCGGCGTGGACGCGCAGCCGCGCCCCGTGCAGAAGCCCCACCCGCCGATCGTCGTGGGCGGCATGAGCGCGAGCGCCTTTGCCCGCGCGCTCGCCCGCGGCAACGGCTGGTACGGCTTCGCGCGCGATCTCGCCGCGACGAAGGGCGATCTCGCCGGCATCGCCGCCGCGCGCGGGAAGGTGCAGCGCCCCGCGTCGCTCGGCGAGCTCGAGATCAGCATCACGCCGCCGCGCGCCGTCGACGAAGCCGGCGCGCGCGCCTACGCGGAGCTCGGCGTGGACCGGCTCGTGCTCATGCTGCCCGGGCGCAGCGAGGACGACGCGCTGCGCTTCGTCGAGCAGACCGCGCCGCTGGTCCACAAGCTCGCCTGAGCTCAACTCTCCGAATCGGGGTCAGACCCCGATTCGGAATTCTCGAGTGCGAAAGGGGAATCGCGATGACGATCGACATCAAGGCTGCCGACGAGCTGCTCACCACGACGCGCTCGGTGCGCAAGCGCCTCGACCTGAAGCGCCCCGTGCCGCCGGAGATCCTCGAGGAGTGCATCGAGGTCGCGCTGCAGGCGCCCACCGGCTCGAACTCGCAGGGCTGGCAGTTCCTGTTCGTGACCGACGCCGCGAAGCGGAAGGCGCTCGCCGACCTCTACAAGAAGGCGTTCCTGCCCTACGTGAATCGCACGGACCAGCCGCAGTACGGCGAGGGCGACCCGCGCGCCGCACAGCGCCCCCGCGTGCTCGACTCCGCGCACTACCTGGTCGAGCACCTGCACGAGGTGCCGGTGCACTTCATCCCGCTGATCGAGGGCCGCGTCGAGAATGCGCCCGCGTTCGCGCAGGCGTCGGTGTACGGCTCGATCCTGCCGGCCGTGTGGTCGTTCATGCTGGCCGCCCGCGCGCGCGGGATCGGCTCGGCGTGGACGACGCTGCATCTGCCCTTCGAGAAGGACGCTGCCGAGCTGCTCGGCATCCCGTTCGAGCGCTTCACGCAGGTCGCGCTGCTGCCCGTCGCCTACTTCACGGGAGCAGGCTTCTCACGGGCGCAGCGCATCCCCGGCAAGCGGCTCACGCACTGGGATCGCTGGGGAGCTCATCGGAGCTGAAGCGCCCGCGCCGGCGCGCCTCGGCTTGATCGACGCCGAACAGATCCCGCAGCGCCGAGAGCACGCGGTCGAGGCCGCTGCGCTCGCCGTAGGCCGGCGGCGTCACGAACCAGAGCGCCAGATAGAGCAGGATCACGAGCGAGTTGATCGCCGGAATCAGTGCCCCGATCAGGAAGCCCGCGCGCACCAGCGGGAGCGGTAGCGACAGCTCTTCCGAGAGCGCGGTGCACACGCCGGCGAGGCGTCGCTCCGCGCGGTTGCGGTGCATGCTGCGCAGGGTGTCGTCGGCGCGATCGAAGTCCCGAGAGTCCATGGCGAATCCCTCCGTGCCGGGCGGGCGACCCGAACGAGGGGGCTACGCGCGCCCGCGGGAGATCGTTCGCGGCTGCGAAGAAAAGCGCGAAGCGGGGGCCTCAGCGTGCGCGGCGGAGGCGTCGCACGCCGACGAGCGCGGCGGCGCCCGCCCCGAGCAGCAGTGCGGCGGCGCTCGGCTCGGGGACGAAGCTGAGCTGCAGCACGCCGAACGCTCCGATGGCGCCGAGCGCCGTGCTTCGGATGCGGATGGGCGTGACGAGCGTGAGCGTCCCGGCGCCCATCGCCGTGCGCTGGTCGCTGCCGGCGAGCGAAGCGGTGTAGAGCCGGCCGGGCGTGCCGAGCCCGGTGATCTGCACGAGGCCGGCGCTCCAGGATCCGCCGGTGATCGCGAGCGTCGAGGTCTGGATCGGGGCGCCGCCGAGGCCGACGCCGCGCGTGCCGTTCAGCGTCAGTGGAATCGAGAAGGCCGTCAGTCCGCCGTTCAGGAGCCGGACGCGGCCGCGGACCGCCATCGGCCCTTGCAGGGTGGGGCCGTTGAAGGAGCCGGCGGCGTTGGTCGCGGTGAGGATCACCTTCGTCACGAACGGCGTCGTGCCTGCCACCGTCGCGCCTGCCGTCGCGAAGGCGGAAGCGGACACGGTCACCGCGCCGGTCGTCGAGGTCCCCGTCCCTGCGACGGCGATGCCGATCGGCGGGAGGCCGCCGAGGATCAGCGACAGGTTGCCGCTGAGCGGGCCCGCAGCCGCGGCACCCGCCAGCCCGGCGAGCGCGCCCGCGAGGCCGAGGCTTCGCACCGCCCGCCATCCACGACTCTTCATGCCGCCTCCCGCAGCGCCGCCGGTCCCGACGGTGGCGACCCATCCTAAGCCCGGGCGCGGGGCGGCCACAAGAGCTTTGCCGGGATTCGCCTACGACAAAACCCGCGCATCTCGCGGCGCGCCGCTCATATACTGCGCCGGCTCGCTCCAGAGCGACCGGAGGTGTCCCGTGCGCGCGATCCGTTTGGCTTTCCTGGTGCTCGCGGCCGCCCTCGGGTTGACGGCGCTCAGCTGCGGCCCGCTCGCGATCGTGAGCGTGACGCCGGCCAACGGCAGCTCGGTCGCCACGCCGAGCTTCACGGTGCAGGTCGTGACCGACGCCGGCCTCGTGCCCGGCACGTTGGCCGCCACGCTCAACGGTGTGCCGGTCGCGCTCGCGGGCGGGCCCACGACCTGGACGGCCGCCTTCGGCCCCGGTGCGCCGCTGCGCGACCAGAACGTGCTCGAGGCGACGGGCAAGGCGACGAACGGCACGACGGTGCGCATGCGCAGCACGTTCTCCTGGCTGCCGCCGAAGGCGCGCATCCGCCGCATCGCGCAGGCCAGCGAGCTCATCACCGGGCCGCTCGGCCACAGCCGCATCGGCGACTGGCTGCTCGAGAACGACGTCGCGCGCTTCGTCGTGCAGGACGCGCCGCAGCGCGATCTCCACAGCGTCGGGCAGTTCGGCGGCGAGATCATCGACGCGGAGCTGATCGGCCGCGAAGGGCGCGACGCCTTCCTGGCGCTCGCGACCGCGCTGAACATCGAGACCGTCGTGAACCCCACCTCGATCGTGGTGGTGAACGACGGCCAGGATGGCACCCCCGCAATCCTGCGCGCCTGCGGCCCCGACGACATCCTCGACTACGTGAACGCCTCGTCGCAGGTCGCGCAGCTCGGCGCGAGCTTTCCGGCCGCGGCGGACGACCGGAACTACCCGATCGACGCCTGCATCGAGTACGTGTTGCAGCCCGGCCGCCGCGACGTGCGGATGACCACGACCGTGTTCAGCAGCGACACCGTCACGCGCCGCTACTGGGTCGGCTACTACGCGAACGGCGGCGGAACGCTCGAGCAGTGGCAGGACACGCAGCAGGATCCGAGCTCGGGCCTCGGCGAGCAGCTCGTGATCGGCTCGAACCTCGCGCTCAGTTATTACGGATTCGACTCTTCCGAGGGCGTGGACTACGGGCTCCTGCCCGTGCAGATTCCGACGTCGGCGGCCGCGTCGAGCAGCTTCACGACCTCCGGCGTCTCGTTCATGCTGCACAGCCAGTCGATCGCCACGCTGCTCGCGGTGCCGGCGGCGGCGCCGGGGCCGCTGCAGCTCCCGGCGGGCGCGAGCCGCTCCTTCAGCGCTCACTTCGCCGTGGGCGACGGCAGCGCGTCCAACACCTCCGCGCTGCGCGCCGAGCTCGACGGCACGCCGACCGGCACGTTCGAGGGCTGCGTGACCGCAGGCGGCGCGCCGCTGCCCGGCGCGCGCGTCGCGCTCGGGCTCACCACGGGCGCGACGATCGACCACGTGGTCACGCACTTCGTCGCGGACGCCAGCGGTTGCTACTCGGGCAAGGTGCCCGCCGGCAGCTACGGCGCCGTCGCGGGCAAGAACGGCTACCCCTACGAAGCGAGCGCGCCCGCGCCGCCGGTGCACGCGGTGTCGATCCTCGCGAACGCGGTTGCGACCGAGAACTTCGCGCTGCCTGCGACCGGCAAGCTGCGCGTCGTCGTCGTGGATGCGAACGGCGCGCCGACGCCCGCGCGCGTCAGCGTGATCGGTTTCGACCCGAGCCCCGAGCCGACGATCTTCTCGCAGGTGTCGCCGCTGCTGCCCTCCTCGAGCACCGGCGTCCTGAACGACGTCTCGCGCGACTCGCTCAACACGGGCTTCGCGGCGCTCGCCTTCGCGGGCGCGAGCGGAGTCACGGAGGTCGAGGTCGAGCCCGGGAGTTATCAGGTCTACGTCTCGCGCGGAGGCGAATGGTCGCTCTACTCGGCCCCCGTCACGACGAGCGCCGGCGCGACCACCGTCGTGAACGCGCAGATCGGCCGCGTGCTCGACACCACCGGCTTCATCTCGTCCGACTACCACGTGCACCAGGTGAACAGCCCCGACTCGCGCATCGCCAACGCGCGGCGGCTCGAGTCGTTCGCGGCCGAGGGCGTCGACAACCTGATCGCGACCGACCACGACGCGATCACGGACCTCGCGCCGCTGCTCACCTCGCTCGGCCTCGCGCCGCATCTCCACACCACCATCGGCGAGGAAGTCACGACCTTCGACTACGGGCACTTCAACGCGTACCCGCAGGCCGGCGATCCTTCGCGCGCGGCGTCGAACGGATCGACCGACTGGGGCGGCGCCGCGGCTCCGGGCCAGGACTTCCCGTCGCTCGGCAGCTACGGGCTGACGCCCGCACAGGTCGAAGCGGCGGCGAAGGGCAAGGCGCAGAACGCCGGCCTGGCGACGGTCGTGCAGATCAACCACATCGACTCGCACTTCGTGCCGCTGCGCATCGACACCGCGCAGACGCCGCCGCGCTCGAACCTCGCGGCGTGCCCGGGCACGACGGCGAACCCGTGCCCCACCTTCTATCGCCTGAATCCGGCGGTCGCGAACTTCTTCCACGCCTTCGCCGCGCTCGAGCTGTGGAACGGCAGTAACAACTCGCACCAGACGCAGTTCCTCGACGAGCGGATCGGCATCTGGATGAACCTGCTCAACCAGGGGATCGTCTCGACCGCGATCGCGGACACCGACACGCACAGCGTGGTGGACCTCGAGACCGCGGGCGCGCGCACCTGGACGCCGGCGTCCAGCGACGCGCCGAGCGCGATCTCCGACGCCGAGATCGCGCAGGCCGTGAGCGGCGCGCGCGCGGTGGGCGGGCAGGGGATCTACGTGCAGACGCGCCTCGTCGAGGGCGCGCAGGCGGCGGACTTCTCGCTCGGCGGCTCGACGCTCGTGACGGCCACGGACGGCTCGGTGGACCTCGAGATCCACGTGCAGGCGCCCGTCTGGGCGCCCTACGACGCGATCGAGATCTATCGCAACGCGTCGACGCGCGTGGCCGCGCTCAGCGGCACGACGCCGACGCTCTACGACGCGGTGCCGACGACGACGCTCGTCGCCGGCACGGACTTCACGGTGGCGACGATCGACGTCGCGCCGACGATCCCGGGCGCGCAGCGGCGGGAGACGCACCTCACGGTGCCTCTCACCGGCCTGACGCGGGACGAGTGGGTCGTCGTCGTGGTGAAGGGCACGAGCGGCGCTTCGGCTCCGATGTTCCCCGTCTACCCGCGCAACCTCGCGGCAGCGCAGAATCCGACGCTCGGCGACCTCGTGAACGTGACGGCGAGCGAGAGCGGCGTGCGCGCGCTCGGCTTCACCAACGCGCTGTTCGTGGACGTGGACGGCGACGGCGCCTTCGACGCGCCCGGCGTGTCGGTGGTGCCCTGAGCGATCGCGCGCGCAGGGTGTCGAGGCCCAGGCGGCCCGTGCGCGCGGCGCTCTCGGCGGCGGCGCTCGCGCTGGCGGCGCTCGCCTGGGGGGCGAGCGCGCAGCCGGCGCCGAGCGGGACGCCCGCGCCCAAGCCGCGCGCGGCGGAAGGCGAGCTGCTCGCGCCGTCGGAGCAGGCGGTGCACGTCGTGGTCGGCCGCTTCGCCGCGCTGCGTGTGCTCGACCCGCAGGGCTGGAGCGCCGAGCTCGCCGTCGAACGCGTGCTCGCGGGCAACGCGCGGCCCGGCATGAAGCTGCGCGTCGCCTGGGAGGAGCTCGCGCCGAGCCGCGCGGTGCGGTTCGCGACGGGCGAGCGCGCACTCGTGGCGCTCGAGCGCCTGCCGAACGGCTCGCTGTGGACGGCGCGCTTCCCGCAGCGCAACGCGGTCGCCGTCGCGGGGCGCGGCGAAGCGTTCGCGCGCGATCCGGACGAAGCCAGCCTCGCCGCGCTCGCCGCATTCCTCGCGCTGAAGCCCGCCGAGCGTGCCGCGCGGCCGGGCGTAGCGGCGCTCGCGGAGCTCGCGCGGCGCGGGCGCGATTCGCTCGCGCTCGAAGCGCTCGCGCGGCTCGGCACGCTGCCCGCTCTCGCGCAGACGCTCGACGCCGACGCGCGCGTCTCGCTCGAGGCGCTGCTCAACGACGCGGGCCGTTCGCCCGCGCTGCGCGGCGCCGTGCTCGCGCTCGCGGCGCGCCGCAAGCTCACTGCGTTCGCGCCCGCAGCGCGCGCGATCGCGGATGCGGGCGGTGCGCTCGCGCCGCCTGCGGTCGAGGCGCTCGGGGCGATGGGCGTCCTCTCGGCCGCCGAGGCGCAGCGCTGGGCGGCGTCGCGCGAGGCCGCGCTGCGCGCGGCCGTGTTGCGGGGCGCACCGGGTGCGCTGAGCG
>CAZCTH010000091.1:0-20466 GCA_964501435.1 uncultured Spirochaetales bacterium | reverse complement strand
GTCGCGCAGCGCGAAGCCGCGCGCACCCGCGCCGCCACGACGCGCGCGGCGCGCGACCTGCTCGCAGCGGAGGCCGCGCGCGCGGAGGCCGCACGCGCGGCGGGCGCCGCGAATCGCGTCGACGCGCTTGCCGCGCGCGGCTTGGCGCTTGCAGCGCGACGTGCCGACGGCGAGGCCGAGCTGGCGCTGCGCGCGGCGACCGAATCGCTCGCCCTCGCCCTCGCTCCCGCGCGGGAAGACGCCGAGCTCATCGCCGACGCCCTCGCCTCCGAAGGAAGCCGCTGATGCACGCGCGCCGCCCTGCCCTCGCGCTGGTGCTCGCCTGCGCCCTCGTCGCCTGCCGCGGCGGGGATGCAGCCGAGGACGTCGAAGCGACCGCAGGAAGCGCTTCGACGGAGGCGACGGAGCTCGCGCTCGGGGCGGAGGCCGCCAAGGCGTTCGCGACCGTCGTCGCCGAGGCGGAGGAGGCACCGAACCAGCTCTCCGCCAGCGGGCGAGTTCTCGACGCCGGGGCGCTCGTCGAGGTCGCCGCCGCGCTCGCGAGCGCCGCGAGCGCGGCGGATGCGAGCGCGCGGGATCTCGCGCGTACACGCGCGCTCGCACGCGACGACGCCAACGCCTCGCAGCGCGAGCTTGCGGCCGCACAGGTTGCCGACGCGCAGGCGCAGGGCGCCCTTTCCGCCGCTCGCGCTCGCGCGCTCGCGAGCTTCGGCACCGGCGACGGCGCGCGCATCGCGCGGATCGCCGACGCGCTCGCGCGCGGCACGCTGGCCGTCGCCCGGATCGAGCTGCCGCCCGACGCGCCGTCGCCGCGGCACGGCGGCGCGCTCGCCGTCGTCGCCCCTGCGATCGGCGACGCCGTCCACGACGGACGCCTGCTCGGACCCGCCGGTACGATCGATCCCGCGCTGCAGGGCCGTGCCGTCCTCGCGGAGATCGAGGGCGCCGATCTGCCGGGCGGCCTGGCGGTCGAGGCGACGGTCGAGGTCGGCGCGCCCGTGCGCGGCGTGTGGCTCCCCGGCGGCGCGATCGTGTGGAGCGACGGCGCCGCGAACGCCTTCGTGGCGACCGGCGAAGGCCGTTTCGCCCGGCGCGTGGTCGAGATCGCGCGGCCCGTACGCGACGGGTCCCTCGTCGCTTCGGGCGTCGCTGCCGGCGAGCGCGTGGTCGTCAGTGGCGCCCAACAACTCCTCTCCGCGCTGCGCGCGGACGGCGCGCCGGAAGAGGACTGAGACGGCCTTGCTCCAGCGCATCCTCGAGCTGTCACTTGAGCACCGACGCGCGGTCCTGCTGCTCGCAGCCGCGTGGGTCGGGTTCGGCCTGCACGTCGCAGCGCATGCGCCGCTCGAGGTCCTGCCGGACTTCGCGCCGCCCCAGGCCGACGTACAGACCGAAGCGCCCGGGCTCTCGCCGGAGCAGGTGGAACAGTTGGTCACGCGCCCGATCGAGAGCGCGCTGGGCGGTGTGCCCGGGCTCGAGACGCTGCGCTCGGATTCGATTCAAGGGCTCTCGGTGGTGAACGTCGTGTTCGCCGAGAACACCGACCCGTTCCGCGTGCGGCAGTTGATTGCGGAGAGCCTCGGCGACGCCGCGGCGCAGCTGCCCGCGGGCGTGGCGGCCCCCCACGTGTCGCCGCTGACTTCCGCAACGATGGACGTGCTCAAGGTCGCGCTGCTCTCGCACACGCGGAGCTCGATGGAGCTGCGCACGTTCGCCGCCACCGTGGCGCGGCCACGGCTCCTGATGGTGCCCGGCGTCGCGCGCGTCAACCTGTTCGGCGGCGACGTGCGCGAGATCCAGATCCAGCCGCAGCTCGCGAGCCTGCGGGCGCACGGCGTGTCGCTCGTCGAGCTGCTCGAGGCGGCGCGGGCCGCGACGGCGAGTCCTGGCGCCGGTTACGTCGACACGCCCAATCAGCGCATCGTGATCGAGACTGCGACCGATGGGATCTCGGCCGAAACGATCGGACAGACGCTGGTCCGCGAAACCGCCTCGTCGCCGCTGCGCATCGCCGACGTCGCGCGCGTCGTCGAGGCCCCCGGGCTCGCCTTCGGCGACGCGCGGATCGACGGCGGGCCGGGCGTGCTTCTCACGATCTCTTCGAGCTACGGCGCCAACACCATGGACGTGACGAAACGGCTCGAGGCCGCCCTCGACGAGCTCGCACCGACGCTCGCGCACGAGGACATCACACTCTCGAGTCCGCTCCATCGGCCCGCGAGCTTCGTGGAGCGCTCTCTCGACAACCTGCGCGAGACGCTCGCGATCGGGGGCGCGCTGGTGATCGCGGTGCTCGTCACGTTGCTGAGGAATCGGCGCGCGATCGCCGTCTCGCTGGCTGCGATCCCGCTCTCCCTGCTCAGCGCGGTGATCGTGCTCGTCCACTTCGGGGTCACGCTGAACACCCTGTCCCTCGGCGGTCTCGCGATCGCCATCGGCGAGGTGGTGGACGACGCGATCATCGACGTCGAGAACATCCTGCGCCGGCTGCGCGAGAACGCCGCCGCTGGAGCGCCGCGGACGGCCGCCGCCGTGGTGCTGGGGGCGTCGCTCGAAGTGCGCGGCGCCGTGATCTTCGCGACCTGTGCGGTGGCGCTCGTGTTCCTCCCGCTCCTCGGGCTGCACGGCCTGCAGGGCAAGTTCTTCGCGCCGCTCGCTCTCGCCTATCTGGCCGCCGTGATCGCCTCGCTCGCGACTGCGCTGGTGGTGACGCCAGCCCTCGCGCTCGCACTGTTCGAGAACCGCGCGCTCGCGCACGCGGCGCCGCCGATCACGACGCGCCTGCGCGCCCGCTATCGCGACCTGCTGATCGCGGTGGGTCGCCACCCCGCCTGGGTCGCGACGCCGCTGATCGCGGCCGCGATGGTCGCGGCTTGGATCGCTCCGCAGCTCGGCGGCGAGTTCCTGCCCGACTTCCGCGAGGGCCACCTCGTGCTTCAGGTGGGCATGACGCCCGGCACCGGACTCGCCGAAATGCGCCGCGTCGGCGACGAGGTCGCGCGGCGCCTGCTGGAGGTGCCAGGCGTGGCGACCTTCGAGCAGCAGATCGGGCGCGCCGAGGCGGGCGAAGACACCTGGGGCACGAACCTCAGCGAATTCCACGTCGAGCTCACGCGCGACGCCGACGCCGACGTCACGACCGAAGCGGTGCGCGCGCTGCTCGAAGAGACGCCCGGCATCTCCTCCGAAGTCGTCACGTTCGTCGGCGATCGCATCTCGGAGACCGTCACGGGCGAGACTGCGGAATTCGTGGTGAGCGTGTTCGCGGAGGATCTCGAGCTGATCGATCGCAAGGCCGGCGAGATCGCGGCCGTGCTGTCCGCCGTTCCCGGCGCGGTCGACGTGCGCGGGGGCGAGAGCTCGCGGGGGCCCCACGTCGCCGTGCACCTTCGCGCGCCACGGGTCGCGCTGCTCGGCTTTCGGCCCGACGCCGTCCTGGAGCAGCTGCGCATCGCCTTCGCCGGCGGCCGCGCGGGCGAGGTCCAGCGCGGCGTGCAATCGATCCCCGTCGTCGTGCTTCCCCCCGCGAGCGAGCGCGCGCGGCCGGAACGCGTCGCAGCGCTGCCGGTCCGCAACGCGGCGGGCGCCGTGCTGCCACTTGCGGCGCTCGCCGACGTGCGCGCGATCGAAGGTCGCGACGTGATCTCCCACGAGGGCGCTCGGCGCCGCCAGGTCGTGACCTGCAACGTCGCGGGCCGCGACGTCGCCTCGTTCGCCGCGGAGGCGCGGGAGCGGATCGCGAGCCGCGTCGCGTTCCCGGGCGGCGCGTTCTTCACGCTCGGCGGGGCGGCGGAATCGCGCACCGCCGCGGTCGCCGACCTCGCCACGCAAGCGGCTCTCGGCGGCCTCGGCGTGCTCGGCTTGCTGGCGCTCGCCGCGGGCAACGCGCGGAACCTCGCGCTGCTCTGCGCGAGCGCGCCGGCTGCGTGGATCGGCGGCGTGTTGGCCGCGGCCGGCGTCGCGACCGCCACGGGGCGCGAGGCGTCGCTCTCGCTCGGTTCCCTCGTCGGTTTTGTGACACTTTTTGGTGTCACGCTGCGCAATGCCATCATGATCCTCTCCCACTACCGCCACCTCGTGGAGGTGGAGGGCCGCCCGTGGAATCGCGAGACCGCCCTCGACGGCGCGACGGACCGCGTCGCGCCCGTCCTGATGACCGCAAGCGTCACCGCGCTCGCGCTCTTGCCGGTCGCGGTGCGTTGGCGTGAGGCCGGCGGCGAACTCGGGGGGCCCATGGCGATCGTGATCCTCGGCGGGCTCGCGACCTCGACGGCGACGAACCTGCTCGCGCTGCCGTGGCTCGCGCTGCGCTTCGGCCGGTTCCGTGCGGCCGAGCCGATCGAGTCCTAAAGAACCGGCGGGGGCCCGTCGAACGCACGCTCCCGAGGGATCGCCCCGCATGCCGCTCGACGCGTGGATCGCCCAGTACGGCTACTTCGCAACGCTCGCGGGCGGGCTCGTGGAGAGCGAGACGGTGGTGCTGCTCGCCGGCCTGGCCGCGCACCGCGGGCTGCTCGACCTCGGCGCGGTGATCGCGGTCGCGGCGAGCGCGACCTGCGCCGCGAACCAGACCCTCTTCCACGTGGGCCGGCTGCACGGGCACTCGCTCGTGGCGCGCTGGCCCTGGATGCGGCCGCGCGTCGCGCGGGTGCTGGAAGTGGCGCATCGCCACCATCGCACGCTGCTCTTGCTCTATCACTTCAGCGTGGGCATCCGGGCCATGACACCCTTCGTGCTCGGCATGGGCCGCGTACGCCCGCTGCGCTTCGCGCTGCTCGACACCGCCATCACCGTGACCTGGACCGCGACGCTCGCGACGCTCGGCTTCTGGCTCGGGGACACCCTCGAGAGCCGCCTGCCGCAGCTGCAGCGCCTCGAGCACGCGATCGTCGCCGCGCTGTTCGGAGCCGGCATCCTCTTCTGGATCGCCCGCCGGCTCTGGAAGCGCAGGCGCGCGAAAGTCGCCTAGCGCGGCTCCGGCGTGTCCGTGTCGGGCATCCCTTCGCGAAGGCCCTCGCGCGCGCGCCGCGCCAGCTCGACGTAGGTCGCGCGGATCTGGTCCAGGTCGCGCTCTTCGAGCTCTTCCAGGTCGAGCAGCGCGTTGTGCGCGCCGCGCGTCGAGCGCAGCAGCTCGTCGAGCTTGATCTGGATCGCCTCGGCGTCGCGGTTCTGGGTGTTCTGGATCAGGAACACCATCAGGAACGTGACGATCGTCGTGCCCGTGTTGATCACGAGCTGCCAGGTGTCGCTGAACCCGAACAGCGGACCCGTGGCGAGCCACGTCGCGATCACCGCGCTGGCGATCGCGAACGCGCCCGGCCGGCCCGCCGCACGGGAAGTGCCCTTGGCCAGGCGGGTGAAGGTGGAGCCCGAACGCGAACGACGCATCGCAACCTCCTTGCGCGGGGAACGCGCACTGCCGAGCGGAAAGCGCACGGGACCGGTCAGCCTTCGGCGGCGGGCTCGCGCAGGAAGCAACGCACTTCCCCGCCCTCCGGGATCGGCACCGCCCGCGGCGCCTCCGTCCTGCAGCGCGCGAACACCTCCGGGCAGCGCGTGTGGAAACGACAGCCCGGCGGCGGCGCGGCCGGCGACGGCACGTCGCCCTGCACCCGCGCCTGGATGCCGCGGCGGAGCGGGTCGATCGACGGCGCCGCTGCGAGCAGGCCCTGCGTGTAGGGGTGCGATGGCGCCGAAAAGATGCGGCCCGTGGCGCCGCGCTCGACGATCTGGCCGAGGTACATGACCGCGACCTCGTCGGCGAGGTAGCGCACGACGCTGAGGTCGTGGGTGATGAAGAGGTAGGCGAGCCCGAGCTCGTCCTGGAGATCCGAGAGCAGGTTCAGGATCTGGGCCTGGATCGAGACGTCGAGGGCCGACACCGCTTCGTCGCACACGATCAGCTGCGGCTCGACCGCGAGGGCGCGCGCGATGCCGATGCGCTGGCGCTGGCCGCCCGAGAATTCGTGCGGATAGCGCCACAGGTGGTCCGGATTCAGCTGTACGCGCTTCAGCGCCGCGACGACGCGATCGGTGCGCTCGGCCTCGTTCGCACCGAGCCCGAACGACTGCATGCCCTCGGCGATGATGTCGCGCACGCGCATGCGCGGGTCGAGCGACGCCATCGGATCCTGGAACACGATCTGCAGCTTGCGCCGCAGCGGTCGCAGCTCGTCCTGGGAGAGCGTGCGCAGGTCCCGGCCCTCGAACCAGACGCGACCCGCGCGCGCCGGCGTGAGGCCGAGGATCGACCGGCCCACCGTGGTCTTGCCACAGCCCGACTCGCCGACGAGGGCCAGCGTCTCGCCAGCGTGGATCTCGAGATCCACGCCGTCCACGGCGCGCACGTGGCCGACGGTCTTGCGCAGCAGACCCTGCTTGATCGGGAACCAGGTCGTGAGGCCCTCGACCCGGATCAGCGGTTCGTCCGCGCGCTTTGCGCCGTGTGCCGTCATCGCGCGCGCTCCTGCTCGACCGCGAAGCACGCGGCCCAGTGGCCGTCCGCGATCGGCGTCGGGCCTGGTGCAGTCGCGGAGCAGCGTGGCATCACGCGCGGGCAGCGCGTCGAGAAGCGACAGCCGACGGGCCACTCGTTCGGCGGCGGGACGACGCCGGCGATCTCGTGCAGCCGCTCGCCCGGCCGCGCGAGGCCGGGCATCGACTTCAGCAGACCCTGCGTGTACGGGTGCTGCGGCCGCGCCAGCACGTCCTCGCGCTGGCCCGCCTCGACGATGCGGCCCGCGTACATCACCGCCACGCGGTCGGCGAGCTCGTTCACGACGCCGAGGTCGTGGGTGATCAGCAGGATCGCCGTGCCGGTCTCGCGCTGGAGCTCGCGCATCAGCTCGAGCACCTGCGCCTGGATCGTGACGTCGAGCGCGGTGGTGGGCTCGTCCGCGATCAGCACGTGGGGCTTCGTCGACAGCGCCATCGCGATCATCACGCGCTGCTTCAGGCCGCCGGACATCTGGTGCGGATAGGCGTCGAAGCGCTCCGCCGCATCCGGGATCCGCACGCGCTCGAAGAGTGCGATCGCGCGCTTGCGCGCCTCGGCGTAGGAGACGCGCTCGTGCAGGCGGATCGCCTCGACCACCTGGTCGCCGACGCGCAGCACGGGCGAGAGGCTCGTCATCGGCTCCTGGAAGATCATGCCGAGCTGCGTGCCGCGGACGGCGCGCATCTCGGGCACGGGCAGCGTCGTGATCTCCCGGCCCTCGATCTGGATCTTGCCCTCGATCCGGCCCGGCTTCGGCACGAGGCGCATGGCGGCGAACGCGGTCATCGACTTGCCGCAGCCCGACTCGCCGACGAGCGCGAGCACCTCGCCGCGCGCGATCTCGAAGGACACGCCGTCCACGACGGGCACGCGGCCGCGCTCGCTCGGGAACGAGATGCGCAGGTTCTCGATCCGGAGCGCCGGAGGCGCTCCACTCGGGTGGCCGGCCGTCATTCGCGCTCCCGGGCCGTGCGCGGATCCAGCACGTCGCGCAGCGCGTCGCCGATGAAGTTCACCGCGAGCAGCAGCGAGAAGACCGCGACGCCCGCCGACGTGATGTTCCACCAGATGATCGGCTCGCGGGAGAGCTCGTTGCGCGCCTGGTCGATCATCTGGCCCCAGCTCCCGTCCACGCCCACGCCGAGGTACGAGAGGATCGTCTCGGCGATCACCTGGCCGGAGAAGAGCAGCACGAACGAGACCACGATCAGGTGCATCAGGTTCGGCAGGATGTGCCGCACGATGATGCGCAGCTCGGAGACGCCGAGCGCGCGTGCCGCCTGCACGTAGTCGAGCTCGCGCAGCTTCAGCGTCTCGCCGCGCGACACGCGGCACAGGGACACCCAGCTCGTGACGCCGAGGGCGAAGCACACCTGGACGGGACCGCGTCCGAGCGCCATCACCATCGCGATGAGCAGCAGCAAGGAAGGAATCGACGAGAGCGTGGACATCACGAAGAACACGAGGTCGTCGAGTCGGCCGCCGAAGTAGCCCGCGGTCACCCCGAGCAGGAGCGCGAGCGGGATCGCGAGGATGCTCGTGAAGCCGCCGATCACGAGCGCGACGCGGGCTCCCTTCAGCACGCGGTGCAGCACGTCGCGCCCGATGATGTCCGTCCCGAGCGGATGACCGCCGGGGTCGTTCAGGCGCTGGAGGGGATCCTCGAACGCCACCTGCGCGCGCGGAGCGGAGTAGCTCGACTCGCCCACGCCCTGGAAGGCGCGGTCGATCACGGAGCGGGCCTCGTAGCGTGCGAGCACGTCCTCGCCCGCCTGCCCGCCACCCACCCAGCTGACGGAGTCGAGCAGCGCCACGAGCACCCAGAAGGCGAGCACTGCGATCGCGAACGGCTGACGCCGCCACACCTGCGCGAGCGCCTCGCTCCACAGGCGGTTGTTGCGAACGCTGCGGCCCACCCACACGCCGAAGGCGACCAGCGCGGCCACCACGAGATTCCAGAAGACGTGCGATTCCACGTCTACTCCAGCCGCACGCGCGGATCGACCAGCGCGTAGGAGAGGTCCGTCACGATCTGGGCGATCACGAACAGGATCGCCGCGACGAACACCCACACGCGCAGCGTCGCGAAGTCGTTGTTGCGGATCGAATCCACGAGCAGCGAGCCGAGGCCGGGGATGCCGAAGAAGGACTCGAGCAGCAGCGCCCCGGTGAACAGGAACGGGATCTGCATCACCGTGCGAGTCAGCACCGGGATCAGGCTGTTGCGCAGCACGTGGTGCAGCATCACGCGCATCTCGCTCGCGCCCTTCGCGCGCGCCGTGCGCACGTAGTCGCGGCCGGTCTCCTCGACGAACACGGTGCGCAGGAAGCGCACCTCCCCGCCGAGGCCGGCGATCACGCCGACCAGCACCGGGAGCGCGAGGAACCGCGCCATCAGCTCGAGCTCGCGGTCGTATCCCGAGAGCGGGAACCAGGCGAGCGTCTTCGCGATGAGATACTGCGCGCCGATGATCATCAGCACGATCGGGATCGACATCACGAGCACCGTCGCCGCGAGCCCCGCGCGGTCGATGTAGGTGCCGCGAAACACGGCGACAAAGAGCGCGAGGGCGATCGAAACGCCCATCTCGAACAAGAACAGCGGCACGGTCAGCGTGAGGCTCGGCCCTGCGCCTTCGCGCATGCGCTCCATGATCGGGACGCCGTCGTAGTCGCTCGCGCCGAAGTCGAAGCCGAGCATGGTGCGGTAGTGGTGGAAGAGCAGATTGTCGGGCTGGAAGGCGCCGCCCGAGAACGGCCAGAGCGGACGGTCGTAGCCGTGGTTCGCCTTCCAGGTCTCGATCGACTCGAGGCGAGCCTTCTCGCCGAGGGCCTGACGCGCGATGTCGTCGGGCGTCGCGACCGTGAAGAAGAGCACGAACAGGACGAACAGCACGCCGAGGACGACGACACCTCCGTAGGCGAGCCGGCGAAGGGCATAGGCCAGCACCTACTGCCGCTCCCGGAAGAACGTGCGGATCGCGGGCACGACGCCGATCACCAGCGCGAAGCCGAGCGCCCAGGCCGGCCAAGTGATCGGGTGGTTCCATTCCTCGCGCCGCTGCGCGCGCAGCTGCGGATCGACGTCGTAGTACTTGCCCATCGGATTCGACATGCCGAACTGTTTCAGATTGCGGAACCACTCGTGGACGAGCAGGTACTCGGCCTGGTGGTAGAGGTCGACGTGGGGGCGGTCCTCGTCGAGGATCGCCTGCATCTCGCGAATGATGGCGAGGCGCTCGGCGTCGTTCTCGCGCACGCGCATGCGCTCGAACAGCGCGTCGAAGCGTGGATTGCAGTAGTTCGCGGAGTTGGGTCCGCCGTTCGTCGAGCGCCGCTGCGCGCACGTGCGCAGGAACATGAAGTTCTCGGGGTCCGGATAGTCCGCGGACCAACCCCAGAAGTAGATCTGATAGGCGAGGCGCTGGACCTTGTTCTGGAACTCGTTGTAGGTCGTGACCGAGAGCTCGACGTCGAGCCCGAGCTTGCGCCACGCATTCGCGAAGTACGCGTCGCGCAGCGACTGCTGGGTGTTGACGGCGTAGGTGTCGAACGTGAGATGGAGCGGCTTGCCGGTCGTCGGATCGATGCCGTTCGGATAGCCGGCCTCCGCAAGCAACCGGCGCGCCCGGTCGAGGTCCGGGCCGAGGTACGGGTTCTTGCGGTCCGGGTCGTAGCCGTAGAGCCCCGGCGGAATCAGCGACTCGGCGACGATGCCGCGGCCGTTCAGGAAGATGTTCAGCCACTCCTGGCGGTCGATCGCGAGACTCATCGCCTGGCGCAGTTTCTTCGCGCGCTCGCCGCCCGGATAACCGAGCGTCTTGTCCTCCATGTTGAAGCCGATGAAGAACCACGACGGCGAGATCGTGGTCGAGAGCCGAACGCCCTTCGCAGCCATCTCGGGCGAGACGTCGCTGTTCACGATCACGGAGTTGAAGCTCTCGCGGATGATCTCGGCGCGGTCGTAATAGCCCTGCAGGAACTTGTAGAAGCCGGGGATGCTCTCCTTGTCGCGGCGCACCTCGATCCGATCCACGAACGGGAGCCGCTTGCCGACGTACGCGGGGTCGAGCAGACCCGCCTGCGCGTCGCCCGGCTCGCCCTCGCTCGGGTAGAAGGCGGCGGGGGCCGTTGCGGGGTCGATCGCCTCGCGGCCCCACCAGTGCTCGTTTCGCTCGAACACGATCTTGGCCTGCTTGTCGTACTCCGCGATGCGGAACGGCCCCGTGCCGGGCACGTGATCCTTGAAGAGCGCTCGGCCCTCCTGACCGTCGTAGTACTGCACGGCCTCCCACGCGATCGGCGCGGTGAACTCGAGCGCGAACCAGTACAGGATCTGCGGGTACGGTTGCGTCAGCTCGATCTCGAGCTCGAAGGGCGTCGGCGTCCGCACGCCGGCCATCCCGCCGATCGCGTCGTACTGCTGCTTCACGGGAAGGGCGGCGAACGCCGGATCGGCTTTGCGGCGCTCGCTGAGCGTCGTCATGAACTCGCGGAAGCCGCGCACGTTCATGAACGAGTCGCGCACCTGCACCTCGAGCTTGGGATCGGCGAGGCGCTCGATCTGGAACGCGATGTCCTCGGTGGTCGCCTCGCGCGTGCGCGCGCCGGGGCCGCCGCTGAGCTCGAAGCACGGGTCCTCGCCGTACCCGACTCCGCGCCGCATGCGGAAGCGATAGATCACGCCCCCGTCCGGCTGCGGCTCGGCCCGCGGCACCTCGAGCGCGAGGTTCGGGATCAACTCGAACGGGCGCTTGAGATAGTGGTAGTCGAGCAGCTTGTCGTGGACGAGCCCGACCACGCGGTGCGCGATGACGTCGTAGGCCTCCGCGGGGTCGAGGCGCCGCGGCGCGTCCTGGAAGACGCCGTACATCACGCGCTCGCCGGTCGCGTCTTCGCCGTACGGGTCGTTGTTGCAAGCGAGCGCGAGACACGCCGCGAGCGCGGCGGCTGCGATGCGCGGCGGGGTCATGGGCGCGGCTCTCCGGGCGCCGAAGATACCGGGGCCGCCTTCAGCCGAAACCATTTCGGGTCGAGCGCGGCGTTCACCTCCGCGTCGCGGAACTCGATCAGCGCCCCGCCCTTCTGGAACGCGAAGTCGAGCTCCATGCGGTACGGGAACGCCGAGGCCCCGTCGCCGCGCCAGTCGAGGAACTTCGCCTTCGCGAGCTCCTCGCCGGACGCGCCGGCGAGCACGCGCGCCGAGGCGAGCGCGCCGGCCGCGTCGAACGTGACGCTGCGATCGGGCCACACGAGGCGCAGCTCGCCCGCCGGGCCGGCCTCGGCTTGCGGCGCGTCCGGCGGAACCGCGGGCGCCGCCAGCAAGAGCCCGACCGCCTCGCTCGGCAAGAGAGGGATCCGCGCGACGCGCCAGAGCACGCTGGCGTCCACCGGACCCGTCTCGGTCTGCCCCGTCTCGGCGCGATACAGGTCGTACGCGACGCCGTCGCTCGCGAGCACGAGCGCGCGCTGACCGAGCATGCCGATCACCTCGATGCGCAGCTTCGCGTCGCGCTCCGCGAGCACGAGCTGCTTCGAGAACGACTCGCCCGCGGCGCCCGACAGGGACACGCGCGCGTTCGCGCGCAGCGAGCGGCGCGCGGCGGCGTGCGCGCGCAGCCACGCGAGGCGCTCGGCGACCCGCGCGTCGCTGGCGGCGAGCGGCGTCCACGCGGGCGCGGGCGGCAACGTCTGGCAGGAGGTCAGCGCGACGGCGCACGCCAGCGCACAGAGCCAGCGCGCCGCGCGCATCAGCGGCCTCCCAGCTCTCGGCGCAAGCGCTCGAGCTTCGCCGCGAGCTCGGGCTGCTCACCCGCGCGCGGCGTCTGCGCGACGGCGAGCTCGTACTTCTCGAGCGCGAGCTTGCGCTTGCCGAGCGCGAGGTAGACGTCGCCGAGGTGCTCCGAGACGACGGGGTCGCCGCCGGTCAGGACGTGCGCCTCTTCGAGCTTCGCCCGCGCCTTCTCGAGCCACGCGGCTGCGCCCGCGGCGTCGCCGGCGGCCCGCGCGGCGCGGCTGCGCTGGTAGAACACCCAGCCGAGGCTGTCGGCGATGAAGCCGTCGTCGGGGCTCTTCGCGAGCGCGCGCTCGATGAAGGCCTGCGCGTCGTCGAGCCGCTCGCCCCGCTCCGCGAGCGAATACCCGATGAAGTTGAGCGCTCCGGCGTGATCGGGCTCGAGCGCGAGCGCCTTCTCCATCGTCGCGATGGCCCCGGCGACGTCGCGCGCCTCGCCGCGCAGGATGCCGAGGTTGTAGAGCGTCTCCGCGTCCTCGGGTCCGCCGTGCAGCATCGCCTCGAGCTCGGCGATGCCGCCCGCGACGTCGCCGCCCTTGGCGACGAGGCTCGCGTGGTAGTACGCCAGCGGCCGCGCATTGTGCTTCGCCTGCGCGCTCTCGATCTCGATGCGCGCCCCGGCGAAGTCGCCCCGGGTCTCGAGGATGCCCGCGACCTGCACGCGGCCGTCCGCGAAGCGGGCGTGGTCGTCGGGGATGCGGTCGAAGGCGAGCAGCGCGCCCTCCGCATCGCCCATGCGTCGGCGCGCGACGCCGAGGAAGTACGCGATCTCGAACTGCTCGGGGTAGAGCTCGGACACGCGCGCGAGGCGCCGCTCCGCGTCGGGAAAGGCCCCGCGCTGCAGGTCGATCAGCGCGATCCGCATCGTCGTGCGCAAGTCGTCGGGCTGATGCTCCTCGGCGAGCGCGAGCGAGCGGCGCCCTTCCTCCTCGCGCCCGAGGTCGAATTCCGCCTCGGCCTTCGCGAGCCACGACGCGCCATCCTTGGGCGCGCGCGCGAGCAGCTCGTTGAGTATGCCGAGCTCCCCGAGCCGGTCGCCGCGGGCGCGGCGCAGCCCGGCGATCTCCGACAGGAACTGCACCTCGCCGGGGATCTTGCGATCCGCCTCGCGCAGGATTTTCTCGGCGCTCGCCGCGTCGCCCAGCTTCGCGGTGACCTCCGCGAGATTCAGCCAGCTCGCCGGGATCTCGGGCTCGGCGTCCACCTGCCAACGCGCGACGCGGCGTGCCTGCTCGGTGATGCCCTTCTGCATCCACACGCGATACAGCTGTGCCGCGGCGTCGCCGTCCACCGGATCGCCCGCGGGCGTGGTGAGCACGTCCACGACCCGCGTCAGGTCGCCGGCATCGAGATAGGTCTGCGCCAGGAACGCGCGCAGCCACGGGTCGTCGCCGCCCTTCGCGCGCGCGCGCTCGGCGTAGTCACGCGCCGCGTCGCCGCGCTCGAGCCGGAAGGCGAGCTGCGCGAGATGGGTGAGCAGGTAGGCGTCGTCGGGATCGCGTTCCGCGAGCTTCGCGAGCGCGTCGAAGGCGCCCGCGAGATCGCCGTCCTCCTCGAGCCGCTTCGCGCGCAGGAACGCGAGCTCCGCCGGTTCCTCGGGCTGCGCCGGCGGCGCCGCGCGCTCCGGCGCCAGCGCCGTCTCGCTGCCCGGCGCGGGCGCCCGCGCCGGCGCTTCGGGAGCGCCGCCCGGCGTCGCGCAGGCCGCGGTCCACAGCGCCAGCGCGAGCAGCAGGGGCCGGTTCATCGCGGGGGGCTCGCGCCTTCCCTAACGACCGACGTAGCCGTTCTTCTCGAGGTACTCGAGCACCGCCTTCACGCTCTGCTCGAGCGTCTGCTTGCCCGTTTCGAGCACGAGCTCCGGCTTCAGCGGCTCCTCGTACGGCGCCGAGATGCCCGTGAATTCCGGGATCTGCCCGGCGCGCGCCTTCTTGTACAGGCCCTTCGGGTCGCGCGTCTCGCAGGTCGCGACGTCGGCCGCGACGTACACCTCGACGAAGTCGCCGGCGCCGAACAGCGCGCGCACCTGATCGCGATCGGCGCGGTAGGGCGAGATGAACGACGTGAACACGAGCACGCCGCAGTCCGTGAACAGCTTCGAGACCTCGCCGATGCGGCGGATGTTCTCGGTGCGGTCTTCGGGCGAGAAGCCGAGGTTCTTGTTGAGGCCGTGGCGCACGTTGTCGCCGTCGAGCACGTAGGCCAGCTTGCCGCGCTTCACGAGCTCGGCTTCCACCGCGACCGCGACCGTCGACTTGCCCGAGCCCGAGAGGCCCGTGAGCCACACCGTGGCGCCGCGCTGGCCGAGGTTCCTCTCGCGGTCCGCCCGCGAGATTTGGCCCGCATGCCAGGTGATGTTGGTGGACTTCGAATCGGCCACGTGCGTCTCCTCTTTCCGCGCGCGCGCGCGGCTCGGTTCCCTACGAAAGGCGGCGCAACGTAGCGGCCGGGCTACGCGCTCGCTGCGGAGCCCCGCGATGCGCGGAACGCGCGCACCTCGTCGGCAATTCGATCCGCCGCGCGGTCGACCTCCGCCTCGGTCGTGAAGCGCCCGAGGCCGATGCGCAGCGAGCCCGCGATGCGGGCCGGCGCGAGGCCGAGGGCCGTGAGCACGTGGCTCGGCTTCGGCTTCGCGGAGCTGCACGCCGACCCGGTCGACAGCGCGACGTCGGGGAGGCGCGCGATCACGGCGTCGGCCGAGACGCCCTCGAACGCGACGTTCAGGTTGCCCGGCAGCCGCGCCGCCAAAGCCCCGTTCAGGGCGAGGCCGCCCGCGCGCTCGCGCAGGCGGGCGAGCATGCGCTCGCGCAGCCGAACGAGCCGCTCCGCTTCCGCGGAGCGCTCGGCGACCGCCAGCGAGACCGCCCGTGCGAACCCCACGATCAACGCCGCCGGCAGCGTGCCGCTGCGCATGCCGCGCTCCTGCCCGCCGCCGTGCAGCAGCGGCGCGAGCGCGATGCGCTCGCCGCTCGCGCGGCGTCGGCGCACGTACAGCACGCCGACGCCCTTCGGCCCGTAGAGCTTGTGCGCGGAGAGCGAGAGCAGGTCGATGCCGAGCGCCTCGACGTCGAGGGGAATCTTCCCGACCGCCTGCGCGGCATCGCTGTGAAACAGCACGCCCCGCGCGCGGCAGTGCGCGGCGATCTCGGCGAGCGGCGCCAGCGTGCCGATCTCGCCGTTCGCGGCCATCACCGAGACGAGCGCGGTCTCGCGCGCGAGCGCGCGCGCCACGGCGTCGGGGTCCACGCGGCCCTCGCCGTCCACGGGCAGCACCGTGAGCGCCGTGCCCTGCTTCGCGAGCGCGCGCGCCGTGTCGAGCACGGCGGGGTGCTCCGTCGCGGCGGTGACGAGGTGTGCGCCGCCGGCGCCGCGGGCGCGCAGCACGCCCTGGAGGGCGAGGTTGTCGCTCTCGGTCGCGCCGCTCGTGAACACGATCTCGCGCGGGTCGGCGGCGCCGATCGCGCGCGCGATCTCCTCGCGCGCCTGCTCGACCGCGGCCTCGGCCCGCCATCCGAAAGCGTGGGAGGCGCTCGCCGGGTTGCCGAACTCTTCGCTCCAGAACGGCCGCATCGCCGCGACCACGCGCGGGTCGCACGGCGTCGTCGCGTGGTGGTCGAGATGGATCGGCGGACGCGGCGTCATCGCGCGTTCGGGCGCCGCCCGCTCAGGCGGAGAACGACTGCCCGCACCCGCACGAGTTCTTCGCGTTCGGGTTCTGGATCTTGAAGCCCGACTCCATCAGCGAGTCGACGTAGTCGAGCGTCGTGCCCACCAGGTAGAGCGCGCTCTTCTCGTCCACGACGACGCGCACGCCGGCGCTGTCGATCTGGCTGTCGCTTTCCTTCAGGTTGGGATCGAAGGAGAGCTGGTACTGAAGACCGGAGCAGCCGCCGCCGACCACCTTCATGCGCAGCGCGTGGGTCGCGGCCTTGCCTTCGGCGTCGAGCAGGCGCTTGATCTGGGAAGCGGCGGATTCGGTGACTTGGATGAGCGACATGTCGTTCTCCTCGGCGCGAACGCCTGCCAACCTAGCAGCGACCTGCATATTGGACGAGATCGGTCTGGTATCAGCCGCGATCTTCCCCCGAGGGCGCAAGCCACAGAAAGACCTCGCGATTTCCGGCCGGCCCGGGCAGGCGGCTCTCGGCCTCGCCGCGCGGCACGTAGCCGAGCGCGGCCGCTGCAGCGCGCACGCGCGCGACGGCGTCCGCGCGGTCGGCGTCGTCGCGCACGACGCCCCCCTTCCCCACCCGCTCGCGCCCGACCTCGAACTGCGGCTTCACCATCACCAGCACGTCGGCGCGCGGCGCCGCGGCGGCGATGCGCGGCAGCACCAGCGTCGCCGAGATGAAGCTCACGTCCACCACCACCAGCGCGACGGGCGGGTCGGGCGGCACGTGCTCCGCGCTCATCTCGCGGGCGTTCACGCGCTCGACCACGGCCACGCGCGGATCTCCGCGCAGTCTCACGTCGAGCTGCCCGTAGCCCACGTCGAGGGCGATCACGTGGGCCGCGCCGTGCTGGAGCAGACAGTCGGTGAAGCCGCCGGTGGATGCGCCGACGTCGAGACAGCGGCGGCCCGCGACCGGGAGCCCGAGATCGGCGAGCGCTCCGGCCAGCTTCTCGCCGCCGCGCGAGACGAAGCGACGCGTCTCCCCGCGCACGCGCACGGCGGCGTCCGCGGCGACGCGCGTCCCCGGCTTGTCCGCGGGCGCGTCGTCCACGAGCACGCGGCCGGCGAGGATGAGCGCCTGCGCCTTGGTGCGCGAATCCGCGAGGCCGCGCGCGACGACGAGCTCGTCGAGCCGGCTCTTCGGCGGCTTCGCGCTCATCGCGCGAGCGCGAGGTCGAGCCCGCGAGCGGGAAGGCGCGCGCCGCGCGTCAGGCGCGCACGCCCAGCAGCTCGCGCACCGCCTTCGCCATGCCGGGCACGTCGAGGCCGTGAGCCGCGCGCTGCTTCGCGGGGCTGCCGTGCTCGTGCGGGCGGTCGGCGAGCGCCAGCGTGTGCACCGGGATCGTCACGTTCTCGCGCGCGAGCAGCTCGAGCACGGCGCTGCCGAAGCCGCCCATCCCGGCGTGCTCCTCGACGGTGACGAGCGCGCGGACCTTGCGCGCGAGGGCGAGGATGCGGACCTCGTCGAGCGGCTTCGCGAAGCGCGCGTTCAGGACCGCGCACGAGACGCCGTCCGCCGCGAGCTCGCCGGCCGCGGCCTCGAGCGCCGCGTGAGCCAGCGTGCCGTAGGCGATCAGCGCGGCGTCGCTGCCGTCCCGCAACAGCTCGGCCTCGCCGATCGGAATCGCCTTGACGTCGGGGTCCATGGGCACCCCGAAGCCCTCTCCGCGCGGGTAGCGGATCGCCGCCGGGCCCGGGTACTCGATCGCGGTGCGCAGCATGTGCTGCAGCTCGTTCTCGTCCTTGGGCGCGAGGCAGATCATGTTGGGGAGCGTGCGCAGGAACGCGATGTCGAACATGCCCTGATGCGTCGCGCCGTCGGCGCCCACCAGGCCCGCACGGTCCATCGCGAACGTGACGTCGAGGTTCTGCAGGCAGACGTCGTGCACGACCTGGTCGTAGGCGCGCTGGAGGAAGGTCGAGTAGATCGCCGCGACGGGCTTCATGCCCTCGCTCGCGAGGCCGGCGGCGAAGGTGACGGCGTGCTGCTCCGCGATGCCGACGTCGTAGAAGCGGCTCGGGAACTCGCGCTGGAACAGGTCGAGGCTCGTGCCGTCCGCCATCGCCGCGGTGATGCCGACGATGCGCGGGTCCTCCTTCGCGAGCCGGATCAGCGTGTCGGCGAAGACGCGTTGATACTTCCGCGGGCCCGGCTTGCTCGGATGGAACTTGCCCGAGTCGACGTCGAACGGATTCACGCCGTGGTACTTGAACGGGTCGTTCTGCGCGGGCTCGTAGCCGTAGCCCTTTGCGGTGAGCGCGTGCACGAGGATCGGCCCGTCGCCCGCCTTCAGCATCTCCTTCACGTTCTCGAACGTCTCGAGCACGATGTCGACGCGATGCCCCTGAATCGGGCCGACGTACTTGAAGCTCAGCGCTTCGAACAGCAGACCGGGCGAGAAGAAGACCTTCAGCGACTCCTCCGCCTTCTGCGCCCAGTGGAGCATGTCGCCCGGCATCGAGCTGAGGAAGTCCTTCGCCCAGTGCTTCACGCGCCGCACCATCGGCGCCGAGAGCTTGCGCGACAGGTACGACGACATCGCCCCGACGTTCGGCGAGATCGACATCTCGTTGTCGTTCAGCACGACCACGAGATTCTTCTGCTTGAGATCGCCCGCGTGGTTCAGCGCCTCGAAGGCCATGCCCGCGGTCATGCCGCCGTCGCCGATGAACGCGATCGCGACGTTGTCGCGCTTCAGGTGCTGCATCGCGCGCGCCATGCCGAGCGCGGCCGAGATCGAGGTCCCGGCGTGACCGGCGCCGAAGGCGTCGTAACGCGACTCGCCGCGGCGCAGGAACTTGCCGATGCCCCCCTCTTGGCCGATCTGCGCGAAGCCCGCCCGGCGGCCGGTCAGCATCTTGTGGGCGTAGGCTTGATGCCCGACGTCGAAGACGAGCCGGTCGTTCGGCGTGTCGAACACGTAGTGCAGTGCGGTGATCAACTCGACCGCGCCGAGGCTCGAGGCGAGATGGCCGCCGGTCTTCGCGACCGTCCGCACGATCTCCTCGCGCACGGCCGCCGCCACCGCCGCGACCTGGTCGCGCGGCAGTGCGCGCAGATCCGCGGGCGACCCGATTCGCTCGAGCACGCTGCGCTCCACGTCGATCGCGTTCATCGTCGCTCGCTCATCTCGTTCTCCGCACGGAGATCGCCGCCAGCATCCGCAGCGCCTCTGCCTTCTCGCCCAGCCCCTCGAGGCGCCTGAGGGCCGTCGCCAGAAGCGCGTCCGCCCGCTCCCGCGCCGCCTCGACCCCCATCACGGAAACCGACGAGCACGCCTCGTTCCGGCCCGCATCGAGGACGTCGTCCGCGATCTGGAACGCCACACCCACTTCATGACCGAATTCGGTGAGGTTTTCCAGGACGCCAGGCGACGCCCCGGCGAGCCGGGCACCGCAGCCGACCGACGCCGCGATCAGCGCGGCCGACTTGCGGCGGTGCACCGACTCGACGCGCGCGACGGTGGCCGGCCCCGCGGACGCGAAGGCGAGGTCGTCGGCCTGGCCCCCGACGAGCTGCCGCGAGCCCGCGGCGACGGCGAGCGCGCGCGTACAGGCGACCACCGCGGCGGCGCCGGCGTCGCGCTCCGCGTCCGCCAGCACCTCGAACGCGAAGGCGAGCAGCGCGTCGCCCGCGAGCACGGCGTTGGCTTCGCCATACGCCACGTGGACGGTGGGGCGCCCGCGGCGCTCGTCGTCGTCGTCCATGCACGGCAGGTCGTCGTGGATGAGCGAATAGGTGTGGACCAGCTCGACGGCGGCAGCGGCCGGCAGCGCGCGCTCCGGCGGCGCGCCGAGCGCTTCGCAGCCCGCGAACACGAAGGCGGGCCGCAGCCGTTTGCCGCCGGGGAAGATCAGATGGCGCATGGCGCCGTGCAGCGCCGTGGGCGGCTCCGCCGCGGGCGGAAGGCGCGCGTCGAGGTAGCGATCGACGCGCGCGGTGCGATCGGCCAGCCAGGCGCCCCCGTCCATCTTTCTCCACACCTCCGCTGGGCTGCGCCGCGCGGACCGCGGCGAGGCGACGCTGCCTACCGCTCGTCGCCCGCGTCGTCGGCCGGCTCGTCGAACGGCTCGGCGGCGAGCGCGCCGTTCTGCTCGACCAACACCTCGATGCGGCGCTCGGCGGCGTCGAGCTCGGCCGCGCAGCGGCGCGAGAGCGCGACGCCCTCCTCGAAGGCGGCAAGCGCCTCCTCGAGCGGCAGCTCGCCGGATTCGAGGCGATCCACGATGGACTCGAGGCGTTCCAGCGCGCCCTCGAACGAGGGGGCGCCGGTCGCGTCGGGCTCGGACTTCGCGGTGCGGCGGGCGGGCATCGGCGCGCACTCTAACGCCGATGGCGGCGCGCCGCGGGATCCGGCCGATCCGCCGCGCGGCCCGCGATCGCCTACGCGTCGTCCTCGGTGCGCACGGCGGTGACCGTCGCGCGCACCTCGCCGCGCGCCAGGCGCAGCGCGATCCCGTCGCCCGGCGCCACCTGGGTCGCGTCGCGCAGGATCTCGCCGCGGG
>CAZCTH010000090.1:0-21391 GCA_964501435.1 uncultured Spirochaetales bacterium | reverse complement strand
GACGGCCCTCGCGCACGGTCGGGAGCGCGCGCAGCTCGTCGCCGAGCGCGACGCCGCGCGCGCCGCGCTCGCCGAGGCGCGCGCGCAAGCGGCTGCCGCCGGCCAACGCGAAGCCGATGCGCGCCACGCCGCCGCCGAGGGCGCCGCCGAGATCGAGGAGTCCGTCGAGGAGGCGGCGTCGCTGATCGCCCACATCAACTCGTCGATCCGCTCGATCAATGGCGAGGTCGAGCGCCTCGTCCTCAACGTCACCGGCGCCGGCGCCGCGGCCGAGCAGATGACCACCGCGATCGACCAGGTCGCGACCGGCGCCACGGCGCTGAACGAAGGCGCGAACACCACCGCCACCACGGTCAACCAGATGGCCGCGATCGTGCGACAGGTCGCCGGCAGCGCGGACTCCGTGCAGGGCATGGCCGAGGAATCGGCGGCCGCGATGGTCGAGATGGATCGCGCGATCCAGGAAGTAAACGGCCACGTCGCCGACGCTGCGCGGCTCACCCACGAGGTGAGCGAGGGCGCGGCGCGCGGCGAGCGCTCGGTCGAAGAGACGATCCGCGGCATCGCCGAGATCCGCACGCAGATGCTGACGGCCCGCACCGCGATCGAGGCGCTCGTGTCGCGGACCGCGCGCATCGGCGAGTTCCTCGAGATCATCGGCGCGATCAACGAAGAGACCAACCTGCTCTCGCTCAACGCCGCGATCATCGCCGCGCAGGCCGGCGAGCAAGGCAAGGCGTTTGCGGTGGTCGCGAACCACGTCAAGACGCTCGCGCAGCGCACCGCCGGCAGCACCCGCGAGATCGAGGCCCTGATCGGCGCGATCCAGGGGGCCTCCCGCGACGCGACGCAGGCGATGTCGGTGGGCATGGCCGCCGTCGAGCGCGGCGTCGAGCGCTCGAAGCGCGCCGGCGAGTCGCTGCTCGAGATCCGCGGCAGCGCCGAGCAGGCGAGCGAGCGCGTGACCGAGATCTCGCGCGCGTCGCAGGAGCAGACGCGCAACTCGAAGCACGTGGCGGAGGCGGCGCAGCGCACCTCCGAACGGCTGCAGGAGATCAGCCGCGCCCTCGCCGAGCAGTCCCACGCGACCGACGCCCTGATGCGGTCGACCGAGCGCGCCCTCGACGAGTGCCACGCGCTGCAGGGCATCACCCAGGATCAACGCGACTCCGCGCGCTCGATCCGCGACGCGCTCGCCGGGATCCGCGAGATGACCCACGCCATCCAGCGCAGCACCGAGAGCCACAGCGCGGCGAGCGAGTCGGTCTCGGAGGCCGTGGCGCGCATCCTCGAGATCGCGCAACAGAAGCGCGGCTGACGCTCAGGCCGGCTCTTCCCCGTCGCGCAGCGCCTCCGCCGCGACGCCGAGGCCGGCGAGCAGCGGCAGCCGCTCGCCGAGCGCCGCGGGCAGGATCGCGATCGGATTCGGCCGCGGCCACGTGTTCGCCTGCACGAGCGCGCGCACCGGTCCGAGGCAGAGCTCGCCCGCGGCCGCGGCGATCGTGCCGAGCACGAACACCTCGGGCGCGAGCGCCGCGGCGAGGATGCAGAGCGTCTGGGCCAGGATCTCGTTGAAGCGCGCCATCTCCGCGAGCGCGAAGGCGTCGCCCGTTCGCGCCGCAGCGACGACGTGCTCGGGCCGCGGGGCGCCGCCGTCCTTTGCGGCGAGGCGCGCGACGGCGCTCGCCGCGGGGGTCTCGCGCGCGAGCCGCTTCGCCCAGGCCGCACCGCCGATCAGCGCCTCGACACACCCGCGCAGCCCGCACGCGCACGGCTCGCCCTGCCACACGACAGGCATGTGCCCGACCTCGCCGCCGAGGTTGAGGCTTCCCCGATGGAGGCGCCCGCCGAGGATCAACCCGCCGCCGACCCCCGTGGACATGGTGAGATAGACGGCGTTCCGTGCCCCGCGCGCCGCGCCGAAGCGCCACTCCGCGAGAGCCGCCGCGTTCGCGTCGTTCTCGAGCGCCACCCGCGCGCCGAGCGCTCGCGACAGCGCGTCGCGCACCGGGGCGCCGTCCCAGCCCGGGATGTTGGGGGGATTGCGCACGAAGCCGCCGCCGGCGTCCACACCCCCCGGCAGCGAGACGCCCACGATCTCGAGGCGTTCGCCCGCGCCGTGGCGCTCGATGAGCGCCCGCGCGGCCTCCGCGATGCGGGCGAGGTCGCGCGCGGCGTCGCCGCTCGGCGCGGTCGGGAGGCGTGCGTCGCCCAGCGGCCGTTCGGACGAATCCGCGAGGGCGAGCGCGGTCTTGGTGCCGCCGATGTCGATCCCGAGCCGCACGCCCTCTCCTCCCCGGCCGAGGCTACGCGACCGCTCCCTGCACGCGCCCCTCAAGTCCCACCGGTGGGACGTCCGAAAGGGTCTCCAGCCCCGAAAACGCAAGCCGAAGCATCCACTGCGGCGCGTTTTGCCGGTGCAGGAGAACGCAAATGACTGGAATCCGAACCGCAGCGCGCATGGCCCTCGTCGCGCTCGTCGCCCTCTGCGCGGGATGCAACATGCTGTCCTTCAAGGACCCGATGCATCACGAGGACACCTTCACCGACGCCATGCGGCAGTTCACGCAGGCGGTGCGCTGGGGAAACTTCAACGGCGCCTCGAAGTTCGTCGTCGACGAGCAGCGCGACGAGTTCCTGCAGCTCGCGCCCGAGATCTCGGACGTGCGCTTCACGGACTACGAGATCCTCTCGCAGGACCTGAACGAAGATCGCAACGAGGCGACCGTGGACGTGATCTACACGGGCTATCGCCTCACCTCGCCGATCTCGCGCTCGATCCGCCTCCACCAGAAGTGGAAGCGCACGGGGACGACCGACTGGAAGGTGACGGTCGAGCTCGGGCCGATGCGCGAAGCGCTCGGGCTGGCCGCCAAGTGAGCGCCGGCGCGCGTCCGCGCATTCTCGTGGTCGACGACGTCCCGCTCTTTCGCGAAGTCGAGTCGCTCTATCTCGGCCGCGTCGGCGACGTGCGCGTCGCGGCGACCGCCGCCGAGGCCCGGGCGATCCTCGCGCGCGAGGCCATCGACGTCGCGGTGGTGGACCTCCACCTCCCGGGCGAAGCCGGCGATGCCCTGTGCCGCGCGTACCACGCCGCCAACGCTGGCAGCGAGACGCGCTTCGTCATCGTCACCCGCGGCGAGGCGGGCGATCACGCCCGCGCCGTCGCCGCCGGCGCGGCCGACGTGCTGGCCAAACCGCTCGCGCGCGCCGACCTGATCGGCGCGGTCACGCGGCTGATCGGCGAGCTGCGCGGGCTCCCGCGCGCCGCGCTGCGCGAGCCCGCCCACTTCTGGGCGAAGGACCGCGTCAGCACCGGCACCGTGCAGAACGTGTCGCGCGGCGGCGCGTTCCTCGCGGCCGGGTGGCTGCCGCGCGAGGGCACGGAAGTCGTGCTCGAGTTCGCGCTGCCGGGCGAGCCGACGCCGATCGCGGCGCCGGCGCGGGTCGTTTGGCGCAAGCAGGTCGGCGAGACCGGCGGCTTCGGCGTGCGCTTCGTGGCGCTCGACGGGCGCACCCAGCGCTCGCTCGCGCGCTACATCGACGAGCACACGCCCCCCGCGACGCGCGCTCCCGCCGCTTCCTGAGGCGAGGGCCCGCGCTGCGCTGCGAGGCGCGCCGGGGACGCTGCGCCTAGTCCTCGCCGAGAACCTCGTCCAGGTCCTGCCAGTTGGCGCCGCTCTGGTTGGTGTGCGGGCGCATCACCGACAAGACCCGGTCGCCCTGGCGCACGACGTAGACGTGCGTGGTCGTGCCGCCGTCGCGCACGCGATGCTCCTCGACCACGACGGGCTCGTCGCCGAGCACCCCTTCCGGCAGCGCCAGCGAGAGCTTGCGGTTCACGCGCACCTCGCCGAGCGGTGAAGGCTCGCTCGCAGGCGCCGCCGCCGCGGCTTCGGCCGCGACCTCGGCGTTGAGCGTGCGCATGCGCGCGACGTGCGCGTCGAGGCGCTCGCGGTAGTTCTTCGCCTCGGCCGCGGGCGCCGGCGTGTAGCGCTTGTAGCTCGCGAGACTCGAGCCCTTGGTCGCGACCGCGCTCGCGCGATAGGCCTCGGGGATGCGCTTCGGGTCGTCGCTGAACGACACGACGCCGTCGGCGTTGGTCCAGCGATACAGCGTGCCCGCGCTCGCCCCGACCGCGAGCGACAGCGTGACGACCCAACAACCCAGCAGACTCAGCTTCCGCATGCGACGTACCTCCGCAGGGAGGAAGTGGAGCCCGCAGGCGGCGAGGCGCAGGCTTCTTTCGAATGCGAAAGGCAACCCGCGTGCAGCGAGGGCGCGGGGCCCGAGTTTGCGCGCGCGGTTGACGCGCAACCTGCATCCCCTACTGTGCGCGCCCTCTTCGGTGCGGGGTGGAGCAGTCTGGTAGCTCGGCGGGCTCATAACCCGCAGGTCGCAGGTTCGAATCCTGCCCCCGCTACCAATTCACAACGGCTCGGAGGCTGCGGCCTCCGGGCCGTTCGTGTCTCGGGGGCTGCGCGCGAGGTGCGAGAGCGTCCGGGCAGATCTCACATCTTTCTGCCCGGGTGACGTGATAGAACGGACGCCTCGCTCGAGGAGGCCCGAACGTGAGCCGTTGGCTGCTGCTTCCCGCGATTCTCTGCCTGACTACCGCCTGCGCGACGCCGGCCCAGCAAGCCGAGGCGAAGCCGAAGGAGTGCCGCGTGATGACCCCCCTCGGCTCGCGGATCCCGCGCGAGGTGTGCGGCACCGTGCGCGACGGAACCAACATGCTGGAAAATCAGATCCGCGGCGGGGGCTCCGGCGCCATCAGCCCGGCGGCGAACTGATCGGCACCCCGCCCGGGTGATACGGCGCGCGGCGCGCGCACGATTTCGCTTCGGATCGCGGCGGGCGCGTGTTACAAGCTCGGAAGCGCCAGCCCGACCGGCTGGCGTTTTCGTTTCCGGCGCGCGCGGACGTTCCGCGCGGCGCGGACGAAGGCGGCGCCGCGCGCTTGCGGCGTGCTGCTCGCGGGCCCCGCCCGCGGCTTGGAAGGAGCGAGACGTGAGTGCACGAAGTGTGTCCGGAGATCGACGCTGCGAGACCGAGATTGTGTCCTTCGAAGGTGCCGACCTGCCCCTGACCGTCGCGCGATCGGGCGCGGCTGGGCCCGCGCTCGTCGTCTATCCCTCGGCGTTCGGCATGGGCGACGACCTCGCCGCGCAGCTCGCCGAGCTCTCCGCGCAGGCGAGCGTGGCGGTCGCGTTCGACCCGTTCTCGCGCGGCGATGCGGGCGTCGCCGACTATGCCGACATGGCACGCGTGATGGCCCGTATGCAGGCGCTCGATCGTGCGCGCAGCGAGCGCGACTTCGGCGCCTTGATCGCCTGGGCGCGCGCGCAGTCGCCGGTCGCCCGCGTGGTCGCGCTCGGCATCTGCATGGGCGGCCCGTTCGCGCTGCGCGCAGCCGCGGACGGCCTCGCCGACGGCGTCGTGACGTGGCACGGCACGGCGCTCGGGGAGCAACTCGGGCGCGCCGGCGCGATGCGCGCACCGCTGCGCCTGCACTTCGGCGGCGCGGATCCCGTCGTGCCCGCGCGCGAGGTCGACGCGATCCGCGCCGCGTTCGCGGGGCGAGAGGACGTGCGCATCCGGGTACATGCCGGCGCGACCCACGGCTTCACGCACCGCGGCGCAGCCGCCGCCTACGACGCGGCCTCGGAGCGCGCAGCCCTCGAAGACACGCGCGACCTGCTCGCCACGCTCTCCTGAGCGCGCCTCGCCCGCGGCGACCGCAGGTCGCTGCGGGCGAGGCCGCGCCTGCGGCGTCGGATACGTTGCGGCCATGCGCTTCTCGCCTCACGCCTTCACGCTCCGTCAACTTCAGTACGCCGTCGCGGTCGCCGAGACCGGCGGCTTTCGTCGGGCGGCCGTGCGCTGCCACGTGTCGCAACCCGCGCTCTCGGGGCAGATCGCCGAGCTCGAGTCGCAGCTCGGCGCACGGCTGTTCGAGCGCGGCACGAAGCTCGTGATCACCGCCGCGGGCGAGGAGTTGCTGGCCCGCGCGCGCACGCTGCTCACCCACGCCGACGAGCTCGCGGACACTGCGGCGCGCGGCGCCGACCCGTTCGAGAAGACGGTGCGCCTCGGCGTGATCCCGACGATCGCGCCGTACTTCCTGCCCGAGGTCGCGCCCACGCTGCGCGCGAAGTATCCGAAGCTGCGGATCGTGTGGGTCGAGGAGAAGACCCCCGTGCTGCGCGCGCGCCTCGAGAGCGGCGAGCTCGACGGCTTGATCGTCGCGCGCGAGTCCGCCCTCGGCGACGTCGCCATGGAGCCGATCGGCGCGGATCCCTTCGTGCTCGCGACGCCGCGGGGCCATCCCCTCGCGCGCGCGCGGAGGCCCGTGCGCATGGACGCGCTCGCCGACGAAGCGGTGATGCTGCTCGAGGACGGGCACTGCTTCCGCGACCAGGTGCTCGCGCTCTGCACGCGCAGCGGCGTCGCCGAGACCGACCTGCGCGCGACGAGCCTCGCGACGCTCGTGCAGATGGTCGCGGGCGGAGCGGGCGTGACGCTCCTGCCCAGCCTCGCGCTCGAGGCCGAGAATCGCGGCGGCGCCCTCGCGCTGCGCGAGCTCGCGGCGCCGAAGCCGGCGCGCACCCTCGTGCTCGCGTGGCGCCCCACCGCGCCGCTGGCCGCCACGTTCACGCCGCTCGCGCGCACGCTCGCCGAGCGCCTCGCGGGCCTCGCGCCGCGCTGGCAGCAGGCCATCGCGCGCAGTGCCAAGGCCGGGCGTTAGCAGCGCTCGCGGCGGCGAGAGCTGCGCGGGCGCTGGGCTCGTGTCGTTCGGCGCCGCGCACTAGCTTTGCGGGCACGCGGAGGATCCAATGCCCGTCGAGCACCTGCAGAGCAGCGCCACTCCGGACGAAATCGCCGCCGTCATCGCGCGCGACGGTTGCGCCGTGGTCGACCGGCTCGTCTCCCCGGACCAGGTCGCGCAGTTCCTCGCCGAGGTCGCGCCCTACGAGGCCGCGAACGAGTCCGGCAGCGACGACTTCGCCGGCCGGCGCACGAAGCGCACCGGCGCCCTGATCGCGCGCTCGGCGACGGCGCGCGAGCTCGTCACGCACCCCACCGTGCTCGGCACGACGGCGCAGGTGCTCGGGCACGCGAGCGGCTTCCAGCTGCACCTGACGCAGCTCATCTCGATCGGGCCCGGCGAACCGATGCAGCAGATCCACCGCGACCAGTGGGCGTTCGACTTCTTCCCGTTCCCGACCGGCTACGAAGTCCAGTGCAACACGATCTGGGCGATGACGGATTTCACCGCCGAGAACGGCGCGACGCGCGTGATCCCCGGCAGCCACCGCTTCGCCGAGAAGTTGCGCTTCGAGGAGGCGCAGACGGAGCCCGCGGAGATGTCGCTCGGCTCGGTGCTGTTCTACACGGGCTCGCTGTACCACGGCGGCGGCGCCAATCGATCCCAAACGGTTCGCCGCGGGCTGAACCTCACCTACAACCTCGCGTGGCTGCGGCAGGAGGAGAACCAGTATCTCGCCTGCCCGCCCGAGGTCGCGCGCACGTTGCCGGAACCGTTGCTGCGCCTCATGGGCTACGCGCGCGGCGCGTACGCACTCGGCTACGTCGGCGACCTGCGCGACCCGATCGAGACGCTGAAGCCCGGCGCGGCGACGACCGCACTCGGCGACCTGCCCGCGGCGCTCGCGCGGCAACGCGAGGCGAGCGCGCGCTGAGCGTCAGCGCGGCGCGGGCGCAATGCGCGGCGGCGAGCCGGGCAGCTGACCGAGGTTGCGCGCGATGCGCAGCACGCCCGCCTCAGAGGCGGGATCCCAGTAGACGATCTCGGCGAGGCGGTCGCCGTCGAGATCGGTGCTGAGGCTCGCCCCGCCCCGGGCGCCGAGCGCCACCTCGGAGACCTCGCTGCCGAAGCCGCCCCCGGCCGCGCCGAGCCGGATGCGCGCGTTCCCGTCGTCGTCGCCGAACACGAGGTCGCGGCGGCCGTCGCCGTTGAAGTCGCCCCCAAGGTCGGGGAGCAGCGCCGTCACGCGCGAGGCCTTGAAGTCGAACGGGAGCGTGAGGTCGTCGCTCCAGCGCAGCGCCGGCGTGGCGACCTTGCCCGCGTCGAAACCGTACACGCGCAGCTCGAGCTCCGCCTGGCTCCGCACGAGGATGCGCGCGAGCTGGGCGACGCCGAAGGGCAGCACGGACTGCACGAGCTCCGGTCGGCCGTCGCCGTCGAGATCGACCAGCTCGGCGGTGGCGACGCCGCCGTCCACCGTCAACGCGCCGGCCGGCGCGCCGAGCGGGTCGGCACCCCCGCCCGCGTTGGCGTGGACGCGCGTGTCGGCGCGACTGCCCATCAGCGTGCCGACGGTGCGGTGCACGACGAGATCGCCGTCGCCGTCGCCGTCGAGATCGGCGAAGGCGGGCAGCAGCAGGTTGGAGTCGGCGCGCCGCTCCTCGTCGAAGGCGAATGCCGGGAAGCGTCGCGTGCGCGAGGGCTGCGCCGCGAGGCCCTGCGCGCCGCCGCGGAATACGAACAGCGCGTAGCGCGTGGTGGCGACGAGGTCGCGCACGCCGTCGCCGTCGTCGTCCACCGAGAACACGCTCGGCCAGAGCAGCGCGGCGCGGAAGAAGCCCGCGCGCACGGGCGGCCCCGCCGGCGGGTCGCCATAGAGCGCGCTCACCGGCAGTGCGAGGGTTCGCGCCTCGCCGGCCGCCGCGAGCGGCACGAGGCGCAGCCCCGCGGCGTCCGGCAGCAGCGCCTCCGCGCCCCGCCCGCTCCAGTCGCGCACGAAGTCGAGGCGCCCGATCTCGCGCGTGCGCGGCGGCAACGGCAAGGGGGGATCGAGCGGCACGTCGCGCACGAGCGCGCCGCGCGCGTCGAGGATGCGGAGGCGCGCGGCCTCGAGCAGCACGATTTCCGGCCCCGCAGCGCCCCCGAGGTCCGCGACGTCGAGCGCGGCCACCCGCACGGGGACGGGGATCGCGACGGCGCGCGCGACCTCGCCGCGCGGCAGCAAGGTGAGCCAGCGCTTCTCGTGCGGCGGCATCGCCTCCGCGGACAGCGCGACGAGCCAGGCGCTTCCGGCGCCGTCGCTCACCGCGAACGCCTCGAGCGCCCGGCCGCGAATGGGAACGTCGCTCACCGCGAAGGTCGCCCGCTGGGCCGACGCCGGGGCGCCGCACAAGCCGAGCAGGACGACGGCGGCAGCGATCTCGCGGAGCACGTGTGCAGTCTACGGCGGGCGCGCGGGATGGAAACGCTCGGCGCCGAGATACCTTCCGCGCATGAGCCGCATCGACCCTCGCGCCGCCCTCGCGCACTCCGAGACCGTCTGGGAGGAATCGATCCTGCCCGCGCTCGAGCGCTACATCGCGATCCCGAATCGCTCGCCCGCCTTCGACCCGCAGTGGCGCGAGCACGGGCACATGGAGCGCGCGGTCGCGCTGATCGCCGACTGGTGTCGCTCGCGGCCGGTGCCCGGGCTCACGCTCGAGATCGTGCGCTTGCCGAACCGCACGCCGCTGATCTTCATGGAGGCGCCGGGCGACGCGCGCGAGACCGTGCTGTTGTACGGCCATCTCGACAAGCAGCCCGAGATGACGGGCTGGAGCGACGGCCTCGGGCCGTGGACGCCCGTGCGGCGCGGCGACCTGCTCTACGGCCGCGGCGGCGCCGACGACGGCTACTCCGCGTTCGCGGCCGTCACCGCGCTCGAGTTGCTGGCGCGCGCGCAGGCGCGCCGCGCCCGCTGCGTCGTGCTGATCGAGGCGTGCGAGGAGTCCGGCAGCGGCGACCTGCCCGCGTACGTGGAGCACCTCGCCGCGCGCATCGGGCAGCCGAGCCTCGTGGTCGCGCTCGACTCGGGCTGCGGAAACTACGACCAGCTCTGGGGGACGACGTCGCTGCGCGGCCTGCTCGGGGGAACGCTCCGCGTCGAGATCCTGCGCGAAGGCGTGCACTCCGGCGACGCGAGTGGCGTCGTGCCGTCGAGCTTCCGGATCCTGCGCGAGCTGCTCTCCCGACTCGACGACGAGCGCACGGGAGAGGTGCGCGTGCCCGAGCTGCACTGCCCGATTCCGCCGGATCGCGCGGCGCAGGCCGAGGCGGCGGCCGCCGTGCTCGGCGACTCGGTCTCGTCGCGCTTTCCGTTCGTCGCGGGCGCACGGCCGATGGGCCAAAGCGCGGCCGATCGCATCCTCGCGCGCACCTGGCGCCCGACGCTCTCGATCACGGGCATCGACGGCATCCCCCCGCTCGGCAGTGCGGGCAACGTGCTGCGTCCAGCGACGGCAGCGAAGCTCTCGCTGCGCCTCCCGCCCAGCGTGGACGGCGACGCCGCGGCCGCTGCGGTGAAACGGGTGCTGGAGGCCGATCCGCCGTACGGGGCGCGCGTGACCTTCCAGTCCGAGCTGCCGGGCCCGGGATGGAATGCGCCACCCTTCGCCGGCTGGCTCGAGCGCGCGATGGCGGAGGCGTCGCAGAGTTTCTGGGGCAAGCCGGCGGTGTTCATGGGCGAAGGCGGCACCATCCCGTTCATGGGCATGCTCGGCGCGAAGTTCCCCGCAGCGCAGTTCCTGATCACCGGCGTGCTCGGCCCCGGCGCGAACGCCCACGGCCCGAACGAGTTCCTCCACGTTCCCACCGCGAAGCGGCTCACCTGCGCCGTCGCGCGGGTGCTCGAGGCGCACGCCGAGGCACACCCGTGATGCGGGGCGTGCTCGCGCTCTCGCTCGCGGTGCTGGGCGTCGGATGCGCGGGGCCGTTGCCGGCCGCGGCGCCCCACGGCGCGCCGATCGCGGCGGACCTGCTCTGCTCCCAGCGCGCCGAGCGCCCGCAGCGCCACGGCACACCGGGCGACCTCGCCCGCTGCGGCGCTGCGGTGGCGCCGCGCATCGAGGACATGAAGCGCGCGGTGCTCGACACCTGGGCACCGCCGCTCGACAAGTACGGCTCGTCGTTCGTGCAGATCGAGTTCGAGTTGAACGCCGCCGGCCAGCCCGTGAACGTGTGCGTGCTCGGCGGCACCGGCGACGCCGAGGCGCGCAGCGCCCTCGCCGCCCTCGCGCGCTACACGAGCCCCGGGCCGCTCACCGCCGAAGAAGCCTGTGTGCTCGGCGACGCGCTCGTCGCCAGCCTGATCACCGAGGGCGCGCCGAACTGAGTCGCGGCGCGCCGCCAGGGGCGCACCTGGCGAGCAGGCCCGCATGCACCGGCGCGCGACCGTCACAGCCTCGCGATCACGTCCTCGCCGAAGCGGCGGATGCCGTCGATGCGCTTCTCGAGCACGTCGGTGGGGCCGCCGTAGAAGAACCACGGCATCGTCTGCACGTGGGTCACGCCGATGTCCTGCAGCCGGCGGTAGCCATCGAGGTTGAAGGCGTCCATCGCCGTCCCGAGCACGTGGAAGGGCTCGCCGGCGCGAGGCGAGTCCGCCCGCAGCTCGCGCAGCTCGCCCACGATGCGGCGCAGGTCCTCGGTGGTGTGCATGTCCGAGATCCAGCCGTCGCAGACGCGCGCGGCGCGGCGCAGCGCGGGCTTCGAGATGCCGCCGCTCCAGATCGGAATCGGCGCGGGCGGCACCGGGCTCATCTCGAGGCGCGGGAACGAGAAGAACTCGCCGTGGTGCTCGACCCACCCGCCGGCCCACACCTTGCGCAGGATCTCGATCATCTCGTCCATGCGCGCACCGCGCCGGTCGAAGGGCGCGCCCGCGACGTCGAACTCGTCCTTCATCCAGCCCGCGCCGACGCCGAGGTTCATGCGCCCGCCCGAGAGCACGGCCGCGGTGCCGATCTGCTTCGCCGCGAGCAGCGGGTTCCGCATCGCGAGCACGTACACGCTCGTGACGAAGCGAAGCGTGGTGGTGGCTGCGGCGAGATGGGCCGCGGTGACCCACGGGTCGGGCCACGCCGTGAAGGGCTGCCAGCGCGGCTCGCCGTTCGGGGTGTACGGATACGGCGTGAGGATCTTCTCGGGGTGCACCACGTGGTCCGAGAGCGCGATCGCCTCGAAGCCGGCCGCCTCTGCGGCGCGCGCCAGCGGCACGTACTGCGCCGGGTTCGTGAACGCGATCGACATCACCCACTTCATCCCCTGCTCCTCCGCGAGCCGCGGACAGTCGGCGCGCGCACCTCCGAACGCAAGCGGACGCGCGCGCTAGCGCCGAACCCGAATGGGGTCAGACCCCGGGCGGGTTCGGCGCGCGGAAGCGCGCGATTGTGCGCTGCGGCCTAGCGGTGCCGCGCGCGGGCGGGGCATCCTCGCGGTCACACGCGGAGGCGCGCATGGCGCAGCTCGAGCCCTGGCTGGACGGATTCGCCTTCCTCGAGGGCCCGCGCTGGCACCAGGGACGCCTCTGGTTCTCGGACATGCACGCGCAGCGCGTCTACGCGGCGAGCGAGGACGGCCGCGTGGAGGCGATCGCGCGCGTCCCCGATTGCCCGAGCGGGCTCGGCTGGCTCCCGGACGGGCGCATGCTCGTCGTCTCGATGGAGGACCGGCGCCTGCTGCGGCGCGAAGCGGACGGCTCGCTCGTCACGCACGCCGACCTCTCGGGCGTCGCGACCTTCCACTGCAACGACATGGTCGTGGACGCCGTGGGCCGCGCCTACGTGGGCAACTTCGGGTACGACCTGCACACCCAGCAAAAGCCGCGCCCGGCGAAGCTCGCCCTCGTTCAGGCGGACGGCACGGTGAGCGTCGCCGCCAGCGACCTCGCGTTCCCGAACGGCGCGGTTCTCACCCCCGACGGCGGCACGCTGATCGTCGGCGAGTCCTTCGGGGGGCGGCTCACGGCCTTCGACGTGAATGCCGCGACCGGCGCCCTCTCGAAGCGGCGTGTGTGGGCGGCGCTCCCGGACGCCGCCGTCCCGGACGGCATCTGCCTCGACGCGGAGGGAGCGATCTGGGTCGCCTCCCCGCTCACCCGCGAACTGCTCCGCGTGCACGCGGGCGGCCGCGTCTCGCAGCGCGTCGACGCGGGCGGCCGCATGGCGATCGCCTGCATGCTCGGCGGCGCCGACCGCCGCACGCTCTTCGCGCTCACGTCGTCGAGCATCGAGCCCGACGCCTGCCGCCGGACCCGCAGCGCGCGCATCGAGCGCATGCGCGTCGACGTACCCGGCGCCGGGCTTCCCTGACGGGACGTTGGTTCACGACCGGACACGGCGTCCGCTTCCGAACCAACGTCCCCGGCCTTTCGTGAACCAACGTCCCCGCACGCGCAAGGAGCTGCCATGAAGATCGACGCTGGCCTGATGACCGCGGACCTCGCTCACGTTCCGGAGAATGCGAAGCGCCTCGAGGCGCAGGGCTACGACGGCATCGTGACCGCCGAGACGTCCCACGACCCGTTCTTTCCGCTGCTGCTCGCCGCCGAGCACACGCAGCGCGTCGAGTTGATGACGTCGATCGCCGTCGCGTTCGCGCGCAGCCCGATGACGCTCGCGAACGTGGCCCACGACCTGAACGCGTACTCGAAGGGCCGCTTCATCCTCGGCCTCGGCTCGCAGATCGAGCCGCACATCAAGAAGCGCTTCAGCATGCCGTGGTCGTCGCCGGCTGCGCGCATGCGCGAGCTGATCCTCGCGATGCGCGCGATCTGGAACTGCTGGTACACCGGCGAGAAGCTGAACTTCCGGGGCGAGTTCTATCAGCACACGCTGATGACGCCGATGTTCACGCCGCTCGACACGCAGTACGGCGCACCGAAGGTCTTTCTCGCTGCGGTCGGCCCGCTGATGACCGAGGTCGCGGGCGAGGTCGCCGACGGCGTGATCATCCACGCATTCACCACCGCGAAGTACGTCGCCGAGGAGACGCTTCCCGCCGTCGAGCGCGGCCTCGCGAAGGCCGGCAAGAAGCGCAGCGACTTCCAGGTGGCGTATCCGGTGTTCGTCGTCACGGGCCTCGATGAGAAGAGCTGGGAGCAGTCGCGCACCGCCGTGACGAAGCAGATCGCCTTCTACGGGTCGACGCCCGCCTATCGGCCGGTGCTCGAGAAGCACGGCTGGGGCGCCCTGCAGTCCGAGCTCAACGCGATGAGCAAGCGCGGCGAGTGGGACGAGATGGGCAAGCGCATCACCGACGACATCCTGGAGCAGTTCGCGGTGGTGGGCTCGCCGAACGAGATCCCGCGCAAGCTGAAGGCGCGCTACGGCAAGCAGGTGGACCGCGTGCTCGCGACTTTCAACTATGCCAGCGACGACGCGCGGCGCGCGGCGCTCGAGGAGCTGCGCGCGAAATGAGCCTGCCGAATTACGAGACGCTCGAGCTCGCGCGCGAGCCCGGCGGGATCCTGCGCGTGTGGCTGAACCGCCCCGCGAAGCGCAATGCGCTCGACACGACGGCGCTCGACGAGCTCGCGGATTGCTACCGGCGCATCGACACCGACTGGGAGACGCGCGTCGTCGTGCTCGGCGGCCGCGGGCTCTCCTTCTGCGCGGGCGCCGACCGCAAGAGCCCCCCGGCCTCCGCCCGCACGCGGCGCTCGTCCGGGGCGACCGAGCGCGAGCGGCGCTGGGCGGGCCAGATCGGGCGGCGCGCCTGCGCCGCGATCGCCGACTGCGAGGCGATCACGATCGCGCGCGTCCACGGCCACGCCGTCGGCGGCGGCCTCGCGCTCGCGCTGTGCTGCGATTTCCGCGTCGCCGCGAGCGACACCGTATTCCACGTGCCCGAGGTGGATCTCGGGTTGCCGCTGCTGTGGGGCGCGACGCCGAAGCTCATCTACGAAGTGGGCGCGGCGCGGGCGCGGGAGATCATCCTCGCCTGCGACAAGTTCGACGCTGCGCAGGCCGAGCGTTGGAACGTGGTGCATCGCAGCGTGGCCCCCGATCGGCTCGACGCGGAGACCGACCGGCTCGCACGGCAGATGGCCGCGAAACCCGAGATCGCGGTTCACATGGCGAAGACGCAACTGCGCGGTTACGCGCGCATCGGCGCGCTCGGCGACGCCACCGAGGCCGACGTGGACCTGATGCTCGCGGCGTCGCGCGTCGGCGCCGCGCGCGAGGCGTTCCGGATCCCCGACTAGGGGATCTGCCTATCCGGCAGAGCCGGGCGCGTGGGCCGGCGGCGGCGCGACCGCCTTCTCGAGCTCCTCGAAGCTCGCCACGATCGCGTCCGCGAACGCGCCGACGTCCGGCACGCGATGCGGGTCGGCAATGCAGCCGAAGCTCAGCTGGCCGGCATAGCTCGCGAGCGCGACGCCGAGGCCGACGCCCTCGGAGAGGTTCACGATCGGCGCGAGCTCGCGCAGCTTCGCGCCGAGCAACGCGATCGCGCGCGGCGGTCCCGGCACGTTCGTGACCACCAGATTGAACGGGCGGCTCTGAAGCGCCGCCCGCGCCGCCACGCCGACGAGCGCCGTGGTCGTCCAGTCGGCGATTTGGTCGAGCAGCTCGAGCCCGTGTACCTGCTCCGAGCCCTTCGCTTGCGCGCTCGACTCGCGAATGCGCGCGTGGCGCTCGCGCAGGTCCGCGATGCCGATCGGCAGCTCGACGACGCACAGCGAGATGCGGTTGCCACCCGCGTCGCGCTCCTGCGCCGACCGGCGGTTCACCGGCACGCTGGCGCGCAGTGCGACGCCCTCGATCTCGGCGCCCTCGCGAATCATCAGGTCGCGCAGCGCGCCCGCGACGCAGGAGAGCGCGAGCTCGTTGAGCGTGCCGCCGAGCGCCCGGGCCAGGGCCTTCGCGCGGGCGAGCGGGAGCGCGCGCGCGGCGAAGCTGCGCAGCGGGCCGAGCTCGCCGTTGAACGGCGTCAGCGGCGACGCGGTGAGCGCCGCCGAGAGCGACTCGCCGATCGCGGACGCGCGCTGGGCGACGCGCGCCGCGAGGTCCTCGATCTCTTCGCGGCGCTCGAGCAGCTCCGGCAGCTTGTGCAGCGCGCCGAGCCACTGCTCCGCGCGCCGACCGACCTCGCGCCGCAACAACTCCTCGCGATCCGGCGCGGGGCGCGGCGTCCAGGGAGGAGCCTCTTCGCTCGCCTCGTCCGGCTCGCTGGCCAGCAGCGACGCGAACCACGCGAAGCCTGCGACGCCGTCGGCCATGCAGTGGTGCACCTTGGCGAGCAGCGCGCAGCGCGAGCGCGACACGCCCTCGATCAGCCACACCTCCCACAACGGACGCCCGCGGTCGAGCGGCTCGGCGATCAGCCGCCCGACGAGCTTGTCGAGCGCGTGCGGCCCGCCGGGCTTCGGCAGCGCGGTGTGCAGGACGTGGAGCGCGAGGTCGAAGTGGGCGTCGTCCACCCAGAGCGGATGGTGGTCGATCGGCGCGAATGCGAGACGCTGCCGCGTGCGAGGAACCCGATGGAGGCGCGCCGCGATGCGCGCGCGGATGCGCGCGAGATCGAGGTCCCCCGAGGCGCCGCGCAGCGGCTTGGCGTCGAGCCAGCACAGCGCGGCGACGTGCTGCGGCGTGTTCGGTCCCTCGAGATCGAGGAAGAGTCGATCCCGCGGACTCAGCCGCTCGGCGAAGGGGTCCATGAGATGACGTTAACCGGTCGCGGATGGGAGAGGCGCGCGATCCCTGGCGCTTTGCGAAACCGCGTCGCCGATCTTCTCCCCTCGACTTCGCACGGCGTCGCGGGCTCCGCCCCGCTGCGTGCCGAGGCGGCGCGCGCGAGGGCCCGCGGCGCTCAGAACAAGGTCCCCTGCTCGGCGTCGTCGAGGCAGCGCGGGTCGTCGTGGGCGACGTCGTTGACTCGCGTGGAGACGCGGCGCGGTCGGAGATCGGCGGCGCGCGCGCTCGGGAGATGCGCGAGCACGCCGCCGACGTCGGTGGCGGTCGGCGCGAGCCAGGCGTCGTAGCCAGCCGGGTCGACCACGAGCGGCATGCGGTCGTGCAGGGGGCGAATGTTCGGAGACGCGGCGGTCGTCACTACCGCCACGGACTCGAGCGCCCCGCCGTCGGGATTCGTCCAGCGCTCCCACAGGCCCGCGAACGCGAACAACTCGCCCTGCGGCAGCGCGATGTGGAAGGGCTGGCGCTCGCCGCGCGCGCCGCGCCACTCGTAGAAGCCGTCGGCGGGCACGAGGCAGCGGCGCCGCGCGGCGGCCTCGCGGAACGCGGGGCGCTCGCTCAGCGTCTCGACGCGGGCGTTGATGTGCTTCGCGGCGTCGCGCGGGTGCTTCGCCCAGAACGGCACGAGGCCCCAGTGCAGCGAAACGGCCTCGCGGCCCGCGCCGTCGCGCGGCGCGCGAATCGCGAGCACGCGCTGCGTCGGCGCGACGTTGAAGCGGGCTGCGATCGCGGGCGCCGCCGCGAGGCCGAAGTGGGCGGCGACCTCGGCCGCGGAGCGCGTGAGCGTGAATCGACCGCACATCGGCGCGCACGGTAGGGGACGCCGCGCGGAACGCGCGTTCCCCGCGCGCGGAAGCGCGCGACCCACTTGCACGTGGGCTGCCGCGCGCAGGCGACGCGCAGCCGCGCGGCCGAGGTGCGCTCGACCGCGACGAAACTCCCGCCCCGCCCTCCGCGGCGCACGGTTCTTGCACCGCAAGCGCTGGGGGCGTGCGTCGCGCGCTCCCCCGAATCCGGGGGTCTCATGCGGAAGACGTGTGCTTGGCTGGCGCTGACACTCTTCGGTGTCGGCTGCCAGACCGCGACGCCGTGGTCGGACTACAAGGAGACGCCGATCATCGAGCGCGGCGCGTGCGCCACGGTCGTGATGCCCGGCGAGCAGGTGCCGCTCGGCAGCCAGCCGAACTGCCCGAACGGCTACTCGTCCCTGGGCGGCGCCGTCGTGTACGACGAGAAGGACTACGAGAAGGGATCGACGCCCGGCAAGGTGGCGCGCGCCGTGGTGGGCGCTCCGGCCGCCGTCGTCGGCGCGCCCATCGCCGCGGGCGCCGCCGCCGCGCGGCGCATGAGCGGCAACGGGCGCACGCAGCAGAGCGCGTCGCAGACCCAGGGCAGCGGCGCCCACGAGCGCGACGAGATCGAGCGCATGCGCAGCGAGATCCTGCGGCGCGAGCGCATGGGCCGCGCGCAGGCCGCGCCGGCGGCGCCACCGGCGCCAGCCGCGCCGCCGGTCGCCGCGCGCACGGCCGCCGCGCCGTCCGCGAGCATCGCCGACGAGCTCGCCGCGCTGCGCGGCGGCACGCGGAAAGAGCCTGCGGGCCCCGAGCCGGTGGCGAGCGCACCGCAGCCCTCCGCACCCGCGCCGATGGCGCGCCGAGAGGCCCCCGCGCCTGCGCCCAGCGCGGCGGTCGCCGACCGCGTGGCCGATCGCGACGGCGACGGAGCGCCGGACCAATGGATCTATCGCGACGAGAGCGGCCGGCCGGCGCGCGAGCAGTACGACGAGAACGGCGACGCGCGGCCCGACCGCACCGCGTGGCTCGACCCGGCGACCGGGCGCGAGACGCGGATGGAGGAGGACGCCAACCTCGACGGGCGCATCGACACCTGGGTCGAGTACGTGGACGGCGTGCCCTCGCGGCAGCGCCGCGACACGAACGGCGACGGCCAGCCGGACGTCTGGTCTTATTACGGGCGCGACGGCAAGTTGAGCCGGCAGGAGCAGGACCTCGACGCCGACGGCTACCGCAACCGCGAGTCGCTCTACCGGGCGGGCAAGCTCGCGAAGGAGCGCGACGACCGCGACGGCGACGGGCGCTTCGACCTCGTCACCGTCTACGATGAGGCCGAGCGCATCGCGCGCCGGGACGAGGATCGCGACGGCGACGGCCGGATCGACACGCGCTCGATCTATCAGGGCGGGAAGCTCGTGAAGCGGGAAGTCGTGACCGAAGCCATCGACGACGGCGACGACCTCTCGCAGACGGCCTGGTGATGCCGCGGACTCCGCGCCACGCGTTCTGGATGTTGCTCGGCTTCTGGCTGTGGCTCGCGTTCGTGGGGCCGCTCGGCGCGCGCTGGGCGTGGGCCGAGGACCCGCAGCTCGCGCGCCTCGAGCAGCAGCTGCACCGCGACGTGAACGCGTTTCGCGCGGAGCGGAAGCTGATCGCCCTCGCCCGCCGCGACGACCTCGACGCCGTCGCCCGCGGCCACAGCGAGGACATGGTGCGGCGCGGCTTCTTCGCCCACCAGAACCCAGACGGCCTGCTCTGGCACGACCGCATCGATCGCGCCGGCGTCGCGGGCTACACGATGGCCGGCGAGAACGTGGCGCAGACCAACGAGCCCGACCCGAACCGGGCGGTGCTCGAGGGCTGGAAGAACAGCCCCGACCACCGGCACAACCTCGAGTTCCGCGCGTTCAATGCGACCGGCATCGGCATCGCGCGCGCGCCGGACGGGCGGCTCTTCTACACGCAGGTGTACGTGACGTTCCCGCGCTAGCGCGCCGTCGCCGCCGTCCACAGGATCAGGCTGCCCATCGCGAGCATCAGGCTCCCGAGCAGGCGCAGCTCGATTCGGTACGCACGGGTCTGCATGCGCGCGAACCACGGGTTCCGCCAACGCGCGATCGGTTGGCGGATCGCCCACGCCTGGAACGCGCGCGCGCCCAGCACGAGGCCGAGCCCTGCCGCCACCGAGAACCCGGCCACCGCCAGCGCCGGCATGCCGATCGCCTGCCCGTTCACGTGGCCCGCCGCTCAGAACCGCGCGCGGGTGTGGCGGTCGTCCCAGTAGATCTCGATCTCGCGCGCGTCGAGATCCAGGGTGGAAGGGAGTACCACGTAGCCGAGCACGACCTCGCCTTCGCTCAGCTGGCCGAGGTGACCCTGCAAGACGCCCAGCTGACGCTCGTTCGCGGCGTCCGGCTGGAACGTGAGCGACTCCTGCACGAAGACGAAGTTCGGCCAGAACTCCTGCGGCCGATTCGAACGCGCGGTGAAGAGCAGCACGCGATCGCCGGCGCGTCCGCCGCGCGCGTCCTGGGCGGCGAGCAGGCGCTCCTCGAAGGCGCGCGACCGCGCGAACGCGACGCGCGACACGCCGTCGCCGCTCGCGGTTTCGCGCTCGAAGCGTGCCGGCCGCTGCTCCTGCGACAGCTCGACGATCGCGAACAGATCGGCGAGCTCCTGCTCGCCGAGCCCGAGGTCGAGGGGACCGACGTCGCGCGCGCGCGCCACCTCGGCGACCGGCGCGAGCGCCGCGCTCTCCGCCGTGGCGACCGCTCCGCCACCGCCGGGCGCGGCACCTTGCGCACCGGCGGCCCCGTGCGCGGAGAGCGCACGGACCTGGCGGGCCTGATCTACGACGTTGTACGGGTTGTTAGGGTCGTTCTGCTCGGCCCAGACTTCCCAGGTGTGCGGCTTCGGCAGGTAGTCCGGGCGCACGGGCGGCATCTCCCCGGGCTCGACCTGCTTCGACCGGCGGCACGGGATCTGCGACTCGTGCTGCACGATGTAGATGCTGCCGTCGGGGCAGACGCCTGAGACCGACCCGGCGCGTGCGCCGCCCGCGAACGCGAGCAGCGCGAAGGCACAAGCGAGGCGACGACCGGACTTCCGCATTTACCGCATTCCCGGTTGGAGCGCGGCCATTCTACTCGTAAAAATCGAGCAGAATCAATCACTTCCGTCGAATTCGAGATCTTCTTCGCGAGCCTCCGCGATTGTCTCGCCGGGGCCGCGGGTTTCGATCGCAGTTGCCTGCGCGCGAGCCTTCGCGAAGGCGATCAGCTCGCTCACCTCGCGCGGGCCGAGCCGGCGCGCTGCGCCGAGCGGCAGTCGCGCCAGCACGAGCGGCCCCATCCGCTCGCGCACGAGGCGCACGACGCGATGGCCGAGCGCGTCCATGGCGCGGCGGATCTCGCGCTTGCGCCCTTCGCGCAGGACCAGCACGACCTCGCTCTCGTTGCGGGCCGGGTCGTACTCCGCGGCGGAAACGTGTGCGGGGCGCATCGGCCCGTCGTCGAGCTCGATGCCGCCGCGCAGCCGCTCGAGCGTGCGCGGCTCGAGGCGACCGAGCACGCGCACGCGGTACTCCTTGTCCACCTCGCGGGACGGGTGCAGCAGCGCGTGGGCGAGCTCGCCGTCGTTGGTCATCAGCACGAGGCCTTCGGAGCCGACGTCGAGACGGCCGACCGGGAAGAGCCGCGCGCCGCGCGCTTCGGGAGGCATCACGTCGTGCACGGTGCGCCGGTCGCCCGCATGGGGATCGGCGAGCGTCGTGATCACGCCGGGCGGCTTGTTGAGCAGCCAGTACTCGCGCGCTTCCGGCGTGAGCGAGCGCCCGTCCACGCGGACGTCGTCGCTCGCGAGGTCGGCACGGTCGCCGAGGTGCGCCACGCGTCCGTTCACGCTGACGCGACCGGCGACGATGAACTCCTCGGCGGCGCGGCGCGACGCGAGGCCCGCGTTCGCGATCAGCTTCTGGAGGCGCTCGGGGCCACTGACTCGCTGGGCGTCGCGCGCCGGCTCGCCGGCGGCCGGCGCCTTTCCGCCCCGCGGACGCGCCTGCTCGCGCGAGCCGCTGCCGCCTCGGCCCGCGCCGC
>CAZCTH010000089.1:0-21655 GCA_964501435.1 uncultured Spirochaetales bacterium | reverse complement strand
GTCGCCCTTCGCGCCCGCGGGCTCGCGCGCGCTCGCCACGAGCGCCGCGACCGCGGAGCGCAGCGCGCTCGCGGCCGCCGGATTCGCGAGGATCGCCTCCGCGTCCACGCGATTCGTCCAAAGGTGCAGCGTGATCGAGGCGGCCTCGACGAATCGCGCCTCCATCGTGGTGAGGATCTCGCGCAGCTGCGGCGTCGCGAAGCTCGAGCGCGAGGTGTTGATCAGCGCGAGCGGCTTCCCGGAGATCTCGCCGCTCGACACGATCCAGTCGAGCGCGTTCTTGAGCGAGCCCGGCACGCCGTGCACGTACTCGGGGCTCGAGAGCAGGATCGCGTCGCACGAGCGCAGCGCGCCGCGCCACGCGGCGACCGCCGGAGGGGGCGCCTCGCCGTCGAGGTCCGGGTTGAAGTGCGGCAGGTCGCCGACGCCCGCGAAGCGCTCGACCCGCGCGCCTTCGGGCGCAAGGCGCGCCGCGGCGTCGAGCAAGGCGCCGTTCGACGACGCCGCGCGCAGGCTTCCCGAGATCGCGAGGATTCTCACGTTGCGCAGCCCTTTCCTTCGCGCGCTGTGGCGCGGCTCCTCCGCTCGCACGGCGGGCGCGAGCTCGTTGTGATGCCGCCTCAGAGACCGAGGCGCGCGCACTCCGCGCGGCGCCGGGGCTCGTCGTAGCGCAGGAAGTACTCGTCGAGCTGCGGCGGCGCGACGCGCGTGCCCGAGAGCATCGCGTGCACCTGCCCGCGATGATGGGTCTGGTGCACGAACAGGTGCGCGAGCACGGCGGGCAGCGCCTCCTCGAACACGCCCTCCTCCGCGCCGCGATCGAGCGGGGCGCTGCGCGCGAGCGCGCCCGCGTCGAGCGCGTCGCAGAAGGCGACGAGGCGGAGGTCGGAGGCGCGCTGAGCCTCGGCGAGCGACGCGAGCGCGTCGTGCTCCGCGTCGCGCAGCGCCGACCACGCGGCGAGCCCGCGCCCGGTCGCCTCGAGCTCGCCCAGGTAGTACGCGTCCACGCGCAGGATGTGGTTCAGCGTGAGCAGCAGAGACGGGAAGAACGAGACGCGCGGCGCGTGCAGCTCGTCGTGCGTCAGCTGCGCGCAGGCGCGCAGCAGGCGGTCGTTCGACCAGAGGTTGTTGCGCGCCAGAGTGCGGAAGTGGGCGGCGAGGGGCACGGCGGGCTCCGTTCGGCGTGGGCGCTGCGGACCCCGCCAGCATGGCACGCGCGACGCAACGCGCGCGCGCATTCGCAGTAGGCTGTCGGCGATGCGACCGCTCCGCGCCGACGGCTTCGTCTTCCGCGATCTCCGCGAGCTGCTCGCGCGCGCGAACGAGCCGAAGAGCGGCGACCAGCTCGCGGGCCTCGCGGCGCGCAGCGCGGAGGAGCGCGTCGCCGCGAAGCGTGCGCTCGCCGAGACGCCCCTCGCGCGCTTCGTGGAAGAGCCCGTGGTCGCGCCCGAGCGCGACGAGCTGACGCGCGCGTTCCTCGCCGAGCACGACGCGCAGGCATTCCGCCCGCTCGCGGCGCTCTCGCTGGGCGAGCTGCGCGAACGCCTGCTCGCGGGCGAGTTCGACGCCGCGGAGGCGCGCGCAGCGCTGCGACGCGCGCTCTTGCCCGAGCACGCCGCGGCGCTCGCCAAGCTGTGCTCCAACCTCGATCTCGCGCTGGCGGCGAAACGGCTGCCGGTCGCGGCGAGCGCGCGCACCACCCTCGGCCTGCCCGGTCGGCTCGCCTCGCGCATCCAGCCCAACCATCCCGCGGACGGCGCCGACGGCATCCGCGCCGCGATCCTCGAGGGCCTCGCCTACGGCTCGGGCGACGCCGTGATCGGTGTGAATCCGGTGGAGGATCGACTCGAGACGGTGCTGCGCATCGCGCGCGCGATCGACGACGTGATGACGCCGCTCGGCGTGCCCACGCAATCCTGCGTGCTCGCCCACGTGACGACGCAGATGCGCGCGTTCGAGAGCGGCGCGCCGCTCGACCTCGTGTTCCAGTCGGTGGCCGGCACCGAGCGGGGCAACCGCGCCTTCGGCATCGACCTCGCGCTGCTCGCGGAGGCCGACGCGCTCGTGCGGGAACGCGGTCGCCTGCGCACGCCGCAGGTTTGGTACTTCGAGACGGGGCAGGGCTCGGAGCTGTCGAGCGACGCGCACGAGGGCGTCGACCAGCTGACGCTCGAGGCGCGTTGCTACGGCGTCGCGCGCCGCTTCTCGCCGCTGCTCGTGAACACGGTCGTCGGCTTCATCGGGCCCGAATACTTGTTCGACGGCCGCGAGATCGCGCGGGCGGCGCTCGAGGACCACTTCATGGGCAAGCTGCTCGGCGTCCCGATGGGCGCCGACGTCTGTTACACGAACCATGCGGAGGCCGACCAGAACGACCTCGAGAGCACCGCGATGCTGCTCGCCGCGGCGGGCTGCAACTACTTCATGGGCGTGCCGCTCGGGGACGACTGCATGCTGCACTACCAGAGCACCAGCTATCACGACGTCGCGGCGCTGCGCGAGCTGCTCGGCCTGCGGCCCGCGCCCGAGCTCGAGGCCTGGCTCGAGAGGCGCGGCCTGATGCAGGGCGGCCGGCTCACCGCGCGCGCGGGCGACGCCCGCACACTGCTCGCGTGACGCGATGAGCAGCGACGAGCTCGCACGCCTGCTGCGCGCGACGCCGGCGCGCCTCGCCGTCGGCCGTGCCGGCACCCGTCCGCGCACGGAGAGCGCGCTCGCGTTCCGCGCCGACCACGCCCGCGCGCGCGACGCCGTGCACGGCGCCTTCGGCGACGCGTTCCTCGCCGCCCTGCGCGAGCGCGGCTTCCTGCTCGTGCGCTCCGCGGCGCCCGACAAGGCGACCTACCTGCGCCGCCCCGATCTCGGTCGCGCGCTCGCGGAGGGCGAGGCCGCGCGCATCGTCGCCGCGCGCGTGCCGGGAGCCGTCGCGCAGATCGTCGTCAGCGACGGCCTCTCCGCGCGCGCCGCCGAGACGCAGCTCGCGCGCGTGTGGCCCGCGCTGGAGCGGGGTCTCGCGCGGCTCGGCCCGCTCGCGCAGCCGGTCGCCGTGACGCTCGGCCGCGTCGCGATCGCCGATCGCGTCTGCGAGGCCAGCGGCGCGCGGCTCGCCGTCCACCTGATCGGCGAGCGTCCGGGCCTGCGCGCCGCCGAGAGCCTCGGTTGTTACGTGACGCTCGCGCCCCACGCGGGCACCACGGACGCGGACCGCAAGTGCATCAGCAACGTCCACGCGCGCGGTCTCCCGCCCGACGAGGCCGGCGCCGCGATCGTCGAGCTGTGCGAGAAGGTGCTGCGCGCCGGGAGCAGCGGAACGAGCGTGGCGCTCTGAGGCGCGCCCCTCGGAGCTTCCGCGCCGCGCGCGTGCAAGCGTCCGCGGACGGCGAGCGCGGGCTGCGGCGTGCGCGAGAATCCGCCGCGAAGGAGCGATCATGGAATCCGCGCAGCGCGCGAGCGCATTTCGGGATCTGCACCATCGCGGGAGCGTGCTCCTGCTCGCGAACTGTTGGGACGCGGGCAGCGCGCGCGTGATCGCGAGCTGCGGCGCCGCGGCGCTCGCCACCACCAGCGCCGGGCTCGCCTGGGCGCACGGCTATCGCGACGGCAACGCCATTCCGGCGCGCGTGCTCGAGGCGGCGGTGGCCGAGATCGCACGGGTCGTCGCGCTGCCGCTCTCGGTGGACGTCGAGGCCGGGCTCTCCGACGACGCGGCAGCCGTCGGCGAAGTCGTCGCGCGCGTGGTGGGCGCCGGCGCCGTGGGCATCAACCTCGAGGACGGTACGGGCGCACCGGATTCGCTGTGCCGGAAGATCGGCGCGGCGAAAGCCGCCGCCGCGCGCGCCGGCGTCGCTTTGTTCGTGAACGCGCGCACCGACGTCTACCTGAAGGCCCTCGTGCCGCCGGAGCGCGCCGCGGACGAGGCGAGCGCGCGCGGCGTGCGCTACGCGGCTGCGGGCGCCGACGGCTTCTTCACGCCCGGCCTCGCCGATGCGGCCGCGATGCGCGCGATCGCGCAGGCGGTGTCGCTCCCGCTCAACGTGATGCTCGTGCCGAAGCTGCCGCCCGTCGCGGAGCTCGCCGCCCACGGCGTGCGGCGGCTGAGCGCAGGCTCCGCGCTCGCACAGGCCGCCCTCGGCCGCCTGCGCCGCGATGCGCGCGCGTTCCTCGATGCCAACGCGGGCGACCCGACGAGCGACGCGATGCCCTACGCCGAGCTCAACGCGCTGTTCGGTTGAGCGCCTCGGGCCCGCCGTCGAGGCTCACGTCCGGATCCACCGCGAGCCACATCAGCCCCGAGATCGCGTACAGCGCGGCGACGCTGGCGAGCGGCACGTTCCAGCTCCCGAGGTGCTGGAGGCTCTGCCCGAACACGATCGGGCAGACCGTGCCGCCGAGGTTCCCGAACATGTTCATCGCACCGCTGACGACGCCGCCGTGTCGGCCGCCGATCGCGAGGCAGGTGGACCACGCCGAGGCGATGCCGAGCGCGGCGAAGCCGGCCGCGGCGGTGAGGAACGCGGTCGCGTGGGCGGCGCTCGCCGTCAGGATCGCGCCGACGATCATCAGCGACGCGATCGGGAGCCCGACGATGCCCGGCAGGCGCAGGCCCACGCGGCGTCCGCGCGTGCGCACGAGGTGGTCGGAGAGCAGGCCGCCGAGGAAGCAGCCCGCCGCGATCGCGATCCACGGAAGCGGCGCGAGCCAGCCGATCGCGCGGATGTCGAAGCCGCGCGCGCGCTCGAGGTACTGGGGCAGCCAGCTCATGAAGAAGTACCAGCCGTAGATCGCGCAGAAGTACATCGCGCAGATCACGACGAGGTTGCGGCTGCGCAGGAGGCGCCCCCACGGAACCTGCGCGTGCTCCTCGTGCGCGGGCGGCCCGATCTCCGCGACCTCCGCCGCGTTCACGGCCGCATGCTCGCGCGGGTCGTCGCGCATCCACGCGTACCACACCGCCGCCCACGCGGCGCCGAGCGCGCCGAACGCGACGAACGACTCGCGCCACGTGAAGCGCTCCAGCATCGCGCCGACGATCGGCGTCGCGACCGCGCTGCCGAGCGCACCGGCGGCGACCGTGAGCCCGAACGCGCGGCCGCGCTCGCGGTCCGGCAGCCAGCGGCGGAAGGCGCTCGCGAGCGTGGGCAGCACGCCGGCTTCGCCCACGCCGAACAGGAAGCGGATGCCCACCAGCGAGACGAAGCCGCCCGCGAGCGCGGTGCCGGCGGTGAACGCAGACCACCACAGCACGATGCGCGCCATCATGCGGCGCGCGCCGAAGCGGTCGGCGAGCCAGCCGCTCGGCACCTCGAACAGCGCGTAGGCGAGCGTGAAGGCGCTGAACACCCAGCCGAGCTGCGCGTCGCTCAGCGCGAGGTCGCGCTGGATCGCGCTGCTCGACATCGAGATCGCCACGCGGTCGATGTAGGCGAGGGCCATGGTCCCGAGCGCGAAGGCGAGCATGGTGTGGCGGGCGCGCGTGGGAGGCATCGGGGAGCGCAGGCTACCGCGTTGACTTCGCTCGGCTACGCCTCGCTGCGCGCTTCGCTTGCGCACTTACTTCGCTCGGCTTCGCCTCGCTGCGCGCTTCGCTTGCGCATTGACTCCGCTCGGCTTCGCCTCGCTGCGCGCTTCGCTTGCAGCACTGGCTCCGCTCGGCTGCGGCTCGACGGGTTCGGCTACTTCGCCTTTGCCCAGTAGTCGCGCATCAGCTCCGTGGTCCACGCGGGCTGGCGCACTTCCTCGCGCGGCAGGAATTCGCGCAGCACGGGCTTGATGTCCACCACGGGCGTGCCCTCGATCGCGTCGAGCTCGCGGACGACGAGGGTGCGGCCCTCGCGGCGCACCACGCGGCAGATCGTCGAGCCGAGGCGATTGGGTCGGTTCTTCGCGCGCTGCGCGAGGATGCCCGTGCGCGGCCAGTCCGGGTTGTTCCGCGGATGTCGCGCGCCGCGCACGATCTTCGCGTCCTCGACCCGGTCGAACACGAACAGCACCTCGGCGTGCGAGAACGTCTCGATGCCCTCGAGCGCGCTCTCCTCGACGGCGTCCGTGAGCACGAGGCGCGCTTCGCCGCCGCCCCAGAAGTCGTCCTCCACGTCGGCGCGAGCCCCGCGCACGAAGGCGATGGGAACGAGCTCGAAGCGTTCGGTCATGGCGTGACTCCCGGTGCGAGGCTCGGCCGCACCGCGCGATCGCGCAATCTCGATCGCGGCGTCCACGTGGAGCGCGCGATCAATCCAGCCAGCGCGCGAACGCGGCGCGCAGCGCGCTCGGCCCGGCCGCGAGCGGCTCGCCATGCGCCACCACGATGCGCGCGAAGTCCCATGTGCAGAGCGCCTCGATCCACGCGGCGACGGCCGCGCGCTCCGTGAGCAGCATCAGTCGAGCCGTACGCGAGGGCCCGAAGGCGAAGCGCATGCCCATCAGGCGCGAGCCGATGCGGTCGATCGCGCGCTCGGGCGACGAGAGGTTGAACGCGCCGTCGCAGAGCAGCAGCGAGCGCGAGGGCGCGTGGAGGAACGCGACCTCCGTGACGCCGCGACCGCAGTCGAGGACGCAGTGGGCGAGCGTCTCGGCGAACGGGGTCGTCGCGGCGGGGTCCAGCTCGCGCCCCGCCGGCGCGTCGGCCACCCGCGCGGGGAGTCCGGGCGCGAGCCACACCTCGGCGCTCGGGAACGCGCGCTGCCACTCGGCGATCGCGAGGTAGTGGAACGAGTTCGGTGCGACGAGGAAGCGCGCGCCGCCGCGCGCCGTCACGCGCTGCCGCAGCGCGTCGTCGAGCGGCACGGGAGACCAGGCGAGCAGCCCGCCGTCCGGCAGCTCGACGAGCAGCCCGCGCGTGGGCAGGCGCGGCCCCGCCGGAATCCCGAGCATGCGATCGATCGACCACAGCCCCGGCGCGATCTCGCGCGGCGCCGGAGCGAACGACGCGAGCCAGCGCGGCTTGCTGAGTGCGACGAGGCGCTCGATCGGGCCCCGCTTCACTCGAGGATCCCGGCGATCCTCGCGCGCACCAGCGCCTCGATCGCGTCGACGCGGCGGATGTCCTCGCGCAGCTCGGCGGCGAACGCGCGGCGCTTCTCCGCGAGCTCCGGCCCGCCGGGCCCGCACAGGCCGCGGTGCTTCGCGAGCTTGAGCGCCGTCGCGAACAGCGCCTGCGACACGCTCTCCTGGCGCGCGACGCGGCCCTGCAGCGTGTACTGCTTTCCGAGCGCGAGGCAGCTCCGCACGAAGGCGGCGTCGTCGACCTTCGCGTCGAGGGGCGCGCGCTCCAGCGCGTCTGCGACCACCCGGTAGGCCTCGAGGAACGGGCGCAGGATGCGGTGCGCGTGGAAGGGCCGGATGCGGGGCAAGAGGCCCGTGATCGCGTCCGCGTCGGCGCCGAGGGCCTGTTCCCAGCTCGGCGCGTGCATCGCGAGCTCCGCGCGCAGCTCGGCGACGAAGTGCTCGCGATCGGGAAAGAAGAACTCGAACTTCAACAGGTCGCGCAGCGCCAGCGCCGCGTTCCAGAATTCCTCGCGGCGGTCCGACACGTGCGGCTCCGCCGCGCGCAGCAGCGCGAGCTCCGCGATCGCGCCCGTCACGAAGTAGTGGATGACGGTGTTCCGATAATAAGCCGCCGCCAGGTGCTGCTCGGGCGCGATGCCGTAGACGACCTCGGGCCCCTCGTCGTAGCGGTGCAGCAGCCCGCTGTGCACGAGCTCCTCGAGCACCGGCACGAGCGACTGCGCCGACTCGAGCGCGATCTCCTCGGTGACGGGCAGGCGGCAGCGATGCACGTACTCGACGAGGTTGCGCAGCGAGTCGCGCAGCTCTTCTGCGGTGAGCGCTCGGTTGCCGCGGCCGAGCAGCGACAGGCACACCAGCGAGATCGGCGTGATCGGCGTCGCGCGGTTGATGCGCACGCACACCTCGAACGCGAGCTTCTGCAGCGCCAAGCTCTCCTCGTTCGCGTCGGGCGCGGCCGTCGGGTTCGGAGCGCCGAGCGTCTTCGCGAGCGAGAGGTCCTCGCCGAAGCGAACGTGGATGCGGCCATAACGCTTGCCGAGGCGCCGCACGATGCGCAGGAACCAGAAGAAGCCCTCGGTCTCCTTCGCGCCGCCGCGCTGCTCCGCGGCGTAGTCGCTCACGTCCGAGATCTGGTCGTAGGCGATCGACACGGGCACGAGGTGCACGTCTTCGCAGCGCCCGCGGCGGTAGGCGTCGACCACGTAGGCGAGCAGGCCGAAGCGAGGCGGCAGGAGCTTTCCGCTCCGCGAGCGCCCGCCCTCGATGTACCACTCCAGCGGGAAGCGCTTCTCGACGAGGTAGTCGACGTAGTGCCGCAGCACCGTCTTGTACACCTCGTCGTCCTTGAACGTGCGGCGGATGAAGAAGACGCCCGCGCGGCGCACGAGCGGCCCGAGCGGGAAGAAGTTCATGTTGATGCCGCCCGCGGTGTGGTTCTGCGGCATGCCGTTCTCGTGCAGCAGCACCTGCAGCGAGCCGTGGTCGAGGTTCGACTTGTGGGTCGGCAGGAAGACGACGCTGTGGTGCTGCGAGAGCGCGCGCACGCGATCGAGCTCGGCGCGGTCGTACTGGAGCACGCCGCCGTAGCCGCGCGTGATCATCGAGCGCCAGAGCTGGACGACGAGGTCGATCACGGTGGGCTGATGGGCCGCCGCGATCTCGCGCAGGTCGGCCTCGGCCTCGCGCAGCACGTCGCTCGGGCTGCGTCCGAGCTTGGCGGCGAGCAGCGCGATCTCGCCGCGGAACGGCGGCCGCGCGAGGATCTCCTCGCGCACGAAGCGCGGGATCTTGTAGCGCGCGCCGCGCAGCCGACGCTCCGCGCGCTCGAGCGCGAGATGCGCCTGCCGCACCACGAACTCGGCGAAGCCCTGGGTCGCGCCGCTCTCCGCGGCGGTGTTTCGGCGCCAGCGCTCGCGCAGCTCGGAGGCGCGCGCGGGCTCGGCGGCGACGATGCGACAACGCTGCGGCGCGATGCGGCGGATCAAGCGCTCGCGCACGCGGTCCGGGTCGCGCGGATCGCCGAGCCACAGCAGGTCCGACCAGCGCGCCGCGCGCACGCCCTTGCGCGTCGGCGCCATCCACACCACGCGCAGCGGCGCGAACAGCGCGTCGTCGCCCGCAGCGAGCGCGGCCTCGAGGTCGAGGCCGAGCGCGCTGCGGCGGCGGCGCGACGCCGGGATCGCGATCGCCGTCTCGGGCAGCGCGCCCGACGCGGGCCGCGCGCGCGCGATCCATTCGCGCAGCAGGCGCTCCTCGAGCGCACTCGCGGCATCGAGCAGGAACACGACGCGGCCGTCCGCCGGCGGCCAGCTCGGCTCGGGCGGCGCGTGCTCCGCGACCAGCCCCTCCTCGTATTGCGAGCGCGGCTCGTCGGGCGCGAGCGCGAGCTGCCGCTGGCGCGGGTCGTGTGCGGTCACTCGGCCGCCTCCGCGTTGAAGGCGACGGCGAGCTCGGCGAGCGCCCGAACGCCCGGGGTCAGGCCCCGCTCGTCCACGAGGAAGCGGGGCGAGTGATTGGGTGCGGCCGCTGCCGCGGGGGTCGCGGGATCGCGCACGCCGAGCCACACGAACATGCCCGGCGCGCGGTTCGCGAAGTACGAGAAGTCCTCGGCCGTCGTGGCGAGGCGGCCGGTGTGCACCCGGCTCGCGCCGAAGGTGCGCTCGAGGACGGCGCGCCCCCAGGCGGTGAGCGCGGGGTCGTTCACGAGCACGCCGTAGCCGCGCACGATCTCGACCTCGGCGGTCGCGCCGCTGGCCTCGGCGGTCTTCTCGGCGACGCGCGCGATCTTCGCGTGCAGCGCGTCGCGCGCCGCTTCGTCGAAGCTGCGGATCGTGCCGATCATCTCGACCTGGTCGGGCAGGATGTTGTTGCGGACGCCGCCGTGGATCGCGCCGACCGACACGATCGCCGGGAGCGAGACGTCGAGCTCGCGAGCGGGCAGGGCCTCGATCGCGAGCACGATGCGCGCGGCGACCGGGATCGGGTCGATGCCCATGAACGGCATCGCGCCGTGGGTCTGGCGTCCCTTCACCACGATGCGAAAGCGATCCGACGCCGCCATCGCCGGCCCGGACACGACGCTCATCTCGCCCGCGACGTCCATCGGCCCGACGTGCAGGCCGAACACGCCGTCGGGCTTCGGATCGTCGAACGCGCCGTCCGCCAGCATGGCCTCGGCGCCGCCCGTCTCGGCGGGGCCGCCGCCTTCCTCCGCGGGCTGGAACAGGAAGACGACGGTGCCGGGAAACTCGCCACGCATGCCGGCGAGCACCTCGGCGGCGCCGAGCAGCATCGCGACGTGGGCGTCGTGGCCGCAGGCGTGCATCACGCCGACGTCCTGGCCGTTGTAGTGCGCGCGCACCTTCGAGGCGAAGGGCAGGCCGGTCTGCTCCTCGACGGGCAAGGCGTCCATGTCGGCGCGCAGCGCCACGGTGCGGCCGGGCCTCGCGCCGCGCAGCACGCCCACCACGCCGGTTTTCCCGACGCCCTCGCGCACGGGGATGCCGAGCGCGCGCAGCCGCTTCGCGACGAGGGCCGCGGTGCGCTTCTCCTCGAAGCCGAGCTCGGGGTGCGCGTGGATGTCGCGCCGCGTCTCGATCGTGCGGGCCTCGGCGGCCGCCGCGCGGGCCGCGATCTCCTCGCTCGGGCCGGCCAGCGCGCCGTTCGCGAGCAGGGTCGTCAACAGCACACTTCCGGCCACGCGAATCATCGGAGCTCCTCGAGACGAGCCGCCATTCTATAGAGCCGCAGCCGTGCCGGTTCGGGTTTGTCGCGGCGAACGGGTGGGGCAGCGCGAGACGCGAGCCCGAGCGAGGCCGGTTCGCCGAACGCGGAGCGTGGGCGGCGCCGTAGACTTCGGCGCACCCGGGAGCCGCGCGATGCCGTCCGACCTCCGATTTCCGCGAGAAGCGTGGCTGGCGCTCGTCGCCGGCATCGCGTGGCTCGCGTCGGTGCGAGCCGGCTGGAGCGCGCTGGCGTTCGCGCTCGTGCCCGGCACGCTGCTCGTCGCGAGCGGCGGCGCAACGCTGCTCGCGCTCGGCGAGCCGCGCCTGCGCGACCTCGGCGCGCTGGGCGGGTTGATCGGCCTCGCGCTCGCACCGCTCGCCGCGGCGGCCGTGCTCGGCCTCTCCTACGGCGCGCTGCTCGCGCTGCTCTCGCTCGGCGCGTTCGTGGCGATGGGCGCGTTCACGGCCCGCACGAGCGAGCCGATCGACGGCGTCCCGGCGCCGGTCCGCACCGCGCGGCTGCACGCCGAGATCGCGACCGACCAGGCGATCCGCGGCGCGATGCTGCTCACGATCCCGTTCCCGCGCGCGGGCGAGCATGCGCGCTTCGTGCGCGAGCTCCACGACGCGCGGGCGCTCTTCGAAGCGCGCGGCTGGCTCGCGCAGCCCGCGAGCTACCACGTCGCCCCACCGCCCGCCGAGCACGTCGCGCTCGCGCCGCGGCGCGCGCTCGGCGCCGAGCTCGAAGAGCTGCGCTTCCAGAGCGAGTACGCTCCCCATCCCGATGAGCCGGGCCGCGAGCGCTGGCTCGGCTACGCGCCGAATCAGTTGGCGTGGGCGTGGCTCTTGCGCGCGAGCGATCCCGCGCGGCCCTGGCTCGTGTGCATCCACGGCTACCAGATGGGCTCGCCGGGGATCGACCTCGCGGTGTTCCGCGCCGAGGCGTGGCGACGGCGGGGCTTCAACGTCGTGCTGCCGGTGCTGCCGTTCCACGGTCCGCGTCGGCTCGGCGCGATCTCGGGCATCGGCATGTTCGGCGCCGACTTCCTCGACAGCGCGCACGCGCTCGCGCAGGCGATGTGGGACATTCGCCGCCTGCTCGGCTGGATCCGCGCACAGGGCGGCACGGAGATCGCTTGTTACGGCCTGTCGCTCGGCGGCTACTCCGCCGCGCTGCTCGCGAGCCTCGCCCCCGAGCTGAGCGCCGTGGTCGCGGGCGTTCCCGCCACCGACTTTCCGCGGCTCGTCTTCCAGCACGCGCCGCTCGCGGAGCGCGCGCGCATCGAGCGGGCGGGCCTCGGGCGCGAGCTCGCCGCGGCGGTGATGCGCCCCGTGTCGCCGCTCGCGCTGGCGCCGCTCGTGCCCCACGCGCGGCGCTTCGTGTTCGGTGCGCCCGACGACCAGTTCGTGCCCGCCGACCAGGTGCGCGATCTGCTCGCGCATTGGGGGTCGCCGCGGCACGTCTGGTTCTCCGGCGCGCACGTCACGTTCCGGGTGCACGAAGCGGTGCAGGCGCTCGTCGGAGAGGCCCTCGGAGCCTCCCCCAAATGAGGGACGCGCGAGCGACGTCGGCTGTGGCAAATCACACCTGAGAACACCGAACGACTTCGGGGGACCGATATGAGACGCTTGTGGCTCGTTGCAGCGCTCGCCCTGGCCACCTTCGGCCTCGAGGCGAGCGCGGATCGGCAGCCCACCGTGCAGCGGGTCGCCTGGCTCGCGGGTTGTTGGGCCTACGTGGGCGCCGAGGCCGGTTCGGGCGAGACCTGGATGCCGCCCGCCGGCGGAGCGCTGCTCGGGTCGGCGCGGACGGTGCGCGACGGGCGTGTCGCGTCGTGGGAGTTCCAGCGCATCGTCGAAGACGCCGGCTCGCTCGCGTTCTACGCCGCGCCTTCGGGCCAGCCGGAGGTGCGCTTCTCCTTGAAGTCGCTGTCGGCGAGCGAGGTCGTGTTCGAGAACCTCGCGAACGACTTCCCGCAGCGCGTCTCCTACCGCCTCGCACAGAACGGCGACATCGCCGCGCGCATCGAGGGCGCCGCGGCGGATCCGGCGCGGGCGCTCGACTTCCCGATGAAGCGCGCGAGCTGCGAGCGGGCGCAGGCGCGCCCCTGAGCGCTCAGGCGACGACGAGCTCCACCGGGTCGCAGTCGAGGCCGGCCGCGACCAGCACGAGCGTGGCGTAGTCGATCGGCTCGTTGTCCTCTTCGACGTGGTGCAGCAGGTTGAGGTTGAAGCCGAGCCGTCGCCCCGTCGCGCGCTCGTGGGCGTCGCAGATCGCGCGCACGAGGTCGCGCTGGGACCAGCCGCGCTCGCGCCGGCGACGGCGGATGCCCGAGCCGTCGGGGACCACGCGAGCGCCGTCGGTGAACTGCATCAGCGCGCGCCGCGCGGGCGGGGGCGCTCGATCCACTCGAGGCAGGCGCCGTCCGGGTCGGGGAAGAAGCCCGCGTGCAGGCCGTCGATGGGAATGTCCGGCCCCATGTCGAGCCACACGGAGCCGGAGTGCGCGAGGCCGAGGGCGTCCAGCTCCGCGCAGGCCCGGCTCGCGTCGTCCACGAGCAGGGCCATGCGATAGAGCCCGAGGGCGTTGGCCGTGCGCGCGGGCTCGCGCACGGCGCTCGGGCGCTCCCACGCGACGAGGCGGATCGCGAACGTCGGCGACGCCGCGAAGCTGGCCTCGCGCCAGCGCGCGGCCCCCTCGAGCCCGAACGCGGCGCCGTCCGCCTCGCACGACTGCAGCGCGCTCGCGCGCAGGCCGAGCAACCGCTCGTACCACGGCACGGCGCTCGCGAGGCTCGCGACGCCGAGCGTCACGCCCGCGAAGCGCGGCGTCGCGACGGCGTCCGGGTTTTCGGCGATCTCGAGCAGGGCGCCGTCCGGATCGCGGGCGACGAAGCCGTGCCGCCCGCCGCCGAGCGAACCGGGCGCCGAGAGGGCGGCTCCGCCCGACGCCGCGAGGCGAGCGTGCAGCGCGTCCACGTCTCGCACCGTGAGCGCGAGGCGCGCGAAGCCGAGCGCGTTCGCGACCGCGGGCCGCGCGACCGGCGTCGGGGCCTTCCACTCGAGCAGGTCGATGCCCTGCGCCGCGAGGCCGCGGTCGTCGTGGAGGATCCAGGCGTCCCACTGCACGCGGCCCGGCATGCCGAAACCCGCACCGTCCTGGGGCACCGGGCTCGTGTGGGAGAGCGGCGCGAGGCCGAGCGCGTCGCGATAGAACGCGAGCGAGCGCTCGAGCCGCGAGCAGTTCACGTTGACGTGCACGACCGAGACGAAGGCGAGCGCCATGGCGCAGCCGGTAGCACAGGCCCGACGGGCAGCCGGTCGCACGGGGTTCCCGGGCAGCCGGCGCGCGCCTCGCGGGCGCGGGAGCCGCGCGGCACCCTCGCGGGATGCGAGCGAACTTCGAGCTGAAGGCGCGCTGCGCGGACCTCGAGCGGGCGCGCGAGCGCGCGCGAGAGATCGCGACGGCGTGGGTCGGCGTGGACGACCAGGTGGACACCTACTTCGCGACGCAGGCGGGCCGCCTCAAGCTGCGCGAGTCGAGCCTCTCCGGAGCGCAGTTGATCCCGTACTTCCGGGCCGACACCGCGGTGGCACGGCGCTCCGATTATCAGGTCCTCGCGGTGGAGGACGGCCCCGGCCTCGCGCGCATGCTCGGCGCGATGCTGGGCGTGCACCGCGTGGTGCGGAAGCGGCGCGAGATCGCGCTCTACGAGAACGTGCGCATCCACCTGGATCGCGTCGCGGGCCTCGGCACCTTCGTCGAATTCGAAGCGGTGTGGGACGGCGGCGAAGCGGGCCTCGCGGAGCAGCAGCGCAAGGTCGCCTTCCTGCGCGAGCGCCTCGGCGTGCGCGACGAGGACCTCGTCGCCGGCAGCTACGAGACGCTGCAGGGCCAGCTCGGCAATTAGGGCGCCGAGCTCCCCCAGAGCGCCGGCCACACGAGCGCGTCGAGCAGGACCGTCTGCACGCAGAACGCGGCGGCGCCGAGCGGCGCGGCCACGCGCCACACGCCGGGCAGCGGCGGCGCGAGGCGCAGTGTCGTCGCGAGCAGCGCCAGCGAGCCGCCGGCCACGATCCAGAGGTCGAGCACGACCACCGCGAACGGGATCGCGCCGTCGAGGTGCCACTTCGTGAGCGGCATCCAGAGCATCGAGCCGACGAGCAGCGCGGCGTACATCGCGTGCAGGGCCCCGTAGCCGTGCCCGAACGCGACGCGCGTGCGCTCCGGGTCGGCGTGGAGGAAGAGCGCCGGCGTGAACGCGCAGTAGCCGGCCGCCGCGACGAACATCCAGGCGGTGTAGACGCCGCGGATCGACTCGGGAACGCCGCCCCACATGCGCGCGCTCGTCTCCGGCCAGAGGCCGATGCACAGCGCGTAGCTGGCGAGGACGGCAGGGCCGAAGACGAGTTGAAGGGTGAGGAATCGGCGGCGTTCGCGGTGCATGACGCCCAGCATGGCGGAGGAATCGCGCTTGCCGAGGCGAAAGTGCGGGCGCTCAGCCCTGTCGCCAGTCGAGCACGGAGCGCCCCGTGGTCGCGCGTGCTTCGAGGCGCTCGAGCTCGGCGGGCAGCGCGGCGTACGACGCCACCCGGCCGACGACGGGGCGCACCCGGCCCGCGTCGAGCAGGCGCAGGATCTCGGCCTGCGCGGCGTCGCCGACGCTGCGCGGCAGCAGGTTCACGGGGCCGAGCTTGGTGGGGCCGTTCGTGTAGCCGAGCATGACGCCCGCCACGCTGAAGTTGCCGAACACGAGCGGCCGCGGCGTCAGCAGCGCGCGGTCCTCCGCGGCGATGTCGCCGGAGAACCCCGCCATCACGAGGCGGCCCCCGCGCGCCATCGCGGGCAACGTTGCGAGCGTCGCGTCGCCGCCGATCAGGTCGCACACCACGTCGAGGCCGTGGCCGCCGGTCGCGGCGACCGCCTCCTCCGCAAAGCCGGCGCTGCGCACGTCGAGCGCATGCTCCGCGCCGAGGGCGCGGCAGAACGCGCGCTTCTCGGGAGTGCTCGCCGTCGCGATCACGCGGGCGCCGTGCGCGACGCCGAGCTGCACCGCGGCGGAGCCGACCCCGCCCGCGCCGGAGTGCACGAGCAGCCACTCGCCCGGCTGCAGGCGCCCGCGCTCGTGGAGTGCGAGCCAGCCGACGTGGAACGGAAAGAAGAGCGCGCAGGCCTCGGCGTCGCCGAGCGCTCCGGGCGCGTCGAAGGTCATCGCGGGGTCGGCCAGCATCGCCTCGGCGTGGGCGCCGAACGCGCCGACCGCGCAGGCGACGACGCGCCGCCCGAGCCAGCGCTCGGCGCCCGCGCCCGCGGCGTCCACCACGCCGCACGCCTCCATGCCGAGCGTGTAGGGAAGGGGCGGATTCACGGTGAGGTAGCGGCCGCGACAACCGTCCACCTCGTTGTAGTTGCAGACGCTCGCCGCGACGCGCACGCGCAGCTGCCCGGCCGCGGGCTGCGGCTCGGGGACGTCGTCCAGCGACAGCGCCGCGCTCGGCGCGCCGTGGCGCACGACGCGCCAGGCTTTCACCGCCGCGGACCGGCGCGGCGCGCGGCGCGCGGGCTCATGGCTGGGTCGCGACCTCGCGCCCCTCTTCGCGCCAGCGCTGCATGCTGCCGTCGAGCAGCCGGACGTTCGCGAAGCCGTGGGCGCGCAGCAGTTCGGCGGCCTTGCCCGCGCGGCCGCCCACCTCGCAGTACGCGACGACGCCGCGCGCCTTGTAGGCCTCGATCTCGGCGAGGCGCGCCTCGAGATCGCCGACCGGCACCAGCGTCGCGCCCGGCACGTGGCCGGCGGCGAACTCCTCGGGCGAGCGCACGTCGAGCAGCAGCGGCGCGTCGTCGCCCGCGAGCACGCCGGCGAGCTCCGCGGGCTGCACCGGCGCCGGGCTCGCGGGCGTGTCCTCGGCACAGGCGGCGAGGGCGAGCAGCGCGATCGCGAGTGCGACGAGCCGGAGAATGGAGTGGGTTTTCATGCTGCCCAGGGTACCGCCGAGGCGCCGGCCTGGGCGCGGCATGCTGACCTCATCCCGCGAATCGCAGGCGCGCTGCGGAGTGTGGGGTGGGAGCCGGCCCCACGGTGCCGAGCGGCGGCGCTCGATAGAGTCGGGCCCATGCCCACGCTCTTCACGCGCATCATCCGCGGCGAGATCCCCGGCCGCTTCGTCTGGCGCGACGCGCACTGCGTCGCATTCCTCACCATCGCGCCCCTGCGCCCCGGTCACGCGCTCGTCGTGCCGATCCGCGAGGTCGATCACTGGCTCGACCTCACGCCCGAGGAGGCCGCGCACCTGACCGGCGTGTCGCAGAAGATCGGCCGCGCGATCCAGGCGGCGTTCTCGCCGGTGAAGGTGGGACTGATGATCGCGGGCCTCGAGGTGAACCACGTGCACCTGCACCTCGTGCCGATCCACGAGCTGCGCGACCTCGACTTCGCGCGCGCCGAGAAGAACCCGGCGCCTGCGGCGATGGACGAGGCCGCCGAGAAGCTGCGCGCGGCCCTGCGCGCGGCCGGGCATCCGGAGGTGTCGGCGTGACGAATGCCGGCGCGCGCCCCGCTGGTCGGGCGCGGCGCGCGCGCGACGTTGCGTTCGCGCTCGCGCTGGGGCTCGCCGCGCTCGCCGCCGTGCCCGCGGCCGCGAAGCCCACGCTGATCCTCGTCTCGCTGGACGGCGTGCGGCACGACTTCCCCAGCCGCGAGCCCCTCGTCGCCTTCGCGCGCATGGTGAAGGACGGCGCGCGCGCCGAGGCGCTGATGCCGGCGTTCCCGTCGATCACGTTCCCCGCGCACACGACGCTCTCGACGGGAGCCCATCCCGATCGCCACGGGATCGTGAACAACCAGTTCACGACGCCGAGCGGCGCCACGTTCCGCTACGGGAGCGGCGCGGACGCGCTCGCGGCCGAGCCGCTCTGGGCCGCGGCGGAGCGCCAGGGCGTGCGCGCAGCGACGTTCTTCTGGCCGATCTCGGAGCGCGACTTCCGCGGCGTCGCGCCGAGCTTCCGCCGCGTGCCGTTCGACGAGGAGCTGCCCGAGCGCGCCAAGGTCGAGCAGATCCTCGCGTGGCTCGACCTGCCCGAGGCGCAGCGGCCGGGGCTCGTGATGACGTGGTGGCACGGCGCCGACGCCGCCGGGCATCGCACCGGCCCCGACTCCGAGGAGACGCGCGCGGCGATGCGCGAGCAGGACGCCGAGCTCGCGCGCCTGATCGCGGGCGTCGACGCGCGCGGCGCCTGGCGCGACGTCACGCTGATCGTGGTCAGCGACCACGGCATGCTCGCGCCGGACGCCGCTGCCGACGCGAACGACCTGCTCGAGCGTGCGGGCATCGCGGGCAGCGCGGTCAACGCCAGCGCGCTCGCGCTGGTGCGCCTCGCGGCGCCGGAGCGCGCCGCCGAGGCGGCGCGCGCGCTCGCGCGCGTGGAGCCGCGAGTGCGCGCCTTCGCGCGCGACGCGCTGCCGCCCGCGCTGCGCTTCGCGCACCCGAACGCCGGCGACGTCGTGCTGCTCGCGGAGCCGGGCTTCGCGTTCACCGACGCGTGGTCGCAGTTCGACTTCCTGCGCCGCGCCTCCGCGCTGTGGGGCGGCGCGGTCGGCGTGCACGGCTACGCGCCCGAGGAGTCGCCCGAGATGCGCGGAATCTTCTTCGCGCTCGGGCGCGGCGTCGCGCCCGGCACGAAGCTGGGCCGCGTGCGCGCCCTCGACGTCGCCGCCACTGCCGCGCGCCTGCTCGGCATCGCGCCGCCCGCGCAGAGCGAGGGCGCCCCGATCGCCGGCATCGGCGGCCCCTGATCCCCCGCACCGAATTCCGAATCGGGGTCTGACCCCAATTCGGAATTCACGCCTTCGGCATCGCGTCGGCGCTGATGCCGTGGCGCTTGCCGGCCGTGTAGCCGCCGTCCACGGGCAGCGCGGCGCCGTTTACGAACGAGGCGTCGTCGGAGCACAGGAAGAGCGCGGCGGCGGCGATCTCCTCGGGCTCGCCGAGGCGGCCGAGCGGGTGCGCGGAGATCACGCGGTCCGCGACCTCCTTCATCGTCGGGTCGCCGAGCGCGGCGGTCATCGGCGTGCGGATGAAGCCCGGGCAGATCGCGTTGGTGCGGATGCGATGCTGGCCGTAGTCGATCGCGAGATTGCGCGTCAGCAGCACGACGCCGCCCTTCGAGGCGTTGTACGGCGCCGTCGACTCGCCGCCCTCGAGGCCGTACACGCTCGAGAGGTTCACGATCGAGCCGGGGCGCTTGCGGCGCAGCATCGCGGCGATCGCGTGCTTCGCGACGAGGAAGGTGCCCGTCAGGTTGATGTCGAGCACGCGCTTCCACTCCGCGAGGTCGAGCTCGTGGGCGAGCGTGCCGCCGGCCACGCCCGCGGCGTTGATCACGCAGTCGATGCCGCCGAGCGCAGCGTCCAGCGCTTCGACGGCGCGTTTCACCTGCGCCTCGTCGCGCACGTCCGCGATCTCGAAGCCGGCGAGGGGCAGGTCGCCTGCCGGTTTCGCCACGTCGAGGCCCGCGACGCGCGCGCCCTCGGCGGCGAAGCGCTTCACGCACGCCATCCCGATGCCGGAGGCCGCGCCCGTGACCAGCGCGCGTTTGCCAGAGAGTCGACCGGACATGGGGAGGCTCCTCGTGAATGGCGCGCACGGTATCGCGAGCGCGCGCCGTTGCGCGCAGGGATCGCCTCGGGGATCGACGGAACGGGAGCCGCGATTCGCGCGGCCGCCTCAGCCGAGCGCGCGCAGCTCCGCTTCGCACCAGCGCCGCTCGTCCGCCGGAACGCGGGCGTAGTGCGCGAGCGCACGGTCGCGCGCAGCCGCGAAGCCGGGTGCGTCGCCCGTGGCGCGCAGCGCCTCGGCGAGCGCGAGCTCGCCGAAGAAGCGCTCGAACGCCGGGGCCGCATTGCGCTCGCAGAGCGCGAGGCAGCGACGCGCCGCCTCCGCGCCAGCGCGCGCGTCGCGCGCGAGCGTGAGGCTGCGCGCGAGCACGAACTCGGCGCGCTCGTGCTCGAGCCACGTGCCCGCGAGCTTCCAGTACGCGAGGGCTCGGCGCGCGGCGCCGACCATCGCGGCATCTTCCTCGCCGCTCCGCGCGGTCTTCTCCTGCAGCGCGCTCGCGAGATTGTTGCCGACCACCGCGAGCGCGCGGATCGCCGGTGCGCCGTCGGCGGGCGTCGGCCCGAGGCGCCCGGCAGCGCGCTCGTACAGCGCTGCGGCGCGGCCGAGATCGCGCTGGCCGGTTCGCATCGAGGCCGCGAGCGCGAGGGCATGTGCCGCATCGGTTTCCACGAGGGTGGCCAGCTCGCTCTCGTCTCCCGCAGCGCAGGCGAGCGCCGCGCTCCAGCGCGCGATCGCCGCGGCGCCGGCGGCGTCGCAGGCCGGGAGCGCGCGCAGGGCGCGGAGCAGGGCGACGCCGCGCGCGGAGTCGCCGAGGTGCTCGCCGCACACGTGGGCCGCGAGGCGCGCGAAGGGCTCGACGTGCTCGGGCGCGGCGACCCGGCCGAGTGCCTCTGCGAGCCGCGTCGCGACGCCATCGGCGTCGCCGTCGTGCTCGGCCCAGCCGCGGTCGAGGAGCTCGGGAATCGTCGCCATCGCCCCACCATGCCGCGCGACGACGCATCGCGCGAGGCGCCTCAGCGCGGCGCCTCCCAGTCCTCGCTGCGGATCTCGCGGCCCGTCATCGCGTCCACCACGCGCGTCGCGGAATAACAATCCGCCGCCCAGCGCTGGAAGGCGTCGCGGTCCTCCGCGGCGAGCGCGTACCAGAGCGGGTGGACGTAGACGGCGCGCTCGTGGATGCGCCACGCGGCCACGAGATCGGCCAGCGCGCTGCGCTCCACCGACGCGCACAGTGCCTCGCTCGTGCTGGCGCCCGGCGCGAGCGCGCGGTGGAGCGGCGCGAGGCGCTCGGCCATGCGCTCGGGCGCGCCGACGTCCGCGGTCGCGGCGTCGCTCGGCAGCCAGCCGGCGAGCCCGTCCGCCGTTCGCGCGAGCTTCCAGCCGCGCTCGATGCGGTCGACCGCGATGCGCGCGCCGGGCGGCGCGACGCCGGTGATCGCGGCGCGCGACGACGCCTCGGCGCGCAGCGGCGCGTTGGGCGCGAGCATGCGCTCGTAGCGCAGCCCGGGTGGCGCGAACGCCGGCGCGGTCAGCTCGGTCGCGGCGAGCGACGCATCCTCGGGTGCGCCGTCGTTCGACTCCGGCGTCGCACCGGGAACGGGCGCTCCGGCTGCGTCCTCTGCGGCGGCGGGGATCGCCGGCTCGGGCAGCGCGGCGGGCGCCGCTCCGGCGTCTTCGGCGCCGTCCTCCGAGAGCGCCTCGATCAGTGCGTCGAACTCGGCGTCCGTGTTTTCGCCCGCGAGCCCGCGCACGTCGCGCACGGTGCAGCCGCACTCGCGGTGCTTCGCGTCGGCGGCGAAGCGCACCGTGAAGCGTTGCGCTTCGTGTGCGCGCAGGTTGAGGCGTCCGGTGACGGGCGTCAGGAAGAAGGGTTCGCCCGCGTCGTCGTAGGCGCCGCAGTGCAGGCCCGGCAGCGCGACGCCGGTCTCGCGGGCGCGCACGCGCACGTCGGCCTCGAGCAGCGCGTCGGCGCGGCCGATCGGCCGGCAGCGGGCGACCTCGACGACGACGCGACCTCGCAGGTCGCGGGGCAGCTCCGGCGGCCGCGCGTGGGCGGCGTGCGACTCCGCCACCGCAAGCGCGAGTCCGGCCAGCCCCCCCGTTGCCCAGTGCACTTCGCGTCCCCCGATCGATCGCAGCATGACGGACGTTAGGTTCGGGCGGAATGTTCTCTGCGGACACACTGCGTGCGAGTTGCCTGCGGCTGCTCGCGAGCGGCGAGCTCGAGGCCAAGCTCGCGCCGCTCGCGGCGGACGCTCCGGCGGCGCCGGCCGCGCCCGTGCGCGTCCTCCGCCCCGCGCGCAGCGCGG
>CAZCTH010000088.1:0-22754 GCA_964501435.1 uncultured Spirochaetales bacterium | reverse complement strand
CCCGATCCGTCCGCGGAAGAACTCGAATGAAGGCTCGCGGCCGATCGACAGCGTGGCGCTGGTCATGACGACGGTTTTCACCTGGTCGAAGAGCTGGCTCCGAAGCGAAGGGCCGACATCGATCGCGGCCGCGGCGAGCTGCGCGATCAGTGCGCGCGACGCGTCGCCGAGCGCGGCCGGGGGTCGCGCGGCGAGCGCCGCGACGTCGGCGGAAATCTCGGCCCGCGGTGCTGCGGGCCCGAGCGCGCCGTGCGCGGGAATCGTCGAGAGCTCGTACGGGCGGTCGAGAGGCCACAGCTCGGCGACGGCCTCCGCGCCGAGCTTCTCGACCATCGTGCCGAGCCACAGATCCGCGTCGGTACCGCTCTGGTCCCATCCCATGTACTTGCTGAACGCCGCGCTGTCGGCCGGCGTCCAGGGCGCCGGCATGACGCCGAGCGCGCGGAACTCGGGGGGCACGTGCTCCGGGAGCAGATCGCCGAGGTAGGCGTTCACGCCGTCCGCGTACGCGGCAAGCCAGCGCGGCACGTCGTCGCCGAGCAACCCGCTCGCGAGCGAGGCTTCGGCGGTGCGCCGGATGCCGAGCTTGCGAACGAGCGCGTCCGAGGCGACGCCGTCCGGTCCGATCAGCTCCGCGAGCGTGCCCGACGCGCGGCGCCGGAGCAGCTCCATCTGCCAGAGACGCTCGCTCGCGTGGATCCAGCCGAGCGCGCGGTACGCATCGTCGACGGACTGCGCGTAGATGTGGGGGATGCCGACGTCGTCGAACACGACTTCCACCGGTGCGGCGAGCGCGCGCAGGCCGATCGCGGGCGGTGCCGGCCTCGCCGCGGGGTTCGGCCGCGCGTCCGGCGCGCCCGCGAGCGGCGCCGCGCTCGCGACGAGGGCGAGGGCGAGGGCGAGGGCGGCTCTGCGTGCGAATCGCATCGAGAGAGCCAAGGGGTTCCTCCAAGGTCGCGCGACGCTAGAGCAGGGCCCAGGGTACGAGCGAGCGAGCGCCGCGGGCTCCTAGACTGAGGCGATGGATTCGCTCCGCTCGAGCGCCGCTCGGTGCCTTCGGTCGCTCGCCGCGTGCGCCCTCGCGACCGCGCTCGGGGCGACGGTCGCTGCCGCCGCTCCGCGCGCGGCTCCGCCTGCGATCGTCGCCGAGGGCAAGCGCCTGCTCGCCCGGTTGATCGCGATCGACACGTCCCCGGCGCAGAGCACCGCGCCCGCGGCGGAGCTCGTCGCCGCACATCTCCGTGCGGCGGGCTTTCGCGACGGCGACCTGTGGCTGGGCGGCTCGCGCCCCGAGCGCACGAACCTGGTCGTGCGGCTGCGGGGCAGCTCGCAGACCCTGCGGCCGATCCTGTTCGTCGCCCATCTCGACGTGGTGGCCGCGGGTCCCGCGGACTGGACGGTCCCTCCCTTCGCACTCACCGAGCGCGATGGCTTTCTGTACGGCCGCGGCACGCTCGACATCAAGGGAGAGGTCGCGAACCTCGCGATGGCGTTCGCGCGCGCGAAGCGCGACGGCTTCGTGCCCACGCGCGATCTGATCCTCGCGCTCACGGCGGACGAAGAGGCGGGCGACGAGAACGGCGTCGCGTGGCTGCTCGCCCACGAGCGCGCGCGCATCGACGCCGCCTACGCGGTGAATGCCGATGCGGGCGGGCTGCAGCAGGAGCGCGGGCGCCTCGTGCGCATGCCGGTCCAGACGAGCGAGAAGATCTACCTGACCTTCACCCTCGACGTGACGGGCCCGGGCGGTCACAGCGCGCTGCCGACCCGCGAGAACGCGATCACGCGCCTCGCCCACGCGCTCGCGCGGCTCGACGGCTTCGCGTTCCCCGTCACGCTGAGCGACACGACGCGCGCGTACTTCGCGCGGCTCGCGGCGCTCGAGCCGGGCGCCGCGCTCGCTTCCGCCTTTCGCGGTGCAGCGGCATCGCCGCCCGACCCCGCGGCGCTCGAGACGCTCGCTGCGATCCCGCTCTACAACGCTGCGCTCCGCACCGTGTGCGCGCCCACACTGCTCGCCGCGGGCCACGCCGAGAACGCGCTGCCGCAGCGCGCGACGGCGACGCTCCAGTGTCGGCTGCTGCCGGGCGACGACCCCGAAGCCGTGCGCGCGGCGCTCGCCGCGCGCATCGCGGACCCGGCGGTGCGCGTCGCGCCGACGGCCGAGCCGTTGTTGGCGCCGGCGTCGCCGCTCGAGCCCGAGCTGTTCGCCGCGGTGGAAGCGGTCAGCGCGGAGCTGTGGCCGGGCGTGCCGGTGCTGCCCGTGATGGACCCGTGGACGACCGACGGCTCGCACCTGCGCGCCGCCGGGCTGCCGACCTACGGCGTGTCGGGGATCTACTTTGACGTGGACGACGTGCGCTCCCACGGCGCCGACGAGCGCATCGCGACGGCGGCGTTCGCGCAGGGCCTCGAGTTCATGCACCGCCTCGTGCGCCGCCTCGGCGGCGCGCGCGACTGAGCGCAGCGCGCCCGCGAAACGAAACGCGCGCGAGAAGCGGCCGCCTCTCGCGCGCGTTCGTGCAGTCGCGTCGGCTCAGGCCTTCAGCCGCTTCTCCAGCGCGTCGAGCTCGGCGTTCAGGTCGCGCGGCAGCTTCGCGCCGAACGAGGCGTAGTACTCGCGAATCAGCGGAACCTCGTTCGCCCAGCCCTCGCGGTCCACGGCCAGCAGCTCGGCGACGTCGTCGTGGTCGAGCGCGAGGCCGGTGAGGTCGAGGTCGCCCGGCTTCGGCACCACGCCGATCGGCGTCTCGACGCCTTCCGCCTTGCCCGTGCAGCGCTCGAACACCCACTTCAGCACGCGGCCGTTGTCGCCGAAGCCCGGCCACAGGAACTCGCCGGCCGCGTTCTTGCGGAACCAGTTCACGTAGTAGACGCGCGGCAGCTTGGCGCCGGCGCGCTTGCCCATCTTCAGCCAGTGCGCCCAGTAGTCGGCCATGTTGTATCCGCAGAAGGGGAGCATGGCCATCGGATCGCGGCGCAGCGCGCCGACCTTGCCGGCCGCGGCGGCCGTCGTCTCGCTCGAGATGATCGAGCCGAGGAACGTCCCGTGCTGCCAGTCGCGCGCCTCGTGCACGAGCGGCACGACCGTCGCGCGGCGGCCACCGAACAGGATCGCGCTGATCGGCACGCCATTCGGGTCCTGCCACTCCTTCGCGATCACCGGGCACTGGCTCGCGGGCGCCGTGAAGCGCGCGTTCGGGTGCGCCGCAGGCGTCTTCGTCTCGGGCGTCCAGTCCTTGCCCTGCCAGTCGATCAGGTGCGCGGGCTTCTTGCTCAGCTGCTCCCACCACACGTCGCCGTCGTCGGTCTTCGCGACGTTGGTGAAGATCACGTTCCCGTGCAGCGAGTGCATCGCGTTCGGGTTCGAATCCATGCTCGTGCCCGGCGCCACGCCGAAGAAGCCGGCCTCCGGGTTGATCGCGTAGAGCTGGCCGTCGGCGCCGAACTTCATCCAGGCGATGTCGTCGCCGACGGTCTCGACTCGCCAGCCCGGAATCGTGGGGACGAGCATCGCGAGGTTCGTCTTGCCGCACGCGCTCGGGAACGCGGCCGCGACGAACTTCACCTCGTTCGCGGGCGAGGTGAGCTTCAGGATCAGCATGTGCTCCGCGAGCCAACCCTCGTCGCGCGCCATGGTCGAGGCGATGCGCAGGGCGAAGCACTTCTTGCCGAGCAGCGCGTTGCCGCCGTACCCGGAGCCGAACGACCAGATCTCGCGCGTCTCGGGGAAGTGCACGATGTACTTGTTGTCGGCGTTGCACGGCCAGGCGACGTCCTTCTGGCCGGGCGCGAGCGGCGCGCCGACGCTGTGCAGGCACGGCACGAACTCGCCGTTCTCGCCGAGCACGTCGAGCACGGCCTTCCCCATGCGGGTCATGATGCGCATGTTCGCGACCACGTACGGCGAGTCCGACAGCTCGACGCCGATGTGCGCGATGTGCGAGCCGAGCGGGCCCATGCTGAAGGGCACGACGTACATCGTTCGGCCGCGCATCGAGCCGCGGAACAGGCCCGTGAGCGTCGTGCGCATCTCCGCCGGGTCGCGCCAGTTGTTGTTGGGGCCGGCGTCCTCCTGCTTCGCGGAGCAGACGAAGGTGCGGTCCTCGACGCGCGCCACGTCCGCCGGGTCCGAGAGCACGAGGTACGAGTTCGGCCGCTTCGCCGCGTTCAGCCGCTGCGCCGTGCCGCTCGCGAGCATCAGCTCGAACATCCGGTCGTACTCGGCCTCGGAGCCGTCACACCAGTGGATGGCGTCCGGCTGCGTCAGTGCAGCGACTCGTTCGACCCAAGCGAGGAGCTTTGCGTTGCGCGTCGGAGCCGTCGTGCCCATACCCGGTGGACCCTTTCATGGAAGGCGAGCGGGCGGGTGTCGGGCGTTCCGGCTCCGATCCCAGCCGCGTTCTGATGAGAAAATGAGTGGCCTCGGAACGTAAGGCCGGTACGGCCTTTTCGTCCCTCCACCCCGTTCGGCTCCGGCGGACCCGCCGCGCGCCGAGGCCGGAGATTTGCACAATCCGGCCGGGGCGAAATGCGGAAAGTTGCACGTTCCGGAGCCGACTTTGCGTCGCTGTGAACCGTCCCCCCGCCGGCCGGTTTCCGTGCCCAGTGACGCGCGCCCGAGCGGCGCCGCGCACGAAGGGGAACCGATGCAGTCACACCCCGCCTCGCGATCCGTGCTCGAAGTCGCGTTTCACGCTGCGTTCGCCGTGGGCCTCGCGGCCCTCGCGGCGGGATGCTCCACGAGCAAGTCGACGATGGCGGCGCCGACGCCTGCCTCCCGCGCGGCGCCCGCCGCGGAGTGGGCGGACGTGCCGGCCCCGGCCACGCCCGAGCGGGGGTTCGACCGCGAGGGCTACGCCCGCCTCGACGAGAGTCCGTTCCGGCTGACGACGGTCGCGCCGCTCTCGACGTTCGCCATCGACGTGGACACCGCGTCGTACGCGAACGTGCGGCGCTTCCTCGAGAGCGGCTCGCTGCCGCCGACGGACGCGGTGCGCATCGAGGAGATGATCAACTACTTCCCGTACGACTACGCCGCGCCCTCGGGCGCCGACCCGTTCGCGGTGCAAACGGACGTGCTCGAGTGCCCGTGGCAGCCGGGGCACCGGCTCGTGCGCGTGGGCCTCAAGGCGCGCGAGATCGACCTGCAGGGCCGGCCCCCCGCGAACCTGGTCTTCCTCGTCGACGTGTCGGGATCGATGCAGGACCCCAACAAGTTGCCGCTCGTGCGGCGCGCGCTGTCGCTGCTGACCGAGCGGCTCGACGACCGCGACCGCATTGCGCTGGTCGTCTACGCCGGCGCGTCCGGCGTGGTGCTGCCGCCGACGCGCGGGAGCGAGCGCGAGAAGATCCTGCGCGCGCTCGCCCGGCTCGAAGCGGGCGGCTCGACCCATGGCAGCGCGGGCATCGCGCTGGCCTACGCGCTCGCGCGGGCGGGCCAGGGCCCCGGCGTCGCGAGCCGCGTGATCCTCGCGACCGACGGCGACTTCAACGTCGGCGTCACCAGCCAGGGCGAGCTCACGCGCCTGATCGAGGAGCAGGCTCGGTCGGGCGTGTTCCTGTCGGTGCTCGGCTTCGGCACGGGGAATCTGCAGGATGCGACGCTCGAGGCGCTCGCGGATCGTGGCAACGGCAACTACGCCTACATCGACTCCGAGAACGAGGCGCGCAAGGCGCTGGTGCAGCAGCTCGCCGGAACGCTCGTGACGGTCGCGAAGGACGTGAAGATCCAGGTCGAGTGGAACCCTGCGCGCGTCTCGTCCTATCGCTTGCTCGGCTACGAGAATCGCGCGCTCCGTGACGAGGACTTCCTCGACGACGCGAAGGACGCCGGCGAGATCGGCGCGGGCCACACCGTGACGGCGCTCTACGAGATCGTGCCCGCGGGCGAGGGCGTCGCGGGCGGGCGGGTGGAGCCGCTGATCTACCAGACGGGCCGCGCGCCGACCGACGCCGCGTTCGGCCGCGAGCTCGCGACCGTGAAGCTGCGCTGGAAGGCGCCCGACGGCAGCGAGGGCCAGCCGCTGGCCGTGGCCGTCGCGGGCGCCGCGCTGCCGCTCGCGCGCGCGCCCGCGGACGCGCGCTTCGCGGCGGCGGTCGCGTCGTTCGGCATGCTGCTGCGCGATTCTCCGAACCGCGGGGACGCCAGCTTCGAGAGCGTGCTCGCGCTCGCGAAGTCGGGCCTCGGCGCAGATCCGACCGGGATTCGCGAGGGATTCGTGTCGCTGGTGAAGCGCGCGCGAACGCTGCACGGAGAGCGCCTGGCCGCGGCGGAGTGAGCGAGGCCGCGCGCGGCTTTCCGGAGCGCGCGCGTTCGCTTAGCGTTGCGTCCACACGGAGGCCTTCGATGCTTCGCGCCGTTTCGCTCGTCTCGTGGCTCTCGATCTCGCTCGCCGGGGCCGCGCTCGCCGCGGGCGGCGGTGGGGGCGGCGGCGGTGGAGGCTTCAGCGGCGGCGGCGCGTCTCCGCAGCAGATCGCCCTGACGAAATTCGAGGACGGAGAGAAGCTGCGGAAGGCCGCGCTCGAGGCGATGGCGGAAGCGCAGGGCGCCAGCGACGCCGCGGCGCGCAGCGAGGCGCTCGAGCAGGCGACGGCGAAGCTGAAGCGCGCGCTGCGCGCGTACAAGGACGCGACGCGCTCCGACCGCAAGGCGTACTTCGCGTGGAACGGGCTCGGCTTCTGCCAGCGCATGCTCGGCGACAACGACGCCGCGCTCGCGGCCTACGACCGCGCGCTGAAGATCAAGCCCGACTTCGCGCAGGCCGTCGAGTATCGCGGCGAGGCGTACTTGAACCTCGGCAAGCTCGACGACGCGAAGGCGGCGTACATGGACCTGTTCGGCCGCGAGCGGCCGCTCGCGGACCTGCTGCTGCGGAAGATGCAGGCCTTCGTCGCTGCGGCGAAGCAGAACCCGCAGACCCCGGGCGCGCAGGAGCGGCTCGACGCGTTCGCGAAGTGGGTCGAGGAGCGCGCTGCGCTCGCGCAGCAGACCGCGAGCCTCGCGCCCGCGGCGACGGTGACCGACTTCGCGAGCTGGTAGCAGGCCGCTTCGCTCGCTCGCGGCGCGCGTGCGCGCCCGCCCGCGCTGGCGCGCCGCCGCGCGGCTGGTGGCCGTCGCCCTCGTCGTCGCAGTCGCGCCGATCGCCGGACGCGGCGAGGAGACCTGGCGCTGGGATCTCCCGCGCGGGATGCCCGTTCCGCCGGTGCCGGCCGACAACCCGATGTCCGCGCGCAAGGTCGCGCTCGGGCGGCGGCTCTTCTACGACGCGCGCCTCTCGGTGAATGGGAAGGCGTCGTGCGCCTCGTGCCACCAACAGGCGCGCGGCTTCACGGACGGTCGCGCGCGCGCCGTCGGCGCCACCGGCGCGCTGCATCCGCGCAGCGCGATGGCGCTCGCCAACGTCGCCTACAACGTGCGCTTCGGCTGGGAGGATCCGGACACCGCCTCGCTCGAGGCGCAGGCGGCCATCCCGATGCTGAACGTCGCGCCGATCGAGCTGGGCGTGCGGGGGCACGAGGCGCGCATCCTCGCCGCGCTGCAGCGCGATCGCTTCTACGCGCGCGAGATGCCGCGCGCGTTTCCCGACGCGGGGCGCGATTTCACGCTCGAGCACGTGCGCAAGGCGATCGCCGCGTTCGAGCGCACGCTGATCTCGGGCGAGTCCGCCTACGACCGCGCCGTCTACGGGGACGACGCCACCGCGCTCTCTCCCGCGGCGCGGCGTGGGCTGCGGCTCTTCGCGTCGCCGGAGCTCGCGTGCAGCGAGTGCCACGGCGGCCCCAGCGTGGGCGGCGCCGATTCCGCCTTCCACAACACGGGCCTCTTCAACCTCGATGGCGCGGGCGCGCAGCCGCCCCTCGGCCTCGGCCTGTTCGCCCGCACGCGCAAGCCCCCGGACCTCGGGCGCTTCCGCGCGCCGAGCCTGCGCAACGTCGCGCTCACGGCGCCGTACATGCACGACGGAAGCGTCGCGACGCTGCGCGACGCGCTCGCGCACTACGCGAGGGGAGGACGCAACGCCACGCGCGCGGACGGCAGCGCGCCGGCCGCACCCGGCGTGCGCGGTGCCCAGCAGAGCGACCGCGTGCGCGGCTTCGCGCTCGCGGAGGGCGAGGCCGACGCGCTGGTGGCGTTCCTCGAGGCGCTCACCGATGAGAAGTTCGTGCGGGATGCGCGCTTCGCGGACCCGGGCGACAAGAGGCGCGGAGCGCGAGGGCGCTGAGCGCGTCGCTCAGCGCTTGCGTTTCGCCCATTCGACGATCCCGAGCGCGATGTCGGCGATCGTGCCGACGTCCCCGATCAATTTCGCCAGCGGCGTCACCGGGTCTGCAAGCTCCGCTGCGCGCAGGGGATCGTTCATCAAGACGTTCACGGTCGTGGCAAAGGCGCGGAAGCTGCGATCGAACTCGGCAGCTGCGCGCTTCGCACGCTTCACCCCGGCGGGCAGGTCGGCTGTCGTCTGAAACTGGACGGGGCGTCGCATTGCGTTGCGCTTCGGTGAAGAGCCTTTCGCCCGGACGGATTTTGCCTCCGCCTCGAGTGTTGCGAGACGTTCGATCAACCGAGCGGCGCGAGCCGCGAGCTCGTTTTGCGTGTCGAGCAGTGCGCGCGGGACCTGCTGCCACGCGGCTGCGCTCTCATTGAGGAGCGCGCAGTGCTTCGCCAGCGTCTTGAGCTCGAGCTCGAGCGCCGGGAGTTGTTGGCGCAGATTCCTCAGGCGGACCGCGTCGAGCGAGCTTTGGGGCACTGAGCCTCCGAGCGCCGCCCCGTCCGGGACGATTCTGCGCGATCATGCCACGATGGCGGCGCGACGCGGTCCTCTTTCCGGAATCCTCGTGCTCGATCTCGGGCAGGTCTACCAGGGGCCGTACGCGTCACTGCTGCTCGCGCAGGCCGGCGCCGACGTGATCAAGATCGAGCCGCCCAGCGGCGAGCCGCTGCGTGCGCGCGAGCTGGTGGGCCGCAAGACGCTGCCCGCGATGGCGACGCTGAACCAGCACAAGCGCGGCATCACGCTGAACCTGAAGCACCCGCGCGGCTGCGAGCTGCTCGTCGCGCTCGCGAAGCGGGCCGACGTGTTGATCGAGAACTACGCGCCCGGCGTCATGGATCGCCTCGGCGTCGGCGCGAGCGTGCTGATGGCCGCGAATCCGCGCCTCGTCTACGCGACGGGTACGGGCTACGGGCTGTCGGGCCCCGATCGCGACCACCTCGCGCTCGACTTCACGGTGCAGGCGGCTTCGGGCGCGATGAGCGTCACCGGCTTTCCCGACGGCCCCCCGGTGAAGGCGGGACCGACCTGGATCGACTTCCTCTCGGGCACGCACCTGTACGCCGGCGTGATGACCGCGCTCTTCGAGCGCGAACGCACGGGCCGCGGGCGGCTCGTCGAGGTCGCGATGCTCGACACCGCCATCCACACCGTCGCGTCGCAGCTCGAGTGGGTCTACGACAAGGGCGAGACGCCGCCGCGCGTGGGCAACCAGCAGGGCAGCTTCATGCTCGTGCCGTACAACGCCTACGCGACGCAGGACGGCGGCACGATCGTGCTGCTGTGCCTGACCGAGCCGCACTGGAAGAACCTGTGCGACGCGATGGGGCGACCCGAGCTCGCGGACGACGAGCGCTACCGCACGACGCCGCGGCGCGTGAAGCGGCGCGAGGAGGTGGACGCGCTCGTCGGCGCGTGGTGCGCGTCGCTGCCGCGCGACGTCGTGGCGGATCGCCTGCGCGACGCGAAGGTTCCGAGCGCCCCGGTGCGCGACGTGAAGGAGGCGCTCCACCGCGAGCACCTGCACGCGCGCGGCGCGCTCGAGTGGTTCGAGCACCCGAGCCTCGGGCGCGTCGCGCTACCCCAGAGCCCGCTCCGGCTGCACGGCACGGAGCCCGCGCGCGGCGCGCGCAACCCCAATCTGGGCGAGCACAACCGCGCCGTCTACGCCGAGCTGCTCGGCCTCGGCGACGCCGAAGTCGACGCTCTCGCCCGCGACGGCGCAATCTGAGGGGACGTTGGTTCGCGAGCGGGAGGCGAGGCGCGCGGATGGAGTTCTGGCAGGCGATCGCGCACACCGAGATGGATCAGCTCGTGCGCTTCGCGCAGCTCGCGGAGTCCCTCGGCTACGACGGCGTCACGAGCGGCGACCACTTCGTCACGCCCGAGCGGCAGGACGCTCCGTATCTCGCGGAAGAGGGCCGCGCGCGCTGGGAGAACGCCAAGACGATCATCCCCGACCCGCTGATCCAGTGCGCCGCGCTCGCTCAGGTGACGACGCGCCTGCGCTTCATGACGAGCTGCTACGTGCTCCCGATGCGCGAGCCATTCGCCGCCGCGAAGGCGATCGCCACCGCCGCGGTGATGAGCGGGAACCGCCTCGTGCTCGGCGTGGGCGTGGGCTGGATGCGCGAGGAGTTCGCGCTCACCGGCTTCCCGTTCGCGCGCCGCGGGAAGCGCTGCGACGAGATGCTCGACGTGATCGCGAAGCTGCTCCGCGGCGGCATGGTCGAGCACCACGGCGAGCTCTTCGACTTCGGCCGCTGCGAGATGGTGCCCGTGCCGACCGCGCCCGTGCCGATCCTGATCGCCGGCCACGCCGACGCCGCGCTGCGCCGCGCGACGCGCTGGCAGGGCTGGCTCGGCGCGCACTACGACGTCGTGGATCTCGTCGCATGGGCGGGAAGGGTCCGCGCCGCCTGGCGCGCCGCAGGCCGCGCGGGCGAACCGCAGATCGTCTCCGCCGTGCAGGACCTCGCGCGCCCCGACCAAGTGCGCCAGCTCGAAGACGCCGGCGTCACCGGCGTGATCCAGCTGCCGCTCACGTTCCGCGGGGTCGCTGCGTCCACGCTCGATCAGAAGCGCGCGGCGCTGGAGACGTTCGCGAACGAAGTCATGGCGAAGGCGGGGTAGGCGAGGTTCCCCTCACCGCCACCGCGCCATCACCTGCTCCGCGAACTCCCGATACAGCTCTCGCGCGTTCGCCATCGGCGGCAGCAGCGTCACCTCGCGCAGGCCGGCGGCCTCGTGCTCCTTCAGCATCGCGAGGATCTCGTCGGGCTCGCCGACGAGGCCGCCACTCGCGCGGATCACGGCGGGCGTGATGAAGCGGCGCTCGTCGGGCACGAGGTACGTGCAGTGCCCCTCGTGCACGCGCAGGTGGAGGCGCTCTCTCGGGATGGCGAGGCCGCTCAGGTACCGCAGGTACTGGTCCCACGTGTCGCGCGCTTCGGCGGGGATGAAGGCGTCGCTGCCGGATTGCTGCGCGAGCTCCCACCAGAAGTGGAGCGTGGCGCTCGCCATCGAGCCGACGGCGTCGATCACGCGGTCGCTGGTCAGCTTCTCGCCCGGGCGCAGCACGCACGAGAACGTGAGCGCGGCGGTGTGGAAGCTCGCGGGGAGCGTGCGCCCGATCTTGCCCGCGCCGTCGCGGATCTTGGCGAGGCTCGCGCGCATGTGCGCCGACGTCTCGGCGCCCGCGGAGATGCGACCATCGCCGTAGGCGCCTGCCGCCGCGAGCGCGAGCGGCCCGTTCGCCGCCACCCAGATGGGAATCTCGTGGGCGACGTCGACGAAGCCGAGCTGGCGGTGCAGCAGCGCGATCGCCTTCGTTTCGCCGTTCAGCGTGTACTCGACTTCTTCGCCGCGCAGGAGGCCGCGCACCACGCGCAGGTACTCGCGGAACTCCTTCGGCTTCACCGGGTCGAAGCCCATCACGCGCATGGCCGTGTGGCCGGTGCCGATGCCGAGGAACACGCGGCCCGGCGCGATGCGATTGATCGACGCGATCGAGTGCGCCGTGACCGGTGCGCTGCGCGTGCCCGCGACCGCGACGCCCGTGCCCAGCCGGATGCGCGACGTGTGATGCGCCGCGAGCGCGAGCGTGGCATAACAATCCGACCAGATCATCTGGGAATCGGGCACCCAGCCGTGGTCGTAGCCGAGCTGCTCGGCGTATTGGAGCAGCTGCCAGTCGTCGATCTTGGTGGCGACCATGGCTCCGAACTTCACGAGGGGCCTCCTTCGCGCGTGGCGAGCGCGCTCGCCGACGTCGGCGACGCAGGGGATGTTTCGAGCGCCGCTTCGTAGAGCGCCCACAGCACCGCGAACATCGACGCGTGAAGCACGTCGATGCCGGTGTCGAAGAGCGCCGTGAGCGCAAAATGTTCGGGCACGCCGAGCGCCGAGGTCGCCGCGCCGTAGACGAACGCGGCCGCGAGCCCGATGCCCAGGAACCCGACGTACACGCGCACGATGGGCAGCGCGCGCCCTGCGACGAGCTCGCGCGAGCGCGCGCGGGCCGGCGCGCTCGGCAGGTCCTCGCGCGCGGCTGCGATCTCCACGAACGCGTAGCGCACGGCCAGAATCAGGCCGGGGACGATGAGTGCGAGGGTCGCGAGGCCGATCAGCAGGTTTGCGACGAAGCTCGCGGCGAAGATTCGGCCCCATTTCGCACTGGCGAGCAGGTCGGAGAAGGTCGAGGCCCGGCCCGCGCGAGTGAGCTGGCAGGCTGCGAGCACGACGCCGACACACAGCGGATGCACGAACAACGACGCGAGGCTGGCGATTCGGACGTCGGCGGCCAGGTCCGCGCCGTTCTTCATCGAGACCCACTCGATGAGAAGATTCGGCGGAAACCAGAGCAGTGCGATCAGCAGCACGAGGCGGTGGCGCGCGAACACGTCGAACGCGAAGGCGAGCGCGGAGCGCAGCGAGCCGCCTGGGAGCGCTGCGCCGCCGGAGGTGAGGTCGGACTGCGGCGGTGCGTAGGGGCTCTCCGGCTGGCTCACCGGACGACCTCGATCGCGTCCCCCACCGCGATCTCGCCCGGCTCGAGCACGCGCCAGTAGACGCCGCGGTAGTTCTGGTCGCGGGTCTCCTTGCGCTGCACGAGCCGGAGCGCGTCGTTGCCGAAGCGCGCGTTGAACTTGGCGCAGCCGTTGTGCGGGAACGGCGTCATGACGAGGCGCGCGCCGCCGACGCGCAGCTGCGTGCCGAACGGGAGGTTCGCGGCGCTGAGGTCGAGGTCGGTGAAGAAGTTGTCGCCGAACGTGGTGAGCGGCTGCCCGCAAGCGATCAGCGTGGCCACCGCGCGGTTCATCACGGCGAGCTGCATGTCGAGGTCGCGCGGCTCCGGCGCTGCGCTCCAGCGGTCGCCGGGCAGGCCGCGCACTGCGTCGAGCGCGACGCGCGCGGGCGTCTCGCGCACGCCGTCCGGGCGCCGCCGCACGATCTCGGTCAGCGTTCCGCGGTCCTTCGGCGCGGGCGGCAGCGCGCGCAGTCCGGCGTCGAGCTCGGCCAGAGAAAGGTGGCGGACAGTCGCGTTCATCGAAGCCCTCGGCGCGCGCGGAGCGCGGCGGCCACGCTAACACGCGCGCCGCGCGGGCCGCGCGTTTCGTTAGGGTCGCAAGATGTCGCTCGCGCAGGACGTGTTCTGGGAGCTTCACGCGGGGCTCTCGAAGCAGGGCCCCGGCAGCGATGCGTCGACCGCCCGTGCGCTCGCGCTGTCCGGCGCGTTGCCGCCCGCGCCGCGCGTGCTCGATCTCGGCTGCGGTACGGGGCGCCAGACGCTCGCGCTTGCGCGACTCACGGGGGGCCACGTCACAGCGCTCGACGTGTGGACGCCATCGCTCGGGGCGCTGCGCGACGCCGCCGCGCGCGCGGGCCTCGCGGATCGCATCGAGACCGTGCAGCAGTCGATGGGCGCGCTCGATCTCGGCGCGCGCACTTTCGATCGCGTGTGGTGCGAGAGCGCGGTCTACGGCGTCGGCTTCGACATCGCCCTGCGCGCGTGGCGCCCGCTGCTCGCGCCGGGAGGCGCGCTCGCGCTCTCGGAGCTCGCGTGGCTCGGCCCGCCCGCGCCCGAGCGCGTGCGCAGCTTCTGGTCGGCGGGCTACCCGGCGATGCGCGCACACGAGGCCAACCTGCGCGCGATCGCCGCTGCGGGCTACGCGCTCGCGGGCGAGTTCGTGCTGCCCGACGCGGACTGGGAGGACGGCTACTACGCCGAGCTCGCACGCCGCATTCCGGCGCTGCGGGCGAAGCACGCGCAGCCCGAAGCGCGCGCGGTGCTGGACGAGGCGGAGGCGGAGATCGCGGTGTTCCGCGAGCGCGCCGGGAGCTTCGGCTACGTGTTCTACGTGCTGCGCGCGCGTTGAGGCGGCGGCGCCACCGCACGAGCCGTCGCCCGCAGCCAGCTCCCCCGCGCGAGCCACGCGAGCATGAGCCCCGCGTTGATCACCGCGTAGACGAGGTTCGCGATCCACATCCCCGTCGCGCCGTAGTCGAGGCGCGAGGCGAGCAGCACCGCGAGGGGGATGCCGGCGCCGAACGCGGAGCCGACGGAGATGAACATCGGCGTGAGCATGTCGCCCGCGGCCTGGAGCGTGCGGAAGGCGACGAAGTAGAGGCCGTAGAAGAGCAGCAGCACGGCGGTGTAGGCGAGGTAGTCGATGGCGTGGCCGGCGACGACCGGGTCGCTCGTGAACTGCGCGACGAAGTCGGCCCGCCAGAGCCACACGGCGAGCGCGCACGGCCAGAGCGCCGCGCTCGTCGCGACGAAGCTCATGCGCACCGCGGGCCACACGCGCTCGGGGCGGCCCGCGCCGAGGTTCTGGCCGACGAGCGTCGCGCACGCGTTCGAGATCGGGAACGCGATCATGATCGCGACCATCTCGACGCGCACGCCGATGCCGTAGGCCGCGACGACCGCGGGTCCGAGCCGTCCGGCGAAGATCGTGAAGAACATCAGGATGCCGGTGCGCGCGAGCATGTGGAGCGACGGCTGCCAGGAGCTGCCGAGCAGGCGCTTCAGCAGTGCGGGGTCGGGGCGGAAGTGCGCGGCGCGCAGGCGCACGCGGCCCGCGCCGCGCAATAGGGCCGAGAGGATGAGCGCGCCGCCGACGAGCGAGCCGAGGCCGGCGCCGAGCGCGATGCCAGCGAGGCCGAACTCGGGCAGGCCGAGCCGCCCGAACGCGAGCGCCCACTGCGCGACGAGCATCACGACCGCGGACACGACGTTGGCGAGCATCGGCGTCGTCGCGTCGCCCGCGCCGGCGAGGACCGAAGCGCCGATCTGCATGGCGATCGGGCCGATCAGCAGCGCGAACGTGACGTGGGCGAAGAGCGCGATGCCGGCGACGACGCTCGCGTTGGGGGACATGAGCGCGGCGAGCGGCTCCACGAAGAAGAGGCTGCCGAGTGCCGCGACGAGCCAGAACGCGAGGCCCGCGAGCAGCGCCTGGCCCGCGACGTGCTCGGCCTGGTCGCGCTGCGCCGCGCCCACCATGCGCGCGATGAACATCTGCGTCGCCGTCTGGAGGCCCATCAGGAAGAGCATCGTGAGCTGCCGGAAGGTCTGGGACGCGCTGTTCGCCGCGGCGAGCGCCTCGGTGCCGAGCTGGCCGGTGATCCACATCTCGCCGATCTGCATCGCGCCCGCGCCGGCGAGTGAGGCGAAGATCGCGGGCAGCGAGAGCACCACGACGGAGGTGAGCAGGCTGCCGCGCGTGTGGTCGCGGTCGCGCACGCGCGCGAGCCAGGACGTACGCGGCGGCGTCGCATCTTCGGCCACGCGGCCACGTTGCCACACCCGGGGACGTTGGTTCACGAAACGCCCGCGCATCCTCTCGTGAACCAACGTCCCCGGCGATTCGCGAACGCCGCCTATGCTGGGCGGCTCCCGAGGAGGCGCCCCGTGTCGCAGCTGCCGAGTCCGTCCACGTCGCCGAGCGAGTACCTGGAGGCGTGGCTGCCGCGCGCGTTCGCGGAAGCGGGGCTGCCGCCGGGCAGCGAGGGGCTCGACGTCTCGCTCGGGCTCCTGCTCGAGGGCGAGGGCGGCGGCGAGTGGGTCGTCCGCATCGCCAACGGCGCCGTCACCGTGACGCGCGGCGCGCGCGACGCGACGCCCGTGACCTACGTGCAGCGCGTCGCCGACTGGCGCGCTTCGCTCTACGCCGGCGCCGGCGGCGCGATCGGGGAGGGCGCCTCGCGCTTCTTCCGCCCCCACGCGCTGCGGGACGCGCCCGAGGGAGCCGCGGGGCAGATCGCGGCGGCGCCGACGCCCGCCGCGCTCGCGGAGCTCGCGAAGCTCGAGGGCGTCGTGCGCATGGAGGTGACCGGGGGCCCGAGCGGCGACTGGGCCGTCGCGTTCAAGCTCGGCCCGGGCCCGATCCCGGCCGAGGCCACCGCCACGCTGCGCATGACCGCCGACGATGCGGCGGCCCTCTCCAGCGGCCAGCTCGACCCGATGCAGGCCTTCCTCGGCGGCAAGGTCGAGGTGCTCGGCGATATGACGATCGTGCTGCAGATGCAGGCCGCCCAGATGATCGCCGCCGAGGCCGCCGCGGCGCGCGGCTGATGCCGACCCGCCCGGGCGCTCGCCCCTCGAATTCCTTCGCTCCGGCGGCGGTTTCCGCCTAGCGGTCCGGAGGGGCAGGCGCTAATCAAACGCGCCGCTGCGGGGTGGTAGTTCAATCGGTTAGAGCACCGGCCTGTCACGCCGGAAGTTGCGGGTTCGAGTCCCGTCCACCCCGCCAGCCTCCTCGCCGAGCGAACCCTCGCGGCCCCGACTGTCACCAGCGCGTCGGCCCGCTGCGCCGCGCGCCGCGTGCGAGCACCTGGCCCCGGAGCGTCGCTCGAGATCCCGGTACGCTCGCGGACCCGAGCCGGATGAGGGTCGCGCGTACATGCAGCTTCGCTGGGCAGACTGCCGCCTCGACCTCGCCGCCCGCACGCTCGAGCGCGGCGGGAAGCCGGTGCGCGCGCAACCGCTCACTTTCGACCTCCTTGCTCTTCTGCTTCGTCACCGCGGTCGCGTCGTCTCGGAGGCGCACCTGCGCGCCCAGCTCTGGCCCGACGTGGTGGTGGGCGACGCGGCCGTCCGCCAGGCGCTGAAGGAGGTCCGCCGCGCGATCGGCGACGACGGGCGCGCCCAGCGCCAGATCGAGACCGTGCGCGGCCTCGGCCTGCGCTTTGCCGCGCCGGTCGAGGTCGTCGGCGCTGCGGAGGCCAGCTTCGTCGGACGCGAAGAGTTGGTCGCGGCGCTGGAAGGTGCGCTCGACGAAGCGGGGGCGGGCACCGGCGGCGTCCGTCTGCTCGCCGGCAGCCCGGGGATCGGCAAGACCGCACTGCTCGCCGAGATCGCGGCGCGCGCCGAGGCGCGCGGCATGGCGGTGCTCCGCGGCTGGGGGCGAGCGGGCGCAGAGTCGGACGCCTACGCGCTCTGGACCGAGGTCGCGCACGCTCTCGGCGTGACGGCGCTGACCGCGCACAGCGCCGAGCTCCCCGCGTCGGGCGGGATCTCGGAATCGCAGCGCTACGCGCGCTTTCGCGCGCTCCAGCGCGCGCTCGTCCTCGCCGCGCGCGCGCGGCCGCTGCTCGTCGCGCTCGATGACCTCCAGTTCGCGGATCGCGAGTCCCTCGCCCTCTTGCGCTTCGTCGCGCCCGCGCTGTGCACTGCGCGCGTCACGCTGCTCGGAACGCACCGCCCGCTCGCGCCTGGCGACGAGCACACGCTCGACTTGACCGCGCTCGCCGCAGAGGCCACGACGCGCACGCTCGCGCTGCGCGGCCTCGATGCGAACGAGCTGCGCGCACTCGTGCGCGCGCGCCTCGGCGCCCAGCTCGGCGACGGCGCGGCGATCGCGCTGGCCACGCACACGCAGGGCAGCCCGCTGCTCGCGCTCGAGGCCGTGCGCACGTTCGCCACGAGCAGCGCGCAAGGCCCGCTGCTCAGCGCCGCGCAGATCGAAGCCAGCGTTCTGCCCGGCGTCGTGCCGCTGGTGCGGCGGCGGCTCGCCGCGCTGAGCGCGGGCACGCGCCGCGTGCTGCACGCTGCGGTCGTCTCCGGCGGGCCCTTCGACCTCGAGCTGGTGCGCGCGAGCGCGGGCTGTGCGCTGGCCGAGGCAGAGGGCGCGCTGCGCGAGGCCGAGCGCGGCGGCCTCGTCGAGCGCGGCGAGACGGGCGCGTGGCGGTTTGCGCATCCGCTCTTCGCGGACGCGGTCGGGGAGGATCTCGCGACCTTGGGTGAAGGCGCGAGTGCGGCGCTGCACCGGCTCGCGCTGGCCGCGCTCGAGGCGCGGCCCGAGCGCGACGCGTTCCGGCTCGCGAGCCACGCGTTCGGCGCGCGCTCGGCGCTCTCCCCCGCGGCGGTGGTCGATCACCTGCGGCGCGCGGCGCGTGCGGCGTGGCGCATGCACGCGGTGGGAGACGCCGAAGCCTGGCAGCAGCGCGCCGTCGAGATCGCCGAGCGCGCGGACTTCCCGCCGCTCGAGCTCTGCGACCTGCTCCTCGAGCTCGGCGATCTGACCGTCGCCAGCAAGGGGACGCCGAGCGCGCGCGTCCCGTTCGATCGCGCCGCCCGGATCGCGCGCGATCGGGGCGACGCGCCGCGGCTCTCCCGCGCCGCGCTCGGCTTCGCCCATCGCGCGCTCTCGCTCCACGCGACCGACGTCACGCTCGCTTGGCTGCGCGCCGCGCACGCGGCGCCGAGCGGCGATCCCAGCCTCGAAGCGCGCGTCGCCGTCCGCTTCGGCGCCGCGTTGCTCGAGTCCGCGCCGGGCGAGCGCGAAGCCGGCGCGCGGCTGCTCGCCGAAGGCGTCGCGCGCGCGCGCCGCGGCGGCGACGCGCTGACGCTGGCGCGCGTGCTCGCCGACCAGAGCATCTGCTTCTTCAGCGCGAGCGGGCCCGAGACCGCGCTGGCGCTCGCCCGCGAGGTGGCGAGCTGCGGTCGGCACGCGGGCGACATCGAGATCGAGTTCCGCGGCCTCGCGGAGGTCACGACCGTCCAGCTCGAGCGCGGCGACCGCGCGGGCTTCGACGAGGCGTTCGCCGACTGCGAGGCGCTCGTACGGCGCGCGCCCATCCCGTATGCGCAAGGCATGACGCTCGGCGTCGCGGCGCTGCGCGCGCTGATCGCCGGCCGCGTCGACGAGGCGAGCGCGGCCATGGACGCGGCCGATCTGCACGCGCGCGCGACGGGCAGTCTCGGCTCCGGCGTCGTCGCGGGGCTGCAGCGCTTCCAGCTCGCGCGCGAGCGCGGCGGGCTCGCGGCGCTGCTGCCGGCGCTGGACCAGGCCCGCGCGCACCTTCCCAACTTGCCGGGCCTCGCCGCGATCGCGGGGCTCGCGCACGGCCTGTGCGGGAAACGCGCGCGCGCGAGCGAAGCGGCGAGCGCGCTCGCGCAGAGTCTCGACGCCTTGCCGAACGACCGCACGCGCCTCGCCACGCTCGCCGTAGGCGCCGAGCTCGCGTACCTCGCGCGCTCGAGCGAGCTCGCCGCCGCGCTCGAGCCGCTGCTCGCGCCATTCGCGGAGCTGCACGGCGTCGCCGGCATCGCGGCGACGTATTGGGGATCGCTCGCCCACGCGCTCGGCTTCATCCTCCTCGCGCGCGGCCGGCGCACCGCCGCGGCGCGCCAGTTCGAGCGCGCGCTGCGCGCCCACGAGGCGCTCGGCGCCCCTGTATGGAGCCGTCGCTCGGCGGACATGCTCGGCGCCGCGCGCGGGAGCGTGCGGCTCGTGTCCTAGGGGCGGAACCGCTCTCGCGCGTCTTCATGCCACGTTCACGGAGGCTGGGCGGAGTGCCGGCGGAATCGACGGCGCCCTTGGGGGTGAAGACAGGCTTCCTCGATGCGAGAGTGACGGAGGCCCGGCTCGAGCTCGATCAGCGCGATGCCATTGCCGTTGGGTCGTAACAACAGGCGCAGGTGACGATGCCGGCGCTCGGGAGCGAGGTCGGTTCCGGTCCGCGATGTCCCGACAGTCGATGATCGTGTGGTAGACGGGCTGCAGGCCGAAGTCGTCGCCCATCGCGTACTCCGCGCTCGGTTCGAGCGTGCGTTCAGCCGGCGAACACGCCGCCGTCGATCACGAGCTCCGTGCCGGTGACGAAGCGCGCGTCGTCGCTCGCGAGGTAGACGACACCCGCCGCGATGTCGGCGGGCGTGCCCACGACGCCGAGGGGCGTCGTCGCGAGCGAGGCGTCGCGCGCGCCCTGCATGCGCGACGGGATGCTCGGATCCCCGGGAGGCGGCGCGATGCCGTCGCTGGCCATCTTCGCCCAGAGCGGCGTCTCGATGCCGCCGGGGTGCAACGAGTTCACGCGCACGCCGTTGCGCGCATGCGCGCACTCGAGGGCGACCGCCTTCGTGAAGAGGCGCACGCCGCCCTTCGTCGCGCAGTAGCCCGTTAGGCCCGGGACGCCCTGCAGCCCTGCCACGGACGACACGTTCACGATCGAGCCGCCCCCCGATGCCGCCATCAGCGGCAGCGCGGCCTTCGTTCCGAGGAAGACGCCATCGAGGTTCACGGCGAGCTGCCGACGCCACGACGCGTAGGAGAGCTCGAGCAGCGGGGCGGCGATGCAGATGCCCGCGTTGTTCACGAGCACGTGCAGCGCGCCCGCCTCGGCGCGCACGCGCGCGACCGCCGCGCTCCAGTCGGCCTCGTCGGTGACGTCGAGCGCGAGCGGCTGCGCCGCGCCGCCCGCGGCCGCGATCGCCGCGCACGCCTCGCGCGCGCCGCGATCGTCCACGTCGGCCACGAAGACGCGCGCGCCCTCGACGGCGAGCGCCTCCGCGCAGGCGCGTCCGATGCCGCTCGCTGCACCCGTAACGAGGGCGATCTTCCCGGCTACGCGCGCCATCGGAGGCTCCTTTCGCGCGGCCCGCGAGTCGTCGTTCGAACGCCGCGCACGGGCGAGCGTAGTCGGGTCGCAGGCCTCACCGCGAATGCGCGCGCATTCGCACAATGGCGCGCCGCCGCGCGGCGGGCGTAGCCTGCGTCGCCGCAGGAGGGCCACCCATGGCTGGTTCGTCTCGCGAGCGCACGCCGCTACCGGCCGAGCTCGACGTGCTGGTGGTCGGCGCGGGCTTCGGCGGCCTCTATGCGCTCCATCGCTTCCGCGCCCTCGGGCTCCGCGTGCGCGTCGTCGAAGCGGGGCGGGGCGTCGGCGGCACCTGGTACTGGAACCGCTATCCGGGCGCGCGCTGCGACGTCGAGAGCCTCGCCTACTCGTACTCGTTCTCGCGCGAGCTCGAGCTCGAATGGGAATGGAGCGAGCGCTACGCGACGCAGCCGGAGATCCTCCGCTATGCGGAGCACGTCGCGGATCGTTTCGACCTGCGGCGCGACATCGCCTTCGAGACGCGCGCGCTGGCCGCACACTGGGACGACGCGGCCGCGCGCTGGCGCGTCCAGCTCTCGACCGGCGAATCCGTCGACGCCCAGTTCTGCGTGATGGCGACCGGCTGTCTCTCGGCGACCCATACGCCGCAGTTCCCGGGGCTCGAGAAGTTCGCGGGCCGAGTGGTGCACACGGGCGCCTGGCCGGAAGAGGGCGTAGACGTCGCGGGCCAGCGCGTCGCGATCATCGGGACCGGTTCGTCGGCGGTGCAGTCCATTCCGATCCTCGCGGAACAGGCCGCCCACCTCACGGTGTTCCAGCGCACCGCGAGCTACTCGATGCCGGCGCGCAACGCGCCGCTCGAGCGCGCCTACCAGGACCGGGTCAAGGCGAGCTACGCCGAGTTCCGGAAGCCCTATGCGGGGGGCGACTTCGGTCTCGACTTCGATCCCCGCGCGAATCTGTGGACGGACGCGACACCCGAGGAACGGCGCGCGGAGTTCGAGAAGCGCTGGGAAGCAGGCGGGCTCGGCATCGTCGGTTCCTACGCCGACGTCTTCACGAATCCAGCTGCGAACGAGTCGGTGTGTGAGTTCGTGCGCGAGAAGATCCGCGAAATCGTGAAGGACCCCGCGGTCGCCGATCTGCTTTCGCCGCGCACCTTGATCGCCTGCAAGCGCCCCTGCGCGGACACGGGCTACTTCGAGACGTTCAACCGCTCGAACGTCACGTTGGTGGACATTCGCCCGTCAGGCATCGAAGCGATCACTCCGCGCGGTGTGCGGGCGAACGGCCGCGAACATCCGGCCGACGTGCTCGTGCTCGCGACCGGCTTCGATGCGATGACCGGCGCGCTGTTCCGCATCGACGTGCGCGGCCGCGGCGGCGTGTCCCTGCGCGAGAAGTGGGCCGACGGACCGCGCACCTACCTCGGCCTCGCGACCGCGGGCTTCCCGAACTTCTTCACGATCACCGGCCCCGGAAGCCCGTCCGTCCTCGCGAACATGATCCTCGGCATCGAGCACCACGTGGACTGGATCGCCGACTGCATCGCGCACCTGCGCGCCCGCGGCCTCGCCCGCGTCGAGGCCGAGCGCGACGCGGAGGAAGCCTGGGTGGCGCACGTGAACGAGATCGCCGGGCGCACGATCTACACCACGTGCAACTCGTGGTACGTCGGCGCGAACGTGCCCGGGAAGCCGCGCGTGTTCATGCCCTACCTCGGGTTCCCGCGTTACGCGGCGCGCTGCGAACAGGTGGCGAAGGGCGGCTACGCGGGGTTTGCGCTCGGCGCGTGAGTTGTGGATCGAAGATTGTTTCTTCTCTCCGTGAAGCTCCCGCCGCAGCAGGGGATTCCGCGCGCAAACGGAGATCTCGTCCGCTAGATCGCGTAGCGCAGCGCGTGGACGCGGCAGTTCGCGACGGCGCGCGTGGGGATGCGCGCGTGGTAGGCGCCCGCGACCCAGGGCGAGAGCGCGTGGCGCCACGGGAAACGCCGGGAAGCGAGCAGCTCGCGGAGCGGGAGCCGCTTGGCGCGCAGCCCGAGCGCGACCGCGGGCGGCGCGTCGCGCCGGTTCTCCGAGCGCGACTTCATGAAGTTCCGCCACACGGCCCAGATCGCCGCCCGGTAGATCG
>CAZCTH010000087.1:0-23011 GCA_964501435.1 uncultured Spirochaetales bacterium | reverse complement strand
GCGCAGGGCGCGCCGCGGACGCCGCCGCGAGCTTCGCCAGCGCGCGGGACGCATTTCGCGACGCCGCGGACGAAGCCAATCGCGCCTCGGCGGCGAGCGAGCCGCTCGAAGTGAACGCGCCGCCGCAGCTCGCGGTTTCGCCCAAGGGGCCGCTCGCGCTCGAGGTCGGCCAGCAGGCGGCGATCGTGACGAGCACGCGCGACGCCGAGGGCGATCGCGTGAGCGTCGAGTACGTCGTGCGCGCGCCCGGCGGCGGGCGCACCCGGCACACGGGAGATCGCTTCAACTTCGCGCCCGCGGCCGCGGGCGACTACCGAATCGAGGTCGTCGCGACGGACGCCCGCGGCGCGGCGTCTCCGACGGTCCAGATCGCGGCCAAGGTGAAGGCCGCGCCGGCCGTCGTCGAGGCCACGCCCGCGCCGACGCGCACCATGCCTGCGCCAGCGCCCGGCGGTGGCGTGAGCGGCGACGTGCGCTCGGTGCTCGACGAGTACGCCGATGCGATTCGCGGCGCGGATCTCCAGGCGCTGAAGATCGTATGGCGCATGGACCCGAACTCCGAGCGCCTGTTCGACCGCTTGTTCGGTACGTACGGCAGCTTTGCCGTCAGCGTGACGCCGCAGAGCGAGCAGGTGTCGGGCAGCTCCGCGCAGGTGCGCTTCGTGCAAAGCCTCCAGGGCATCTCGCCGGAGGGCAAGCTGACGCCGATCTCCGAAGGCCCGATGGTCGCGGAGCTGACGAAGCGCGGCGACGGCTGGCAGATCACTTCGCTGCGCCGCGCCCAATAGGTCGCGGGCCGTCGCGGAGCGAGCGTTCGATCGGCTCCGCCGCGCGCTGCGCATCGCCTGCGCAAGGCCTGCCTGCGCCGCGTGACGAACGTCACCGGCGCGACCGCACGAGATGCCGAAGCGAGGAACGGAAGCGGAGGTTCCCCCGCGCCGCTCCAACGGAGGCGCCACCATGCGTGCGTCGCTCGCGATCGGGTTGCTCGTCCTCGTTGCTTCGGCCGCCGCGGCGGACGAGCCCGCACGCGCTGCAGAAGCGCAGCCGCCGGTCGTGCTCGCGGCCGGCGACGCCCTCGGCCTCTCGATCTGGGACGAGCTCGATGCGGCGAAGCACGAAGCGCCGGCCCCCGTGCGGGAGCCGGCGCCTCCGGCTGCGATGCTCGAGGAGTAGTCCGGACTACGGGTTGACCGCGCCCGCCTCGATCGCCGCATCGAGCGCGTCGATCGCGATGCCTTCGGGCGCGACGGCCTGCAGCGTCTGCTGCTTGAAGTCGCCGATGCCCTCGCCGGTCATGCCGAACTCGCGCGCGCTGGTGAAGAGCTCGCGCAGGTCCTCGAGGACGCGCAGCGCGCCGGCGTAGTCGCCGCTCGACTGGCAGAACTGGCGGAAGGCGACGCCCGTCGGTGCCTGGCCCGTCTGCGCTCGGTAGGCCTGCACCGCGCGATCGAGCACCGCCTTCTGCGGATCCTCGTTCGCGGCGGCCAGCGCCGTCGTGTCCGCTCCGCCGGTCGGGCCGAACAGGTCCGAGAACGCGTCGCGCAGCTCCTGGGCCTGCGCGCTGTTGGCGCGCGCTTCGCCGACCGCCTCCGACTGGCACTCGAGATCCGACGGATCGCAGGAGAGGAACGCGCTCACCTCGCTCTCGCGCAGCGGGCGCTCGCTCGCCGCGGCGATGTTCACGCCGCCCGAAGGCTTCTCGAGCAGGACGGCCAGCGGGTTCGCGGGGGGGCGTTGCGAGCCCGGCGCGGGGCCGCCGGGCGTGTAGTCGATCGCCACGAGCGTGACCGGGTCCACGAGGTCCGCCGGCAGGACGCCGACTGAAGCCTGCTCGAAGGCCGCGCGCGTCACGAACGGCACGTTCAACAGGTTGTTCACGTCCACCAACTCGCCCTGACGGCCCGCGTTCGGCAGGCCGAACTGCACGCGGCCCTGGCCACCGGTGACGATCAGCGACGGCGCGTCGAGGGTGAGCGTGTTCGCCACGATGTCGGCGCCGAGGTCGAAGTCGCCGTTGCTGGCGGTTCCCGGCGGTCGGCCCACGATCTCGATGCGCGTGCCGGCGACGATCGTGACGTCCACCGCGTTGATGTCGCTCACTGCGGTCACGCCGCCCGCGGCGATCGTCAGGTCGCCTGCGACCGTGAGTTTCTCGCCCGAGCCGAAGCGCACGTCGCCCGCCGTCGAGTCGAGCGTGAGGGTCAGGTTCTCCGTCAGGAAGCGAGCCGTCTTGAAGATGGTCGCGTCGGTCGCCGTGCGGCCCGCGAGATTGTTGCCGTTCAGCGAGAGCAGGCCGCGCGTGTGGATCGCAGTCGCACGATCGAACTCGATCACGTCCGTGGGAAGCAGGCTCCCGCCAGCGCCCGGGATCAAGTTCACCGTGAAGGACTCCACCGGGCTCGCGTCGCCGATGTTGGCGTCGAGCAGGAGCGTGCGCGCGTCGAACACGAGGTCGCCCGACGTCGCCGCATTGGCGTCGTCGTCGATCGTCACGTCGAGCGTGAGCGCGTTGGCGCCGGCATCGAGGGTGAGGTCGCCCGCGAGCGTCGTCGCCGCATTGAGCTGGATCAGATCGTCGCCGCCGGTCGCGCGGATCGACGACGGACCCGTCACCCGGAACGCGTCGCCTGCATCCGCGTCGCCGATGACGATGCCGGTTCCGCCCGTCGCGCTCGCGTCGCTGAGCGTCGCCGCGAGCGTGATCGAGTCCTCGGCGTAGGTTTGGCCGGCGGTCGTGGTGACGTTCGCGTTCAGTGCGAGTGTACCGCCGTCGTCGGTCGCGACCGACTCCGCGCTCACGGCGCCGGCGATCGTGGTCGCGCCGGAGGAGTCGATCGCGAGGTCGGCGGAGGTCGCCGCATTGCCGTCGTCGGCGATCGTGCCGTTCAGGGTCGCGTCGTTGCCGCCCGTCTCGATCGTGAGGTCCGCACCGAGCGTCGCCGCGCCCGCGAGCGTCACGTCGCCGCTCCCGCCCGAGGTGCGCAGCGTGGTGGCGGCGTTGATCGCGAGCGTGCCCGCGACCGCGCCGATCGCGATGCCGCCGGCGCCCGTGTCGGACAGGAGGCGCGAGCCGGCGCCGCCGATCGCGATCGTCGCGTCCTGATAGGTCTGGCCGCCGCGCGTCGCGACGTCGGCGTCGATCGCGAGCGAGCCGCCCGCGTCGGTCGTCACGGACTCGATGCGGTTCGCGGCGCCGATCGTGCCCGCGATCGTCGTCGCGCCGGTGCTGTTCAGCGCGATCTCCGAGGACGTCGCGTTCGATCCGTCGTCCTCGATGTTGCCCGCGAGCACGATGTCGTTCGCGCCCGCGTTCAACGTGAGATCGGCGTTCAGGGTGGCCGAGGCGTTCACGGCGATGTCGCCGGTGCCCGCGCTGGTGTCGAGCGTCGTCGCCCCGGAGAGCAGCACGGTGTCGCTCGAGGCGTTGCCGATCGTGATCGCGCCGGCGCCCGTGGTGGCGAGGGAGCTCACGCCGAGGTCGATGGTGGAGTCGGAAAGGGTGAGATCGCCGGTCGTCGCGACGGCCGAGTTCACGTTCACGCGCCCGCCGTCGTCGCTCGTGAGGCTCGCGAGGGCCGTGGTCCCGCCGATCGCGCCGTTCACGTCCACGACGCCGGTGGAGTTCAGCGCGAGGGCGTGGGCGCCGTTCACGCTGCCGTCGACGTCGATGTCGCCCGAGCCGCCGTTCAGCGTCAGATCCGCGCCCAGCGTCGTGGCCGCGTTCAGATCGATCGTCCCGCCGCCCGCGTTCGAGACCGTCGCGGCGCCGTTCACCACGACGGTGTCGCTGCCCGCGTTGCCGAGGCGGATCGAGCCCGCCCCGGTGTCGGCCAACGTCACGGCCGAGAGGCCGATGCCGCCGTCGGAGTCGTAGCTCTGGCCGTTCGTGGTCGTGACGTTCGCGGCCACGGAGACCGAGCCAGCCCCCGCCGTGGTCAGGCTGCCGACCGCCGTCGTCGCACCGATCGCGCTCGAGACGGTCACGCCGGGCCCGAAGAGCGGGTTCAGGTCGCTGCGCAGCGTGAGGCCGGAGGAGGTCGCGCCGCTCGCGTCGCCGTCGATCGCGCCCGTCACGACGACGGCGTTCGCGCCGCCGTCGAGGGTGAGGTTGCCGACCAGCGTCGTCGTCTCGTCGAACGCGATCGCCGCGACGCCGCCCGCGCTGCTCAGGGTGGTGTCGCCATTCGCGACGAGGTCGGAGGCGTCGAACTGGACGAAGCTCGCGCTCGTGTCCGAGAGCGTGTTCGCGCCCGCGCCGCTGCCGAGGCTCACGCTCGTGGTTTCGCGATAGAACTGGCCGCCGCTCGTGCGCACGTTGCCGGTCACCGCGAGGGTGCCGCCCACGTCCGTCGTGACGCTCGTCAATCGTTCGCCCGCGACCGCGGTGCCGAGGTTCCCGGAGAGCGTCGTCGCGCCCGTGCTGTTCAGCACGAGGTTCGACGTCGTGAGCGCGCTCCCGTCGTCCTTCAGCGTGCCGGCGACGGTGAGGTCGCCCGCGCCGCTCGTCAGCGTGAGGTCGCGCCCGAGCGTCGCCGAGGCGTTGAGCGCGATCTGGCCGTTGCCCGCGCTCGTGTCGACCGTCGCCGTCCCGACGCCGCCGAAGGTCACCGAGTCGGACGCGGAGTTGCCGATCGTGATGTCGCCGCTCGCCGCGGTCAGCGTCGCCGTCGAGATCGCGATGTTGGTGTCCAGGTAGGACTGGCTGACGGTCGTGCGCACGCCGGCGTTCACGTTCACCGTTCCGCCGTCGTTGCTCGTCAGGCTCTCGATCGCCTGGGTCGCGCCGACCGCGACGCCGATCGTCGTCGTGCCGGTGGAGCTCAGCGTGAGGTTCGAGGACGTTCCGGCGTTGCCGTCGTCGTCGATCGCGCCCGAGAGGGTGAGGGCGTTCGAGCCCGCGTCGAGCGTGAGGTCGCCCGCGAGCGTGATCGTCTGCGCGAGGTTCAGTGCCGCCCCGGTCGTGCTGAGGGTCGTGTCGCCCGCCGCAGTGAGGGTCGGCGCGAGGAACTGGATCCCGTTCGCGCCGGTGTCGGAGAGCGTGTTCGCGGCGGCGCCGCTGCCGAGCGTCACGCCGGCCGCCTCGTTGTACTGCTGCCCGTCGGTGGTTCGCACCGTTCCCGTGAGCGCGAGGGTGCCGCCCGCGTTGGTCGTCACCGACTCGAGCCGCTGCGCGGTCGTGCTGCCGCCGAGCGTGCCGCTGAGCGTCGTCACGCCCGTGCTGTTCAGGACGAGGTCCGACGAAGTCGAACCGTTGCCGTCGTCCTGCAGGTTTCCGGCGATCGTCAGGTCCGCGGTGCCGCTGCTCAGCACGAGATTGCGCCCGAGGGTCGCGGACGCGTTCAGCGCGATCTGGCCGTTCGCTGCGCTGGTGTCGATCGTGGTCGTCGCGCCGCCGCCCGTGAAGGTGACGGTGTCGCTCGCCGCGTTGCCGATCGTGATGCCGCCGGTCGTCGTGGTGAGCGTGTTCGATGCGATCGAGATGATCGAGTCCGCGTAGGTCTGGCCGCCCGTGGTCGAAACCGACTGATTCAAGTCGATCTCGCCGCCGTTGTCGCTCGTGACCGTGGTCAGCGCATTGCCGACGCCCGAGCCGATGTCCGCGTTGACGGTGACCTTGTTCGCGCCCGTCCCGGTGCCGTTCAGTGCCAGCGCGTGGGGACCGTCGATCGTGTTCTCGACGTTGAGCGCGCCCGTGCCGCCGTTCAGGGTGAGGTCCGCAGCGAGCGTCGTGACGGTGTTGAGCGTGAGCGAGCCGCCGCCCGAGTTCGAGATCGTGGCGGCGCCGTTCACGGCGAGCGTGTCCGACGCGCCGCTCGTGCCGAGCGCGATCGAGCCCGCGCCCGTGTCGCTCAGCGTGACGGCCGCGAGCGCGATCGCGGAGTCGGTGTAGGTCTGGCCGCCGGTGGTCGTCACGTTCGCGTTCAGCGCCAGCGAGCCGCCGCCGCCCGAGGTCACGCTCTGCACGGCGCTGGTGCCGCCGATCGCCGCGTCGATCGCGATGGCGCCCGTGCTCGTGAGGGCGAGGTCCGAGCCGGTGCCGGCGGAGCCGTCGTCGTTCACGGTGCCGGTGATCGTGAGGTTCTTGGCGCCCGAATCGATCTCGAGATCGGCGCCGAGCGTCGTCGCGTTGTCGAGCGTGTAGGCGACCGCGCTCGAGCCCGAGACGTCCACCAGGGATGCCGCAGTGATCGCGAGGGTGTCGCTGGCCTCGTCGCCGAGGTCGATGCCGGTGCCGGTATCGAACAGGCGGCCGCCGAGCGAGATCGCGTCGTCGGCATAGAGTTGGCCGCCCGTCGTGATCACGTCCGCCGCGAGGACGAGCGAGCCCGCGTCGTCGGTCGCGAGCGTGTCCAGGGCGTCATTCGACCCGACGTCGCCGGAGAAGGTCGTCACGCCCCCGGTGTTCACCGTCAGGTCGCGCGCCGTCGCGCTCGCGGAGTCGACGGTGGCGTCGAACTGGATGCCACCGTTCGCGGTCGAGGCGAGCGTGCGATTGCCTGCGAGCAGCACCGGCGCGCGGTAGCGCTGCGCGCCGGTCGTCGTGACGTCGCCGTTCAGCGTGATGCTGGTGCTGCCGTCGACGTCGAGCGAGCCGAGCGAGGCCAACGTCGGCAGGGCCACGGTCGTCGCGCCGCTCACCGTCAGCGCGTCGGCGCTGATCGCCCCGGCGATCGTGGTGGCCCCCGAGGCCCCCGTCAGCGTGACGTCGCCCGTGCCGGCGTCGATCGCGCCTGCGGCCGAGAGCGTGAACGCGTTGTGGTTGCTCTGGAAGTTGCCGTTGCCCGTCGTGACCGTGGCGCCGACGCTGACGTCGCCGCCGGTGCGGGCACGCAGCGTGACGCCGCCGCCGTTCGTCGTGATCGCGGAGTTGATCGCGACGTTTCCGCCGCTCGCCGCGTCTTCGTTGGCCTGCAGAATCAGCGAGCCGCCGCCGGTCGTGATCGCGGCGTCGATGGTGATGTCGTTGTTCGCGGTGAAGGTGACCGTTTCGCCGTTCGCCTGGTTCGCGAGCGCGAGCGTGGCGCCCGCCTTCACGCTGATGTTCCGGCTCGCCTGCAGCGAGATGTTCCCGGTGACCGCCTGCAGCGCGGTCTTGCTGATCTCGAAGTCCGAGCTCCCGCCGTCGGCGAGCGCCACGGTGCCGTCTCCCGGGCCGACTTGCCCGTCGTTCGCACCCGGCGCAGCGTCGACGATGTCGATGTCGCGCGGGTCGAGCAGCAGCGAGCCCGAGGCGCCGTTCGCGGCGCCGAGGTCCACGGCGCCATCGAACGCGAGGTTCAGCTTGCCGGAGGTCTCCGCGATGCCGCCGTTGCCGCCGGCGGCGCCGCCGCGCGCGGAGATCGCGCCGCTGAAGCGCGTGTCGCCGTCGGACCACACGACGACCTTGCCGCCGTCGCCGCTCGCGACCGCGTCGGCGCGCAGCAGCGCGTCGCGCGCGACCGTGGTGGTCTTGGAGGTGCGCGTGCCCGTGGCGCCCTGATAATCGCCGCCGACGAGGATCGTCCCGCCGCCGGTCGCGCCCGAGGCGTCGATGCGCGCGTTCGCGACGCGCACGTGCTCGCCGAGCACCGCGACGTCGCCGCCGCTCGCGCCCGAGGCGTCGATCGCGCCCGAGACCGCGACCGTTCCGGCGCCCTGTCCCTCGATCACGGCGCGCGCGGCGCGGATCGAGCCGGTCGCGCTCTGCTGGATCGCGAGCGAATAGAAGTCGCCCGCGGCGAGCTGCACCTCGCCGGCGCCGGCGTCGAGGGTGCCGGCGTTGAGCACGCCCGGCGTCGCAGCGCCCGTCCCGGGGCCGCCCGCGACGCGTACGCGCACGCGCTCGCCCACGGGCACGAGCACGACCTCGTTGCCGGCGATCAGCGCGATCATGCCGCCGGGCGACGTGATCGAGCCGCGGTTCGCGACCTCCGCCCCGAGCAGCGAGACGACGTCGCCGCGGATCGCGCCGAGGTTCACCACCGCGCCGCCCAGCTGCGTGAAGCGATCGCGCCGTGCGAGGAAGTCGGCGTCGCTCAGCGCGCCCGCCGCGGCGTACAGCGCTCCGACGTCCACCACCGCGCCGCTGCCGAAGTACACGCCCGCGGCGTTCACGAGGTAGACGCGGCCGTTGGCGATCAGCGAGCCGTCGATCTGCGTCGGATGCGCGTCGCCGATGCGATTCAGCACGCGCGCCGCGGCATCGGGCTGGATGAACTGCACGGTTTCGCCAGCCGCGACGTCGAAGCTGTCGTAGGAAATGATGGCGTTGTTGCCCGCGGTGATCTGCGTCAGCACGCCGTCGCGCACGAACGACGCGCTCCCCGAGACGACTTGCTCGCCCGTCGGCCCGGCCCAGGCCGGCAAGGTGGTGAACGCCGTCATGGTCGCGAGTGCCGTGGCGAGCGCCTGCGTGACGAGGGAGTGCTCGGTCGAGTGGATGTTCCGCATGGGTTTCTCCGGATGGGCTGTGCGTCCGCGGGAGTCGGGAATCGTGCGCCGCGCCCGCGAGGCGCGGCGCGCCGGGGCTAGTAGAGGAAGGTGAGGCTGAAGTGCAGCTCGCCGTCGCCGACCTCTTCGCGTTCGGTCAGCGAGAGGTCCACCTCGTCCAGCACGACGCCGTACTCGAGGCGGGCCGTGACGTAGCGCTGGAAGCGCAGCTCGGCGCCCGCGCCGGCGCCCAGCAGGTGCTTCGCCTTCTCGAACACGTCGGGTCGCGAGTACGACACGTGCGCGTAGTCGACGAACACCTTCAGCGCGAGGTCCCAGTCGGCAACGGTGTAGTCGTACTGCGGCCGCGTCCGGAAGTCGCCGACGACCGGCAGCTTCACGGGCTTGCCGCCCGGCTTCAGGAGCCGCGGCACGTGCAGCCGGTACTCGAGGCTCGCGATCTCGACGTCGTCGCCGACCGCAGCGGCCTCGCTGTAGCCGCGCACGGAGTAGAGGCCGCCCGCGACCTGCTCTTGTTGGGGGATCAGGCGGTTGCCGAGGCTGTTCTGGCCCTTCACGGCAAGGACCATCTCGTGGGCCAGCGACTTCGTCGTGAACACCGTCGGGTCGCGCCACGACAGCGGGGAGATCAACGGCTCGACGAAGAACGACGCCTCGAGGTTCCAGCGCACGAGCGAGAAGTCCGTGTCGGTGGTGCCGAAGCGCCCGAGGAACAGCAGGTTGTTCGCGTTCGTGTTCGCGACGCCGTCGAGGTTGTGCAGGAAGGTGACCTCGCCGCGCGTGCTCCACGTCGGGACCATGCGCTCGAAGCGCACGCCGGCGATCGTCAGGAAGAAGTCCTCGGCGACGTCGGTTCCGGAGAGGTCGTTCGCGACGTTCACGTGGTCCCACTGGAGGCCGGCGACCGCGTCGAGGAACAGCTCCTCGTGTTGGTAGAACGTGCCGATCACCTGCGCGCCCGCGCTGGTCTGGTCGCCGTGGAACACGTCGGGGAAGCCGAGCACCGAGGCGTCGTACTGGCTGTAGTTCGCGAACACGCGGCCGCGCAGCTTGCCGGCGCGGCCCATCAGCGGAGCCTCGTAGGAGGCGATCGCGGCGTGCACTTCGTCGAAGTTGCCGGTGATGTAGTCGAGCTGGGCGACGTCGTCGCGGCCGAACAAGCTCGAGTGGACGAAGCCGAAGCGCTCGCGCAGCTCGGTGGTCTCGTCGGTGCCCGTGTTCTCGAGCTGGAAGTAGGCCCACCAGGGCTTGTTCTCCGCGACCATGAAGTCGAGGTTCACGCCGCCGGCGGTGCGCGCCGGCGAGATCTCGGCGTCGATCCGCCGGCTCGGGTGACGGTTCAGTCGTGCGAGGTACGCGTCGAGGCGATCCTTGCGCACGAGGTCCCGGTCGGTGCCGGGCTGGATCGGAGAGCCCTCGCGGATCCAGGCGTGCTCCGGGCGATCCACCTTCTCTTCGGCGCTCGCGAACTCGTTGCCGCTCGCGAAGGTGCGCAAGTCCTTCACGCGCCCGGCGTAGACCGCGAGGCGCAGCTTGGTGTTGCCGGGCGCGCGCAGGTCGCGGCCGGTACGGCGCTCGATGTCCTCGGGGCTGGGCGCGACGACGATGGCGTGGAAGTCGCGGCGGTTGAACTCGAACACGAGCTGCTGGTTCAGCGCGCGCAGCGCGCTCGCGTAGATCTTCTGCACGCCGAGCTGCGGCAGGCCGTCGAGGCGGACGCGCAGCGTTTCGAGGCCGACGCGCGGGCCGACGAGGCCGTCGCTGCTGCGTGCGAACTCGACCTCGAGCGTCGCCATCTCCTCCGGCGGAGGGAACTGCGGGTTCGGGTCGACGTACTCGATCACCAGCTCGCTGATCGGGTAGGCCGCGCCGTCGGACGCGACCGGCGCGGGATCCACCGCGGGCGTCTGCCCGGATGCCGACGCGGCGGCGAGCGCGGCGAGACCGGCCAGGAGGAGAGCACGAAGTCGGCGATCGATCGTCATCCAGAAGCTCCACGACATCACGGGTGATCAGGCAGCGCATCCGTAGAGGCGCCGGGTTCGTTTTGCGTCGACAGCGCCGTCGCGCGCCGGGAGCGCGGACGTCACTCCGCCGCTGCGGGCTCGTCCGCCCAGGGGCTGTCGAATTCGTCGCTGGCGTCGGCCGAGTCGAAGCGGACCGACGCGGCCGCCTTGCGCGCCGCGCGCTCTGCGCCCTCGAGCCCGCCATCGATGGCCTCTCGGGACGCGTCGTTCACCGAGTCGCCGACGTCGGTCATCTTCGCGTCCGCCGCTTCCTGCACGCGCTCGAACGGCTCGTCGAGGGCGTTGTCGGCGCGGTCGGCGGTCTCGGTGACGTTGCGGCCGATCTGGCGCGAGGCCGTCTCCTGCATGCGCCCGATCTTCTCTTCCGCGCGATCGCAGGCAGCGCTCGAGAACGCGGTCGCGAGCGCAAGCCAGAGCCCGGTGACGGCCGGTGCGGCCCGGTTGCGCACTCGAATCGTTGCTCCGCCGCGACCCGACATTCGGCACCTCCGCGAGTGGGGCGCCCATCCTATCACCAGGGGCTCGGCTTCTTGCTGGGCAAGCGCGCGAAATGCGCGGATTCGCGCGCCGTGCGCGGAGGCGGGTGCGCGTTCAGAACACGCGGAAGCGTTTGCGTACGTGGCGCTCGCGCTGCGCGATCTCGGCGCGCCGCTCGGCCGGCGAAAACGGGGGCGTGCTGGCCGGCAGGTGGGACCGGACATCGGCCAGGCGCACCTTCGTCGCCGCGATGCGCGGCCACTGGTCGGTCGGCGGCGTCTGGCTGTAGGCCCAGCGCGGCGACATGAACACGGCGCGCTGGCCGGTGGCGTCCAGCCAGTTGCGCACGCCCGGGTCCCGGTGCGCCACGACGAGCCGGATCGCGCCGTCCTCGTCCACGTGGGACTGGAAGCCGTTGCGGCTGCCGACGCAGCTCGCGTACTCGATCGACTCGCCCCAGAGATTGCTCAGCTGGAAGCCGATGTATTGCGGCGGCACGGAGACGCGGCTCTCGACGATCAGCGCCTCGTCGTCGGCCAGCTCGGCGATGCCGCCGGCGTAGAGGTTCGTGCTCATGCCGCCGCCGGTCGCCCCCGAGGCGGCGTTCATGCGGTTGAAGCCGTTGCGCGGAAACTCCATGCCCGGGAGCGTGCCGGGCCGCGGGCCGTAGGTGCCCATCAACACCGTCCAGAACGCGTTCCAGAAGTGCATCTGCCCGCGCACGATCTCGCCCGCCTGCCGCAGCTCGGCGGCGGCGCGGGCGGCGGAGTAGGGCGCGAAGACGTCGGCGTCCGCGTCGAGCGGCGTCATCTCGAAGTGGATCGCGTCCTCGCGCGCCCAGTCGTAGAAGAGCTGGCGCCCGCTCAGCCACTGCGCGAAGCGCTCGGGGCCGACGCTCGGGTCGGTCGGGTGGGGCTGGCTCACGACCTTCAGCGTGGACAGGAAGTTGCCCGCGAAGCCCGCGGGCCGCTCCGGCGCCAGCAGGATCTCGAAGCTGCCGTCGTCGTTCACCGCGATCTCGGAGGAGTCGAGCCGCCCGGTCTGCGTCTTCACGCCGGGGCGCAGCTCGGCGAGGCTGCCGGTGTCGCCGGCGAGCACGCCGAAGCTCGTCTCGAAGATCAGGTAGTGCGGCGCCTTGCGGCCGGTGGGGGCGGGCGGCGCGCCGCGCCAGTGCCGCGCGTCGCCGAGCTCGCCGCGCAGCACGTAGCTGCGCCGGCCGTCGATCGGCGCGTAGAAGTAGATCGCGTCGGCGTTGTCGATCGTGGCGCGCGTCAGGATGCTGAGCGCATTGCGGAAGTGCGGGCGCGCGGGGTCGGTGTGGAAGGCGCGCTCCAGCGCCGCGTGCAGGTGGCCCATCAGGTAGCGGTAGCCCTCGGCCAGCGTGCGGTCGCTCGGCGGCGGCGGCATGAGCGCCGGCACGTCGATCGCGTCGCGCGCCTCGGCGAGGCGCGCGATCAGGTCGTCCCAGGCGGCGCGCAGCTGGCGCTGGGCTTCGGAGGCGTCGGTTGGCATCGCGGTCTCCCGTGCGTTTCGGTGCGTGGGCGCGGAGAACCCGCAGTCGCGCCGGCTCAGGCGCGCGACGCCCCGCACCAGCGCCCGTCCTTCATCACCGCGAGCTTCGCCGAGTCCTGCAGCACGCGGACGTCGCGCAGCGGGTCGCCGTCCACCATCACGAGGTCGGCGAGCGTGCCCGCCTCGAGCGTGCCGAGGCTGCCGCGCGGGTCGAACGCGAGGCCGCCGTTGCGCGTGGCGCAGAGCAGCGCCTCGCCCGCCGACATGCCGAACAGCTCCGTGAAGTACTCGAGGTCCTTCGCGTACGTGCCGTGGGGCGCGATGCTGATGCCGTAGTCGCCGCCCACGACCAGGCGCACGCCGGCCTTCCGCAGCTTCGCCACGGTGGCGATCGTGGCGTCCACCTCGGCCTGATAACCCTGGCGGCGGATCGTCTCCTTCGACACGCCGAGGCTCTCGTGCTGGGCGAGGTACTGCACCTCCCACGCGATCGCCGGGCCGACGAACACGCGCTCCCGGTGCTGCGCGAGCAGCTCCACCGCCTCGTCGTCCAGGTAGTTCGCGTGGCCGACGAAATCGACGCCCGCGCGCACCGCCTGCTTCACCGCCGCCGCCGAGCGCGCGTGGCAGGCGACGCGCAGGCGGCGCCGGTGGGCCTCGTCGACGAGCGCCGCGACCTCTTCGTCGGTGAACGACAGCTCGCCCGGCGGGCAGTTCGGGTTGATCGACTCGCCGTCGATGAAGATCTTCACGACGTCGACGCGCGCCTTGCGCTGCTGGCGCACGGCCTTGCGCAGCGCCCAGGGGCCGTCCTCGATCTGGCTGAGGCCGCCCTCGCCGTCGACGTTGCTCGCCGTCGCGCCGAGATCGCGGCCCGCCGCGAGCAGGCGCGGCCCGGCGATGCGCCCCGCCTCGATCGCGTCGCGCAGCGCGACGTCGATCTTGTACGTGGAGCCGAAGCTGATCGCGGAGGTGAAGCCCGAGGCGAGCATCAGCGACGCGTTGCGCACCGCCGTGATGGTGGCGTCCTCCACCGACGTGGCGCCGATCGCGAACGGGCTCGCGTCCGCGAACGAGAGGTGCGCGTGGGTCTCCGTCATGCCGGGCATCACGAAGCGGCCGCGCACGTCCACGATCTCGGCGTCCGCGGGCAACGCCGGCAGCTCGCCGCGCGGGCCCGCGAAACGAATCGTGTTGCCCGAGATCCAGATCGCGCCCGACTCGACGACGGATTCGTCGAGCGCCGGGAACAGGCGGGCATTGGTGAGGACGAGGTCGCGTGCGCTCATGTCCGCTCCAGTCTTGTCGGCTCGGAGTTGGGGCCGCGCGTCCGCGGCGGGCTCAGTCCGCGAAGAATGCGGTCTTCTTCTCGCCGTTCGGGCCGTAGACCGGCTCGCCGCGCTCGACGAGATAGGCCTGGTTCACGCTCTCGAGGATCCGCGCGCTCGCGAGCAGCTCCACCATCTTCGCGTAGTTCGGGTGCTTGAAGTGCGCGGCGAGGCTGTCGCCGTCGTCCCACAGCTCGTAGACCTGGATGCGCGTCGGCACGGAGGGATCGGCCGCGAAGCAGTAGTCGCGGCAGCCGCGCTCCTCCATGCGGGTCTTCATCTGGCACTCGGCGGTGATCGCGACCGCGCGATCGCGGTCCTCCTGGTTCGCGAAGCGGAGGGCGGCGACGACGATGATCATGGGAGTCCTCGGTGGGAGTGGTTGGGAAGGCTCGAGCTCAGCGCAGCGCGCCGCGCGTCCAGCGGCGGTGCGAAGGGCCCTCGGGGCCGCGCTTCGCGCCCGCGTGCTCGGGGTAGACCGACGCCGTGTAGAGGTCGCCGTGGGCGTCCATGGCGAGCTGGTGGATGTAGATCGCGAGGTTCTCGACGCGCTCCTGCACGGCGCCGGTCTCTTCGTCGAGGATCGCGAGGTGGCTCGCCTTGTCGCTCGCGTAGATGCGCTTGCCGTACGTCGCGAGGCTGAGCGGCGTCACGTGCGTCCAGGCGTCGATGAACTTTCCGTCGGGGTCGAGGCGCTGGATGCGGTGCTGGCAGCCCGGCGTCGGCTTCGTGCGGTGCTCGGCGATCTGGCCCTTCACCGTCATGTAGTCGTGGAAGTTCCCGCCGCACAGGTCCGCGACGAGGATGCGCCCCTGCGAATCCAGCGTGAGCGCGTGGGGCGTGTTGAACTGCGCCGGGCCGCGCCCCCACTCGCCGACGGAGCGGATGAACTCGCCCTCCGGCGTGAACCACACGAGCCGCGAATTCCAATAACCGTCGGCGACGACGATGTTCCCGTTCGCCTGGACGGCCACGGCGGTCGGCCCGTTGAAGTGCTTCTCGTCGCAGCCCCATTCGCCGAACGTGCCGAGCGAGAGCAGCAGCTCTCCGTCGGGGCGGTACTTGCGCACGACGTGGCCGTCGCGGTCCGTCGTCCAGAACGCGCCGTCCTTCTCGATGTAGAGCGTGTGCGCGCCGAGCGCGAAGCCGCGCTCGTCCGACTTCCCCCACTTGCCGAGGAAGTTCCCGGCGCGGTCGAACATCGAGATGCTGCTCTTCCCCATCTTCTCCTTCATCGCGAGGGGATGGGCCGCCCAGTGCTCGACGTCGCGGGTGAACAGGTAGATCACGCCCGCGGCATCCACGGCGACGCCCGAGCCCATCTCGAACTGCATGCCGGCGGGATAGTGCGGCCAGCCCTCGGCGAGGCGGTAGCCCGCGCGCGGGTCGGGAGCGGCGGTGCGATCGGCGACGTCGTGGGAGACGCACATGCGCGGGGCCTCGAAAGACGGGGAGTACGAAGCATGCAGGAGCCGCGGGACCGCGGGCAACCGGGCCGGTCGGGGCACGCATTGGCGCGGCGGCGCACGGGGCGGCACGGCACGGCGCACGCCGCGCGCGGGCGCGCGTGCGAAACTGGGAGTGGCCGCGCCTCCGAGGAGCCCCGCGTGAACATCCTGCCCGGCGATTTCGACGATCCCCAGGTGCTCGCGCTGCTACGCGTTCATCTCGCCGGCATGCACGACGCCTCGCCACCCGGCAGCGTGTACGCGCTCGATCTCTCGGGGCTGAAGGCGCCCGAGATCGCCTTCTTCACCGCGTGGGAGGGCGCAGCGCTGCTCGGCATGGGCGCGCTGAAGGCGCTCGACGCGACGAGCGGCGAGATCAAGTCCATGCGCACCCGCGCGGAGCACCTGCGCCGCGGTGTCGCGGCGCGCATCCTCGACCACCTGCTCGGCGTCGCGCGCTCACGCGGCTACCGGCGCGTGAGCCTCGAGACGGGCTCGGGCGAGGCGTTCGAGCCCGCGCTCGCGCTCTACCGCAAGGTCGGCTTCGTGAACGGCCCGTGCTTCGGCGACTACGCGCCGAGCCCGTTCAATCAGTTCCTGCACCTGGCGCTGTGAGCGCGCGCGCCGAGCAGCAAGAGAGCGCCCAGGCCGCCGAGGGCCGCGAGCGACGGCTCGGGCACGGCGAGCGTCAGCGAGGTGATGCGTCCGCGCAGGATCTGCGGAGCTCGAGGAGTTCGAGACCGAGCTGTGCGAGGAGCCCGTCACGGTCACGTCGCTCGCGATCACCCAGGCGCAGCTCAAGGTGAACAAGCGCGCCACGCGGGCCAAGCTCCAGATCAAGGTCAACGGCACCGGGACCGGCAGCACGACCGCGAACGGCACCTATCGCATCAAGGCTTCGGGCGCCTGGCAGTAGAGCCCGGCGTCGCCAGCGGCGTCCGCGGCGCTCGCGTGCCGCGGACCGCCGTCGCGGCGGCGCGCGGTGTTCAGCCCGGGCCCGCGCCCTTGCCGACGCCGCGCGCGTGCTCCGCGTAGCGCTTGTCGATGCCCGCGAGGTGGCCGGTGAGCCACGTCTTGAGGAATGCGAAGAAGTCGCCGCTCAGCTTGCCGTCGCCCGACTCGAAGGCGCCGACGTGCGCGGCGAGCTTGCCGAGCAGGTCCGCGTGAATCGCCTGATGGCGCGCCAGATCCGGGAACGGCAGCGACGCCATGAACTTCTCTTCGTCCGCGAAGTGCCTGCGCGTGACGGCGTCGAGCTGCTTCAAGGTGCGGCTGAGCGTGGACTTGTCCTCGCCGGCGTCGCTCTGCTCGCGTAGCTGATTCATCACCCCGATCAGCTGCTTGTGCTCTTCGTCGAGGTTCGGGACGCCGACGCTGTACCGCTGGACCCATTCGATGAACATGGCGAGCTCCTCCACGCACCAGCGGGATCGACGTGGAAGCACGCCAGCTTGCGCCAGCTTCGCGCGAATCCGGACCGAAAAATCGCTGAGGTGGCGCGCCTCAGCGCAATCGGGGAGCGCGCGGCGGGCGTGAGGCCGAAGGCACGTTCGGCGCGCTTGCCGCTCGCCGAGCTCGCCCAGCGCTGCGTGAACGAGCACGCGCTCCGAGGAGAGTGCCGCGCGGGGCAGAGTGGACGGCGAGCGCCGACCGCGGGCTCGGCAGGAGATCCGACCGAACCGCTCGCGCTTCCCCGCTGCTCGCGAGTCGCCGTCTAGGCGCTGCGGCTGGGTCTCCGGACTTGCTGGAGCCGATGGCCGGATTCGAACCGGCGACCTGCTGATTACGAATCAGCTGCTCTACCAGCTGAGCTACATCGGCTTGAAGTCGCGGAGACCGCGAAAGGCGGCGCAAGGTAGCCGAGGCTTTTCCGGCAGCGAGAGGCGCGGGGGGCGTTTTCCTGATCCAGAGGCTGGCGCCTCGCCGGCCCGGAGCCGGGACGGGCTTAGACCGCGCCCATGGCTCGGCCCGCGGGCCCGGTGCCCTTTCCAGACCGCCGTGGGGAACTGCGCGCGATCCGCGGAGCGCGCCGCGGCGCGGATCGAGCGCCTGCACGCTGGCCTCGGGTTCGCGGTGGAACGCGCCGAAACGAGCAGAAGAGCGCGGGCGACGCGCGCTCGCCTGGGGTCGGCGTCGCTAGGGTGCCCGCATGCCTCCCGCGTCCAACCCGCCCCCGCAACGCACGCTCTGGCTCGACGGCGCGCTCGTGCCGTGGGAGGCCGCGCGCGTGCACGTGCTGTCGCAGTCGCTCGCCCGCGGCTCGCTCGTGTTCGACTACATGAGCATCCACGAGACGCCGCGCGGCGCCGCGATCTTCCGCCTGACCGAGCACGTGGCACGCTTCGTCGAGAGCGCGCGGCTCGTGGGGCTCCCGCTCGCGCAGGACGCGGCCACGCTGCGCGCGGCCTGCAAGGCGGCGGTGCGCGCGAACCCGGGCGCGTGGGTGGTGAAGCTGAACGCCTACCTCGCCTCGGAAGAGGTGGACGTGGTGCCGGTGGACGACCGCGTGTCGGTGGCGGCGCTGGCCTATGACCCGTGGGCCGACGTGCTCGAGCGGAAGGCGAACCCGCCGCCGCGCCCGCCGAAGACGGTGCGGCTGTGGGTGGAAAAGCAGTTGCGCCAGCGCCGCGCGGACATCCTCGACCCGCACGCGAAGGTCGCCGGCAGCTACACCTCGCCGATGATCGCGAAGTGGCGCGCGCGCAAGGCGGGCTACGACGAGATCGTGCTGCTCGACGAGCGCGGGAACCTGACCGAGACGCCGACCGCGAACTTCTTCCTCGTCGATGGCGCCGGCGTGCTGCGCACCGCACCCGACGACGCGGTGCTGCTCGGCGTCACGCGCGACACGCTGCTCGCGCTCGCGCGGGCCGAGGGGGTGAAGTCGAGCGTGGAGCCGATCCCGCTCGCGGCGCTCGCGGACGCGCGCGAGTCGTTCCTCACCGGCACGAGCGCCGGCGTGTGGCCCGTCGAGAGCGCCGACGGCCGCCCGATCGGGCGGGAGTGCCCCGGCCCCGTCACGCGGGCGCTGCGCGACCGCTTCCTGCGCGTCGCGAGCGGCGCGGACCCGGCGTTCGCCCACTGGCTCGAGGGCGTGAACGATTAGGGGCGCGGGCGACGCACGTTTGCGCGTGCTGTTCGTGTGCGGACGCAATCTGCGGCGGAGCCCCACGGCCGAGCGCGTGTTCGCGCGCGACCCGCGGCTCGCCGTGCGCTCGCGCGGAGTGCACGCGAGCGCGGCCCGCCGACTCTCGGCCGCGGACGTCGCGTGGGCGGACGTGGTGTTCGCGATGGAGCGCGCGCAGCAGCGGGTGCTCCGCGAGCGCTTCCGCGACGCCCTCGGCGAGAAGCCGCTCCACGTGCTCGAGATTCCCGATGCCTACGCCGCGATGGCTCCGGAGTTGGTCGCGCTCCTGCGGGAGAGCGTGCCGCCGCTCCTGCGCCCCGCGCCCTAGCTCGCGAAGGTGTCGCAGTCGCTCGGCTCACCCGTCTCGAAGCCCCGGCGGAACCAACGGCTGCGCTCGGTGGCGGAGCCGTGGGTGAAGCTCTCCGGGTGCACGCCCCCGCCGCTCATCTGCTGGATGCGGTCGTCGCCCACCGCCGACGCGGCACCGAGCCCCTCCTCGAGGTCGCCCCGCTCGAGCAGGTCGCGATTCGCGGTCGAGTGGGCCCACACCCCGGCATAACAATCGGCCTGCAGCTCCATGCGCACCGAGAGCGCGTTCTCGTGCTCCGGATTCGCGCGCTGCAGCTCGCGCACCTTGCGCTCGGTGCCGGTGAGGTTCTGCACGTGATGCCCGATCTCGTGGGCGAGCACGTACGCCTGCGCGAAATCACCGGGGGCGCCGAAGCGCTGGGAGAGCTCGTCGAAGAAGCCGAGGTCCACGTACACGCGCTCGTCGGCGGGGCAGTAGAAGGGCCCCATCGCCGCCTGCGCGTTGCCACAGCCGGACTGAACGGCATCGCGGAACAGCACCAGCTTGGCGGCGCGGTAGTCGGGCAGGATGCGCCGCCAGGCGGCCTGGGCGTCGTCGAGCACGAACGACATGAAGTCCGCGCGCTCCGCCTCGGCCGCGCTCTCCTGGACCGGGGCGGAGGCGGCGCCCGGGTCCGCGGGCAGTTGCGCGCCGCCGTCGTCGATCGCGGTCAGCAGGGTGAGCGGGTTCTGGCCGGTGAAGTACGCGATCGCGAGCACGAGCACGATGCCGCCGAGGCCCATTCCGCCGCGGCCTCCGGGCAGGCGGCCGCCGAGCCCCGCGCTCTGGCCGCGCCGATCCTCGAGGTTCTCGCTGCGGTTCCCGCGCGTCCACTTCATGGCCGTCCCTCCCGCGACCAGGCTACGCCAGCGTGAAAGCCCCGTGTGCTCGCATTGCGACGCGCGCGGCGCGCCGCGATGCTGCGCCGCCCCGTTTCAGCGGGCCCATCGGCGAGGCGAGCATGCGGATCCTCTCGGGCGTTCAGCCCTCGGGCGAGGCCCACTTCGGCAACTACTTCGGGGCGATGCGGCAGCACGTCGAGCAGCAGACGCGCGGCGACGCGATCATCTTCGTCGCGGACTACCACTCGATGACGTCGATCCGCGACGGCGCGCGGCGCCGAGAGCTCGTGCACGATCTGGTGCTCGACTACCTCGCCTGCGGCCTCGATCCGCAGCGCGCGATCCTCTACCGCCAGAGCGACATGCCCGAGACCTGCGAGCTCGCCTGGCTGCTCACCACGGTGACGCCGATGGGCCTGCTCGAGCGCGCCACGTCGTACAAGGACAAGACCGCGCAGGGCCTGTCCGCGGACCACGGCCTGTTCGCGTATCCGGTGCTGCAGGCGGCCGACATCCTGCAGTTTCAGTCGGACGTCGTGCCGGTCGGTCAGGACCAGAAGCAGCACATCGAAATGGCGCGCGACATCGCGGCCAAGTTCAACAACACCTACGGAAGAGAGGTGTTCAAGCTGCCCGAGCCGATGATCGTGGAAGAGGTGGCCGTGGTGCCCGGCACCGACGGCCGCAAGATGTCGAAGTCGTACGGCAACGTGCTGCGCATGTTCTGGCCGGAGAAGCAGCTGCGGAAGGCGATCATGGCGATCGTCACCGACTCGTCGCCGGTGGAGGCGCCGAAGAACACGGACCAGACGCTGTTCCACCTCTGGTCGCTGTTCGCGACGAAGGCCGAGCGCGAGGGCATGTTCGCGCGCGCCGGCGCCGGCGGTCTCGGCTACGGCGAGGTGAAGAAGGATCTCGCGGAGCGCGCGGTCGCGTACTTTGCGCCGATGCGCGCGCGGCGCGAGGAGCTTGCGCGGCAGCAGAGCCTGGTCGAGGACGTGCTCGCCGACGGCGTAAAGCGCGCGCGCGCGCTCGCGGCGCCGGTGTTCGCAGCAGCGCGCGAAGCCGCGGGGCTCGGCCGCGCGCGCTGAACGCCGCCGCCCGAACCGCGCACACCCGGACGCTTTCGCCGCGTCGAACCCGAAAGGGGTCAGACCCCGAGCGGGTTCGGCGAACCCGAAAGGGGTCAGACCCCAGGTGGGTTCTACTTCTTCTGGGCGCCGAGGATCGCGCGGAGGCGCTGCGACACCTGGTCGACGCTCGGCGGTCGGTCGGCGGGTGCCTTGGCCATCATCTGCAGGATCAGCGTCGCGAGCGTTTCCGGCATCTCGACGCCGAGGCTGCGCGGGTCGGGCGCCGGGGTGTGGCGATGGTGGTAGGTGACGTCGCCCGACTCGAACGGCCGGCGGCCGGTGACGAGCTCGAAGAGCGTCACGCCGAACGCGTAGATGTCGGCGCGCGCGTCCACCGCGTCGCCCACCGCCTGCTCCGGCGCCATGTAGTACGGCGTGCCGCCCACGACCGTGGTCGAGCGGCGCACCTCCTCGAGCATCTTCGCGAGGCCGAAGTCCATCACCTTCACGATGCGGTCTTCGGTGAGGAACAGGTTCGAGGTCTTGATGTCGCGGTGCACGATGCGCTGCGCGTGCGCGTAGCCGAGCCCGGCGCATACCTGCAGCGCCACGCGGATGGCGTCGCGCGGCGCGAGCCGGCCGTGCTGCTTCAGCAGCTGCGAGAGCGTCTGCCCGACCATCAGCTCCATCGTGATGAAGTAGACGCCGCCGTCCTCGTCGACGTCGTGCACGGTCACGATGTTGGGGTGATTGAGCGCCGCGGCCGCGCGCGCTTCGCGCAGGAACAGGTCCACCGCCTTCGGATGGTCCTTCAGGTTGTCGGGCAGTCGCTTCAGCGCGACCTCGCGACCGAGGCGACGGTCGATGGCGCGCAGCACGATGCCCATGCCGCCGCTGCCCACTTCCTCGCGGATCTCGTAGCGCGCGCCCTCGCCGAACGCGCGCCGCACGGTCTGCGTCGCCGAGCCCTCGCGCCGCACGGAGGAGAGCTCCTTGCGCAGCTCCTCGATGCGCGTCGCGAGCCCGGGATGATCGGGCGTGCGGCTCGCGAGCTCGCCGAGCACCTCGAGCGCGCGCTCGAGCCGCCCGGCCTTCGCGAGCAGGTTGCCGTACCACACGGTGGTCTCGGCGCCGGCCTCGCCGGGGCGCGAGAAGGTCACGGCCTCCTCCGCCTTCTGCATCGCGAGCTCGTGCTTGCCCTGCTCGCTGAAGGCCACCGCGAGCATGCGACACGCCGACAGGTATCCGGCGTGGCGCGAGTCCACCTGCTGGAGATTGCGGATCGCGCGGGTCGACTCGCCGAGCTTGCGCGCGAGCTCGCCGGCTTCGTAGAACTCGCCCTTCTTCTCGAGCGCGTCGAGCAGCTTGCGCTCGTCGCCCGCTTCGCGGTAGCAGACGCTCGCGGCTTCCCAGTCGCCCGCCTGCTCGTAGGCGCCGCCGGCGCGCAACAAGTCGCCGCTTGCGTTGTACATCTCGGCCGCGCGCGCGAGGTCGCCCGCGCGCTCGAACAGCGCCGCGGCCTTGGTGAGCTCGCCGGCCTCCGCCCGCAACTCGGCGGCTTCGAGCCAGCGGCCCGCAGCCTCGAAGCGTTCGGCCGCGTTGCCCACCGAGCCGCGGCTCTTGTAGAAGCGCCCCGAGAGCACCGCCGCGCGCTCGCGCTGCCCGGCCTTCTCGAGCGCGCTCGCCGCGACCGAGAGGTCGCCGCGCAGGTACGGCTCGACGGCGGCCTCGCAGCCGGAGAAGGTGAGCCCCGAGCCGTCGCCGAGATCCACCTCGAGCTTCGTCGGCGCGATGCGCTCGAGCTTCAGCGTGCGCTCGGCGGCGCGGTCTTCGGCGCCGACCAGCACCACGTGGTCGCCGAGCGGGAGCGCGAGCTTCGCGACGCCGTCGCGCGTGCGGCGCAGCGAGGTCGGGTCGCCGCCCAGCGCGACGCGCGCACCCGCGACGGGCGCGCCGCCCTGCACGACGCGCACCTCGACGGGGCACTGCTGCGGGCGCAGATCGAACTCGACGCGCGCCGCCTGGCCCTTGCGCACCGCGATCTCGCGCTCGTCGCGCACGCCTTCCTTGCTCGAGCCGACCTCGACGAAGCCCTCGATCGTGACCCAATAACTGCCGGCGGGGATCGCCCGGAAGTGGGTCTCGCGGGCGATCATGTTGTGCTCGAAGCGGCTCGAGGCGCGCGCCGGCGGCTGCGCGTCGGGGCGCGGCGGCGGGCGCTGTCGCTCGCGCTCGCGCGCGAGCCGCACCGAGAGCGTGGCGCGCGCGTCGGCCGGGACCTCGATCGAAACCGCGAGGTCGCCGCTGCCGCGCAGCGCGCGGCGGATCCCGAAGGCGAGGGCGCCGAGCACGACCGCGGCTCCGGCGAAGATCCACGCGCGCGGGTCGAGCTGCG
>CAZCTH010000086.1:0-23029 GCA_964501435.1 uncultured Spirochaetales bacterium | reverse complement strand
GCGCGTGCGCGCGCGCCTCGACGACGCGGGCCTGCACGCCGGCGCGCTGGACACGCTGCTCGCCGGCGGCGACGCCGCGTCGAGCGATCCGCTCGCGCTCCCGTTCCTCGAGGCAGAGCTCCGCGACGCGGAGGCGCGCATCGCGTCGCCGCAGGGCGACCTGATCCTGCGCGGCGAGGGCAGCGCGACACCGGACGGCGACGTCGTGCGCGCGACGCTCACGCTCCATGGCGAGTCGCCGCAGGGCGCGCTCGACTTCGGCGGCGGCGGCACGGTCGGCCTGGCGTCGGACGAAGTGGGCGCGGTCGGAACGCTGACCGGCGTCACGCCGTGGGGACGCGCCGACGGCAACGTGCGCGCGCTGGGAACGCTCGCCGCGCTGCGCGTCGAGTTCGCGGGCGCCGTGCTGCCCGACGCGGCGGCGACCGGCGTGCACGCGACCGAGGCCGTGTCCGTGACGGGCGCCGCAACGCGGGAGGACGGCGTCGTCGCCGGGCAGGCCTCGTTCGCCGCGGGCGCGCTCGAAGTCGTCGACGTGGGAGGGGTTGCGCGCATCTCCGGCAACACGACGTTCCGCGATGCCGCCGGCGTGCGCTCCGCGGACGCGAGCTTCCGGATCGAGGGCGCGCGACTCGTCGAGCTCGGCGGCGCCGCGAGCGCGGAAGGCACCGCGACGCTGCAGGGCGACGCAGTGACGGTTCAGCTCGCCCTCCGCGACGTCGCGCTCCCCGATCTCGCGCGCACCGCGAACGCGACCGTCGACGCGGAGCTGGACCTCGCGACGGGCGCCGTGGCCGCGCGCATCGAAGCGGCGCAAGCGCTCGCGCCCGATCTCGCCCAGATCGCGGGCTTCTCGGCGGACGTGCGCTGGGCGGACGAAGCGCTCTCCGGAACGGTGCGCGTCGCCAAGCTGATCGAGCTGTCCAAGCCCGCGCTGATCGCGCCGCTCGCGATCGAGACGACCCTCGCGGGGCCCCTCGAGCGCATCGCGCTGAAGGGCACGGCGCGCACGCCGGGCGATGGGCTCGTGTTCGACTTCGACGGCAGCTTCGCGTCGGCGGCGGGGAGCCTCGAGCTCCACATCGTGCTGCCCGAGACCGACCTCGCGCCGAAGACGCGGCAGCCCGAGCGCGTGTTCCCGTGGCTGGCCGGCGTCGTCACGCGCGCGCGCGGGCGGATCGGCGGCGAAGCCGTCGCGACCTACGCGAACGACGTGCTGGGCGCGAGCGCGACGATCGCGCTGAATGGCGTGGACCTCGTGACGCCCGACGCGACGCTGCGCGGCCTGATGGGCGTGTTCGCCGTGACGGCGATCGACCCGCTCCAGACGCCCCCCGGACAGACGATCTGGATGCAGGGCGTAGAGGCGGGGCTGCCCCTCGGAAACGGCTCGCTCCGGTTCCAGCTGAAGCCCGAGGGCGTGCTCACGGTGGAGCGCGGCGAGTGGGCCTTCGCCGGAGGCAAGCTCGTCTTCTCGGGGGACATCCCGCTCGACGCGTCGGAGCGCATGCTCGCGCTGGATGTCGAGGGCGTCTCGATCGAGAAGCTGCTCGCCGCCCTCGACTTCGACGGGCTCGCGGGCACTGGGGTGCTGGGCGGAACGACGCCGATCGTGTGGCGAGGCGACAGCATGCGCGTGCGCGAGGGGGTGCTGCGCGCGACCGAGACCGGCGTGATCCGCTTCACCTCGGGCGAGGGGGGCGCGGCCCTCGCCAGCAAGCAGCCCGTGCTCGCGCCGGTGCTCGGCGCGCTCGAGAATCTTCAGTACGACGAGCTCACCCTCACGATCGACGGCGATTTGGGCGATAGAGTCGCGGTGAAGATGCACATCCGAGGGCGCAACCCGAATTTCCAGAAGGGGCGCCCCGTCGTACTCAACGTGAACGTCGATCTGCCGCTCGGCAGCTTGCTGCGCGCGGCTTCGGTCGCGACGGGCGTTCCCGAGGAGATCGAAGAGCAGGTGCAGAAGGCCATGAGCGAGGAGAAGCCATGATTCGGATGCTCTCGGCGGTCGCAATCGCGGGTTTGCTCGCGGGCTGCACGCACAACGTGAACGTGCGGGCGGAAGAGCCCATCACGATCAACCTGAACATCAAGATCGAGCACGAGATCCGCATCAAGGTGGACAAGGAGCTCGATGACCTGTTCAAGGCGGAACCCGGAATCTTCTGACCTGCGTTTCGCAGCCTTCGGCGCCGGGGAATCGGATCCCGGCAATTCGAGGAGAACTTCGATGAAGAAGACGACGACTCGCTCTTGGATCGTGGCACTCGTGCTCGCCATCGCGTTGCCGGCGCTCGCCCTCGATCTGGACGAAGCGCGCGCGAAGGGCGCCGTCGGCGAGCGCTCCGACGGCTTCGTCGCCGCGGTGAAGGATTCCCCGTCCGACGAGGTGAAGGCGCTCGTGGACGAAGTGAACGCGAAGCGCCGCGCGGCCTACGAAGAGATCGCGAAGCGAAACGGCGCGCCGGTCGAGGCCGTGGCCGCGCTCGCGGGCCAGAAGCTGATCGCGAACCTGCCGGCCGGCCAGTTCGTGAACGACGGCAGCGGCTGGAAGAAGAAGTAGCCGGCCGCGCTAACGCGGCGGCTGCGCGTCGGCGCTGGACGCCTTCTTCACGACCCAAAAGATCCCCGCGCCGAGCGCGAGGATCGGCAGCGAGGTCATGAAGATCGTCGTCAGCAGGTAGGCGACGCGGCTCTCGTCGCGGCCCGAGAAGCAGACGGCGCAGGCGAGGGCCTGCTGCGCAGGCAGCGACGCGAGAACGAACGCGAGCGTGGCGACGGCCTTGCGCAGCATCAGAAGTACACCCGCCAGTAGATGAGCGGCCAGAGGCCGATCACGAAGTACCAGAACACGCGCACCGCCTGGAACGTGCTGACGGCGAGGACGCCGGTCGTGAGCCGACGGTAGGCCCAGGCGAGCGCGCCGATCGCGGCCAGGCAGTGCAGGCCGTGGATGCCGATGATCAGGTAGAAGAACGCCCCGTGCTGGCCCGAGGTCATCGTCAGGCCCTGGGCGAGCAATTGCGTCCACTCGTAGCCCTGGAACGCCACGAAGAACGCCGCGAGCGCGAGGGCGCCGAGCATCGGCTTCGCGGCCGCGCGCTGCTCCTTGCGATGCACGCGCCCCGCGAACCACAGCACGAGGCCGGAGGCGAGCAGCGCGATCGTGTTGATCGCGGTCTCCTCGGCCGGGAGGCGCGGCTGCCCCGGCGGGGGCCAACCCAGCAGCGCGCTCGCGCGCGTGATCGAAAACGCGCTGATCAGGCCCGCGAAGAGCATCGCCTCGCTGAACACGAACATGCCCATGCCGAGCACGGCGCTCGGGATCGGCGGCTGAGGCCGCGGATCCGAGATCACTCGCAGCGGGACTCCGGTTCGGCTCTGCATCTGCGTTCGGGCCTCCGGGGGGGAGAGGCGTCCGGCGCCTAGTGGTGCTCGCCGTGCGCTTCGGGGTGCAGGACGCGCTCCGGCTGACCAGCGTCCGGGTTCACCTTCACCCAGTGCGCGCCCTCGTGCTCCATCACGTCCGGCGCAGCGCCGGCGTAGAAGAGCAGCATGAACACGAGGCAGGTCGCGAGCATGTAGATCACGTAGCGAGGCTGCACGGTGAGGTGCATGAAGTGCTTCACCACGAGCCACGCCTTGTAGACGGCGATGCCGAACGCGGTGAGCAGCGTGACCGAGCGGATGCCGAGCTTCGGACCCAGGAAGCTGACGATCAGCAGCGCCAGCAGGATCGCCCAGATCTTCTTGTAGTGCGCCTCGTGGGCGGCCCCGTCGCCGTGGTCCGCGTGCGCTGCGTGTGCGTGATCCGACATGCGTCACCTACTTCGCGATGTAGAGAAGCGGGAAGAGGAAGATCCAGACGAGATCGACGAAGTGCCAGTAGATCCCTGCGTTCTCGACCCGGTGCAGGTACTTGCCCTGCGCCGCGTCCTTGGCGACGACCGCCATCGCGATCATGCCCGCGATCACGTGCGACGCGTGGATGCCTGCGGCCGTGTAGTAGAACGACCAGAACGAGCTCGACGAGATCGTCATGCCGTGGCCGATCTCGACGCTCCACTCGTACGCCTTGATGCACAGGAACGTCGCGCCGCCACCGATCGTGTACCAGAGCCGGCGCGCCGCGAGCTTGCCGTCGCCTCGCTCCGCCGCCGCGTGCGCGAGCACCGCCGAGAGGCTCGAGGTGAGCAGCACGAACGTGTTGGTGAGGCCGATGTACTCGTTCGTGTTCGCGGCCTCGAGCGCCCACCAGTCGTGGGAGAGGCGGTGCATGATGTACGAGCACAGGACGCCGCCGAAGATCACGATCTCGGAGGCGAGCAGCCACCACACGGCCAGCGTGCCGGTGGGCACCCCCGCGGTGCTGCGCGACGTTGCGATCGGTGTCATTGCTTTCGACTCTCCCTGGTCAGCAGAGTGCGCGTGCGAAGAAGCGCTTCAGGCCGGCTGGTTCTGGGGCCAGAAGTCTTCCTTGCGGTCCGGGTGGCTGTACTCGTACGGGCCGCGATAGCAGTTCGGCAGCTCCTTGAAGTTGCCGTGGGGCGGCGGCGACGGGCACTGCCACTCGAGCGTGTTGGCGTTGTACGGGTTGTCGCCCGCGACCGCGCCGCTCTTCAGGCTCTTGAAGAAGTTGTAGATGAAGATGATCTGCGCGAGCAGCATCACGACGAGCGAGATCGTCGCGAACTGGCGGATCGACTGATACTTCCACAGCTCGTCGAACAGCTCGTAGCTGTAGATGCGCCGGTGCTCGCCCCACAGGCCGAGGAAGAACAGCGGGATGAAGATGCAGTTGAACGGGATGATCGTCAGCCAGAAGTGAATCTTGCCGAGCGTGTCGTCCAGCATCCGGCCGAACATCTTCGGGTACCAGTAGGTGAGCCCCGTGAACGTCCCGATGATCGCGATCGGGAAGAACGTGTAGTGGAAGTGGGCGAGCACGAAGTACGTGTCGTGGAAGTAGATGTCCGAGCCGCTCGTGCCCAGGTAGATGCCCGTCACGCCGCCGATCAGGAACGTCCCCATGAAGCCGAGCGCCCACAGCATCGGCGTCGAAAGCGTGATCGAGCCCTTGTACAGCGTCGCGATGTAGACGAAGCACATCTCCGCGATCGGCACCGAGATCATCAGCGTCGTGATCGTGAAGACGTTCGCCATGCGCGGGTCGATGCCCGAGATGAACTGGTGGTGGGCCCACACCGTGAAGCTCAGGATGCCGGTGCCGAACATCGTGTAGAGCACCGTGCGGTACGCGAAGAGCTTCTTGCGCGCGAACACGCACATCACTTCGGCGACCATGCCCATTGCGGGCAGGAGCACGACGTACACCTCGGGGTGGCCGAAGAACCAGAACAGGTGCTGCCAGAGCACCGGGTCGCCACCCTTGGCCGGGTTGAAGAAGCCCGTGCCGAGGTTCTGGTCGAACAGCAGCATGATCGCGCCGGCGATCAGCGGGCCGACCGAAGCCATGAACAGGATCGACGCGATCACGATCGTCCAGATCACGATCGGAATGTCGTAGAGCTTCATGCCCGGCGCGCGCGAGTTCATCGCGGTCGTGATGAAGTTGATGCCGCCGAGCAGGAACGCCACGAACTCGAGAGCGACCGCGAGCACCCAGATCGTCGAGCCCATCGGCGTCAGATTGAAGTTCGCCGTCGACGAGAGCGGCGGATACGCCGTCCAGGCGCCGCCGAAGCCACCGCCGGGCACGAAGTAGCCGCAGATCAGCACGATCGCCGACAGCAGGAAGATCTGATACGAGAGCCGATTCAGCTTCGGGAACACCATGTCGTCGCAGCCGACCATGAGCGGGATCAGGAAGTTCCCGAAGGCCGCGATCAGCACCGGCATCGCGACCCAGAAGATCATGATCGTGCCGTGATTGGTGACCAGCATGTTGTAGTCGGCCGGCGTCACCATGCCGAAGCCGGGGACCTCCATGCCCGGAAACGCGTTCTGCATGCGGAACACGTAGGCGAAGAAGCCGCCGATGAGGGCCATGAACATGCCGGTGAACAGGTACTGCTTCCCGATCATCTTGTGGTCGGTGGACCACATGTAGGTGTGGAAGAAGCTCTGCTCGTGATGACCGTGCTCGTCGTGACCGTGAGCGTGATCGACTGCGTGCGCCATGGGGTTCCTCGCGCCTGACTAGTTCGCGGCGATGCGGGTGACGGGGGAGTTGGCCTGCATCCAGGCCGTGTGCGTCGCCGCGTCTTCGACGTGGATCTTCGCGGGCATCAGGCCGTGGCCGATGCCGCAGATCTCCGCGCACTGGATCTCGTACGTGCCGGGCGCGTTCGCGTCGAACCAGCCCTTGATCACGCGGCCCGGCACGGCGTCCTGCTTCATGCGCATCGCCGGGATCGAGAAGCTGTGCAGCACGTCGCGGGACTCGAGCTCCCAGATGTACTTCTGGTCCGCCTGGATGTGCAGGTCGTCCACGGTCTTGATGTCGTCCGCGGTGTCGAGCTGACCATCCGGGCCGGGGTGCACGAAGCTCCACGCCCACTGCTGCGCGACCACGCGGATGTGCGGCGCGGGCTCGGGCGGGAGCGTCTGCTTCACGTTCAGCCACACGCGCACGCCGGCGACGACGATCAGCACGTCGAACACGAGCACGATGGCGTGGGGGCGGCTGATCCACTTGTGGAGCTCCGGCTCCTCGCCCGTGATGTAGGCCGCCTTCGGCGAGTTCTTCTTGCGGTACTTCAGGATGAAGTAGAAGAAGACCGCCTCGGTCAGGATGAACCAGAAGCCGACGAGGACCGTGACCGTGAAGATCACGAAGTCGACGTCGCCGGCGAAGCTCGAGAGCGCGGGAAGACGCGTGAAGTTGGCGTAGTCCACTTCGGACCTCAGTTCAGGATGATGTAGAAGGCCGCCGCGATCCAAGCCGCGAGGCCCGCCATCGTGAGCCAGAACGAGTTCGAGACCAGCTCGTCCGGCGGCCGCAAGTTCGACGACATCGGGTGGGCTCCTACTTCTTCAGGGTCGAGATGAAGGCGACCACGTCCTTCATCGCCTGTTCGTCGGCCAGAAGCGCACCGGACATGCTCGCCATCATGAAGGCGAGCGAGTCGTTCTCGGCGTCGTAGCCGCGGGCGCCCGCCTTGTACTTCTCGAGCGAGCGGAGCACGTACCAGTCGCTCTGCCCGGCCAGCGGCGGCGCCGTCAGCGCCTCGGTGCCCTCGCCGTTCTGGCCGTGGCACGAGCTGCACGCCGCGTACGCCGCCTGGCCCGCCTCGACGTTGCCGCCCGTCAGGGTCGGAGCCGGATTCGTGGCCGGCATCGCGCCGACGTAGGCCGCGACGTCGCGGATGTTCGGGTCGACCTCGTTCGGGTCCGCGGTCTCGCCAGCGAGATTACGGCGCGCGTGGGCGCTCGCGATCAGCCAGAGCGACATCGGCCGCATGCGCATGCCTTCGAGGTCGTCGAAGTGCTTGCCGCGCAAGCCCGTGGAGAACTTCACGAGCTGGCCCTGCACGTACCAGGCGGGCAGGCCCGCGATGGCCGGCGCACCGATCGCCGGGTTGCCCTGCCCCGCATCGCCGTGGCATTGCGCGCATAGCGAGAAGAGCTGCTTGCCGTGCGCCGTGTTCGCGGCCGGGGCCGCGTCCTGGGCGGCGGCGAGGCTCGGAGCGCCGAGGAGCGCCGCTGCTGCGATGCAGACGGCGAGCAGTCGAGTCGACTTCATGATGATCCTTGCACGCGGGCTCGGGCAGGATTCACGCGCGCAGCGGACTCATCGATCGCAGCGGCGCGCCCGCCGAGAAGCGGCGCGCAGTGTGAGGGGACGATCCCCGGTTTTCAAGGGCGGGCGCGACGAAACGTCGCATCCCTGCGCCTCCGTTCGCGCGCGCCGCGGCAGCGCGGCGAGACGCCTCACAGCGACGGGTTCAGGTGATACAGCAGCACGTAGATCGCGACGCCGGTGACCGAGACGTACAGCCAGATCGGCCACGCGATGCGCGCGAGCTTCCGGTGCTGTGCGATCTCGCCGCGCAGGCCGTAGCGGATCAGCGCGATCGCGAAGACCGGCACCGTGATCGCGAGCAGGACGTGGCTCGCGAGGAAGACGAGGTACGCAGTCTTGGCGGCGCCCTCCGCGTGGAACGTGGTGTTCTCGAACGAGCGGGACGCCTTGTGCGCGACGTAGAGCGCCAGGAACAGGCTCGAGACCCCGAATGCCGCGAGCATCGTGCGCTTGTGGGCCTCCACCCGGCCGGCCTTCGCGAGGAAGCGCCCGCGGATCAGCAGGGCGGTGGCGACGGCGTTGAGCGTCGCGTTCAGCGCGGGCAGGCCCGAGAGGTCCATGCGCGGCTCCGGGCTCTAGGCGGCGAGCTTCGGCGCGATCAGGTCGACCAGCATCGCCAGGTAGAGCGCGGCGAGGTACACGAGCGACACGCGGAACACGCGCTGCGCCGCCGCGTCCGTGCGCTCGCGGATCAGCCGCACGCCGACCCACGTGAACCACGCGCCGAGGCCGAGCGCTGCGGCGAGGTAGATCGGCCCGAGCAGGCCGAGCGGCGCGGGCAGGATCGTCACGGGCAGCAGCCCGAGCGTGTACCAGAGCATCCGGCGACGCGTGCGCTCGTCGCCCACGACGGCGGGCATCATCGGGATGCCCGCGGCCGCGTAGTCGGCCTTGCGGTAGAGCGCGATCGCCCAGACGTGCGGCGGCTGCCAGAAGAACACGATCGCGAAGAGCAAGAGCCCCGGCCAACCGACGCTGCCGTTCACCGCCGCGTCGGCGATCAGCGGGGCCGCCGCGCCCGCCGCGCCGCCGATCACCGCGTTGTACGGCGTCCGGGGCTTCAGCCAGATCGTGTAGACGAAGACGTAAAAGAGGATGGACGCGACGCCGAGCAGCGCGGCGGGCGCGCCGGCGACGACCTGGAGCGCAGCGGTCGCCAGGAACGACAGCGCGAGCCCGAACACCAGGGCCGCCCGCGGCGACATCTCGGCCGTCGGGAGCGGGCGCGTGCGCGTGCGCTCCATCAGCGCGTCGCGGTCGCGCTCGACGTACATGTTCAAGGCGTTCGCCGCGGCGGCGGCGAGCGAGATGCCGACGAGAATCCCGACAGAAGCTGCGAAGGCGGCATCCGCCATCAGCAACACCGGCAGCGCCGTGAAGATCACGAGCGGCAGGATCCGCGGCTTCGTCAGCGCGACGTAGTGCGCGAGCGTCCGCCCAAACGAAGGGCGCGCGGGACCGGGCAGGGAAGCAGCGCTCATGGGGGGATCGCTCCGACGCGGACGCGGAGAATTACGCGCGCCCGCCCCGGGTGCCATGCGCGCAGCGATTTCCTCCTCCGCCTCGACTCGCAGGACGGTGCGCCCAGATCCGTTCCCGGCTCATCCTCCCAGCCATGACGTGCCGTAGCCTGCGCCGAAAGAACCTCGCAGCCGACCCCACCCCCAGAGCAGGTCTGCATGGGCCGCAAGCGAAGCGCGCAGCGACGCGGAGTCCGCGACGCGTCGCGAAGTCAACAAGGAACAAGCGAGTGGCGGCACCGAAAGGGCAAGCAAACCCGCGCCGGCACGCCCGCCCATGACCCCCACCGAGCTCGCACTCGTAGCCACGAGCGCGCTGCTCCACGCGCTGTGGAGCGCGGCGCTGAAGGGCGCGCGCGACCCGCTCGCGTTCGGCACGGCGCAGCAGCTCGCCGAGGCGCCCCTCGCGGCGGTCGCGCTGCTGTTCGTGCCGTTCGCGGACCTCTCGCCCGCGCTGTGGCCCCTGCTCGTCGCCACCGGCTTCGCCCACGGCTTCTACGGCTACTGGATGAGCCGCGCCTACGAGCGCGCCGAGCTCTCGCGGGTGTACCCGATCATCCGTTCGACGCCGGCGCTGCTGCCGCTCGTCGCGATCCCGCTCGGCGAAGCGGTGACGCCGCTCGGAGCGCTCGGCATCGCGATCGTCGTCGCCGGCGTGTGGCTGGTGTACGGCGGCGCGCTCTCGCTGCGCAGCCTGCTCGCGCCGGATCTCGTGTACGCCTGGCTCACGCTCGCGACCACGGTCGCGTACTCCCTCACCGACAAGCTCGCGATGGCGGAGCTCCACGCCGGCGCGTGGCCGAGCGCGCTGCCGAAGCCCTTCGCCTGGTACGCGCTGATCACCCTCGCCGGCGTCTCGGTGCGACTCCCGCTGACGCTGCGCTCCGTCGGTGCGGGCGCGCTCGTCGCGACCGCGCGCGAGAACGCGGGACGCGTCGCCTTCTCGATGGCCGCGGGCTTCGTCGGCTACGCGCTCATCCTGCACGTGCTGCGGACCGCGCCCGCGAGCTACGTCGTCGCGGTGCGTCAGCTCTCGGTGATGTTCGCCGCCGCGATCGCGATGCGATTCCTCGGCGAGCAGCCGACGCGCGCGCGGCTGCTCGGCGCGGCGCTCACGGTGGTGGGCGTGGCCACGATCGCGGTGGCGGGATGAGCGCGGCGCGGGCGCTGGCCTCCGACCTCGCGGCGCGCGCGATCCGCGCGCTCGGCGCGACCTGGCGCTTCGCGTCCTCGGGTGCGCTGCCCGCGCACGGGCCGTTCGTGCTCGTCGCGTGGCACGAAGGGCTGCTCGTCGCCGCCTTCGCCTTCCGCGACCGCGGCCTGTGGGTGCCGCTCAGCCTCTCCCGCGACGGCTCGCTGGCCGAGCGGGCGCTGCTCGCGCTCGGCTTCGCGCCGCCGCCGCGCGGCTCGAGCTCGCGCGGCGGCAGCGCGCTGCTGCGCGAGATGATCCGCCGCGTGCGCGCCGGCGAGAGCGGAGGCGTGCTGCCCGACGGACCGCGCGGACCGGCCTTCGAGGCGAAGCCCGGCGTCGTCGCCTTGGCGGCGGCAACCGGTGTGCAACTCGTGCCGGTGGGCATCGCCGCCGCGCCGGCGCACCGTCTCGGCAGCTGGGATCGCGCGCTCGTGCCCCTGCCGTTCGCGCGCGTGCGCGTCCACTACGGTCCGCCCCTCGAAGTTCCGAGAAGTGCGGACGCCGCGGAGCTGGAGCGCTCCCGCGTGCGGCTCATGGAGGAGCTGCATCGCCTCGGGCGCGAAGCCGGGGCCCTGCTGAAGCAGCGATGACGGCGCACACGAAGAAGCCAGGCGGCGCGATCCGCCTCCTCACGGCGAATCTCTACGCCGAGCGCGCGCATCCCGAGCGGATCGCCGAGCTCCTCGCCGCGCTCGCGGTGGACGTCGCGTGCTTCCAGGAGCTCGGGGCGCGCCAGGCGAGCGCGATCGCGCGCGTGCTGCCGCACGGGAAGCTCGAGCCCGGCGCCTCGCGACGCGACCACGACGGCATGGGCATCGCCGCGCGCCGGCCGCTGGCGACGAGCCGCCTCGCACTGCCGCGCCGCGATGCGCGCCGCGCCGAGCTGGCGCCGAGCGAGTGGCCCGAGCTGGGCGAGGGGCTCGAGCTCGTGAACCTCCACATCCAGGCCCCCCACGTCTTCCCGCAGTGGCGCTCGCTGGCGCTGCGCCGCGCGCAGCTCGCCGCCCTGCTGCCGCACCTCGACGCGCGGCCGAACGCGGCACGCGTGATCTGCGGCGACTTCAACGCGACGCCGCTCTGGCCCGTGTACCGCGCCCTCGCGGCGCGCGCCTCCGACCTCGCGCACGAGCACGCAGCGCAGCGCAGCGAGCGCGCCGCGCCCACCTGGGGCCCGTGGCCCGGCGCGCCGCGCTTGCTGCGCATCGACCACGTGCTCGGCAGCGGCGTGCTGGCCGCAGGCATCCAGGTGATCCCGCTCGACGGCGGCGACCATTCGGCGGTCGTCACCGATCTCGTGCGGGACCGCTGAGCGCGCTCAGACGCCCCGCGGCGCGGCGGTCGATCCCTGCACCGCGCTGCGCAGGAACTCGCCGAGATCCGGGTGGTCCAGCAGCCCCGACTGCGCGAGTCGCGTCGCCGCGATGCTGCGGACCTCGGACACCGTCGCGCACTCGAGCGCCCGGCGCGCGTCGCTCGCGGCGTCCGCGCTGTCGAGCGAGCGCACGATCTCCTTCACGAGCGGCACCGCGCTGGCGACGCCCGAGAGCTCGCCGAGCCCGAGCCCGACGAGGATCGGCACCGCGAGCGGATTGCTCGCCATCTCGCCGCACAGCGAGACGCCGATGCCGGCCCTGCGCGCGGCACGCACGCTGCGGTCGATCAGCGACAGCACGGCGGGATGCAGCGGATCGTAGAGGTGGGCGACCCGCTCGTTGCCGCGGTCCACCGCGAGCGTGTACTGCGTGAGGTCGTTCGTGCCGATCGAGAAGAAATCGCACTCGCGCGCGAGCATGTCGGCGACCACCGCTGCGGCGGGCACCTCGATCATCACGCCGATCGGGATCTTCGCGTCGAACGGCACGTCGGCGATGGCGAGCTCGCGCTTCGTCTCCTCGACCAGCTCGCGCACGCGCCGGATCTCGTCGATCGCGGAGACCATCGGGATCAGCATGCGCACGTTGCCGTGGGCGCTGGCGCGCAGGATCGCGCGCAGCTGCGCGCGGAACGCGTCGAGGTGCGAGAGCGAGAGGCGGATCGAGCGCCAGCCGAGCTGCGGATTCGCCTCGAGCTCCGTCTCGAGCTGCGGGATCGCCTTGTCGCCGCCGAGGTCGAGCGTGCGGATCGTGACGGGCCGCGGCTTCATCGCGGCCGCCACCTGCTCGTAGAGCTTCTCCTGCTCCTCTTCCGTCGGGAAGCCGCGGTGCACGAGCGCGAGCAGCTCGGTGCGGAACAGGCCGATGCCCTCCGCGCCGTGGCGCTCGACGAGGCGCAGGTCCGAGAGCAGGCCCGCGTTGGCGGTGAGGCGCACGCGATGCCCGTCGCGCGTCTCGGCGGGGCGATCCGCGAGCGCGTCGAGGTGCTCGACCGCGACCAGCGCGCGCTCCTGCGCCTTCGAGTAGGCGCTGCGCGTGTCCTCGTCGGGCGACAGGATCAGCCGGCCCGCGTCGCCGTCGACGATCGCGACTTCCCCGGCGCGCGCGGCCCGGAACACGCCCGCCACGCCCGTCAGCGCCGGGATCTCGAGCGCGCGGGCGAAGATCGCGCCGTGCGAGGTCGGGCCGCCGTGCTCGGAGACCACCGCCACGATCTTCTCGACGTCGAGCGTCGCGAAGTGCGCGGGCAGCAGCGCCGACGCGACCACGATCGCACCCTCGCTGAGCTGCTGGTCGTGCTGGCGGACGCCCAACAAGCGCGCCACCACGCGCTGGCCGACGTCCTGGATGTCGATCCCGCGCTCGCGGAAGTACGGATCGTCGATCGCGCCGAACATGCGCGCGTACTCGGCGAGCACGCGCTTCAGCGACTCGAGCGCGTTGCCGGTGCGCCCGAGCTCCTTCTCGAGCTTCTGCACGAAGCCCTTGTCCTCGAGGATCTGGATGTGCGTGTGGAAGACGGCGGCGAAGTCGGGCCCGAAGCGCTGCGTCACGTCCTCGAGCAGGTCCTGCAGCTCGCGGCGCGCCTCGGCGAGCGCGTTGTCGAGGTCGCGGCGCTCCTGCGCCCCGTCGCGGTTCGGCACGTAGTCGACCACGTCGAGGTCGATCGCGTCGCCGAGGAAGTAGAGCGGACCGATCGCGATGCCGCGCGAGGTCGCGATGCCGTTCAGCACGGCGTTGCGCTCGGCGCGGATCGGCGCCACGACGGGCTTCGCCGGCGCCCCGCCGAGCTCCTCGATCAGGCGCGAGCGCCGCTCCTCGCCGCCCGCCACGACCGAGAGCAGCTGCGCATTCATGACCACGGGTGCGATCAGCTGCGCGCACGTCTCGAGCAGCTCGACTTCCGCCTCGCTGAACGTCCGCGCGTCGCGCGTCTGCACCACCAGCACGCCGATCGTGAAGCCCTCGCCGCTGAGGCCGCGCACCTTGAGCGGCGCCGCCGCGAGCGAGGCGAACTGCTCCTCGCGCGTCTCGGGGAAGTAGCGATAGGCGGGATGCTTCTGCGCGTCGGCGAACGCCTCGGCCTCGCCCCGCGCGGCGACGTGGCCGACGAGGCCTTCGCCGACCGCGAGCTTCACGCGGCCGACGGACGCCTTGTCGAGACCCATCGTGGCGGAGAGCGTGAGCGAAGCGCGGTCCGCGCTCGTCAGATAGACGGAGCAGACGTCGGCGTCGAGGCGCTTCGCGACGAGGTCGGTGACGTTGTCGAGCGTCTGCTGGAGATCGTGCGAACGCGTCACGATGCCGGCGATGTCGGCGATCAGGGCTCCGCGTTTTGCGCTGCGATCGGGAATGACTTCGTCCTCGGCGTCGCGCGCGATGGTAACCCGCCGCGTGCGCGCGAGCGGGCTCGCGGCGAAATGCTGCGCGGGCGGGTGCGCGGGGCGCGCGCTCGCGCGTTCCGGCGAGCCGCAAAAACACGAAAGGCCGGGGCAGCGCGCCCGGCCTTGCGTGGAAGGAGAAGCCGCGCGCCCGCGGGCGCGCGCGTTCAGTGCGAGAAGCCGCCGTTGCCCGTGTTGTCCGGCGGCATCGGGGGGAGATTCTCGAGGCCGCGGCGATGCAGCGACGGGAACACGAACTCCTTGTCCTCGAAGCGCATGCCGAGCGCGAGCAGGATCTTCCGCTTCGTGTCCATGCGGCAGTTCATGCCCTTCTCGACACTGTGGATCGTCCGCAGCGCCACCTTCGCCTTCCGCGCGAGCTGCGCCTGGGTCATCAGGCGGTTCTCGCGGATCTCGCGCACGCGGTTCGGCTGGTAGTCGTTCTCGTTCTGGTCTTCTGCTTCCACCGTGTGTCTCCCGCCGTTGCGCGCGACGATCTGCGCCAGGCCCCATCGGGCGCATGCGTCGCTCGCTCATCCCGCCTCATCGCGAGGCGAGCCCTTGGCTGTGGAACCGTTTCGGAAGCGACCCGGAATTTCTTGAGCAGGAATCGGAGCTTGGCCGATTCCCGGGGCCGCGCCGGGCGGCCGATTTCGACCGCGCGCCGCAGCCTTTCGGCCGACAGCCGCGCGCTCCCGACCCCAAAGTGAACGGGCGAGAGCGGGCGCGTGAAGCCCGAGGCCGGGGCCGTGCGTCCATGCTTCGGGCGCTCGGCGCCTGCGAGGGGAGGATTCGCGGGCGGGCGCCTAGAGTGGACCCGCCTCCCGGGGGGCCGTTTGCGTCGCGCGATCCTGGTTTTCTTGCTCGGAGTGCTCGTGTTCGGCGCTGCTGCGCTGGGTGGCTTCTATGCCGCCTCGCAGATGGCGCCGGACCGCCTCCGCGCGGAGGCCGAGAAGCGCCTTTCCGCGCTGCTCGAGGCGCCCGTTCGGCTCGAGGCGGTGCAGGTGAATCTCACCGAGGACCTGCCGTGGCTGCGGCTCGAAGCGCGCGGCCTGCGCGCCGACCCGCTGCCGGGCGGCGCGTCGCTCTCGGTCGAGACGATGAGCGCGCGGCTCGACCCGATCCTGCTCGTGCTCGGGCGACTCGAGCTGCGCGGGCTCCACTTCGCGGGGATCGCGATCGAGGTGCCGGAGCCCGCCGGCGAAGCGACGCCCGAAGCGGGCGATGCCCCAGCTCCGGCCGAGGCGCGCGCCGACCCCGTGTCCCGCGCGATCGCGACGCTGACGCGCACCGCGGACCGCCTGCGCGCGAAGCCCTGCCCGACCCCGCCGCTCGACGGTGAGCGCGTCGCCCTTCGCATCACGAGCGCCGCCGCGCCGCCGCGCCCCGTGCTCGAGGTCGACAGCGTGTCGTTCCGCTGCGCTCGGCTCGCCGGCGATGGCGCCTGGGAGGCGTCCGGCCGAGCGCTCCTCGCGGAGGGTGCGACCGCGCCCTTCCACGTGACGCTCGCCGTCGCGGACGACGCCGTCGACGCGCGGCTCGCCATCTCGTCCGCCCCGCTCGGCCCGCTGCTCGAAGCGCTGCGCCAGCCGCCGGAGCTCGCCGGCGAGGCGCGCGGCGAGCTGCGCTGGCGCTCGACCCCGGGTGCGCCGCAGCGCGTGACGCTCGCGCTCTCGGGGCGCGGCGTGAAGGGCGAGCTCGGCGCCGCGCGCGACCCGGCGCGCGCAGTCCAGCTCGACCTGCGCGAGCCGAAGCTCGCCCTCGCGCTCGAGGCAGACGCCCGCGCGATCCGCACGACCGAGCTCGCGCTGTCCGACGGCAAGCTCGCGGCGACGGGCGCCCTCTCGCTCGGACTGCCGCTGTCCGACGCGAGCCCGCTCACGGTCGAGGCGCGCACCGGCGACGTCGACCGCGACGCCCTCGCGCGCATCGCCGCGCAGCTGCCGAAGGGCATGCGCCCCGAGGCCGACCGCGCGCTCGAGCGCATCGTCCGCGGCGCGATCCGCTCGCTCGCCGTGCGCGTGAAGAGCACCGTCGGCGGCGTGCGGGAGATCGCGAGCGGAGGCGTGCTCGCGCGCACCGGCGACCTCGGGCTGAAGCTGAGTCTCGACGACGCCGAGCTGCGAATCGGCAAGGAAGACCGCCTCAGCGACGTCTCCGGCACCGTCGAGTTCTCCGGCGACCTGCTCGAGGTGCACGCCACCGGCGCGCAGTTCCGCGAACGCCGGCTGCCCCGCCTCGCGCTCAAGCTGCGCGGCCTCGCGAACGTGCACTCGCTCGACGACGTGAAGTGTGATCGGCCCGCACCGGTGCCGCGCATCGCGGCGATCGACGATCTGCGCGCGTGGGTCGAGTCGCGCCGCCGCCCGCCCTACACGCCCACCTGGCGCGCGCTCGACCTCGACGTCGACCGCCTCTCGCACCCGCTCCTGTTCTGCACGCTCGAGGACGTCACCGCCGAGGTGCTGCGCCTCGAGAACGGGTACGACTACACGGTGGAGACGGGCACCTGGGCCGGCTTCGCGATCGAGGGCGGAGCCAAGTGGCTGAAGGCGCGCGGCGAGGATGGCCAACCGCTGCGCGACGGCGGCTCGGTCGCGGTGGACGTGACGCTCGGCGAGCCGCGCCCCGCCGCCGCGCCCGCGAAGGACCCGAACGTGTGGGCGGAGGGTCGCTTCGCCTACGACGTGAGCGCGCTCGGGCGCTTCCTCACGAAGAGCTACGAGGGTGCATTCCGCGCGGTCGGCGCAACCGCCGATCTCTATCGGACGAAGCTGCGCCTCGCGCCGAGCGGCGAGCTCGAGGGGCGCGTGACCGTCGACCTCGGCAACGACGGGCCGGTGCCGTTCACCGCGGAGGTGCAGGGCCGCGCGCTCGACCTGCTCACGGTGTGGGAGACCTCGCAGGTCCCGAAGCCGATCATGTCCGGCACGCTCAGCGGCGGCGCGGTCGTGTCCGGCCTGCTTCACCTCGGCGAAAGTCCGCTCGCCGACGTGCGCGGCTACGCGAGCCTGCACGCGCGCAAGGGCGAGATCTATCGGAACGTGCCGTTCCTGCTCGCGCTCGCGATGACCGACGAGAAGATCAACCCGTTCGGCGCGCGGGACCGCTTCCCGTACAAGGCGATCGACCTCGAGGGCCCGGTGGAGGGAGGCTGGCTCTCCTCGCGGACGCTCACGCTCGAGGGCAAGTCCGAGCGCATGGCGGCTTCCGGCAAGACGCACCTCGCCGAGCCGTACGAGCTCGAGGCGGCGATCGGCGTCTATCCGATCCCGACGCTCGACTCGATCGTGGACGCGATCCCGATCGTGAACGTGTTGTTGTTGGGCGAGGACCGCGCGCTCGCGGGCTTCTACTTCTCGGTGACGGGCGAGTGGACGAAGCCGGCGGTGACGCCGCTGCTCGCGAAGTCCGTGGCCTCGGGGCCGGCGAGTCTCGTGCTCGAAGGGGTGCCGAACTTCGTGTTCGGGAGCTTGAAGGCGATCGGGGAGGTGCTGGTGCCGCCGGTCGTCGAGAAGCGGGAGGAGGCGCCGCCTGCGGCGACGGCGCCACTGGCGCCTGCGCCGGAGCCGGAGGCGTCGTAGGTCTCTCGGCCGAGTGCGCGATCGGCGGCGGCCGGCGGATCGCGATGGCTCGCTGTCGGCCCCGCTCTGCGGGTGTCCCCCGCGCGGGCGACGAACGCGTCACCGGTCGGCTTGGCGCTGCTTGGGTGCGGGGCCGAGCTGCGCTGGACTCGCGCTCCGCCGGCCGCCGCCGCCGCCGATCGCTCGAGGTGACGCGAAGAGGCTGCGCGCCCTGACCGTGACCGTCGAATCGCGGGGGCGCGTCGCTAGGATGCGATTTTTCTGGGAGCGGACAGATGCCGGCGTTTCATTTTCAGGAGTTGTTCGAGCTGGGCGACGACGCGACGGAGTATCGAGCGCTCGGGGCGGAGTGGGTTTCGACGGAGCGGATCGGCGGGCGCGAGGTGCTCGTCGTGCAGCCCGAGGCGCTGCGCCGGCTGACCGCTGCGGCCATCCGCGACGTCTCGCATCTGTTCCGCACGAGCCACCTGAAGCAGCTGCGCAAGATCCTCGACGACCCGGAGGCGTCGTCGAACGACCGCTTCGTCGCGCTCGAGATGCTGAAGAACGCGAACGTCTCGGCGGGGATGGTGCTTCCGAGCTGCCAGGACACCGGCACCGCGATCGTGATCGGGAAGAAGGGCGAGAACGTCTTCACCGGCACGGACGACGAGGAGGCCATCTCCCACGGCATCTACGACACGTACACCGGCACGAACCTGCGTTACTCGCAGATGGCCCCCGTGACGATGTACGACGAGAAGAACACGGGCAGCAATCTGCCTGCGCAGATCGAGCTCTACGCGAAGCCGGGCGACGAGTACGAGTTCCTGTTCATCACGAAGGGCGGCGGTTCGGCGAACAAGTCGTTCCTGTACCAGGAGACCCGCGCGATCCTCAATCCGGAGAACATCCTCAAGTTCTTCGAGGAGAAGCTGAAGTCGCTCGGCACCGCCGCGTGCCCGCCCTATCACCTCGCGATCGCGATCGGCGGGATGAGCGCCGAGTTCAACCTGAAGACCGTGAAGCTCGCGAGCTGCCGGTACCTCGACACCCTGCCGACCACCGGGAACGAGCACGGCCGCGCGTTCCGCGACGTCGGCATGGAAGAGCAGATCCACAAGCTCTCGCAGCGCATCGGCATCGGGGCGCAGTTCGGCGGGAAGTACTTCTGCCACGACGTGCGCGTGATCCGCTTGCCGCGCCACGGCGCCTCGCTGCCGATCGGCATCGGCGTCTCGTGCAGCGCCGACCGCCAGGCCAAGGGCAAGATCACGCGGGACGGCGTATTCCTCGAGCAGCTCGAGACGAACCCCGCGCAGTTCATGCCCGACGCGACGCACCAGGAGCTCGGCGGCGAGGTGATCGAGATCGACCTGAACCAGCCGATGAGCGAGATCCGCAAGACGCTCTCGCGCCATCCGGTCAAGACGCGCCTCTCGCTCTCGGGCTCGATGATCGTCGCGCGCGACATCGCGCACGCGAAGCTGAAGGAGCGCATCGACCAGGGCCTCGGCCTGCCCCAGTACGCGAAGGACATGATGATTTATTATGCCGGACCGGCGAAGACGCCGACCGGCATGCCGTCGGGCTCGTTCGGCCCGACCACCGCGGGGCGCATGGACTCGTACGTCGACCTGTTCATGCAGCACGGCGGGAGCTTCGTGACGCTCGCGAAGGGCAACCGCAGCAAGGCCGTCACCGACGCGTGCAAGAAGCACGGCGGCTTCTATCTCGGCTCGATCGGCGGCCCCGCGGCGATCCTCGCGCAGAACTGCATCAAGAAGGTCGAAGTGCTCGAGTACCCGGAGCTCGGCATGGAGGCGATCTTCAAGATCGAGATCGAGAAGTTCCCCGCCTTCGTCGTCGTCGACGACAAGGGCAACGACTTCTTCACGATGCTCTGACGAGCGCCTTCTTGGGGGCGAGCTCGGCGACGAGCTCGCTCTCGGTGCGCTGTCCGCTGGCGATCGCCTCGAGCGCCTTCGGGTCGAGCACCGTCACGCGGCCGTAGCGCAGCGCGAGCCAGCCGGCGTCCCGCCAGCGCACGAGGTGGCGTCCGACGGCCTCGCGCGTCGCGCCGAGCAGCGAGGCGAGCACCGACTGCGTGAGGTGCACCTCGAGCTGCTTGCCGGGCACGAGACCGTTCGACGACTCGCGCGCGATCACGAGCAGGTGGTACGCGAGGCGCGCCGGGAGATCCGGCACGATGATCTCCTCGACGTACTCCGCGGTGAGTCGCAGGCGAGCGCACGTGATCCGCACGAGCTCGTTGCGCAGCTCGGGATGGGCGCCGAGCAGGCGCACCGCGTCTCGATGCGGAACGTGCAGCGCGACGGTCTTCACCGACGCGGTGTGCGTGTACTGCCAGGGCAGGCCGTCCAGCAGCGTCGTCTCGCCGAACCATTCGCCGGGCTGGCGGAAGCGGAAGATGAACTCGCGATGGCCGGCGCTCTGTCCGGAAACTGCGATGGCGCCGGACTCGACGCACCAGAGCCCCGCCGTCGCCTCGCCGTCGGCCACGATCACGGCGCCGCGCTTGAAGGCGCGCTTGCGCGCGTGCGTTCGCAGCAGGGCATCGACCGGCTTCGACAGCTTCAGACCGCTGCGGTCGCCGCGGGCTGCCTTCAAAGCGGGGGATCGCTCGGGCATGCCGGCAAAGTGCTGCGCGAACTTGCGCGGCGCAAGCCGCCCTGCCCCGTTGGGCGCTCAGCCGGGCTTCGCCGCCGGCGCGCTCAAGGTGTCGCGGTAGTAGGTCAGCTTGCCACTGCGGGTCCGATAGACGCCGACGCCGTGCACCTCGCCGGCGGGCGTCTCCGCGACCCACAGCGCCCAGGCGACGTCGCCGGCCCCGGCAATCTCCAACGCCCGGAAACGCGTCTTCCGAGCGCGCATCTCGTCGACCATCTTCGCCATGAACGCTGCGACCGCGTCGCGGCCGTGGAACGTCCCGTAGACCGGGTCTTCCAGCACCGCATCCTCGGCGAACAGCGGGGCGAGCCGCGTGTAGTCGCCCGCGTCCTGGATCCGCCAGAACTCGCGCAGCACCGCGAGCGCGTCGTCTTTCACGTGCAACTCCTCGCGCAAGGCCGCCGACGCTAGCAGCGACCCCGCTGGCGCTGCGGGAGACCTGCCGCGACGATCGACACAGTTTCCGGGCCCGAACGGGCCGATACCCCCACGTGCCGCCGTGCACGGGGTTCCACATGCGTCGACCGCTCCTCCGCGCCGCCCTCTCGGTCGCCTGGCTCGGCCTCGCCGGGCTCGCGGCCTCGTCCGCGTCGGCGCAGGCTCCGTACGCGCCGATTCCGACGCCAGCCTTTCAGAGCTGGGCGCCCCTCGGCGCCTACGAGCGCACCGCGTTCAACGAAGAGGGCTCCCTGCGCGTCGTGATCCCCACCAAGCACCGCGACGTCGAGATCGCGTTCACACCGCAGCGCCTGCTGGCGCGGGGCTACGGCGCCGAGCGCATCGGCGCGAACGGGTTGCGCAGCGGCGCCGCGGCGCCCGACTTCACGGGCTACACCGGCCGCGTCGAGCACGACTCGGGGCGCGACTTCGCGAAGCTGAGCGTGTCGGCGGAGAACGGACGGCTCGAGGGCTTGTTGCGCGTGGACGGCGCGTTCTATTCGCTGGGCGCCGACCTCGCGGCGGGCGACTACGTGATCGCCGTCCGCGAGGTCACCGAAGCCGAGGTCGCCGCCCTCGCGAACAGCTGCGGCGTGGTGGCCGAGGAGCTCGCGCTACCCGCGACCGCGGCGGCGACCGCGGGCGGGGCGCCGAGCACCGCAACCGCGACCGGCCTGCGCGAGATCGAGCTCGGCACCGAGGCCGACGCGCTCTACGTGTCGCAGTCGGGCGGCGCGTCCGCGGCGAACGCGCGCATCCTCTCGATCGTGAACATGGTGAACGGCATCTACGAGACCGACCTCGGCCTCACCAATCGCATCGTCGTGCAGCGCACGCACGCGACCACCGATCCGTACACCACCACCGACTCCGGAAACCTGCTCGACCAGTTCCGCGCGCAGTTCATGGCGAACGTCGCGACCGTCTACGACGACGCGATGCTCTTCAGCGGCCGCAACTTCGACGGCACCACCGTCGGCGTCGCGTTCGTCGAGGCCGCCTGCTCGCCCTGGCGATTCGGCATCTCGCAGAGCTACGCGAACGACACCACCACGGGCCTGATCGTCGCCCACGAGCTCGGCCACACGCTCGGCGCGCAGCACACCAGCGCCGGCATCATGACGCCCGCGATCTCGGGCGAGACCTACTTCAACCAGGCGAGCCGCGACGAGATCGCGCTCTACACGGGCAGCGTCGGCTGTCTCGCGACCGTCGCGTCTTCCGGCCCGAACGACGCGCCGACGCTCGACCCCGTCGGCCCCCGCATGGTGACCGAGGGCGCCACGCTCTCGATCCAGCTCGCCGCCACCGACCCCGACGGCGACCCGATCACCTACGGCGCGACGCCGCTGCCGCAGGGCGCGTCGCTCACCGTCGGGGGCCTGTTCCGATACACGCCCGTGCGCAGCGCGGCGAGCTGCAACGGCACGGTGCAGACGAACGTGCAGTTCACCGCGTCGGACGGGACCCTGAGCGCCAACGAGACGGTGCCGATCTCGGTCGTGGACGCGAACACGAACGCGGCACCGACCTTCACCGATCCGGCGGACCGCAGCGTCTACGCCGGCCAGATCGTGCAGGCGCAATTGCAGGCGAGCGACGTGGACGGCGACTCGGTCACGTTCGCGTCGAGCAACCTGCCCACGGGCGCGACGCTGACCCCGGCCGGAGCGTTCTCGTGGACGCCCAGCGCGCCGCAGACCGTCGACATCGCCCTCACCGCGACGGACTGCACCGGGCGCAGCGCGGCGCAGACCCTGCGCGTGACGGCGACCGCCCAGGCTGCGCCGCACCTCACGTCGCTCTCCCAGACCACCGGGTGGTATGGGGACACGATCACGCTCACGGGCACCGCGCTCGCCGGCAACGCGGTCACCGTCCGCTTCCGGAGCGGCGCCGCCTCGATCGTGTCGCTGTCGGACACGTCGATCACCGTGGTCGTGCCGAAGATCAAGAAGAAGTACCGCAAGGCGGGGGCGCAGCCGGTGACGTTCTCGCGCGACGGCGTCGCTGCGGACAACGTGCTCAGCTTCGACTACGTAAAGCCGTGAGTTGTGGATCGAAGATTGTTTCTTCCGTAAGCGAAGTCTCGATCCCAGCAGC
>CAZCTH010000085.1:0-23334 GCA_964501435.1 uncultured Spirochaetales bacterium | reverse complement strand
CGCACCGCGGCCGGCGTGCGGAAGGAGACGTGCGCGGACATCCCGAGCGCGTGCGCGATGCGCGCGACGTGCGAGAGCGTCAGCGCGCGCTGTCCGTTCAGGAGCTTCGACACGGCGGCCTTCTTCACTCCGAGCCGCTCGCCGAGTTCCGCGCGCGAGAGCCTCGTGTAGTTGAGTGCCGCGTGCAGGTTCGCGAGGACCTCGACGGCGAGCCGCCTCTCCTCGTCAGCGGCGGTGCGCTTGAGGCGGCGGAGGATCGCGGCGGAGGAGATTGAGGCGGGGCGCCGCGGGCGCGCCCCTCGTTGCTTCTTCGTGGTCATCGTTTCGGTTTCGAGCGCGCGAGGTGTTCGGCCATGATCCGCAGAGCGCGCTGAAGCTCCGCCTTCGGCCAGTTGTCGGTTTTCTTCACGAACCCGTGCGTGAGCAGCCACACGTTCCCGTCGCGGAAGCACGCGACGCGCGCCTGGAACGCCTTGAACGCGTGGAGCGGTCCCGCCTCGTGGCGGAAGGCTTCGCGATGCGTCGCCGCTTCGCCGAGGTCGCACAGGACGCGCATGGTGTGGAGGAGCCGCTTCTTGTCCTTCGGGGGGCACTCGGCTTCCAGGAAGGCGAGCGCGTGCGCGTGGCCCTTGGAGTCGCGGGCGTAGGCGATGACGCGCAGGGTGCCGACCACGAGGATGTCCGAGCTGGGGAGGTTGTCGTTCTTCATGGTTTCCAATACCGGAAACACGCGCCATCATTCGGCCCGAATTCGAGGATTCCGAGCGCGCAACCGGCCCAGGATAGCGGGGTTACGTCGTCCGACTTTTCCGGTTGATAAGTGACTATCTCGGGGGCGTCGGCGTACTGCCCGCCATGACGAACACGAAGACGACGCCGAAGATCGCGGCCGCGGCCCTCTCCCGCACGAACCTCTGCAAGGCGATGGCCGCCGCGCTGCGCGAGCGCTCGGGTAAGACCTGGAGCGTGAAGGGTGGGCGCGGGACCGCCTACGGCTGGCTGCGAATCTCCGCCCCGCCGAAGCGCTGCGGCGAGTTCGGCTACATGACGGACGACGATGCGGCCGAACTCGGCCAGCTGCTCGGGATGGCGTGCCCGACCCGCCGACAGGGAGAGAGCATCCCCGCGAGTCGCGACTACTACCAGGAGTACGCGGACCGCTGCTGCGGGCTCGAGCCCTCCGTCATCGGGAAGCCGTACTGGGACTGAGGACGCCTACCATGCACGAGATGGCGACGAAGAAGACGCGGGCCCCGCGCGCGAAACCGGGGAAGTCGGGCGTCATGGGGCGCCCGCTCTTGCTCGGCCAGCCGCTCGACGAGGTGCGCGGGCTCGGACTGCCCGCGTCGACGTGGCGCGCGCTCGACGAGGAAGCGCACCGCGAGTCGCTCGCGCGAGGCTCAAAGATCACCTGGGCCGACATCGTGCGGAGAAAGCTCGGACTTCGTCGACGAACGTAGAATGCCGCGAACGTGGATGGAGTAGATATCGACTTCGGGCGCGCCCTGCGCGAGCTGGACATCGTAGAGGAGAAGGAGAGAGTGAAGATGCAGGACGAACCGAAGAGCGCCCCGGTGGACCGCACGCGAGCGATCGTCGAGGCGGCGGAGAAGCTGGCGAAGGCTCTGAAGGTCGACGGCGCGGTGAAGCACCCGTGCGATGCCGAGCTCTTGCCGGAGAGGACGCAGGCTCTCGTCGCCGACCTCGCCCGCGCTCTCGCCCTCCCCGCTCCCAAGTGGACGCGCGAGCCGCCGAAGGAGCCGGGCGACTATTACTGGCGATCGAACTTCGCTCAGGTGCAGCCGGTCCGTGTACAACACGGATTCGGATCGCGCTCCGATGCGAGCGGGCGCACGATCCACGTTCCCGGACTCATCGGGTACACGACAGGCTCGGAGGAATGGTCGTTGGTCGATGATTTTGGCGGGGAATGGTGGCCCGTCCCGATCGAGCTGCCGCCGTCCTAGCCGATGACGTACGCCCTCAGCGTGCGGTCTGGTGTTCGGCACCAGACGGTGGCGAGGCGCAGTCCGTCGACGTCGGGGCGGATCTCGACGTGCACCTGCGCGTAGTCGACGATCGCCGCGGCCGCGGAGTCCGAGAGCTCGAACTCGTAGTCATCGAACGAGGACGTCGCCGTGAAGCCTTCGACCTGAACATCCGTGCCGTCGTACACGAGCGCGAGGATGAACGGGATGTCTTTCGACGGGCCGCAGAGGCGCGCGCCGACGAAGTGCGCGTCCGTGCGGTTGGGGTGGTCGAGCACGTCGATCTTGAACTGCATCGCGAGCCCGTCGGGCTCGTCGACGAAGCTCGCATCCGAGTGCGAGAGCGGGTCGCCGCCGACGCAGTCGATCGTCGTCGCGCCTCCGGTCTTCGTCCACGAGGAGTCGTCCGAGACGACCTCGATCGGGCCCTTGGTCTGCCCCACGCGCCTAGTCCTCCGTGTACTCGATCGTGATCGCGAGCTCGGTCACCGTGCCGGAGCCCGCGGTCGTCGTGAACCACAGGAAGTTCCCGGCCGGGATGCTCGCGGAGTTGAACGTCGTGATCACCTGACCGGTCGTCGTGTTCGTCGTGGCGGTGCCGCCCGTGACGACCTCCGTTCCGGCCGCGCTGCGGTCGCTCGCCTTGCGCAGCGTCCAGGTGCGCGAGGGTGACGTACCACGCGCGACGGCAACGATGCGTCGGATCGTCGCGGCGTTCGTGAAGTAGCCGAGCGAGAGATTCTCGGAGGTGGTCGGGTTGAGCACCGAGAACGAGCGCGTCAGCACCTTGACGAGCGCGACCTCCTGCCACGCCGAGCCGTCGTAGCGGAACTTCTTGTTCTCGTCCTCGACCCACATCTCCATCCCCTCGCGCGCGGTGTAGAACTTCCACGCGCCGTTGATGTAGACGGTGAGCTTCCCCGCCTGGCCCGACCACGCGCCCGTGGGCGAGCCAGCGATCAGGTAGCGGTCGCCGTTCGCCGGCGAGCCGGGAGGCGCTGTCAGGTCGCGGTCCTTGATCGACGTCGAGAACGCGAACGCCTCGAGCTGCGCGAATGCCTCGTTGGCGCGCACGTTCGCGAGGTCCTGTTGAGGCTCGATCGAGACGATGCCGAGCAGCGGGCTGGGTGCAATTGCCATGTGCGATCAGGCGACGAGCGTGGCCGCCTTGCTCCTTCCGGTGATCGAGTGGACCTGATAGAGGCGCAGGTGCGCGTTCGCGTGCGTCGCGCCGAAGTCGGCGATCTGCTGCGTCGCGGTGTACGTGACGGTCGTCGCCGCGGTGATCGTGATCGTGCGTAGCACGTTGTTCTCGGCGTCGTCGAGCACGTCGAGTTGGTAGACCTCGAGCGAGTCGAGCAGCGGCGGCGCCGTCGTCCCGAGCACGCGCCACACCGCCCGCGTCGAGCGCACCCAGGTGAGCGTGAGGTCGCTCGTCACCGAATCGCGCACGCCCGCGAACTGCACCGGCCGGAAGTGCCGCATCGTGTTGCACTCCTGCAGGTGCGCGAAGCTGGGGAACTGCGACACGATCCCGCCGAGTCCCACCGCCTTGAAGTAGCGCGTGCGGTCCATCTCGGAGAGCGAAAGCGGCTGGAAGCGGATTCCTCCCCCGTCCAGGTGCACGAACGGTTCGCCGGCAACGTGCGTGAGCATCGCGTCGTCGGTGTCCCGCAGCCCTCGGAGGAGGTTCGAGACGTTGTACGAGCCATCGCCCTGCACGCTCGCGGTCGCGAAGCCGATGATCTCGCGCCCCCAGAGCGCGCGGTTCTTGCCGTTCATCACTTCGGTCTCGCCGGCTGACGACAGCGCGCCGCCGTAGAGCTTCACGTTCAGCACGGTCTTCCGGTCCCAGTAGGCCGCGGAGATCCCGCTCGAGCTGGGGGCGTTCGTCGTGCGCCCCATCGTCGCTTCGGCGTCGATCTCGGCCTCGACGTCGAACGTGAGGTCGTCGTCGCTCGCGTAGAGTCCGCCGCCGACGAAGATGATCGAGCTGTCGAGGTATGCCGCGGCGCGGTAGAACCCCGGCTGTTCCTCGTCCTCGGTGCGCAGCGGGGCGAGGTCGATCAGGATCGCCTCCATCTCGGGAGTCGAATAGACGCGCTGGCGCGAGTACGCCGGCGGCGCGGCCGGGCTGTTCACGAACGTGAGGACGTCGTCCTGCTCCGTGACCGAGTCGAGCTGCATGAGGTGGTTCACGCCGCGATCGCCCTTCGCGACGAGCAGCGACCAGTCCGTGTCCTGCGCGTCGAACTCGACGCGGTCGTTCTCCTGCACCGTCATCATCGACGGCGGGAGCGAGAAGGGCACCTTGTTGCGGTTCGCCTGCGCGGTCCAGTAGACGCGCCGCGCGATGTCCTGCGCTTCGCTCGCGGTGAGCACGATCGGCAGATCGATCGTGACGACGTTGTCCGAGGTCGCCGACACGCGACGACCGCGATACGACTGAGCCCCGCGTCCCTCGTCCGTCGTCGGGTCCACGTAGTTGACGACGACCATGATCGGGAGATCGGGCTTCGACACCGGATTCACGTCGAAGGGGCGCGGGATCTCCTGGCCGGGCTCGTGTGCTCCGACCTCCTCCGCTTCCACCGCGACGCGCTCGGCGTCGACGCGGTCGAAGAAGTGCAGCACGCCGCCCTTCTGCTGCGTGAGGATGTCGTAGCCGATGAGCAGCGGGCGCAGGCGGTCGGTGATCGGTTGCGGGCCGCGCATCATGTAGCCGCGCAGGTTCCCCGTGACGCCGGTGACGTCGAACTCCGGTGCGGGGCGCGAGCTCTTCGCGCAGAGCTGCGTGATCGCTGCCGCGCGCGTCTTCGTGCCGTTCGTTTCCTCGACGATGAAGTTGAACTGCGGGATCGAGTTGCCGAAGTCGCCCAGCGAGAGGTCCTCGATCACGACGTACGCGAGCCCTCGGTACGCGGAGACCTGGCCGCTGCCCAGGTGCGCCTCCATGAGCGGGTCGGGAGTTTGCGACTCCGTTCCCGTGTGGAACGTGAAGCCGCCGGCCTTGTTCGGGCTGAATTCGTCGAGGTTCTGCGTGATCGTGACCGTCGCGCCGCTCGACGCGGTGACGGCTCCCGAGTTGCGCAGGCGCGCGGTCGAGACGCCGGTGAGCTCGTCGATCGAGGAGCTGACGACGCGGAACGTCCCGTTGTTGCCGCCGGCAGCGAAGCCCGACGTCGTCGCGTTCTTGCCGCTGCGCAGCTTCGAGAGGTCCGGCCCGCCGTCCGGGCTCGTCAGGTCCATGTAGACCGTCTCGATGTTGGTGAGCGTGAGCGTGTTCCAGGTGAACACCGACGTGCGCGCGACCGCGACCTGGTTCGACGTGATCGCGACGTCCGCGTCCGCGTCAAAGAGCAGATTGCCGTTCGCGTAGATCTGCTTGACGCGGTAGATCGGCCCCTCGCAGATGCTCACCGCGAGGCTCACCGAGTACGTGTATGAGGTCACGCTCGGCCCGCCCTTGCCGGACTGGCTCTTGTGCTCGACCGGCTTGGTCTTCCAGATCACCGTGCCCGCGCAGCGCTCCGTGGCGAGCACGAGGTTGATCGGCGAGCCTTCGACGCTCGAGCCGATCTTGAGGTCGTCGAGGCGCGGGCCCTTTTGATCGGGCGGAGGGAAGAGGACCGCGCTGTCGATGTAGCCGCCGACTGCGCCGAGCACGACGCCGCCGACGCCGGGCAGGAGCGCGTTGCCGACAGCCGAGAGCACGAGCGTTGCCATGTCAGGCGGCCTCTGTCGCGATCGGTTCGAAGCCGGGGATGCGCCACGCGCTGACGATGCGCGCGCGCCACTTCGCGTCGATCTTGTGCTTCGTCACCTTGCGGACGTGCGCGAAGGCGTGGAGGAGCTCGCCGTCCTCGCAGAGCAGCCCGACGTGACCGGGGAGCGGGTCGCCCGCTTCGTTCGTCTCGAACACGAAGAGCAGCGCGTCGCCGGCGACGGCATCCGACGCCGCGATCTCGACGAGCCCGGCGTCCCGCAGCGCCTGCGCGAGCGAGTGGCCGTCCGGCTGCGCGGTGTAGGCATCGCGATCGCTCAGCTCGACGCCGCAGTCTCGCGCAGCGCAGACGATCAGGCCCGCGCAGTCCAGACCACCGCGGCTGCGGCCTTGGTGATGGAACCGAACGCCCTCGTAGGAGCGCGCTGCGGTCAGGAGATCTCGTCGCGTCGGCATGCTCAGGTCGTCGGTGTGCGGAGCGTGTCGTTCGTGCCGGGGATGTCCTCGAAGCCACGGAAGTTCACGAGGTTGTTGAACTTGTTCTTGCAGTCGCCCGTGCGGCCGAGCTTGTTGCACCCGGGCGTGAGCAGGAACGTGTCGCCGACGACCACGGGAAACGGCGTGCGCAGGTAGAGCCGCATCTTTCGAGGCGTCAGGTCCTCGTAGGAGCGGACCTGGGAGAGCAGGCCGAGGTTCGGACCGGACTGCCACACGACCTCACCGTCGTCGAAGAACCCATCGGATTGACCGATCGGAAGCGAGATCTCGAACTCGATGCGGTCTTCCAGCACCACGGTCACGGAGCCCGACTGCTGAAGCGGCGTGACGTCGACGCCGCAGCGCGCGTCCCCGAGATCGGCGTCACAGGTGCGCGTGTGCGTGCGCCCGACGTTGAAGCGCAGCCAGTACGGGATGCCGGAGATCTGCGCGTGCCACTGCTCGCCGTCGAACCGCGTCTCGCTGATCCAGACGCGCGTGTGCTGCATCGTTCCGGCCCACGGGAACCGGAAGTCGACCACGTACTCGTTGATCTCGGCCTCGTCCCAGCGCCCGACCCGCAGGTCGTCGAAGGTGATCGCGCCGCTCGACAGCACGCCGCGGAAGTCCGCGTTCTGGTCCTCGAGGCCGGCCGCCTTGCGAATCGCCGTCGGGTCGAATCCGCCCATCGGCGTGTAGATCTGCCCGTCGGGCCCGACGAGCTCGTGATCGTGGTCCGTCAGCCGCAGGTAGAAGTTGTCGGTGCGGATGATCCACCAGAGCCGCGCGAGCATGAGGCTCTGACGCGGTCGGAGGAGGGACTCAGCCGGGGGGCCGATCGGGTAGCTCATCCGCAGAGCTCCAGGATGCGCTCAGGGTCCACGGGCGCGATCTCTAGCGGCGGCTCCGGGACGTCGCTCGCACGCGCGTCGAGCGCGTTCACGATGGCGCCCACGTCGCCCCGAACGACCTCGAGCACCTTCGACCGCTCCTCGACGGGCAAGGACCAGATCGAGTCGAGCGTGCCCAGGGAGAGACGGCCTGACGTCGCGATGTCGAGCGCCGCGGTGCGCGTGAGCAAGGTCACCCAGCGATCGCGCTCGAGCTCGTCCCTCACCTGGGGCGTCAGGTCCACGGGAAGGCGTGCCCGCAGTGCGACGGCCTGCGCGTAGAAGCGCTCCAGCTCCCGCCACGTGTCGCGGACGTTGCGGTCGATCGAGTCGATGCGCATCACGGCCTGCTCGACCCGCACGCCCGCCTCTTCGCGGTCGAGATCGTCCGCGCTCACGTCGCGTACCGTGCGCTCGTGCCGGCGCCGTTCGATGTCCGCGAGCTTCCGCTCCGACGCGAGGGACTTCATCCCTTCGAGGCGGCTGTTCAGCTCGCGCAGCGCCTGCACAAACATCCCCCACGTCGTCAGCCCCGCGCGCGCGGTGATGAAGTGGTCGATCTGCAGCTCGGAGTGGTACGGCCTGTGGAGCTCGAGGAGCTCGCGAGCCCGCGTCGCGTCGAACGTCATCGCGTCACCGCCCGTGCTTGGTTGCAGGAGCTCTCGAAGGTGAAGGCGATGTCGGGCTTGCTCGTGTAGGTGTCGGTCAGCACGGCGTGCTCCGTCGTCTCCTTGATCGTGGGCAGGCTGGTCCCCTGGTACCCGCCGAAGACGTAGTTGTTCGTCTGCACCGAAGTCGCCGAGAGCTCCTTGCGGTTGCCGCGCGCGAAGTTCAGCAGGCTCGTCCAGGTGTCCGTGCTCGGCGTGTAGCGGCGCACGTCACCGAAGATCGTCGACGGCAGCGTGCCGTTCGTTCCGCCGCCGTAGACGTACATGAGCGAGTCCGAGCCGCCTGCCGTGACGCCGATGAAGAAGGCGCGCGGCGCCGGCCGGTTGGTCTTCGCCGTGAACGTGTCGAGCAGGTACTCGTCGACAGCGTTCGTCGCAGACGCGCCCGCTCCGCCGCAGAGATACGCCTTGCCGCCATTGAGGCCCGCGCCCACCTGGTTGTCCTCGCGGTTGCTCGGGCGATCGGCGCGCGTCGTCCACGAGTTCGAGCCGGGCAAGAATTCGAGCGTGTTGCCGGAGTTCAGCGCGCCGTTGTCGCCGTTGAAGTGAAACGCCGATGAGCCGAGCTGGACGCCGCACGCGTTGTTGAGCCCGATGCCCGGGCTCGTCGGCACGTCCGTCTTCGTCGTCCAGACGTCCGGGTCGTACTCCGCGTTGAAGTTGTCCTCGACGCCCGTCTGTCCGCCGCCGGCGCAGTACGCCTTCGCACCGACGACCGCGACCGAGGCCGACGTGTAGACCCACGTCACCGGGACGTCGGCCTTCAGCGTCCACACCTCGAGCTGCTGGTCGTACTCGCGAGTGCGGTGGCTCTCGGCGATCGACGTGTTCGAGTCGCCTCCGAACAGGTAGCAGAGCAGCGGCGAGGGCGGGTCCGGGATGAAGTTCGCGGTACCGTCGTGGAAGTACCACACTCCGTTCGTCGTCGCGTTGTCCGCGCAGCCGACGCTCACGAAGGCGCCCGGTGCGATCGTGCGGAGCAGGTTGCCGCCGGTGTCGATCAGGTTGATCGAGTTCGCGCCGTTGTTGACGATCGCGAAGACGGGGAATCCGCGGCTCAGCACGAGGCGCGCGTTCGGCAGGCGCAGGTTCCGGCCAGAGACCGCCGCGGAAACGATCCACAGGCGTCCGAGGCCCTCCGACATCGTCGTCGTCGCCGCGGTGAGCGCCGTCGTCCAGCTCTTCCCGAAGTAGGCGTTCTGGGAGATCACTTCGACCACCAGACTTTCGGCGCGGCCGGCGGCGCCTCGAGCCAGATCTCGGCGGAGCTCGCGACCGGGACCGAGACGATCTCCGCGTCCGCGGCGTTGCGCACCGACCACGGCTGCGTGCCTCGGTTGACGATCAGGAAGTGCGGCCCGCCTCCGGGGTAGGTCTTCGCGTCAGGCAGGAAGATCTTGAGACCCGTCGTCTGCGGCTCGCCGGAGATCAGGCGCCCGTGCAGCGCGGTGATCGTGACGTCCGCGTTCAGCACGCCGAACGTCGTCGAGCCCCCGTGGAACATGAGGTCGGTGTGCTGCGAGGGATTGACCTCTTCGACGACCTCGAGGTCAGGGATGCTCGCGCTGTCGAAGTTGTCGATCGTGACGCGCAGGAAGTCGTCGACGCCCTTGTCGAAGCGCACCGGTACGTCGAACTCGAAGCCCGCGCGGATGAGCGTGCCCGCCGTCGGCGCCGTCGTGAAGGTCACGATCCCCGTCGTCGTGTCGACCGTCCAGCCGCTCGTCTGCTGCACGCCGGAGAACGCGATCACCACCGTGCCCGCGACCGGCTTCTTGATCTGCCGCACGATCGTCGCCGGGCCGCTCGTGTAGAGCTTGATGAGCTGGAACTGCGTCGTCGTCCCGTCGCCGACGCCGATCTGCACGTTCTGGTGCGAGACCGCGGCCGCGCCTTGCGGCGGAGTGCGTCCGTCCGCCGTGCTCGCGTAGTCCCGCCAGTCCTTGTACCGGAAGCCGTGCAGCGCGCCCTGACGAGCGAGCACAAACGTCTGGACCGCCAGGCACTGTGCCCAGTTCTTGATGTTGTAGGCGACGTCGATCGTGCGGCGCGCGCTCGCCCACCGCGCGACGCGTTGCTCCGCGCCGCCCGGCATCTCGAGGATCGCCGTGTTGTGCCCCGGCCCGCCGCTGCCCGTGTAGGCCTCGTCGGTCGGGAACTGCACTTCGTGGAAGCCCATCGGATCAGCGACCTCTCGTCTTGCGCTTCAGGTCGGAGACGATCTGCCGCTCCGAGCTGCGGAAGCTGTTGGCGTCCTTCGCGTGCACGTGCATCGTCACGTGCGTCGTGTGCTGGACGACCGTCGGCGCGGGCGCGGGTTCACCCGCCGACTGCACGCCGAGCTTGCCGTTCGGCATCTTCGCGAGAGGCACGATCGCCTCCGGGCCCGCCTCACCGAGCACGCCGCGGCGCCCGCCGGCCATGCCGAAGTACGTCGGAGAGTCGAACACGTCGCCGTAGGCGAAGCGCTCGAGCTCGCGACCGCCGGAGAACGCACCGCCGCGCGCGTACGCGATCACGCGGCCGCGGTCGAACGCGCCACCGTCACCGAAGATCGGCCCGCCGCCTCCGCCGCCCGCCCCGCCCCCGAAGAGCGCGCCGAGCCCGCCGCGGAACGCCCCCGACAGGAAGTCCGTCAGCGGCTGCGTGACGAGCGCGTTGTAGGCGATGCGCGACAGCGAGCGCCCGATGTCGTTGATCGCCTCGTCGAGCGTCTTCGCGTTGAAGAGCGCGTCCTCGAAGCCGTCCGCGAGCCCGCGGCCGAGGTTGCCGCCGAGCTCGTCCAGCCTGCGTGCGTTCTGGTACGCCCGGAACTCCGCGTCGTAGGCGGCGACGAGAGCATCGACGTTCGTCACGCCCGCCGCGATCGCGTTCGCCTCAACCTCGCGCAGGTAGATCGCCCGCTCGCGCTCCTCGTTCGAGAGACCGAGCAGCGAGCGCTCCTGCTGGACCGAGCGGGAGAGCTCTCCAAGCCGCTGGTTCGCGCGCAGCTGGTCGTCGGTCTGGAAGGGGCCGAACTCTTCGGCCGCGGGCGTGGCAGGGGGCTGGAACGGCTCGGGCTCGGGAATGAACGGTCCGTAGCGCTCGAGCGCCTCCAGCGCCTCCGCGTACTCGCGCGCCTTCTTGATGTCCTCGTCCAGCCGGTTCTTCTCGACCTGCGCGAGGTCGCGGTTGCGCGACGTCAGGTCGGCGACGATCCGGCCGATCTCCTCGTAGTTGCCCAGGCTCGCTGCGCGCGCGAGCTCCTCGCCTCTGCGCTGAGCCTGCAACGCCTCGCGCTGGCGCTCCGTGAGTTTCGCCTCGTCGCCCTCCCGTCGCAGTGACGTGATGTAGTCGTCGAGCGCCTTGCGCGCCGCGTCGGTCGTCACGCGTTCGCGGTCCCGCACGGCTTCGAGCCGCTTCGTCTCTGCGATGTTCTTCTGCGTCTCCCGGTCGAGATCGCGCAGCGCGTCCCCGAAGAAGGACGCGTCCGAGAAGTCGATCTGACTGAGCGGCCGCTTCAGCTCATCGTTGATGCGCGCGAGCGCCTTCTGCACAGAGTCGGGCTCCAGCGCAAGCGCCGCCTCGAACGTCAGCGGCGTCGGCTTCGACGTGCTCAACGACTTGAGGAACGCTTCGCGCGTCGCCAGCAGCTGCTGCGCGTCCTCCGTCGGCGGCTGGACGAGGTTCGGCGTCGAACGGAAGGATGCGATCGCGCGGTTGACCTCGCGCAACTTGTCCGCCGTGTCGAAGAGCTTCTGTACCTCGGGAGGGAGCTTGCCGAGCTGCGCCGCCGCCTGCGGTGCGCCCTGGATCAGGTCATCGACGAAGCCCTTCAGCTCGCTCAGCCCGACCGTGTCCGCCTTCTTGAACGCGATCGCCTCGAGGACTCCGCCGAGCCCCTTCTCGATGTCGAACGAGCTGCCGACGATCGTCTTGAGGTTCGAGAGCCGGTTCGTGAGTCGATCGACCTGAGTCGAGGCGAGCGCGCCCTGGTCCGCGAGTTTCTTGTTGAACGCGTCCGTCGCGGCGCCAGCGTTGCGCTCCGCGTCGATGATCGCCGTGATGCCCTCATCGAGCGCCGCGATCGCCGCCGTCGTGTAACGCGTCTCGAAGATGCCCGCGACCTTCTCCGGCTGCGCGCCGTTCGTCGCTTCGCGCATCTGCCGCAGGATCGCGACGAAATCGCGCGTCTTGTCCGTCGCGCGGCCGAAGTCGACGCCGCCGAGCGCATCCAGCTTCTTTCGCGCCGGGTCCGTGTCGTCGACGATGACGTTGAGGAACTTCTCGACCGTCGATCGAGCACGCGTGAAGTCGTTCGTCTTGTCAGCAATCGCGGCCAGCGCGGGCGAGAGTTCGTCGAGTCCGATGCCAGCAGTGCGCGCCGTCGGAGCGAGACCGGCCAGGACGCTGAGGTACTGCTCGACCGACGCGCCGCTGCGATTCGCGTCAGCGAAGATCCGAGCATTCGCCCCGCGGACCTCCTCCGCTGCGATGTCGAACCCTTGCACGAGAGCGGCGAATGGACCGGCGAGAGCGATGATCGATTCGCCCGAGGTCCTCTGGAGCTCTTCGAGCGCGGGCCGAAAGCGCGCGACCTTCTCCGAATCCTTGAAGGCGCGCTGGAGCACATCTTCCTTCTGCCCGACCTCCTCCTTGGGGACGCCCGTGCGGTTGCTCTCTTCGAGAATCTGCCGACGGCGCTGCTCGAACTCGGCGTTGTCCTTGAGGAGCGAGTTCAGCCGCGTGAGCGATCTCTCGTAGTCGAGGTAGTCCTTCACCGACGAGGCGATGAAGGCTCCAGTGCCCACGGCTGCGGTTCCGACTGCGGCGATGCCCGCGACCGTCGTTCCCGACGCGATCCCGAGACTCGTGAGCGCCGACTCGGCCGAGCTGACGTTGCCCGCGAACGCGGACACCTGCGCACCGGCCGGGCCGAGCGTCGACGCCAGCGATCCGACACCGGAGAGGAGTCCGCTCCCGCCGCCGCCGGACGAGCGGGCCTGCTGATTGAGCCGGACCTCGCGCTCGACCTGATCGAGCAGCCGCTTCCGATCGTCGATGCCCGCCTTGATGAGCACCTCTTCGGCGCGGCGCTTCGCGATCACGACCTCGCGCGCGCTCGCATCGAGGGAGAGCAGCTGTCGCTCCTCGCGCATCGCGGAGATCTGCTTCTCGACCGTGTCGTACGCCGCGCGCTGCGTCTGGCGCTCGCGCTCGCGCACCGTGATCGCTTCGCGGAGACGCGCCAGGACGCGCGAACGAGCTTCCTCTTCCTCGCGGATGGTCGCGACGTTCGACGTGCGCGCGGCCGCGGCGCGTTCGGCCTCACGCGCAGTAATCGCCTCGCGAAGCTCCGCGCTGAGTCGAGCACGGCCCGCGGCCTCCTCGGCAACCGCTCGCTGGTTCGCGCGCGCCGCGTCCTCGAGCGCCTGCGACTCCTGCTTGCGTTGTGCGGCGAGGATCTCGCGCGCCTGGATCTCGTCGAGGATCGCACGGCGCTGACTCGCCGAGAGCTCGAGCCCCTCCTGAGCCGCGAGGAGCTCCGCGCGCGTGATCGCGATCGTCGCATCACGGTCGGCGTTGCTCACCGCCATCGCCGCGGACTGGAGACGCAGCGCTTCGATGTACTGCTGCGCCGCGCTGCTGACCTCGGTGTAGGACGAGGCGTGCTTCTTGAGGCTCGCGACGATGTCGTCCGACGTTTCGAGCGCGCGCTTGATCTCCTGCTCGAGCGCCTTGGTGCTGCTCGCGGCTCCCGATGCGCCTTGCGAAATGTCCTTCGTGGCCGCGACGACACGTTTCGCGCCCTCTTCGGCTCCACTCGCGTCGATGACGATGCCCAGGCTCGGCATGGCGGTTATCGGCCCCTTCGGGTAGGTTCGAGGTGGGGATGGGAGGCCCCGCAGACATGCGGATAGGTGGAATGCTGGCCGCGCTCGCCGCGGCATTCGTGCTCGGTTGCTCGCACGCGACTCTCGGGTCGGATCCGGCGACGTCGATCGCCGTCGCCGACGCTCAATCGGGTTCGCCGGACGAGGCCGCGGTGCTCCGCGCCCGGTCGCTGCTTCCGCAGGTCGCCGCGTCGTTCTCGGTGTCCGAAGGCGAGATCGCCACGGCGATGCTCAAGGCGAAGCGAGACATGAACGCATTCGGCGTGGACGAGTCCTTGGTTCGCCTGCTCGCCATGGTGAATACCGCCGGCATAGGCGGACTGCCCGGTGACTTCGAGCACTGCATCGGCGCATACGTCGAAATTCGGCACCGGGGCTTCGATCACGAGTCCGCGGCGCGAGGATTCGCCGAGAATTTCAGGCTTGCGATGCAGAACGACGAAGCTCGACAGCAGCGTGCGATCGAGTACCTCCGCACGGGCAAACGCTAGCTCGGCACGAGCCCGCGCTCCTTCGCTTCGCGCTCGTGCGCTTCCTTCTCCGCCAGACGCTTCCTTTCTCGCGCGGCGTTTGACTCCTCGCGCTCGCTCGAGAGCCTGAGCCAGTCGTCGTCCATGCGCTCGACGATCGAGCACGCTTCCGCGAGCTCGACCCGCTCCGTGATCCCCTCGTCCTCGAGGATCGAGCGCACCACGGAGATCGAGACGGGGCGTGCCGCCGATCCGCCGAGCCCGACGACGTAGTCGCGGCGCTTGTGCGCGCGCGAGAACACGCGCACGAGCGTCTCTTCGTAGTCGTCGAGCTTCGGGAGATCGTTCCATGCCTGGACCTTGACGCCGGCTGCGCGGAGCTTCCTCAGCTCGTCGACTTGCTGACCCCAGTCGAGCTGCCACTGGAGCCAGCGACGGAGTTTCCCTGCGTGGCCTCGAGGCGGGTCTGGCGGAAGTGCTCGAAGCGGCGCGACTGCTCGACGATCCATTCCTCGAGATCGTGCAGGCGCGGGTCGCTCAGGATCGCGAGCGCGGCGTCGGGGCTGTACTCGATCGGGAGCGAAGGCTCGTCGATCGACAGCACGTCGCGCCAGCCACGCACGATGAACGCCGCGCGCGCCTCGCGGACGAGGGCGAGCGCTTCCGAGACGGTCGGCTCCACGCCCTTGGAGTCGCGGTAGTCGCTGAACATGCGCGTCAGCGCGTTGCGGTACTCGGTGTTGCCCTCACGCGCGATGAGGAACTGGAAGCCGAGCGGGTGCGTGATCCAGACCCCGGAGCGCTCGCGCGCGGGGTCGACGGCGATGAGAGAAAGAGAGGGCATTGTTGGGGTTCCTTCTTGTGAGCTCAGCGAGCTCGAATGGCGAGCAGTCTGGTTGCGACGTGGACGAGTCGGTCGGCGAGCTTGAGGAGTTCCCGCGCTTCGCGAGCGAGCTCGCGCTCTGCCTTGTTGAGCCGAGCAACGGGCAGTCGACGATCGCCGCGTCGCATCGTGATGAGACTGCGCAGCGCGCGGGCGCGCGTATCGGCGTCACGGCGCTTGCGCTCGGCCGCGGACGGCTTCCTTCCGTCGATTTCCCTTGAGAGCCTGGCCATGTTGGGTTCCTTCGTAGGTGCGCGCGAATCACTCCTCGCGCAGGGGGATGCTCTTGGCGGAGGTGACGACCCAGGCCGCCGAGCGCGTGTCGCCCGGCGGCCGTTCGTCGCCTCAGATCACGATCACGGGTTCGGAGAGCGCGCGATGCGGAGCGTGGTGAGCTCCGTCGGGTCCATGAACGCCGTGAACGTGAACTTCGCCATGACGTCGGTGTTGATCCCGCCGCCCACGGCTTCGCCGTCGGAGAGGATCACTTCGGGCATGTCGATGACGTAGGCGTTGCTCGCCGAGTCGATCAACTTCACCGCGAGGGACGTCTTGGTCCAGTTGCGGTAGAGGTCGAGCTGCGCCTGGGAGGTGAAGTACGCCTCGATCGACCCGGTGACGGCGACGGTGCCCGTGCCGATCGAGATCGCGCCGAGCGTGCCGATCTGCTGGCGCGCGCGCAGGTTGTTCTTCAGCTCGAGCGTGAGCTTGGTGATCGCGAACGCCGCACCACCCTGGAAGATCCCGGTGATGTTGTCGATCGTGTTCATCACGGCGTTCGTGGGCGCCGCGGTGTTCGTGCCGGTGCCCGCCGTCGCCGTCGCCGACGCTTCCTTCTTGCCGAGGAAGCCGATCGTTCCCTTCAGGATCGAGCCGATCGACGCGTCGAGAGCCAACGTGTCGATGCACATCCCGTTCAGGATCGAGAACGTGTTCGTCAGGTCCTGGAAGCTCTTCTCGATCGCGAGCGACTTCAGGAGCACGCCGTTCTTGATCTCGGCCATCTGCCGGAACGACACGGTGCCGGAGCTCTGCGTCGTCGCGCTCATCGCGAGCGACGAGACGGTGAGGACGGTCGCCGTGACGCTCACGACCTTCGCGTAGCCGTTGTTGGCCGCGAGGGTCATGGCGCTGAATCGCATCCACTTCCCCGGGCTCGTCGTCGCGTTGAGGCCGTCGGTGATCCACGAGCCCGACGCGCGGGTGAGCGTGAAGTTCGAGCCCGACGCGGCGATCGTGATGTTGATCGTCGCCGAGTTGACCGTGAAGTCGACGGCCGTCGTCCACGTCGCATCGGACTCGAGCGCGTACTCGAAGAGCTCGTCATAGGCGCCGTAGCTCAGCTCGACGGAGATGTCCCCGCCGGCCGAGAGCTCCGTGCGCACGAGGTCCGAGACCTGTCGGTCCGCTCGGACTTCCTGGCTCGTGACAGAGCCCGTGCGCTGCTTCAGCGACTCGTTGACCCAACGGAGGTTCTTGAGCGTCGGGGGACCGCTCGGCGTCACGCCGTAGGTCGACTCGACGACGTAGGCAAGGCCTACACGGTTTGCATCGGACATGGTTTCAGGTCCCCTCGATCACGCGAACTCGTCCCACTGGAAGGGGCACGTCACGTCGACGCGCCACCAAGGCCCCTCGCGTCCCTTGGCGCGAACAAGGGGTGTTTTGAACGTCACGCCGCGGTCGGTGACGGCGCGGAACTCGTCCGCGACCTGGTCTCCGAGCTCGAGCAGCGCGTGCTCGCTGGTCTCCGCGGGCGCGAAGAGCAGCGCGTAGAAGATCCCGACGGTGCGGTAGCGGTTGGGCGCTCCGCGCTCGACCAGGCGCGACGTGCCGGGCACGATCGACGCGCGCGCCCACGTCTCGTCGGCGCCGGGAGTCTCGCGCGGGTCGTTGTCCCACCGCACCTCAAGTCCCAGCGGGTTCGCGACGCTCTCGAAGCGGCTGCGCATCACGCTCGCCGCGACTTCGGAGTCGAGCGGCGTGCTCGCAGGCGATCCCTGCGCGGTCGCGCGCGCCACGTCCCCGCGGAACGGACACACGACGTCGACGCGCCAGAACGCCCCGTCTCGGAAGCCGGGGAGGATCTGCGGCGTCCCGAAGATCAGGTGCTCGCTCACCGCCTCGCGGAAGGCTGCGACGACGCTCTTCGCGAGCGAGAGCGCTGCGCCGTACAGCCGACCTGTCGGGAGACGCAGCTCGACCGTGGCCTCGCCACGCTTGCGGTACCGGTTGCCGTCGCCGAACGCGATCTGTCCGGCGTCGTCGCACCGGACCTTGAGGCGCGCGTAGCTCGTCGCCACGGCGGGCGTGAACGGCACGTCGTCCCACGCGGTCGCGAGCGAGAGCGGCGTCGCGACCTGCGCCTTGAAGCGCGCGCGCACAAGCGAGGAGATGAGCTCGTAGATGCCCATCTGCTGCTGCGCGGTCGGCTCGATCGAGCACGCGGCGGCTCCCGCGGCCGAGCCAACGAGCGCGCCCGTCGCGCGTGGCTGCGCGATCGCGGCCGCGAGCCCCACCGACGAGCCCGCGAGCGAGCCGCTTCCCTTCGGCGAAGACGCGGCAGCCGCCGAGACGCAGGCCGAGGAACCCACGATTTGTCCCACGCCTCGAGCGGCCGCCGCAGTGCTGGAAGCGCCGACCGTCGTGCCGACGAGCGCACCGATGGCGACGAGCGAGAGCGCAGCGGAGGCGGCGCCCGCGACGGCGCCGACGAGCGCGCCCGCGCCCTTGATGGCGGTCGCCGCAGCGACAGCGCTCGATCCGACCGCTCCGCCGCCCGCGACGCCGATGCCCTTCAGCGCTCCGGACGCCGCCGCCTCCCCCGCCGCTCCGCCGACGATCGGGATCTCGCTCGGGATGACGAACTCGATCGCCGAGATGCCGATGCGGAAGCCCGTTCCCGAGTCCGAGTCGACCAAGTACAGCGAGAGCTGGTCGTAGTCGTTGAGCGGGAATGCGAGCTCGACGTCGTGCTCGTACGTCGTCCACGCGTGCCCCATCGCGACCGTGGTCTTGGGCGACTGCCAGTAGGTCGATCCCGCGACGCGCAGCTCGACGATGAACTCGCCGTGCGTGAGCGAGATGAAGAAGTCGCGCGCGCGGACGCGGATCTTGTAGCCGGTGGTGCCGGGGTAGACCGGCCCACCGGGGTTGGGGATGACGACCTCGAACTCGTCACCAGCGACGGTGCTCTTGACGAAGCTCGTCGCGTCGTCCGCTCCGTCGACTCCTTCGTCGATGCACTCGTGCACCTCGGCTCCGCCGGTGAGTTCCCAGCCGGAGTCGAGCACGGTGCTCGTCGGGAGTGCGACGCGGACCATCGGCTCAGTCCTCGATGATCGTGAGGGCGCCGGCCGCGAACTGCGGCGTGATGTTCACCGACACGGCGAGCGGGCTGAGCTTCAGGATCACGCCCGCGCCCGCGGCGGTGATGTCGAGCGTCGAGCCGCCCTGCGTGGCCGAGAGCGTCACCGAGTCGCCCGACGACGTCTTCACCCAGTACGTGACGCCTTCGGTGATCCCCGTCGGCAGCGTCGCGCCCGGGTGCGCGTAGCAGACGACTTGGTCGTCGACCAAGAAGGCGTTGCCGGGGATCGTAAGCGTGTCGGAGGTCGCCGCGGTGAAGGCCTTGCGCCCGCTCGCGCACGGTCCCTTCCATAGGATCTTGCCCGTGCCGCTCGAGCTCGTGCCGATGGACCAGTGCGTGACGTTCGCGCTGCCGCCCGTCGCCATCGGGCAGTTGATCGCGTTCGTGTTCGAGCCCTGGTTGCCGCTGACGGTCCAGTTCGACGAGTCGCGCGCGATCGCGGTGCGCGCGTAGCTCGTGTACGCGGCCTCGCTCGTCGTCTGCGAGCCGCCCTCGCCGGGGTCGGCCGTATGCAGCGCGAGGTAGAGCGAGCCCGCGGTCGAGCTGCCGCGCAGCCCGGTCGCGTCTCCGACGTTGGCGATGTTCGCGTTCTGGAGGACCAGCGCGAGCACCTCGTTCTCGAACGTGTTGCCCTTGGAACTCATGGTGGTTGCCTCACTCGAACTGCGCCTTGAGCTCCTCGAGCGTCACGGCGACCATTCCCTGCGGCGCCTGCATTGAGAAGCCGCCTTTGACGAACGTCCCGCCCTCGTTGCCGGTGGCGGACTGCGCGCGCGCACGCTCTCGCTTGCTGCGGCTCGCGCGGCGCCGCTTCAGCGACTTCTCGTCCGTCGGCGGATCGGCGGGCACGTAGCCGCCTTCCTCGAGCACGACGATGTTCGGCGAGTTGTTCGTGATGAACGACTTGCCGAAGGGGCGGATCTCCTCCACCGCGGCGCGGCCGTTCGCGATCGCTTGCGAGCCGGTCTTGTCCTCGATCTCGAGCTCGCCCTGCGCCGGCGCGCCGACCGTCGTCTGCCAGTTGCCGCGCGTGCGCCCCGTGTCGACGGGCGTCTTCTGCACGACCCCGGTGAGCGCCTGCAGCGTGAGCGCTCGGTGCGCCGTGACGAGCTGGTCCTCGGTGAGCTCCTTCGTCGCGCGCGTGAGCGCCGCGTTGAAGTCGGCGAGCGACTTGTCCATGCGGTCGCTCATCGCGCGAGCCCCAGTTCCCAGGCGCACACGAGCTCGCCGGAGTAGATCGCGGACGCGCTGACGACGCGCCACGCGACGGTGTCGATCGTGACCGTCTGCCCGACCGCGGGCGCGAACGCGAGACCGGACGCGGCGATCAAGCACGCCGACGTTGCTTCCGTCGTGACGTCGCGCAGCGTGTAAGCCTCGGTGACGGGGTACGGCGGCGTCGCCTTGACGGTGTAGTCCGTGCTCGTCGCGCCGTCGATCGTGCCGGCGGTGACGTTGGGCGTGCCGCCGCTCGTCACCGTGAAAGTCACGGACTTTCCGTACCGGTTGATCGTGCTGACGACGATCGCAGCGAGGCGGGTGTCGAGTGCGGTCGGCATCTGGTCAGCCCCTCAGCACGATGTCGCCGCCCATGACGAGCCCGCGGAGCAGCCCATCGACCACTCGGTAGATCGGGACCTGGCCGCGCCCGCCGACGAAGTGCTGTTCGACTTCGATCGGACCGACCTTCACGCGGTCGAGGTCGACCATGCCCGGCTCGGTGAGGTCGTTGATCAGCGGGCTGACGATGGCGCGCAGAGCGAGCTCGCACGTCGCGTCGAGGAGCGCACGCGGCATGTCGCCGTCATCGACGACGTATCCGTCGAGCCACACACATGAGCGCGGCCAAGCGAGCGCCTGCGTCTCCGTGAGACGCTCCCCCAGCCATCGCTGGTTGTACGTGGCCTCCAGGTACTGCGTGGCCAGACGGAGTGCGCGCTCGCGCGCGGTCGTGTCAGCGCTCGTCCACGCCGCGACCGCGTTGTGCGCGTCGTTGTACGCGGTGACGTCGTTCACGGAGACGTAGCTCTCCGCGTTCGACATTCCGCTCCCGTCTTCGACCACGAGGGACATGGAGGCCTCGGAATCAGACGCCCTTCGCCTTGGCGAGCGCGGCGATCAGTTCGTCACGCGAGAGCTTCGAGGCTCCCTTCACGCCGGCGTCGGCCGCCGCCTGCTGGAGCGCGGGGGCGTCGAGCTTGCCGAGCTCGGCGAGCAGCTCGTCGCGCTTCTTCTCCGCGTCCGAGCGAGATTCCTTCTGCTCCTGGGCAACAGGATCCGGCGGTTCCATCTGCGCGCTGCCGACCTCGAGCATCTCGCGAGCGTCGACGGCGTGCACGCGCACCATCCGTTTCGCGTGTACGTCCCACACTTCCACACGCCCGAAGGCGTCGATCTTGCCTTTGAAGTCCATGTGCTGTTCCTCGTCGTTCGTTGGCTACTGCGTTGGGTGCTTCGAGGCGCGCGCGACTTCGAATCGCGCGCGCCGTTCTCACGATTCGCGCACAGGCGCGAAATCAGCCCATCTTCCCGAGACGGGCCGAGTAGTTGATGCCGGTGGCGATCGTTCCGGCGACGAGCGTGTACGCGCGCATGTAGCGGTACACGGTGCCGTTTCGCTCGTTGCGCACCGGCAGGCGGATGCGACCGACCGTGGACGTCGCCTCGCCGGCTGCGAGGCCGGTCGCGTGACCCACGCGCGTGGCCGCGAGCGTTTCGACGCCCGACGCGAAGCTCGAGCTGTTCGATCCCTGGATGAGGATCGTGAACAGCTCGTTGCTCGAGTCCGTCTCGATCGCGGTGACGTCGATGATCGCTTCGCCCTCGACCTCGGCAGCGCCGACATCGAGGATCTGGTTCGAGCCCCCCACCTGCGCAGCGGCCGACGCGGCAACGAGGCCGGCGTCCTTGAGCAGAAGGAGGGTGTCGACGGTGTATTGACTGTGACCGGGCATGGTTGGTTCTCCTGGTTCCTTTGCGTGTCAGTTCGGTTGGTTGACTCGGTGACCCGCTTGGATCAGGCCGTGACGGCAGCGTTCTTGATGCCGCGCAGACGCGCGACGGAGCGCGGGTGCATGACGACGAGTCCCGCGTACCACTCGACGCGGGTGCGCATCACCGGCTTGGTCTGGAGCTCGCCGAGGTCGGAGACCTGCGGGATCTCGTTCTGGATGCCCATGCACATGCCCTCCTTGAAGGAGGTGCAGTAGATGGACGTGCCGACGTTCGCGCCGCCGCCGGGGTTCGCCTCGTCGAAGGCGAGCGTCGCGAACGCGTCGGAATTCGCGTCGGCGAGCACGATCGGCAGGTCGTTGTACATAGTCACGCGGCGGCCGAACTCGTCCTTCGAGTACGAGATGAAGCCGCCGACCGACGTGTTGCGAGCCGCAGCCGTCAGCAGACGCCGCATCGCGCGCGTCATGATCAGGTGCGTCGGCTCGTCGACCTGGTCGATGAGCTGGTCGAGCTTGCCCAGCGAGAGCGCGTCACCGCCCGACGTCGAGCCGGCATCGATCAGCTGCGCGCCCGTGATGCGGTTCTGCAGCCCGTCGAACTCCTTGATGCTCGACTGGCTGTCGCCCTTGATGAACTTGTTCGTGAACGTGTGCGCGAGCGCCTTGAGCTTCAGAGCTTCCTGCGCCGCGCGCTGGTCCATCCCCATCGTCTGGAGGATGAACTTGTCGACGTCGAGATCGCCGCCCGCGATCACGAGCTGTTCGACCTGCGGGTTGATGATGCCCGTCGACTCCGTGTAGCCCTCGTTGAGGCCACGGAATCCGACGCCCGGAAGAGCCCCCTCGACGTTGTACTTGAGGGCGTTGCCGGGGATGTTCTCGAAAGGCAGGACGCGGAGGATGTCGCTCTGCTGGGCGTAGATCTGGACGACGACCGAGCGCAGAACGTCTCCAGTGTGCCGCTTCGCAGCCTCGAGGAGCGTGAGAGCCATGTGGAATTAGACCTTGCCCAATCAGGGCTTTTGGCCACCCGTCCCGTTCCGAACCTGCTTGAGCTGTTCGACGGGATCGAGAGTGGAATCGACGTTGGTGTTCGAACCTCCTTGGCCGCCGCTTCCCTTCCCGGGGGCACCACTTCCCGTGGTGCCTGTGCCTGCAAAGCAGATCGCGTAGGGCTTCTTGAACGTCTCGACGAGTTCGCCGATGCCCATCGCGTCTTGTGACCCAGACCGGTTCGTGATCTGGGGGTTTCCTTTTTCGTCGATGACGATCGCGCTGAGCTTGCCCGCGGAGTTCTTCTCCACGCGGATGCGCGCCTTCACCTTCGGAAAGAGCAGCTCCGCGCCCGTGTCGGTCGCGCCCGCTGCCTTGATCGCCGCCTTCGCCGCCTGATCCGCGAGGGCATCCGTGAGCTGCTCGAGCAGCGCCCTGTTCTCGCTCGTGACGTTCGCGAGCTCGCTCTGGTGCTTGTTGGCGAGCTGCTGCGTGATCGCTTCGATCTGCGCCTTGACCTTGTCGTCGGACTTCCAGTTCGCCATCTCGGCGACCTTGGCGAGCGCGTCGCGCGCCGCCTGCGGATCGAGGTCCTTGAACCTCTCGGCGAGCTTCTCGAGCTCCTTCGCGCGCGTGCGCTCGGCACCCAGCGCGGACTTCAGTCCGGTGACGTCTTCGACGACGAGCCCGTCGACGCCCTCCCAGTCGACGATGAATGATCCGTCGGCCTGGGGCTTGTACTCCGACTGCAGCTGCGCCGGGAGCTTGCCGTGTTCGTCCTTCGAGAGTTTGAGTTTCAGAACCATGTTCGTTCAGAAGCGGCATCCCGCCGCGTGGGGTCCTTCGGAGTGGCTGCTTCCCGCAGCCGTGATCGAGTGGGTGCTCACGCGGCGCGCGCCTCCAGCGCATCGAGTTCGCGGAGCGTCAGCGGGCGACCGAGCTCGTCGAGGAAGCGAGACGGCGAGAGTTTCCCGCGGCGGAAGATCGCTCCGCGCGCGGGGCCGAGCACGGCGTCCTGCCGTTCGGCGCTCTGCTTCGCGAGCC
>CAZCTH010000084.1:3682-23611 GCA_964501435.1 uncultured Spirochaetales bacterium | reverse complement strand
CGCGCGCCGCCACGCGCTTCGCCAGCGCCTCGCGGCGCCACGCGTCGATCGCGAGCCGCCGCGCCGTCGTCACGAGCCACGCGCCGGGCTTCTCGGGCATCCCCGCGCGCGGCCAGTGCGCGAGCGCGCGCAGCCACGCCTCCTGCACCAACTCCTCCGCGCGCCCGAGATCCCCCACCACGCGGGCCACCGTCGCGAGCACCCGCCCGTGCTCCGCCCGGTGCAGCCGCTCGATCGCGCCCTTCGGATCCCCCACCGTTCGGCTCCCGGCCTGGCACGCGGCCGCCGCTCACACCTCCAAGATCTCGCGCACCTCGATCGCCCCGATCGCAAGGTGCGGGCAACGACGCGCCAGCGCGACCGCCTCGCGGCGATCCTTCGCCTCGATCAGGAAGTAGCCCGACACGATCTCCTTCGACTCGGTGTAAGGGCCGTCGATCACCTGCACCTTCCCCTTCCGGTCGCGGCGCAGCGTCTTCGCGCGCTTGCCCGGCCCGAGCGGCGCGCCGTCCTTCATCTTGCCGGCTTGCGCGAGCTCGCCGGCGTAGCGGCTCATCTCGGCGATGCCGGAGCCGCCGGCCGCCGCCTTCTTTTCGCTGAGGTCGTCGTCGAGGATCAGGAACAGGAACTTGGGCATGGTCGTGCCTCCTGGTGAGAGTCGAGCCTACGACGAAGGGGCGAGCGCGAGATCGACACGAATCGCGAACGCGGCCCTCGACGCGAGCGCGACGCTCAGTCCTCCGGGCCCGGCGGGGCGGCGCAACGCGCGGCCACGAGCGAGCCGTCCGGGCCGCGCCGCTGCGTGCGCTGCACCCGGGACACCCGGCTGCTCACGGTCTCGGCGGCGAGGCGCGGGCCCGGGCGCCAGGTGACCGACCAGGCGTAGTAGTGCGCCTCGCAGAGCGGCCAGGCGTCCGAGCCGGGCAGCTCTGCGACGAGCGTGCCGAGGGGCAAGACCGGTACCGGGCGGGTCTCGGCTTCGGCGCGGGCGCCCGCACGCCAGTGCACGAGGCGCGCGGAGAGGACCTCGCCGGCGACGTCCTTCTTCAGGCTCACGCGCGCGGCGAGCACCCCGCTCCACTCGCCGGGGTCCGGACCGCCCGCGGAGGTGTGCGCCTCGGCGAAGGCGAGCTGCGGGAAGACGGGCAGCGGCGCCTCCGGGGGCGCCGCGCACGAGACGGCACCCGCTGCGGCGAGCACGACGCTCGCCGCCCACGCGGGGCGCGTCACTTCTTCGCGCGCTCCTGCTGCTGCACCGCCGCCGCGACGAAGGCCGAAAACAGCGGGTGCGGCGCGAACGGCGTCGACTTGAACTCGGGATGGAACTGGCAGCCGAGGAACCACGGGTGATCGGCGAGCTCGACGATCTCGACCAGCCGGCCGTCGGGCGACGTGCCCGACAGCACGAGGCCGGCACGCGAGAGACGGTCCCGGTACTCCGGGTTGAACTCGTAGCGGTGGCGGTGGCGCTCGCTGATCTCGAGCTTGCCGTAGGCCTCCGCCGCCTTCGTGCCCGGGCGTAGCGTGCACGGGTAGGCGCCGAGGCGCATCGTCGCGCCCTTGCCTTCCTTGGTGCGCTGCTCGGGCATCAGGTCGATCACCGGATTCGGCGAGTCAGGATCGACCTCCGCGCTGTTCGCGCGCTCGAGCCCCGCGACGTCGCGCGCGAACTCGATCACGAGCATCTGCATGCCGAAGCAGATCCCGAAGTACGGGATGCGGTGCTCGCGCGCGTAGCGCACGGCCGCGATCTTGCCTTCGACGCCGCGCGAGCCGAAGCCGTGGGGCACGAGGATGCCGTGCAGGCCCGCGAGCACGTCGGTGTTGTCGAGCTTCTCGGAGTCGAAGTACTCGATCGCCACCTTCGTCTTGTGCGCGATGCCGCCGTGGTGGAGGGCCTCGTTCAGGCTCTTGTAGGAGTCGGTGAGGTCGACGTACTTGCCGACCATGCCGATGCGCACCGTGCGCTCCGGGTTGCGCACCGCGTGGACGACGCGCTCCCACGCTTCGAGCCGCGGCTCGCCGGTCCAGATGCCGAGCACGCGCGTCAGCTTGTCGTCGAGCCCCTCGTCGTGGAACGCGAGCGGCACCTCGTAGAGGTGCTGCACGTCCTTCGCGGTGATCACCGCGTCCTCGTCCACGTTGCAGAACAGGGCGATCTTGGCCTTCACCGAGCGCGGCAGGAAGCGGTCGGTGCGGCAGAGCAGCACGTCGGGCGAGATGCCGAGTGCCTGCAGCTCCTTCACCGAGTGCTGGAGCGGCTTCGTCTTCAGCTCGCCGACGGTGGGCACGAACGGCACCAGCGCGAGGTGCACGTAGCAGACGTTGTCGCGCCCGGCGTCGGCGCGGAACTGGCGCACCGCCTCGAGGAACGGGAGCGCCTCGATGTCGCCGACGGTGCCGCCCACCTCGACGATCAGCAGGTCGGTCGGCTCGGCGGCCTTGTGGATGCGCGCCTTGATCTCGTCGGTGACGTGCGGGATCACCTGCACCGTGCCGCCGAGGTAGTCCCCGCGGCGCTCCTTGGTGATCACGGAATAATAAACGCGGCCGGCGGTGACGTTGTTCGCCTGGCTCGTCACCGTCTTCGTGAAGCGCTCGTAGTGGCCGAGATCGAGATCGGTCTCGGCGCCGTCTTCGGTGACGTAGACCTCGCCGTGCTGCACCGGGTTCATCGTGCCCGGGTCGACGTTCAGGTAGGGATCGAGCTTCAGGAACCCGACGCGCAGCCCGCGCGCCTCGAGCAGCGCACCGATCGCCGCCGCCGAGAGTCCCTTGCCGAGACCGCTGAGCACACCGCCGGTAACGAAGATGAACTTCTTCGGACGCGCGTTCATCACCTCTCCCCCGTTTGGACGATCATCGCACCGCTGCCGACGGAGCGCCGGTCAGCGCGTCGCGAATTCGGATCTCGTGAATGGGCACGAGCGGCGCAGGCAGCGCGCTCGCCGCGAAGTAGCCGGTCGCGAGCGTCTCGTGCGGCGTGGTTGCCGTGCCGCTGCCGGTGGGGCGCGCTTCGAAACACAGGTTGATCGCGTGCACGCGCCGGCCGCCGCCGTAGTCGATCACCTGGCGCGCCGGATCGGAGTAGACGCCGATCAGCCGTCCGACGGAGATGTGCACGCCCGTCTCCTCGAACACTTCGCGCGCGGCCGCCGCCGCGACGCTCTCGCCGCGCTCGACGTAGCCGCCCGGCAGCCCCCAGTGGCGGTTGTCGGAGCGCTGCATCAGCAGCAGCTCGCCGCCGGGCGCTGCGCGCCACACGACGGCCGACACCGAGAGGCGGATCTCCGTGGGGTCGCTGGCGAAGTACGAGCTCACGCCACGACCCCCGTCACCTGCGCGCGCGTGGGAACACGCTGCGCGTTGTGAGGGGATTCCTCGATGCCTCACCCCGAAGCTCGCGCCATTTAACCCGCGCGCGCCCCCGCGTCAAATCACGCGTTCGGGAAAGCCCGGGGACGTTGGTTCACGAAGCGCGGATTCCCGCGGGCCGGGTGGCGTTCGTGAACCAACGTCCCCGAAGCAAAAACGCGAAACGCGAGGCCGAGGGGCCTCGCGTTTCGGTGAAGGGCGTCGGAGCGACTAGCGCTTCGAGAACTGGAAGCGGGCGCGAGCGCCGCGCTGGCCGTACTTCTTGCGCTCGACCTCGCGCGAGTCCCGCGTGAGCAGGCCGGCTCGCTTGAGCGGCGGGCGCTGCGCCGGGTCGAGGGTCTGGAGCGCGCGGGCGATGCCGTGGCGCAACGCGCCGGCCTGCCCCGCGACGCCGCCGCCGACCAGGTTCGCGTGCACGTCGTAGCGGCCCGCCGCGTTCACCGCCTCGAAGGGCTGGTTGATCAGCGTGCGGAGCGTCTCGCGCGGGAAGTAGTCCTCGAGCGAGCGGCCGTTGATGTGGAACTGGCCCGTGCCCAGCGAGAGGCGCACCCGGGCGATCGAGGTCTTGCGGCGGCCCGTCGTGCGCGCCGTCGTGCGGATTTCGGGAAGTCGCGGATCAGCCAAGCGAGAGCACCTCCGGCCGCTGCGCATCGTGCGGATGCGACGGGCCTGCATAGACCTTGAGCTTGTCGAGCATCTTCCGGCCGAGATGGTTCTTCGGGAGCATCCCGCGCACCGCTTCGGACACGACGCGATCCGCATGGGGACCGATCAGCAGCCGATGCGCCGTCGTCTCCTTCACGCCACCGCGGAAGCCGGTGTGGTGCCGGTAGACCTTCTCCTGCCGCTTGTTGCCCGTGAGCTTCACCTTCTCGGCGTTGATCACGATCACGAAGTCGCCCGTATCGACGTGGGGCGTGAAGATCGGCTTGTGCTTGCCGCGCAGGATCGACGCCACGCGCGCGGCGAGGCGCCCGAGCACCTGGCCTTCGGCGTCGACGACGAGCCAACGGCGCTGAACGTCTTCGGCGCGCGCGCTCTTGGTGGCGCGGTGCGCAGAGGCTCCCATGGGTCCGGTCTCCCGAGTCGCGCGGCGCCGAGGCGACGCCGCTAGCTGAAAAAAGACGAGCGCGAACGAGCCGCGAGGCAGGTCCGCGCGAGGCGCGTTGGATAGCCAAGGCCCTACGGAGCGTCAACGAAATTCCCGGCCCGAGGCGCGGACTTGGCAGGGGAACCCGCATCGCCCGGGTAGCGCACCCACTCGAGCACCAGACCGCAAGCGGGGGCGGTTCGGCCGGCGGCGGCCCGGTCGCGGGCGGCGAGTACCGCATCCACCCAGTCCGGGGGGTGCCGCCCGAGCCCGACTTCCACGAGCGTTCCCGCCAAGTTGCGCACCATGTGCCTCAGGAACCCGTCACCTTCGACCGCGATGCCGATGTCCCCGCCCGAGGCACCGGTGACGTCGATCCGGTGGAGGGTGCGAGCGCTGGTCTTCACGGCCGACCCAGCCCCACGCAGGCTGGTGAAGTCGTGACGGCCCTCGAGACGCGCGGCCGCGGCCCGCATCGGCCCCAGATCGAGGGGTTCGCGGATCTGCCAGGCCCGCGGGGCACGGAGCGGCGAAGGCACCTCCCCGTTCCAGATCGCGTACCGGTACCGCTTGGCGACCGCATCTCGGCGCGCGTCGAAGCCGTCGGGGCGCGGCTCGGCGGCGAGCACCGAGACGTCCTCGGGCAGCTTCGCGTTCAGGGCGCGCCGCAGCGTCGCGGGGTCGAGGCGGGTCTCGAGCACGACCGACGCCACCTGCCCTTCCGCGTGAACCCCGGCGTCGGTCCGCCCGGCGCCCATCAGCCGAATCGGCTCCGGCGCGATCTCCCGCAGCGCGCGCAGCAGCTCGCCCTGGACGGTGCGCTCCCGGGCGAGTTGGTCCTGCCAACCCGCGAAGGCGCGGCCGTCGTACTCGAGCGTGAGCTTGAACGTGGGCATCGGCGAGGACTCCGTAGCGCCACCCGGCACGTTCCAGCGATGCCGGGGACGTTGGTTCACGAGCCGAGCGTGATTCCCGAACGCCGTGGACCTCTCGTGAACCAACGTCCCCGATGGGTCAGCGCGGCAGCTGGGCGCGCAGCTCCGCGAGACGCACCGCCGCGACTGCCGCGGCTCGAACCGGGTCGAGCGCAAGCCAGAGCAGCGCGCCGTTCACGCGGGTCGGGTCGGGCCGCACGCGCCCGACCAGCACCTCGGCGTCGCCCGCGGCGTCGCGCAGCGACGGCCCGGCGGGCGTGCCGAAGACGCGCGTGCCGGCCGCCTCGTCGAGCAGCTTCTCGATCGCTTCGGCGGAGAGCGGCGGCGCGAGCTCGAGCGCGAGCTGGATGCCGAGGCCGGAGAACGTCGGCACGCGCAGCGCGCTGACCGCGACGCGCAGCCCCGGCTCGAGCCGCGCGAGGTCGCGCACGGTCGCGGCCTCGCTGGCGGTGAGGTCTCCGACGCCGATCGGCCCCGTCGCGGGCAGCGCGTCGAACGCGACGCCGTGGGTGAACGGGCTCTCCTCGGGCGGGTCCTGCTGTGCGAAGAGAGCGATGGTCTCGGCCTGGAGCGCGTCGATGCCTGCGCGTCCCGCCGACGACGCGCTCTCGCACACCGTCGCGAGCGCGCGCTCGACCGCGGCGCTGCCACGCACGGCGGACACGACGCGCGCGATCGCGAGCGCGGCCGGCGACGGCACCGCGAGCACCGGCGACGCGAGCGCGGCGGCGCTCGGCGCGCGCTCGGGATCGAGCAGCGGGATTTCCTCGCGCGCCGCGCCGGCGCCCGAGCAGTCGATGCACGCGACGCGCGCCACGAGCGCCGCGCGCAGCCACTCCGGCGCCGCGGCGGGCGGCGTGCACAGGAACACGAGGTCGAGCCCTGCGAGCGAGTGCTCCGTCACGATCGGCAGCGCGTGGCCGAGCCACTCGACGTCCTCGCCGAGCGAGTGCGACGACGCGATCGGGACGAGCTCCTGGATCGGGAAGCGGCGCTCCTCGAGCTGAGCGATCAACTCGCGCCCGAGCGTGCCCGTCGCGCCGACGACGGCGACGCGGTTCAGCTTCTCGGTCACGACAGCTTCGCGACGATGCGATCGCCCATCGCCCGGCAGCCGATCGTCGGGCGGTCCTCGCCGGCCAGGCGCAAGTCGCCCGTGCGGTGGCCGTCGCTCAGCACGCTCGTCACGGCGTCGCGCAGCGCCTGTGCGGCCTGCGCGTGGCCGAGGCTGTGCTCGAGCAGCATCGCGGCGCTGAGGATCGCTGCGAGCGGGTTCGCGACGTCCTGGCCCGCGATGTCAGGTGCGCTGCCGTGCACCGGCTCGTAGAGGCCGATGCCGCCGGCGCCGAGGCTCGCCGAGGGCAGCATGCCGAGCGAGCCCGTGATCATCGCCGCCTCGTCGGAGAGGATGTCGCCGAACAGGTTCTCCATCACCATCACGTCGAAGCGGCGCGGCTCCTTCACGAGCAGCATCGCGCACGAATCGACGAGCTGATGCGCCAGCTCGACGTCGGCGTAGTCCTTCGCGACCTCGTTCACGACCTCGACCCACAGCTGCGAGGTCTCGAGCACGTTGGCCTTGTGCACGTGGGTCACGTGCTTCTTGCGCAATCGCGCCGCCTCGAACGCGGTGCGCGTGATGCGCGCGATCTCGACCTCGTCGTACACGAGCGTGTTCCGGGCCTCGCGCTTGCCCGCGACGATCGCGCGGCCGCGCGGCTCGCCGAAGTAGAGCCCGCCCGTGAGCTCGCGCACGACGAGGATGTCGATGCCCGCGACGACCTCCGGACGCAGCGTGGACGCGCCGACCAGCGCCGGGAACACCGTCGCGGGGCGCAGGTTCGCGTAGAGGCCGAGCTCCTTGCGGATGCGCAACAGACCGCGCTCGGGGCGCGTCGTCACCGGCATCGCGTCCCACTTGGGGCCGCCCACCGCGCCGAGCAGCACTGCGCGGCTCTGCTTCGCCTTGGCGACGACGGCGTCCGTCAGCGGCGTGCCGTGCGCGTCGATCGAGCAGCCGCCGATCAGCGCCTCCTCGAAGGCGAGCGACAGCCCGAAGCGCTTTGCGACCGCCTCGAGCGCGCGCAGCGCCTCCCGCGTCACCTCGGGCCCGATGCCGTCGCCCGGAAGAACCAGAATTCGATCACTCACGAACACTCTCCAACACGTTGCAACGCTTTCGTCACGTCGAACCCGAATGGGGTCAGACCCCAAGCGGGTTCAGATGCCGCGGGGTGCGTCGGCCTCGCGGCGCTTGGTGTGCCACTCGAGCTTGTTGATCGCCTGCACGTAGGCGCGCGCCGAGGCGACGATGATGTCGGTGTGCGCGCCGTGGCCGATCACGCGCCGGCCGCCCTCGCCGAGTGAGACGGTGACCTCGCCCTGCGCATCCATGCCGCCGGTGATCGCCTTCACCTGGTACTGCAGCAACTCGCCCTTCGACTCCGTCAGCTCGACGATCGCCTTGAACACCGCGTCCACCGGGCCGTCGCCCTGCGCGGTCGCCTTCTTCGCCTCGCCGCTCACGAAGATCTGCACCGTCGCCTGCGGCGTCGCGAACGTGCCGCTCTGCACGTGCAGATCGCCGAGCACGAAGCGGCCCTCTTCGGTCACCACCGAGTCGGCGACGATCGCCTCGAGGTCCTCGTTGTAGATCGCCTTCTTTCGGTCGGCGAGGTCCTTGAAGCGTTTGAAGGCGCGCGCGAGCTCCTCGCCCTCGAGCTCGTAGCCGAGCTCCTTCAGCCGCTCGCGCAGCGCATGGCGCCCGGAGTGCTTGCCCAGCACGAGCTCGTTGCTCGGCCGCCCGATCGACTGCGGCGTCATGATCTCGTACGTGATCGCGGCCTGCAGCACGCCGTGCTGGTGGATGCCCGCCTCGTGGGCGAAGGCGTTGTCGCCGACGATCGCCTTGTTGGGCTGCACCGGCACGCCGATGATCGACGAGAGCAGTCGGCTCGTCGGGTAGATCTCCGTCGTCTTGATGCGCGTGTCGAGGCCTTCGAAGTAGTCGCGGCGCGTCTTCAGCGCCATCACCACCTCTTCCATGGCCGTGTTGCCGGCGCGCTCGCCGATGCCGTTGACGGTGCACTCCACCTGCCGCGCGCCCGCCTGGATCGCGGCCAGCGAGTTCGCGACCGCGAGGCCGAGGTCGTTGTGGCAGTGCAGCGAGAACGTGACCTGGTCGCTGTTCGGGATGTTGTTGCGCAGGTACGTGATCAAGCCGTGGTACTCGATCGGCGTCGTGTAGCCGACCGTGTCGGGCACGTTCAGCGTCTTCGCGCCGGCCGCGATCGCGAGCTTGAAGATCTGGACGAGGTAGTCCCAGTCGCTGCGCGTCGCGTCCTCGGCGGAGAACTCGACGTCGTCGGTGTACTGCGCCGCCTTGCGCACTGCGCGGTCCACCTCGGCCATCACGTCCTCGCGGCCCATCTTCAGCTTGTGCTGCAGGTGGATGTCGCTGGTCGCGATGAAGGTGTGGATGCGGCGCTTCTTCGCCTTCTCGAGCGCGCGCGCGGCGCGCTCGATGTCGAGGTCGCCGGTGCGGGCGAGGCTCGCGATCGTGACGTCGTTGCCGATCTCCTCGGCAACGGCCTTCACGGCCTCGAAGTCGCCCTCGCTGGCGATGGCGAAGCCCGCCTCGATCACGTCGACGTTGAGCTTTGCGAGCTGCCTCGCCATCGCGAGCTTCTCGGGCAGGTTCATGCTGCAACCCGGCGACTGCTCGCCGTCGCGCAGCGTGGTGTCGAAGATCTTGATCCGCTTGTCGTCGCTCATGGGTGCCCTCCTGATCCGGACTCGGCGGGGGTCTCCGATTGCATCGCCAGTTCACGGCCCGTCCGCTTGCGCCACAGCCACTCGAGCGGGCCGGAGGCGACGTAGACGAGGCCGACACAGAACAGTGTCACGCGGTATTCGAGCAGCAGCACCCAGACCGCGATCACGGCCAGCACGAGCGCACGGAACGGGCGCCGGAAGCTCAGGTTCTTGAAGCTGTGGTAGGGCACCGGGCTCACCATCAGCAGCGCGACGGCGATCACGCCGGCGCCGGCGAGCCACGGCGGCATCGCGATCGGAACGCCCTGCTCGCGCAGCCAACCGCCGAACCACACCGACGACAGCATCATGCCCGCGGCGGCGGGCGACGAGAGCCCATCGAAGCGCCCGGGGAAGCGGCCCGGCGAGACGTTGAAGCGCGCGAGCCGCAGGCCCGCGCACACCGTATAGAGGCACGCGACCACCCAGCCCGCCCAGCCGAGCTGCGGCAGCGACGCAGCGCTGTAGGCGAGCATCGCGGGCGCGACGCCGAAGGCGACGGTGTCGGCGATCGAGTCGTACTGCGCCCCGAAGCGGCTGGTCGCATTCGCCATGCGCGCCACGCGGCCGTCGAGCAGGTCGAAGAAGCCGCCGATCACGATCGCGAGCGCGGCGCGCTCGAGCTCGCCATGCATCGAGAGCGTGATCGACCAGAAGCCCGCGGCGAGGTTGCCCGTCGTGAGCAGGCTCGGCAGGATCGTGACGAAGCCGCGGCGCTGCTCCGCGCGCGTGCGCCGGCGCCGGCGCCGGCGCCGAAAGCCGAAGCGCGCGGGGGGCTCGCCCGCTTGTTGGGGCGAATCCGGCGGCTGCGCTTCGCTCATCGGGCGCCCCGCTCGCTCATCGCACGCCCTCGGCGAGCTCCGCGAGGATCGTGCTGCCGCCGCGCACGCGGTCGCCCTTCGCGACGCGCGGCTTCGAGCCGAGCGGCAGCACGAGGTCGGTCCGCGACCCGAAGCGGATCATGCCGTAGCGGGTGCCCTTCGCGAGCCAGTCGCCCACCTGCGCGTGGCACACGATGCGGCGCGCGATCAGGCCGGTGATCTGCGCGAAGCGGATGCGCGTTCCCCCCGCGGTCTCGAGCGTGAGGTCGAGTCGCACGTTCAGCGACTCGGCGTCGGGATTGAACGCGGCCAGGAACTTCGTCCCGGTGCGCTCGATCGCGACCACCCGACCCGCGAGCGGCGCGCGATTCACGTGGACGTTGAACACGCTCAGGAAGATCGCGATGCGCAGCGCCTTCTGGCCGGGCGCGACCTCGATCTCGGCGACGTCGATGACGCGCCCGTCCGCCGGCGACACCACGACGCCGTCGCCCGGCGGGATCTCGCGGTGTGGATTCCGGAAGAACGACACCACGAACAGCGCGAGCGCCCAGAGCGGCAACGCGACGGCGACGACGCCCGCGCCCCACGCGATGCCGCCGCCGAGCGCGAGCGGGATGCCGAAGAAGAACGCCTCGGGAGCGACGATGCCCGTGAGGCGCTCCTCGAACACGGGAGCCTTCGCGTCGCTCATGGAAGGGTTCCTTTGCGAGCCTCGCTCGTCAGTTCTTCGAACGATCCACGAGGCGGTTGTCCTTCAGCCACGGCATCAGGCTGCGCAGCCGCGCGCCCACCTCTTCCATCGGGTGCTCCGCCGCGCGGCGGCGCATCGCGTTGAACGCGACCTTCCCCGACTTGTTCTCGAGGATGAACTCGCGGGCGAACTCGCCCTGCTGAATCTCGCTCAGGATCTTCTTCATGCGCGCCTTCGTGTCGGCGTCGACGACGCGCGGCCCGCGCGTGAAGTCGCCGTACTCCGCGGTGTTGGACACCGAGTACCGCATGTTGGCGACGCCGCCTTCGTAGATCAGGTCCACGATCAGCTTCACCTCGTGGATCGTCTCGAAGTACGCCATCTCCGGCGCGTAGCCGGCTTCCGTCAGCGTCTCGTAGCCCGCGGTCATCAGCGCGACGAGGCCGCCGCACAGCACCGCCTGCTCGCCGAACAGGTCCGTCTCGGTCTCCTCGCGGAAGTTCGTCTCGATGATGCCCGCGCGACCCGCGCCGATGCCCTTCGCGTACGCCAGCGCGATCGCCTTGGTGTCGCCGCTCGGATCCTGGTGCACCGCGATCAGCGACGGAACGCCGCGACCCTGCTCGTAGTTCGAGCGCACCGTGTGACCCGGGCCTTTCGGCGCGACCATGAAGACGTTGATGCTCGGGTCGGGCTGGATCGCCTGGAAGTGGATGTTGAAGCCGTGCGCGACGGCGAGGTACTTGCCGGGGCGCAGTCCCGGCGCGATCTCGCTGCGGTAGAGATCGGCGGCGGTCTCGTCGGGGACGGTCAGCATCACGATGTCCGCGATGCGCGCGGCCTCGCTCGGCGTCACGACCTTGAGGCCGGCGCCCTCCGCCTTCGCCCACGACTTCGAGTCCTTCTGCAGGCCGACGATCACGCTCACGCCGCTGCGGTGCAGGTTGAGCGCGTGCGCGTGGCCCTGCGAGCCGTAGCCGACGATCGCGACCGTCTTGCCCTCGAGCCGCGCGAGGTCGGCATCCTTGTCGTAGTAGATGTTCAGCGCCATCGGATTCGCCCTCATGCCGCAAACGCGCGGTTTTGCTTGGGAAAGGACGCAAGCTACGGAAACGCGCCGGGCCTGTCGACGGACGCCGCGACGGTTGGGCACGGCCCAGCGAGGCCCCGAGGGCCCAACCGTCGGGCCGGGCCCCGCGGATCCGCGCGGCGCCGTCAGTCGGCCTCGAACGCCTGGCCCGTGCGGCGCGCCTCGGCTTCCGCGCGCCGCAGGTAGGTCGGCACCAGGTCCGCCGCATCGCGCCCGGCACCTTCCGCGAGCAGCGCCGCGCCGAGGCGCGCCACGCTCGCGGCGCTCGCGCCCAGGTTCGGGAGCGCGAGGCAGGCGAGATCGGAGCGCAGCGCCGCGAGCTGCGCCGCGCCTTCCGCCGCGCCCTCGCCCACCACCACACGAGCGCCGCGCGGCAGCTTGGCGGCCAGCTCGCGCGGCGTGAGCACGGCGTCGGCGAGCAGATCGGCGCGCGTCAGCCCGGCGCGCGAGACGCATGCGGCGTAGTACGCACCGCGCCGCGCGTCGAGCAGCGCGGCGACGGGCGCGTCGCCGGACTCGCCGGCAGCGCTCGCGCAGAGCGCCGCGAGCGTCGAGACGGCCGCGACCGGCCGGGCGTCGGTCAGCGCGAACGCCTTCACCGTCGCGAGGCCGATGCGCAAGCCGGTGAACGAGCCGGGCCCGATCGAGACGGCGAACGCAGCGACCGCGTCGAGCTTCACCCCCGCTTCGGCGAGCAACGCGTCGATCATCGGCAGCAAACGCTCCGAGTGCAGCCGCGCGTCGCTGTCCGCGCGCGCGGCGACCACCTCGCCCCCTCGCGCGAGCGCTACGGAGCACACGCGAGTCGCGGTCTCGATCGCCAGCAGCACGCGAGCCCCGCTTACAGGTTCCGGAAGAAGCCGATCACGTGCTTCGTGATGTCGTTGTAGAGCGCGAACACCATCAGGGTCATCAGCAGCGCGAAGCCCACCGTCTGCGCGATCTCGCGCGCCCGGAGCGTGAAGCGGTCCTTGAGCGCCGCTTCGAGCGTGTACAGGATCGCTTGCCCGCCATCGAGCACGGGGATCGGCAGCAAGTTCAGGATCCCGAGGTTGATGCTGATCAGCACGAACAGGCCGAGGAAGTACTGCCAGCCGAGATCCCAGGCGATCTTCGATTGGCGCGCGATCTCGATCGGCCCGCCGATCGCGTCGCGCCCGACGCGGCCCGACACGATGTGGCCGAGGCCGGCGAAGAAGCGGTTCATCTCGCCGATCGTGAGGTCCACGGCGCGCGGCAACGCGACGAACGGATTGCGCACCCGCTCGACGTCGACGGCACCCTGCGCGAGCGCCGCCGCGCCGGCGATGCCCACGCGGTACACGTCCTCGTGCACGCCCGGCGCGAGCTCGGTGCTCATCTTCGCGGGCGCGATGGACACGCGGCGCAGCTCCCCGTCGCGCACGAACGCGACCGCGAGCGCGCGGCCGTCGCTCGAACGCACCGCGTCCTGGAAGGTCTGGAAGCTGCCGACCACGTGGCCGTCGACCTCCACCAACACGTCGCCCGCCGCGAGGCCGGCGCGGGCCGCGGGCGCGCCGGGCTCGACCTGGTTCACCACGACGGCGGTGATCACGCCGAGCGCGTCCGCGCTGCCGAGCGCCGGCACGCGCAGCTCGAGCTCCTTCTCCGGCTCGCCGCGCGCGACGCGCAGCTGCGCAGTGCCGCGCGCCGCCGCGTAGCGCGCCTCGAGCTCGTGCCACTCCTTCACGGCCTGCCCGTCCACGGCAACGACGCGGTCGCCGGAGCGCAAGCCTGCCCGGCCCGCCGCGCTGTCCGGACGCGCAACTGCGACCACCGCGAGTTGCCGCTCGTGATGGATGCCGACCCAGCCCACTTCGGCCGAGATGCCGACGGCGTCGATGCCGCTGCGCTTCTCCGCGGGCACCACGACGTCGCGCTCCACGCCGCCGCGCGCGAGCGTGAAGCGCAGCGCCGCCGCGGGTTTCTCGCGCACCGCCGCCTCGACCTCGCCCCAGCCGCGCACCGCGTCGCCGTCGATCGCGACGATCGCGTCGCCCGGCAGGATGCCGGCCGCCGACGCAGGCGACGCGCGCTCGACGCTGCCGACCACCGCGGCCGGGCGCGGGACGCCTACCCACAGGATCGCCATGAACACCGCGACGGGCAGCGCGAGATTCACCGCCGGCCCGGCGAGCACGATCGTGAGCTTCTTCCAGAGCGGGGCCGCGGGCAGCGAGTGTGCGGAGTCGGCGCGCGTCGCGGGCGCGTCCTCCTCGCCCGGGTTCTCCCCGAGCATCTTCACGAAGCCGCCCAGCGGGATCCAAGCGATCACGAACTCGGTGCCGCGCCGCACCCAGCGCAGGCGCCAGCGCCCGAAACCGATCGGATTGCCGAAACCGATCGAGAACTTGAGGACGCGTACGCCGCATGCGCGCGCCGCGAGGAAGTGGCCGATCTCGTGGAGCGTGACGAGCACCCCGAGCACGAGCACCACGGGCAGCAGGTTGTTGAAGCCGTCGACCAGCCAGCTCATGCGCGCAGCTCCTCTACGCACTCGCGCGCGCTGCGGCGGGCGTCCGCATCGACCGCGAGTACGTCGTCCAGGCTACCGAGCGCGGCGCCGCCCGCCGCGAGATGGTGCTCGAGCACGCGCGCGTTGGTCCGCGCGATGGCGGGAAACGGGATTTCGCCCGCGAGGAACGCGGCGACCGCGACCTCGTTCGCGGCGTTGAACACCGCCGGCGCGGCCTCGCCGCCCGCCAGCGCGGCCCACGCCAGCTCGAGGCAAGGGAAGCGCTTGGGATCCGGCGGCTCGAAGTCGAGGCGCTTCGTCTGCGCGAGGTCGAGGCGGGGCAACGACAGCGGCAGGCGCTCGGGCCACGCGAGCGCGAGCGAGATCGGCACGCGCATGTCCGGCATGCCGAGCTGCGCGATCACCGAGCCGTCCACGTACTCGATCAGCGCGTGCACGATCGACTGTGGATGCACCACGACGCCGACCTTCTCCGCGGGCAAGTCGAACAGCCAGCGCGCCTCGATCACTTCGAGCGCCTTGTTCGCGAGCGTGGCCGAGTCGATCGTGATCTTCGGCCCCATCGCCCAGTTCGGGTGCTTCAGCGCCTCGGCGACCGTGGCGCGCTCCATCTGCTCGGCGCTCCACGCACGAAACGGGCCGCCGGAAGCCGTGAGGATCAGCTTGTGCACGTCCACGCGGCGTTGGCCGGCGAGCGCCTGGAAGGCCCCGCTGTGCTCGGAGTCGACGGGCAGCAGCGTGACGCCGTGCTTCGCCACCTCGCGCCGCACGAGTGCGCCCGCCATCACCAGCACTTCCTTGTTCGCGAGCGCGACGTCGCGACCCCTGCGGATCGCGGCGAGCGTCGGCGCGAGGCCGACGGCGCCGACGAGACCGGAGACGACGCAGTCCGCGGGCGCTTCCGCGACGGCCACGAGCCCCTCCGCGCCGACCGCGAGCGCCGGCGTCTCGGCGCCGAGCCGCGCGCGCAGCGCCTCGGCCCCCGCGGCGTCGCCGACGGCGACGAGGCTCGGGCGGAACCGGCGCACCTGTGCGGCGAGCTTGTCGATCTGCTTGCCGGCGGCGAGCGCCACCACCTGATAACGCGACGGAAACTCCGCCGCGACCGCGAGCGTCTGCTCGCCGATCGAGCCGGTGCTGCCGAGCAGAGCGAGGCGCTTCACTGCGACTCCTGCGGCTCGCCCCGGCCGGTGCGCACCTGCGCGCTCGTCAGGCCGAAGCGCCGCTCGCGCCGCTGGTACTCCGCGATCGCGCCTTCGAGGCGCGCGCGATCGAAATCCGGCCACATCGCGTCGCTCGTCACGATCTCCGCGTACGCGATCTGCCAGAGCAGGAAGTTCGACACGCGGTACTCGCCGCCCGTGCGGATCAGCAGGTCGACGTCGGGCATCTCCGGCTCGTCGAGATACTGGGCGAACAGCTTCTCGGTGAGCGCATCGGGCGTGAGGCGGCCGAGGTCTGCGTCGCGCAGCATGCGCCGCGCCGCCTCCACCAGCTCGAGCCGGCCGCCGTAGCTGAGCGCGAACACGAGCCGCATGCCGGTGCAGTGCGCGGTGCGCGCGATCGCGTCCTCGAGCGAGCGGCGCACGCCGAGCGGCAAGCGGTCGCGCTTGCCGATCGCCAGGATGCGCACGTTCTTCTCGATCGCCTCCGGCAGCTCCTTCTCGAAGAACTCCTCGGGCAGCCGCATCAGGGTGTCGACCTCGGCCTTGGGGCGACTCCAGTTCTCCGACGAGAACGCGTAGAGCGTCAGCCACTTCACGCCGAGCTCGCGCGAGGCGCGCACGATGCCGCGCACGGTCTCCATGCCCGCGCGGTGGCCGTCCGTGCGCGGCAGGCCTCGGGACTCGGCCCATCTTCCGTTTCCGTCCATGATGACGGCGATGTGGCTTGGGGTTTTTGCGGGGCGCGGTTCGGTCACGGGGTGACTCGCTCGCGAGGGGCTGCGGGGTGTGCGCGGCTGCGCTCGCCGAATGCAGCGGGCGGCGGACGCCGCCGCTGATTCGGCATCGCGCAGGCCGCTGCGGTGTGGGCGGGATGGGTGCGGGGGGCGAGGTTTGCGCGCGGGCGTCGAAGACTCGCCCGCGGTGCGGGGGGTGCGGGGGCGCATCGGAGGCTCGCGCGGGGGGGGCGGCGCGCGGCTCGCGCGTAGAGGCCGGCTCGCGAGCGCAGCTCGCGAGCGACTCCCGCTGCGTGGTGGCCGCCGCGCGTCATCGTCTCAAACCTCCAGCACTTCCTTTTCCTTGTGCGCGATCATCTCGTCGATCTTCTTCGTGTGCTCGTCGGTCAGATCCTGCACCTGCTTCTCGACCCGGCGTTTGTCGTCCGCGGAGAGCGTGCCGTCGTCCTCGAGCTCCTTGATCACTTCCATCGCGCTTCGGCGCGCGTCCCGCACGCCGATCTTGTGCTCTTCGGCCATCTTCTTGACCTGCTTCACCAGGTCTTTGCGGCGCTCTTCCGTGAGCGGCGGGATGGGGATGCGGATGATCTTGCCGTCGTTGTTGGGCGAGAAGCCGAGGTTCGCCGCCCGGATCGCGCGCTCGAGGTCGCCGATCGCGCCGCGGTCGTAGGGCGAGACCACGATCAGGCGCGGGTCCGGCGCCGAGAGGTTCGCCAGCTGGCGGAGCGGCGTGGGGGTCCCGTAGTAGTCCACGTTCACGTTCTCGAGCAGCGCCGGGTTGGCGCGGCCCGTGCGGACTTTCTGGAGCTCGATGCGCAGGCTGCGCAGCGCCTTCTCCATCTCGTCCTTGGCCTCGCCGAGCACGATTCCGACGTCGTCACCCGCCATGCGTTCCCCCCTCGGCGCTTCGCGCGGTCAATCCGAGATCACGGTCCCGATCGACTCGCCCGCCACCACTTTGCGAATGTTGCCCGCCACGGTCATGTCGAACACGACGATGGGCAATCCGTTCTCGCGGCACAGCGCGATCGCGGATTGATCCATGAACGCGAGGCCCTGCTTCACCACGTCGTCGTAGGTGAGCCGCTCGTAGCGCGATGCGTTCGCGACTTTCGCCGGGTCGGCGGTGTAGACGCCGTCCACCTTGGTCGCCTTGAGGACGGCGTCGGCGCCGATTTCGGCGGCGCGGAGCGCGGCGGCCGTGTCGGTGGTGAAGTACGGATTGCCCGTGCCGCCGGCGAAGATCACGATGCGCCCCTTCTCGAGGTGGCGCACGGCGCGGCGGCGGATGTAGGGCTCGGCGACCTCGCGGATGTCGAGCGCCGAGAGCACGCGCGTCTGCATGCCGAGCTTCTCGAGCGCGTCCTGCATGGCGACTGCGTTCATCACGCTCGCCATCATGCCCATGTAGTCGGCCGAGGCGCGGTCCATGCCCTCGTTCGCGGCGCTGACGCCGCGGATGATGTTGCCGCCGCCGATCACGATGCCGAGGTCCGCGCCGTCGCTCTTCACGTCGCGGATCTCTTCGGCCAGCTCGCGCAGCACGCTCGGCTGGATCCCGAAACGCGCGTCGCCGGCGAGCACCTCGCCGGACAGCTTCAGCAGCACGCGCTGGAATCTCGCCATGAGCGCCTCCGCCTGCCGCGCGCGGCGGCGTTCGTCGCAGCTTACTCCGCGCTCGCCTCGCCGAGGCGGAAGCGCACGAAGGCGGTCACGCCGATCGGCGCGCCGAGCTTCGCCGCGGCGTCGGCCAGCAGCTTCGAGACGGACTTGTCGGGGTCCTTCACGAACGGCTGCTCGAGCAGACACACTTCGGCGTAGTACTTCTTGATGCGGCCTTCGACGATGCGCTCGACGATCTTCTCGGGCTTGCCTTCGCCGAGCGCTTGCTTCCGGAACAGCTCGGCTTCCTTGTCGAGCAGCTCGCGCGGTACGCCGTCGCGGTCGATCGCGACCGGGCTCGGGTCCGCCGCCGCGACGTGCATCGCGAGGTCCTTCGCGAGGGCGGTCACGCCGTCGCCGCGCGCCGTGGTGGCGAGGCCGATCATCACGCCGAGCTTGCCGCCCGCGTGGATGTAGCCGCCCGCGACGCCGCCGGCGGCGGACAGCTTCTCGACGCGCTTCAGCTGGATGTTCTCGCCGATGCGGCCGATGGCCGCTGCGATCACGTCCGAGCCCTTCGCGCCGCCGACGCTGGCCGACAGCACCGCGTCCGGCGAGCCGGCGTTGGCGGCGATCGCCGCCTGCGCGAGTGCGGCCGCGAGGTTCTGAAAGTCCGGCGTCTTCGCGACGAAGTCGGTCTCGCAGCCGAGCTCGATCAGGGCCGCGACGCCGTCGCCGGTGGCGAGCGCGATCGTGCCCTCGCTCGTCTCCTTGCCCGAGCGCTTGGCGGCCTTCGCGAGGCCGCGCTCGCGCAGCAGCTCGAACGCCTTCGCCTGGTCGCCGGCGGCGTCGGTGAGCGCCTTCTTGCAGTCCATCATCGGCGCGCCGGTCTTGTCGCGCAGATCCTTCACGACTTGTGCGGAAATTTCGGCCACGGTCTCTCTCCGGTGCTGACGTTCGCGGATTGCTGAGGGCGAAGGGCGCGGCTACTCGCCGCCGCCTTCCGTGTCGCCGCCCTCGCTGTGGGCGCCGCCCGGGCTGCGCCGCGGGCGCGGGCCCGCGGAGTGCGCGCCGCCCGACTGGCGGCCGCGCCGCGGAGCCTGCTTGATCTCGATGACGCGGCGGCCCGCGGCGGTCGTCTCGCCGCCGTCGCCCTTGCCTGCGCCGCCGTCGCTCGAGGTCACGCGCTCGTTGAACACGCTCGCGCCGTCGATGCAGGCGTCGGCCGCAAGGCCGAGGTAGAGCTCGAGCGCGCGGATCGCGTCGTCGTTGCCGGGCACCACGAAGTCGATGCCGTCCGGGTCGCAGTTCGAGTCGACGATGGCGACGATCGGGATGCCGAGCCGGCGCGCCTCGCTGATCGCGATGTGCTCCTTGGCGACGTCGATCACGAACATCGCGTCGGGCAGCTTCGACATCTCGCGGATGCCGTCGAGCGACTTCTTGTACTTCTCGACCTCGCGGCCGATGCGGGACAGCTCCTTCTTGGAGCGCGACTTCTGCTCTTCCTCGCTGCCGAGGATCTCGAGCTGTTCCTTGAACGTCTCGAGCGACTTCCGCACGGTGCGCCAGTTCGTGAGCATCCCGCCGAGCCAGCGGTTGTTCACGTAGAACTGGTTCGAGCGCTCGGCCTCCTGCTTCACGAGGTCCTGCGCCTGCCGCTTGGTGGCGACGAACAGCACCTTGCCGCCGGAGGCGACGATCTCGCGCAGGAACTCGAGCGCCTCGTCGAGGCGCGGCACGGTCTGGTCGAGGTCGAGGATGTGGATCCCGTCGCGCTCGCCGAAGATGAAGTTGCGCATCCGCGGGTTCCAGCGGCGCGTCTGGTGACCGAAGTGCGCGCCGGCTTCGAGCAGGCTGCGGACGTCGGGGCGACGGCGCGCGGACATCGCGGCGGTCATGGCGCTCGGCGCTGCGGGCGCCGGAGTGGCGGGCGTGGTGCCCTGGCCTTCGGACATGGAAGCTCCCTTCGCGGTTGATCTTCCGCCCTGGCCGCGATTCCCCAACCCGCGCCGGATTCCGGAGGCGACGTGCCGTCCGGGGGTCGCGGGACCGCTGGGGCGGTCCAGATGCGTGATGAGTGGGCGCGGGAGTTAGCAGACGAGGGGGGCG
>CAZCTH010000084.1:0-3672 GCA_964501435.1 uncultured Spirochaetales bacterium | reverse complement strand
GCATAGGTGGGCGCGGGCGTTGGGGGGCGGCCGGAGCCTGGCGTGCGGGCAGCGGGGCGAGCGGGGCCGGGCCGGGGGGCTGCGGCTCATGGCTCGCGCGGCGTGCGGGGCGTTTCGATGCTCGGCGGGCCGGAGCCCTTTGGTTTCCGGCCGTTCCTGCTGCGCTTGACTTCGCCTCCGCCCCCCGGCCCGGCCCCGCTCGCCCCTCGTGCTCGTTGCGTCGGACCCGTGCGGCGGGGGGGGGCGTCCCGCGCGCCACCCGTGTTTTTGGGGGGCATTGCGCAGAGGTCGATGCGTTGGGGCGTTCGCGGAGTCGAGTTGGATTTGGGAGGGGGCGATCAGGGGAGCGCGGCGGGGCAGACGAGCTGGAGGGTCGCGGTGGGGGGGACCAGCAGGGAGCGGGTGAGGATGACGGCGTCGGCGGTCGTGCAGGCGGCGTTGCCGCCGACGTTGCAGAGGTCGGGGCGCGCGAGGGTTGCGGTGGGGGGGGTCAGCAGGGAGCGCGTCACGAGGGTCGCGTCCGCCGGGGTCACGCGGCCGTTGCCGGAGACGTCGCCGCACTGGCAGGCGTCCCCGATGCCGTCCGGCGGCGCGGCGGCCCCGATGCCGCCGACGTCGCTCTGGCTCGGGTTCGGTTCGTTGCGGCAGTTGTCGAGGCAATTGGGCACGCCGTCGCCGTCGTCGTCGGCGGCGTTCGCGCAGCCGGGCAAGCGGTTCGCGCGGGCGTAGCCCGTGCGGCCGTCGGCGAGCGCGTACCAGAACGCGATCTGGCCCGCGTCGTTCAAGCCTTGGCGGCCGACCTGGACGCCCGTCACCGTCGAGCCGAACAGCGCGTCGCCCACCTGGACGACGGCGTCGCTCGGCTGCCCGCCGGTGAAGATGCCGAGCGGGCCCGCGAGGGGCGCGCCGTTGAAGGCGAGCCCCCCGAGCGCGTTGAACGCGGGCGGGTCGAACCAGATCGACTCGACCGGCCCCGTGACGAGGGGAGTCACGCCGCCCGTGCCGGCGCGATAGATCGACGGCGTGCTGCCGCACGCGGGATCGAGATCGCCCGCGAGCGTCGGGTCTCCGTTCGGGTCGATGCCCGATTCGAGACTCAGCGAGCACCACGGGCCGGCGAAGTCGAAGCGCAGGCTCGGCGTGCCGCCGTCGCCGACGAACAGGCCGTCGTTCGACCCGTTCCCCGTGAACGCCCAGAACGCGACCCGTCCGGCGTCGTCGATCGAAGGGCCGTGCTCGTAGTCCACGAACGCCGAGTTGCTGCCGTCGTAGAGCGGCGCGACGCCGCTGGCGTCGCCGACGTACAGCGCGGGCGGTCCACCGGCGTCGAAATGCGCGACGAAGGCGACCTCGCCCGACTCGTTCAGCATCACGTAGGGCTTGCAGCAGCCGTCGTCGAGGCGCGCGAACGGCCCGGTCGAGTCGACGATCGTGTCCAGCGTCGCGCCGTCGCCCAGGTAGAGGCCGTCGCTGTTGTTGCTGGGCGTGCTCGCGTAGAACGCGACCTTGCCGGCGTCGTTGATCGACGGGCCGTGACAGCCGACCTCGTCGAACTCCCGCGCGAGGCCGCCGAAGCTCGCGTCCGCGACCGTCGTCAGCGCGCCTCCCGAGCCCTTGTAGATGCCTCGCGCCGTGCCGGATCCCGCGAGGAACGCGAGCTCGCCGGAGGCATTGATCGAAGGGGCGAGGCACTGCGCGATCGTCGAGATCTGCAGCTGCGTCGAGTCCGCGACGTTCGTGAACGTGTAGATGCCCCCGTGCGCGGACGACGCGGCGAAAGGGGCGCCCCAGGCGAGCAGCGTGACCAGGAGCGACGGAAACCTGCGCATGGCGCCTCCGCGGAAGCCCCACCCTATTCGCTCGCCGGCGGTCACGGCAACCGGGAAATCGGGCGGAGGTTCGAGGGTGCGGTGCCCGGGGCGCAGCGCATCCCCTAAGTGGTGTAGTCCGCGTTCACCTTCACGTACTCGTAGGAGAGGTCGCAGGTCCAGAGGCGCGCGCGACCGACGCCGGCCCCGAGCGCGACCGCGATCGAAATCTCGCTGCCGCGCATGCGCTTGCCCGCGGCCTTGCGTGCCTCTGGGCCCGTGCTGGCGCCGCCCGCGAACACCGGCACGCCGCAGAGCACGACCTCGGTCTTCGCGAGGCTCATCGCCACGCGCTCCGCGCCGACGGTCTGGAGGATGCGGCCCCAGTTCGGGTCGCCGCCGAAGAGCGCCGTCTTCACGAGCAACGAGTTCGCGATGCGTCGCCCCGCCGCGAGCGCCTGCGCGTCGCTCTTCGCGCCGGTGACGTCGATCGTCACGAGCTTGGTCGCGCCCTCCCCGTCCCGCGCGAGCTTCTTCGCGAGCTCGGTCGCGACGTCGAGCAGCGCGCCCGCGAACAGCGCGGCGTCCTTGCCGCGCGGGCTCGCGATCTTCTTCGCGCCGCTCGCGCCGTTCGCCAGCACGAGCGCGGTGTCGCTCGTGCTCGTCTCGCCGTCCACGCTGACGCGGTTGTAAGTGGCGTCCGCGACCTCGCGCCAGATCGCGCGCAGCACCGCGGGCGAGACGGCCGCGTCCGTGGCCACGAACGACAGCATCGTCGCCATGTCGGGCTCGATCATGCCCGAGCCCTTCGCGATGCCGGCGACCGTGCAGCGCGCCCCGCCGAGGCGCACCGTCGCGCTCGCCTGTTTCGGGACCGTGTCGGTCGTCATGATCGCGCGCGCCGCGACGGAGATGCCGTCGGCCGCGAGCGCGCGTGCCGCGCGCGGAATCCCGCTCGCGATCTTCGCCATCGGCAGGGGCTCGCCGATCACGCCGGTGGACGCGACGAGCACCTCGCGCGGCGCGATGCCGAGGGCGATGCCAGCGAGCGCCGCCATCGTGCTCGCGTCGCGCATTCCCTGTGCGCCCATCGCGACGTTCGAGCAGCCGCTGTTCGCGACGATCGCGCGCGCGACGCCGCGCCTCAGGTGCGCGCGCGTCACCTGCACCGGCGCGCTCGCGACGGCGTTGCTCGTCAGCACGCCGGCCGCGCTGGCGGGCCGATCGCTCGCGAGGAGCATCAGGTCCGCGCCGCGCGTCTTGATGCCGGCGCGAACGCCCGCCCAGCGAAAGCCCTTCACCTGCACCGTGCGCTCCGCCATCGCCGCCTCCCTCCGCGTGCGCGCGGGGTCGCCGCGGCACGCGCGCAGAGAACCAATGCTGGGCGGGCGGCGCAAGGCGAGCGAACGCGAAGGCGTGGGCGGCGGCCTCAGCCGCCGTGGCACTTCTTGTACTTCTTCCCGCTGCCGCAAGGGCACGGCTCGTTCGGTGCGACCTTGGCGATCGCCGCCGCAGGCAGGGCCGCCGAAGCGGTGCCTCCCGGCAAGCCAGGGCGCCGCATGGCCACGGGGCCGCGCGGTGCGGACTGCGCGGGGGCCGCGGCGGGCTGTGCGGCCTGTGCGGGCGGCGGTGGCGGGGGCGGCGGCGCCGGGCGCAGCTGCTCGGGCTCCGGCAGCACGAGCTTGAAGAGGATCTCCGCGACCTCGCGGTCGACGCGGGCGTTCATCTGGCTGGCGATGTAAACGTCGGCGTAGGTGTTCGCGAGGAGTTGCGCGCGTTGCGCCGTCGAGGCGCGACCTTGAATTTCGATGATGCCGCTTTCGGCGCGCGGATTAACCGTGATCGCGCGCGCGAGGTTGCGCGT
>CAZCTH010000083.1:0-23674 GCA_964501435.1 uncultured Spirochaetales bacterium | reverse complement strand
GCGCGCAACGAGGCGCAGCGCGCCGCCGGGCGGGCGGCGCGAGCGGAGCGCAGCGCCTACCTGCCCGAGGCCATCGCACGCGTGCAGTCGTTCGCCGAGGTGCCCGCCGCCGAGAAGCGCGAGCTCACGCGCGAGCAACTCTCGGCTGCCCGCTACCTGTTCGACCGCGCGCTGCAGCCCATCGGCCAGCTGAACGGCTTCGACCGCATCGACCAGTTCCAGACGTCCGCCTTGCGCTACCAGCTCAACCACGCGGGCTACACGCTGGCGGAGCTTCAGACGCACTACGTGCCGAGCTTCCACGGCTACCTCGCGCGCGCGCAGCACAACCTGGTCGAGCAGTACCTGCAGAAGCCCGTCTGGTCGTACTGGTGTTACGAGACGTCCTGGGGCCACTTCAACTTCACGAACTGGGACCCCGCGGGCCGCGACAACATCATGCTCACGGGCTGGTTCGGCATCCACGCGAGTCTCGTGATGTCGAGCCTCGGCGACCGCCGCTACGCCCAGCCGGGGAGCCTGTCGTTCGCGCTGAACGAGCGCACGACCTACGCCCACGACATCCACACGCTCGCAGCGTCGGTGTCGTCGAACTTCGCGCGCGCGGACTACTGCCTCTATCCGTGCGAGCCGAACTGGGTCTACCCGATCTGCAACCACTACGGGATGACGAGCCTCGTGCTGCACGACCGCCTGTTCGGCACGAGCGACGCGAAGCAGCACTTGCCGCGCTGGCTGCACAGCCTCGACACGGAGTTCACCGACGAGAGCGGCAGCGTGATCGGCCTGCGCTCGGAGCTCACCGGACTGCGCTTCCCGTTCCCGGCCGGCGACGCCGGCTTCGCGCTCTTTGCGAGTTGTTGGGCACCCGAGCGCGCGCAGCGCCAGTGGGCGGTGGCGCGCACCGATCTCGCCAAGGCGATCGTGAAGGACGCGAGCGGCAAGCCGCGCCTCGCGCTCCCGGGCGCGGGCTTCGACTTCGGCAACTACCGCCGCGGCTGGGCAGGTACGTGGGCGTCGATCCTCGCCGGCGCGCGCGAGTTCGGCGACGAGGAGATCGCCGAGGCCGCCGCCAACGCGCTCGAGCAGGACGGCTGTCCGACGGAGGATCGCGGCGTCGCGCACTACGCGGCGATGTCGAACCTCTCCAACATCCAGGCCGTCTCCGGCAAGCTCCGCCGCACCGGCGACTTCCGGCGCGCCGTCACCGAGGGGCCGGCCGAGTCCGCGCTGCGGGGACCGCTGCTCGCGGAGGCGCAGTACCCCGACGTGCTCGTCGCGCGCGCGTTCAGCGACGGAGCGAACCTCGAGCTCGTGCTGCATCCCGGCGCCGCGCCGGGCGTGCAGCGGCTCGGCCTCGCGCGGCTCGTTCCCGGCGCGAGCTATCAGGTGCGCGGCGACGCGAGCGCGCGCTTCGTCGCCGACGCGAACGGCGCGGCGCAGCTCGACGTTGCGCTGCGGGGCCGCACCGCGCTCGAGATCGTGCGCGCGTGAGCGCGGCGCTCAGCGCGTGACGACGCGGATCAACGTTTCGGCGAGGTCCGCCGTCGAGCGCCGCGCGCTCGCGGGCCACGTCACCGTGCCGTTCATCGCGTCGAACAGGAACAGGCGCAGCGCCAGCAGGTCGACGGCGGGCAGCGCGCCTTCGGCGCGCGCCCCCTCGAGCAGCGTCTGCCAGTACTCGCCGTAGCGGCGCTGATTCGCGTACTGGTTGCGCCGGATCGGCTGCGGCGCCTGCTCGACGATGCGCAGCCCGGCGAGCGCGTAGTCGCCGAGGTGATGCAGCGAATCGAGGTGCGCCTCGATGGCGGCGCGCAGCCGCGCCACCGCGCTCGCGCCCGCACCGAGCGCGGCCACCGCCGCGCGCGCGTGCTCGTGGGAGTGCGCGGTGCCGAAGCGCAGCACTTCGCCGACGAGCTCGTCCTTGGACGCGAAGTGGTAGTAGAGGCTGCCGGCCTTGATGCCGGCCTCTTGGGCGATCTCGGCGAGGTTCGTCCCCGCGTACCCTCGGCGCGCGAACAGCCGAGCAGCCGCGTCGAGGACGGCCTGCCGCGTGCGGTCGGATTTCTTCGTGGGGATCGGGACGGCCGGCGCGTTCGCCATGCCCGCATCTTATCCGCCGGCGGCGCCAGAATCGAGTTGACTCCAAATTCGAACGCGCATTAGAATTTGGAGAACGCGCGAAACCGGAGGAGCCCGTGAACCGCGAACGAGAGCGCGAGCTGCTGGCGCGGCTGTCGGACCCGGCGGCCGAGCGCCCCGGCCCGCTCGGCGACCACAGCCTGCGCAACGCGGCCACCGCCTACACCTCGGCCGAGCGCTTCGCGCAGGAGCGCAGCGCCCTCTTCCGGCGCCGCCCCAACCTGCTCGGGCTCTCGAGCGAGTGCGCGAAGCCGGGCGACTTCTTGACCGCGAATCTCGGCGGCGTGCCGGTCGTCGCCATCCGGCAGAGCGACGGCTCGCTGCGCGCGTTCGTGAACGCCTGCCGGCACCGCGCCGCGCGCCTGCTCGAAGGCTGCGGCTCCCTCGACCGCGCCGTCGCCTGCCCGTATCACGGCTGGCTGTACGAGCTGGACGGACGCCTGCGCGCGCGGCCAGGCGCCGAGCCCGGCTTCGACGACGTGCCGAAGGAGGGGCTCTCGCTGCACCCCGTCGCGCTGCACGAGGCGCACGGCTTGATCTTCGCGCGCGCCGAGGGCGGCGCGTTCACGGTGGACGACGCGCTCGAAGGCGCGCAGGACGAGCTGGCCGCGTACGGCCTCGCGCACTACGTCGCGATCGAGACGCGCAGCCAGGAAGTCCCGTTCAACTGGAAGCTGGTGATCGACACCTTCACCGAGCCGTACCACATCCCGTGGCTGCACAAGACGACGATCGCCCCGCACTACTACTTCGACCGCTGGGTGTTCGACGCCTACGGCGCGCACGGCCGCTTCATCGGCGTGCGCAAGAGCGTCGCCGCGGAGCTCGAGAAGCCCGCCGGCGAAGAGCGGCGGCTGCTGCCGCACGGCACGACGCAATACCTGCTCATGCCCAACGCGGTGCTCTGCCATCAGATCGACCACGTCGAGCTGTGGCGCGTGACGCCGCTCGCCGCCGACCGCACGCGCGTCGACACCTCCGTCTTCGCCCCGCGTCCGCCCGCAACGGACAAGGAGCGCGGCTACTGGGTGAAGAACCTCGACGTGCTGCTGCGGGTCACGAACTCCGAGGACTTCCCCGCGATGGCGCGCATCCACGAGAACCTCGCCTCCGGCGCCGTCCCCGAGGTCGTCTACGGCAAGATGGAGCCCGCGCTCGTCCACTTCCACGAGCAGGTGAACGCGCTCGTGGCGGCGAGCCGCTAGGCCGTGGAGCTCGAGCTGCGCGGGCAGCGCGCGATCGTCACGGGCGGCGGCTCGAACATCGGCCGTGCGATCGCGCACGCGCTCGCGCGCGAGGGCGCCCACGTCGCGATCCTCGACCGCGACGTGCCGCGTGCGGATGCGACCGCCGAAGAGGCGCGCGGCCTCGGCGCCGCGAGCGCCCGCGTGCTCGCCGTGGACCTCCTCGACCGCGCGGCCTCGCGCGACGCGATGTCGGCTGCGATCGGCGCGCTCGGCGGCGTGGACGTGTTCGTCGCCAACGTCGGGGCGAACAAGCCGGCGTTCTTCCTCGACACGCCCGAGGAGAGCTGGACGAACCTGATCGAGCTGAACCTGATGAGCTGCATGACCTGCACGCGCGCCGTGCTGCCGCGCATGATGGAGCAGCAGCGCGGCGCGATCGTCGCGATCGCGAGCACCGCCGCCTTCGGCGAGCCGCGCCAGAGCGTCTACGCCGGCGCGAAAGCCGGCGTGATCGGCTTCATCCGCACGGTCGCCCAGGAGTACGGCCGCTACGGCATCCGCGCGAACCTGGTGGCGCCGGGGCTCGTCGTGCCCGAGCGCTCCGCGATCGGCGAAGGCTCGCTCTGGCAGGATCGCGAGGCGGTGATGAACGACGCACAGATCGACTACGTGCGGAAGAACACGCCGCTGCGCCGCCTCTCGACCGCCGAGGACATCGCGCGCTCGGTCGCCTTCCTCGCCTCCGACGCCGCGAGCCGCCAGCTCACCGGGCAGCTGATCACGGTCGCCGGCGGCTTCGCGATGCGCTGACCCCTTCGCGCGCGCCGACCGCGCCGCACCACGGAGACTCCATGCACACCGGCCTCAGCCTGATCTTCCAGAACCTCGACGGAAAGCACACCGACGCCGAGACCTATCGCCACGAGCTCGCGCTCGCCGCGCGCGCAGAGGCGTCGGGCTACGACTCGATCTGGACGCCGGAGCACCACTTCAGCGACTACCAGCTCACGCCGAACGTCCCGCAGTTCCTGTCCTGGGTCGCCGGCCGGACCGAGCGCATCAAGCTCGGCACGATGGTGAGCGTGCTGCCGTGGCACGACCCGGTGCGCGTGGCCGAGAGCTTCTGCCTGCTCGACCACCTCTCGCAGGGCCGCGCGATCCTCGGCGTCGGCCGCGGGCTCGGGCGCATCGAGTTCGACGGCTTCCGCGTGAACATGAACGAGTCGCGCAAGCGCTTCGTCGAGTACACGGACGCGATCCTGCGCGCCCTCGAAACGGGCGTGATGCAGTACGACGGAGAGCTCTACCGCCAGCCCGCGATCTCGCTCCGCCCGGCGCCGTTCGCGAGCTACAAGGGCCGCACCTTCGCCTCCGCGATCTCGCCGCAGTCGATGGACATCATGGCGCGGCTCGGCGTCGGCCTGATGGTGATCGCGCAGAAGCCGTGGGAGACGGTCGAGAAGGAGCTCGCCGCGTACCGCGTGCGCTTCCGCGAGATCAACGGCTGCGAGCCGCCCAAGCCGATCCTGTGCGTGTTCGTGGGCGTGAGCCACGAGCCGAGCGAGGCCCGCCGCATGCGCGAGGTCTACCTGCAGCGCTACGCGCGCTCGACCGTCGAGCACTACCAGTTCGCGAACGTCGCGTTCGAGCGCATCGACGGCTACGAGTATTACGGCGCCCTCGCCCGCAACATCGAGAAGCACGGGCTCGACAAGTTCAACGGCTTCCTGGCCGACCTCCAGGTGTGGGGCACGCCGCGCGAGGTCGAGGCCAAGCTGAAGGACTACGTGCGGCGCTGCGACGCCGGCGCGCTGCTCGTGACGCCCGCCTTCGGCGGCATGCCGCACGACGTCGCGAACGCGAACTACGACCTGTTCGCGCGCGAGGTGCTGCCGGCGCTGAAGGAAGTGAACGTGGGCGGCGACGTGGGCGTGCTGCACGCGGCGCCGCCCGCCGCAGCCTGAGCGGGCGATGAAGCTCGGCGTCTTCTCCTTCAACACCGAGTACACGCTGCGCGCCGACAAGCTCGCGCGCGCGGCGGAGGAGCGCGGCTTCGAGTCGCTCTGGCTCCCGGAGCACACGCACATTCCCGCGCCGCCGGACGGCATCGTGCGCCAGCCCGACGGCTCGGAGCTGCCGCGCGAGTATCGGCACATGTCGGATCCGTTCTGCGGGCTCTCGGCGGCCGCGGCGGCCACGACGAAGCTGCTGCTCGGCACCTGCATCTGCCTGATCAACCAGCACCACCCGATCGCGCTCGCGAAGCGCGTCGCGACGCTCGACCGCCTGAGCGACGGCCGCTTCGTGTTCGGCGTGGGCGCGGGCTGGAACGTCGCGGAGATGAACCACCACGGGGTGCAGTTCGAGGACCGTTGGCGACAGACCGCGGAGCGCCTCGACGCGCTGAAGGTGCTGTGGCGCGACGAGCGCGCGCGCTTCGCCGGGCAGTTCGTGCAGTTCGGCGAGTCGTGGTGCTACCCGAAGCCGCTGCAGCAGCCGCATCCGCCGATCGTGCTCGGCACCCTCGACACGCCCTTCGGCCGGCAGCAGGTGGCGCGGCACGCGGACGGCTGGCTGCCGCTGACGTTCTCCGTGTCGCGCGCGAGGAAGAGCATCGACGACGTGCGCGCGCGCATGCGCGCCCTCGGGCGCGACGACCGGGCGCTCGCGGTGTCGCTGTTCTTCCTCGAGGACCGCGAGCAGAGCGCCGAAACGCTCGCAGAAGCGCGCGCGCTCGGCGTCCAGCGCGCGATCCTGCGGCTGCCGGCCGCGGACGACGCCGCGGTGCTGCGCGCCCTCGACCGCTACGCCGCGCTGATCGGCTGAAGGCTCCGGCGGCGCGCGCCCGTCAGGCGCGGCCCGCCGCGTGCTTCGCTGCGAGGAACCCGAACACCATGCCGGGCGCGATCGTGCCGCCCGCGCCGCCGTAGGTCATGCCCATCGGCGAGCCCATCGCGTTGCCGATCGCGTACAGGCCCGGGATCGGCGCGCCGTCGTGGCCGAGCACGCGCGCGTGCACGTCCACGCGCGGCCCGCCCTTGGTGCCGAGGCAGCCGCTCTTCACCTCGACCGCGTAGAAGGGGCCCTGCGTGAGCTTGCCGAGCGTCGCCTCGCGCGTGCCCTTCTTGTTGGGGTCGCCCCACCAGGTGTCGTTCGCGCTGTCGCCGCGCCCGAAGTCCACGTCGCGGCCGGCCTCGACCTGCGCGTTCCAGCGCGCGACGGTCGCCTCGAGCGCGTGGTCGGAGACGCCGAGCTCCTTCGCGAGCGCTGCGAGCGAGGGCGCCTGGGTGAGCCACGCGGGCGCGGGCCGGCCAGGCGACGCGTCCCAGCCGAACCCGTAGCGCTCGTAGTAGGCCTGGTCGAAGACGAGCCAGCACGGGAGGTTGCGGTAATCGAAGCGCGAGACGTCCATCTCGTGGAACGCGGCGCCGAAGGCGTTGTAGTTCGCCGCTTCGTTCGTGAAGCGGCGGCCCTCGCGGTTCACCATGATCGAGCCCGGGAAGGTGCGCTCCGAGGTGATCAGGACCGTCGCGGGCTCGCCGCTCGAGCGCGTCACCTCGGCGACCGGCAGCCACCACGCCTCGCGCATGTTCGCGAGCGACGCGCCGGCCTTCATCGCCATCACCAGCCCGTCGCCGGTGTTGGTGCGCACCGAGACGCGCCCCGTCATCGGGCCGCGCAAGAAGGCAGCGACGAGCTGGTCGTTCCACTCGAACCCGCCCGTCGCGAGCACGACGCCGCCGCTCGCGCGGGCCTCGCGGCCGTCCTCGAAGCGCACGCCGACCACCGCGCCGCGCTCCTGGACGAGCTCGATCGCGCGCGCGCTCGTGTGGATCTCGACGCCGGCGTCGACGCACGCCTTCAGCAGCCGGCCGATCAGCGCGAGCCCGCGGCCGCGCTCGTCGTTCGCGCGGCGCCGCGCCAGCTCCTCCTTCGCGATCGTCTTCGGCATCGGTTGCCCGAGCGGCGTCTCGCCCATGGTCGTGATGACCTCGCCGTAGAAGTCCCCCGTGTTGACGCGCGCCGCCCACGGGCCGAGCTCGCGATACGAGAACATCGGGCACTCGAGGCTGCGCCCGCCGCGCGGCTTGCCGCCGGGATGCTCGGGGTGGTAGTCGGGGAAGGCGCCGACCGGCTGGAACTTCACCACGCTGTTCGCCTCGAGCCAGCGCACCATCTCCGGGCCGGCGGCGACGAACGCGCGGATCAGCGGCTCCTCCATCAAGCCGTGGGACATCGAGAGCAGGTACTTCACGGCGTCGGCGTCGCTGTCGGGAACGCCCATCTCGCGCATGTGGTCGTTGTTGGGGATCCAGATCATCCCGCCGGACCACGCGCTGGTTCCGCCGAGCCGGTCGGACTTCTCGTAGAGCGCGACCGAGCGACCGGCGTGGCGCGCGACGAGCGCGGCGGTGAGGCCGCCGGCGCCGGAACCGAGGACGATGACGTCGGACATGGCGCGGGCCTCCCGGATGGGTCGAGGTGGGAGGCTACCGCGCGGAGCGGCGGCGACGCTCCGCCCCGCCGCGCAGCTGGCATGCAACGACAGGGCACTCGGCACACTGCGCGCGCGATCACGCAGATGCGTACGCCCTCTGCGAGCGCCTAGCATGGGCCCCCGCATTCTGCGGCGGAGGCGAGATCGATGAGCGGGACCCAGGCTTCGGCGGCGCGGGACGACGGCGCGCGCTTCGACGTGATCGTGGTGGGCGCGGGCTTCGCGGGCATGTATTTGTTGCACCGGCTGCGCGGGATGGGCTTGACCGCGCGCGTCTACGAGGCCGGCACCAGCGTGGGCGGCACCTGGTACTGGAATCGCTATCCGGGGGCGCGCTGCGACGCCGAGAGCCTCGCGTACTCGTACTCGTTCTCGCGCGAGCTCGAGCAGGAATGGGAGTGGAGCGAGCGCTACGCGACCCAGCCCGAGATCTTGAAGTACGCCGAGCACGTGGCCGAGCGCTTCGACCTGAAGCGCGACATGCGCTTCGAGCGCCGCGTCACGCGCGCCGCGTTCGACGACGCGCGCGGCGAGTGGACGGTCGAGACGGAGCGGGGCGATCGCGCGCACGCGCGCTTCTGCGTGATGGCGACGGGCTGCCTCTCGGTGCCGCAGGAGCCGAGCATCCCCGGCCTGCACGACTTCACGCGCGAGCTGCACTGGGCGAGCCGCTGGCCGCACCACCCGGTCGTATTCTCCGGCAAGCGCGTCGGCGTGATCGGCACCGGCTCGTCGGCGATCCAGGCGATTCCCGTGATCGCGGAGACGGCGGGCCACCTCACCGTCTTCCAGCGCACGCCGAACTTCAGCGTGCCCGCGGTCAACGCAAAGCTCGACCCGCACTTCGTCCAGGCGTTCAAGAAGCACTACCCGGGCCATCGCCAGAAGCACCGCCTCGGCCTCGGCGCCGGCTTCGGCGACTTGCAGATCGAGCCGCACGACGGGCAGCCGCTGTTCGACACCGCCGTCGGCAAGAGCGACGCCGAGATCCGCGCCGCGCTCGAGCGGGTGTGGCGCATCGGCGGCGCGCGCTTCACGAGCACGATCGCGGACACCTTGATCAGCGAGCAGACGAACCGCGTGGTCGCGGACTTCGTGCGCGACAAGATCCGCGAGATCGTGAAGGATCGCGCGACCGCCGACGCGCTCTGCCCGACCTCGCATCCGATCGGAACGAAGCGCATCTGCGTCGATACCGGCTACTTCGAGACGTACAATCGCCCAAACGTGCGGCTCGTGGACCTGACGAAGCATCCGATCGAGCGCATCACCGCGACCGGCGTCCAGCTCGCGGGCAGCGAGCACTGCGAGCTCGACATGCTCGTGATGGCGACCGGCTTCGACGCCATGACCGGAGCGCTGCTGCGCATCGACGTGCGCGGAGCGCAGGGCGCGAAGCTCGCGGAGAAGTGGGCCGCGGGGCCGCGCAGCTACCTCGGCCTCGGCGTGGTGGGCTTCCCCAACCTGTTCATGATCACCGGGCCCGGCAGCCCCTCGGTGCTCAGCAACATGCTCGTCTCGATCGAGCAGCACGTGGACTGGACGCTCGCCTGCATCGACTGGATGCGGCAGCACGGCAAGACGCGCATCGAGCCGACCGCGGAGGCCGAGGAGCGCTGGGTCGCGCACGTGACCGAGGTCGCGAACGGCACGCTGATGCCGCGCGCCGGTTCCTGGTACATGGGCGCGAACATCCCCGGCAAGCCGCGCATGTTCATGCCCTACGCAGCGGGCGTCGGCGTCTACCGCGAGATCTGCGACCGCGTGGCCGCGAACGGTTACGAAGGGTTCGCATTCGGTAGTTAGGATCGGGTGGCGGGCGCGGCGGGGGTATGCTGAGCGCGCCGAGCGACTTCCCGGAGACCCGATGCCCGCCAGCCACCTGCAGAAGTGGAATGCCCAGTTGGCCTACCGCTCGGTGGTCGAGGCCACCGCCGACAAGGCCGGCATCGAATACCTGCGGCAGCTCGTGAAGAACCTCGCGCAGTCGCTGAACGTGCACTACGCGTTCGTCTCCGAGTTCGCGGGCACCGAGGACCGCGTGCGCACGCTCGCGTACTGGAGCCGCGACGGCTGGCGGCCGAACGTCGAGTTCCGCCTCTCGGGCACGCCCTGCGAGCGCGTCGTCGCCGGCCAGTTCTGCCTGTTCACAGACGACGTACAACGCCTCTTCCCGAACGACGCGCCGCTCAAGACCATGGGCGTCCGCAGCTACCTCGGCATCCCGTTGCGCGGCGCGCAGGGCCAGACGCTCGGCCATCTCGCCGCGCTCGACACCGAGCCCATGCTCGAGTCGCCGCGCGAGATCGAGCTGTTCGAGGTGTTCGCGAACCGCGCGCGCGTCGAGATGGAACGCCTGCATGCGGAGGAGATGCTCCAGCGCGCCTGTCGCGAGCTCGAGGCGAAGCTCGAGAGCACGAGCCGCGACCTCGAGCTGGCGCAGCAGAGCCTCGACCTCGCGTACGGCGAGCTGAAGGCATTGCTCGAGATCAACCTGTCGAGCACGCGCCACCTGCGCCGTGCCGACCTGTTCGCCGAGCTCGCGCGCTCGGTGAAGCCGCTGCTGCCGTGCGAGCGCTTCGGCATCGAGGTGCCGACGGGCCCGGAGAGCCTGCGCGTCCACGTGCTCGCCCTCGACCAGCCGGCGCGCGGGCCGATGATCGAGGAGTTCCCCTCCGCGGGCACCGCCTGCCGCTGGGCGCAGGAGCAGCGGCAGCGATACATCGCGGAATCCCGAGAGGCACTCCGCACGCGCTTCCCGATGACCCACCTCGTGATGGAGCGCGAGGGCATGGAATCCCTCTGCGCGCTCCCCCTGCTGCGCGAAGAGCGCAGCTTCGGCGCGCTCTTCTTCATGTCCACGCAGCGCGACGCCTATCGCGAAATCCCCGAGGCGCTGCTCGATCGCGTGGTCAGCGCGATCGCCGTCGCCGTCGACCACTGCTTCGCCTACGAGCGCCTCGCGGAGCTGCGCGATCGCCTGGCCGCCGAGAACGCCTACCTCCAGGAAGAGATCCGCGAGACGCGCGACTCCGCCGGCGTGGTCGGCGCGAGCGCGGCGATCGAGCGCGTCATGGCGCTGGTGGCCACGGTCGCGCCCACACCCACCACCGTGCTGATCCACGGCGAGACGGGCACCGGCAAGGAGCTGATCGCGCGCGCCCTCCACGACCGCAGCCCGCGCCGCGATCGGCCCCTCGTCAAGGTGAACTGCGCGGCGATCTCCGCTGGCCTCGTCGAGAGCGAGCTGTTCGGCCACGTGCGCGGCGCCTTCACCGGCGCCACCGCGAACCGCATGGGCCGCTTCGAGGTCGCCCACGGCGGCACGATCTTCCTCGACGAAGTGGGCGAGCTGCCGCTCGACACGCAGGTGAAGCTGCTGCGCGTGCTCCAGGAGCGGGAGATCGAGCCCGTCGGCAGCAATCGCTCGCGCAAGGTGGACGTGCGCGTGATCGCCGCGACCAACCGCGATCTCTCTCGCGAGGTCGAAGCGGGGCGGTTCCGCAAGGATCTCTTCTTCCGGCTGAACGTCGTGCCGATCGTCGTACCGCCGCTGCGCGACCGCGAAGGCGACGTGGAGCTGCTGGCGCTCTACTTCGCGGACCGCTTCGGCCGCGAGCTCGGCAAGCGCATCGAGGGCATCTCGGAGTCGTCCCTCGCGCACCTGCGCGCGTACGACTGGCCCGGCAACGTGCGCGAGCTCTCCAACGTGATCGAGCGCGCCGTGGTGCTCGCGCGGGGCCCGCGTCTCGAGGTGGACGCCGAGCTGCTGCGGACCCCCGCGCGTACACACGGCGCCGACGCCGCGCCGCTCGGCACTTCCGTCGCGTCGCCGGAGCCCGCGAGCGGCGACGAGGCGGCCACGCTCGACGCAGCCCAGCGGCGCCACATCGAGGCCGCGCTCGAGGCCACGGGCTGGCGCATCGAGGGCGCAGCGGGGGCCGCTGCGCGGCTCGGCATCAACGCGAGCACGCTGCGCAGCCGCATGAAGAAGCTCGGCATCGCGCGAAACGCCTGAGCGCCGCAGGCGGACGCCCGGGCGTCGCTCAGGCCTCGATCGCGCACAGCGCGTGCGCCGCCGCCGCCCGGGCGAGCGCGCGCGCCACGTCGGCCGCCGCCTCCTCCCCGCCGGCGGCTTCGCATGCATGCGCGAAGCACGCGCCGCGCGCGAGCACGCCGAGCGCGCGCGCGCCCGCGCGCTCGATGCGCTCGCTGCGCACGAGCCCGTCCACGCGCACGATCAGCGCGCCCGCGTCGACGCGTTCCGGGAGCGGAAGCGGATCGCCCGCGGCCAGGGCGCGCAGCGCCGGTAGCACGTCCCACGCCGTCTCGAGCACGCGGAACGACGGCGCGAAGCGGAAGCGCGCGCGCTCCCACGCTGCGGGCGGAAGCGCGGCGAGCGCGCTCAATGGCAGCGCGCCCGGCGCGTCTCCCGCTTCCTGGGCTTCGCGCTCGGCGTGCTCCACCCGCGCGATGTCGGCGAGCGCCGCGCGTGGCACCGCGTAGTCCTCGACCAGCGCGAAGCGCTCCACGAACTCGGCAAGCGGCGCTCCGAAGCTCACGAAATCCGACGATTGCGGCGCATGCGCGTCCTGGAAGGCGGCGCACAGAGCGGCGAAGTCGCGCCGGCCCAGCGCGCGGGCGAGCGCCGGGAAGTTCGCGCCGAGCACGCGCTCGGCGAGCGTGGCGTAGGCATCCCGGTAGACGCGCAGGCCGCGTTCCGCCGCGACCGGTCCTCGGTCGTCGAGCGCCGCCGCGAGCGCCTCGTCCCGCGCGCCCTCCACCACGGCGCGCCAGAACGCGCGCTGTGCCACGGGCCACGCGACGACCGGCGACGGATCGCGCGCCGCCGGAGCGGCCGTGCGCTCCTCAGGCGCCTCCGCGTCGCCCCACGCGGCGGAAGCGAGCTCGCCGCGCGGCGACGGGCTCGGCTGGGCGGCGACAGCGGACTGCGCGTCGCACGGGGAGGCCGAGCACAGCGCGACTCCCGACGCGGCCTCGTGCGCCGGCAGCGCGGCGCGCCCGTCGCGGCCGTCCGCGCGCGCGCTGCGCCAGTGCGCGCGCGCCGTGTCCAGCTCCGCGATCAACGCCGGGAGCGGTGGGATCGCGTCGTCGCGCTCGAGCATCACGTGCGCGTCGGGGAAACGAAGTACGGCACGGCGGAAGAGCGCCCACACCGCGTCGGGCACCGCGGCGCCGTGCGTGTCCACGCACATCCCCGCAAGCTGCGCGTGGCCGGCGACGTGCATGTACGCCACGTGGCGAGGGCGTAGCGCGGCGAGCGCGGCGGCGGGATCGGTACCGAGATTCGCGGCGTTCACGAATAGGTTGTTCACGTCGAGGAGGACTCCGCAACCCGTGCGGTCGCAGAGCGCCGCGAGCAGCTCCGCCTCGCTCGCGTCCTCGCCGCGAAAGCGCACGTAGGCGGAGGCATTCTCCAGGACCAGGCGACGGCCCAGCGCGTCTTGCACGCGCGCGACGCGCTCGGCGAGGCCGTTCAGCAGCGCACGCTGCGCGGGCACGGGCAGCAGATCGTGGCTGGTCGCGCCGTCGAGGCCCGTCCAGCACAAGTGATCGCTCACGAGCTCGGGTTGAACGAAATCGGCGAGCTCGCGCAGCGCGGAGAGGTACTCGCGGCGCGGCGGCGCGTCGTTGGCGATGCCGAGGCCGACGCCGTGCAGCGCCACCGGAAAGAGCGAGCGCAGCCGCTCGAGCTGCGCGCGGCGCGGGCCGCCCACGCCGAGGAAGTTGTCGGAAAGCAGCTCGAGCCAGTCCACGCCGGGAGGACGCGCAGCGAGCGCCGCGAAGTGCGGAGTGCGAAAGCCGAGGCCAAAACGCGGCGTGGGGGTCATCGACGCCTCCGAGCGCGGGAGCCGCGGGAGCGAGCGGGGGTGCCGCACGCTCCCGCGGCCGCAGGCGCGGCGCTAGTTCTTCGCCGCGTACTGCTTCGCGTTCGCCGCGGTCGTCCAGTCGCCGCCCGCGACCTCGCACGACTTCTCGTCGCGCAGGTCTGCGACGACGGTGCCGCCGCACTTGCCCTCGTGGCCGGTGATCGCCTTCCCGCAGTGCGTGCGGTAGCAGGCCTTCTCTTCACCGGCGCTCGCGCCGTTCGCGAGCAGCGCCGAGCCCATCAGGCCGAGCACCGCGCTCGCCGCCAGTACGCCAAGCTTCGAAGTCTTCATCGAGTAATCTCCTCTCCCGTGGCAGGGTGAGCGCTCTCCGTCGCCGAGGGTCCTTCCCGCGGCCGCGCTGAGCGCGCTTCGCTCTGCTGGGTTCGTCCGCATCGATGCGCGCCACGCGGCGAGGTAACGCGCGGCGCGGCGTGCGATCGCGTGCGCGCCGACTGCACGCGTGCACGCTCGCACGTCGTCCTCTCTCATCGGCCCGCGCCCTCGACGAGCAGCCGCGTCTTGTAGAGCCCGCTGCGCGCGGTGAGGAACAGCGTCTTGCCGTCCTCGCCCCACGCCATGTTGGCCGCCAGTCGCGGCCCGCGCAGCGTCCCGAGATGCGTGCCGTCGGCGGCGAGAATCCAGAGCCCGCCCGGGCCGGACACGTAGAGATTGCCCGCGCGGTCGACCTTCACACCGTCGAGCGCCTCGGCGCCGGGCGCCGACGTCATGTCGAAGAACACGCGCCCGCCCGAGAGCCCTCCGTCGCGCGCGACGTCGTAGCGCATCACGACCTTCTTCTTCTCGTCCCAGTTCGTGACGTAGAGGAAGCGCTCGTCCGGCGAGAACGCGATGCCGTTCGGTCCCGTGAGCTCCGTCGACAGCAAGCGCAGCCGGCCGCGGCGCAGGGCGTAGACGCCGCTGTACGGCAGCTCCTTGCGCGGATCGTCGAAGAACTTCGGCAGACCGAAGGGCGGGTCCGTGAAGTACAGCGTCCCGTCGGAGCGAAACACGAGGTCGTTCGGGCTGTTCAGACGCTTGCCCTCGTACGCCTCGGCGAGCGTGCGCGCGACGCCGTCGTCGCCGAGCTCGCTCACGCGATGGCGGCCGTGCTCGTCGATCGTGAGGCGGCCCGTCTTCGGGTTGCGTGCGAGGCCGTTCGAGCCCGGCTGGCCGTACTCCGCCACGTCCGCGCCCGCATAGCCCGAGCGTTCGCGAAACACGCGCAGCCCACCCGCGCCGCTCTCGGCGGCCGGGTCGTATTCGTAGATGCGGTTCGCGTTCGGGTCGCTGAACAGCAGCGTTCCGCGTGCCGGCCACCAGAGCGGGCCCTCGGTGAACTGGAAGCCCTCGGCCAGCTTCCAGATCTTCGCGTTCTGCGGAACGATCGCGTCGATGCGCGGATCGAGGCGCTCCACCTCGACGTTCACCTCCGCTGGCGCGATCGCGTAGGGCTCTCGCGACGGCGTCGGGTGGAATTCGATGCGCGCCTCGCGCATCCACACGAAGTTCGCGGGCGGGTCCGAGAGCGGGCCGTTGCCGCCGAACACGGCGATCGCGATGCGCTGCCCGGGCCTCACGTCGCGCGCCGCGACGATTCGATTGGGCGCGTTCCAGCCGGCGACGACCGAGCCGCCGCGCTGGCCGAGCGTGCGCGTCAGCTCGCCGTCGACCCAGATCTCCGCGCTGTCGTCCACCGTGGTCTGGAACACGACCGTCGAGCCGGTGGGGTCGAACGCGCCGATGCGCTCCGGGATCGTCACGACGACGCGATACCAGACGAAGGAGACGCGTCCGTTGCCACGCCGTGCCGCGAGCGCCTCGGGCGCGACGGTCTCCCACGCCGAGTCGTCGTAGTCCGCACGGCCTGCGCGCGGCTCGATCGTCCACGTGCGCACGGGCGCGCCGGTGGGCTGGCCGTCGGCGTCGGGCGCTCGGTGCGCGGTCGCGACGACCGCGACGTCGTGGACGCGCCACTGCGCGCCGAGCGCGCGCGCGTCCTCCCCGCGCGTCAGGTCGAGACTCGCGAGCGGCTTGCCGCTGGGCAGCTCGGGTGCTGCGGCGAAGGCGGCGGCCGCGGCGACCCCCGACGCGAGAACGAGAGCGAGCGAAGCGATGCGCGTCATCGGAGCGCCTCCGGATCCGTCGCCTTGACGACGAAGTAAGTGAACGGGCCCTCCACGGCCTGGAACCAATGCGGCGTGCCGTTGGGCACGATCACCACGTCGCCCGGTCCGAGGACGCGCGTCGCTCCGCCGGTGATCGCCTCGCCGCGGATCTCGTTCGGCGCCACCTCGCGCGGCGCCACGAGCGCGCCGCCGGTGACGAACGTGGCGTGCCCCGACAGCACGTGAATCACGTCGGTGTCGGCGACGTGGACCTCGCCCATTCCCGGCGCGTCGCGTCGGCTCGCGTGCACCTTGAAGCGGGCGTTCTCGGTGAGCGGGCGGCCCACCGCGAACGCGGCGTCGACGGCGCCCTTCGCGAAGAACTGCACCTCGTCGGCCAGCGCGGCCGCGGGCAAGAGCAGCGCCGCGAGCAGCGCCCAAATCGTGCGCATCTTCATCTCGTCCTCCCGCGCGCCGGGCGGCGCGCAAAGCCGTGCGTCGCTACTCCAGCGCCGCGGCAATCGCGTTCGCGAGCTCGGTGTCTTGCGCCGCGTTCGCCGCGCCCGACACCCCCACCGCGCCGATCACGCGCCCATGCGCGCGCACGGGCACACCGCCCTGGAGCGGCGTCATGACCGCCACGCCCAGGAGAGCGTTGCGGCCGTTGTGGATCGCATTCTCGAGGTTCTCGGTCGGCATGCGGAACACCGCCGCCGTGCGCGCCTTCTCGGTCGAGACGGTGGACGCGGCGGGGAAAGTTCCGTCGAGACGCTCCAGCAGCACGAGGTGCCCGCCGTCGTCCACGATGGCGATGGCTCCGCCTGGAGCGGCGAGCGCCTGGATCTTCGCCTCGGCCACGGCCATCAGACGTTTCGCGGTCGCGAGGGTCATCGCGTCGGGCGGCGCGTCGCCGCGAGCCCCCAGCGGTGCGAGAGTGGCGAGCGCGAGCAGTGCGGAAGAGAGCGCGCGGGCAGCGCGCGAGCGAAGTGCGGTCATGGTGGTCTCCGTTAGTTGGTGCGCCGCTGCGGCGCGTTCTCGTGGCGCTGCGATTCCCTCAGGCCGCGGCGCGTAACGCGGCGGGCGGCGCATCGGGCGCGAGGGCGCGCGCAACGTGGGCGAAGACGTCGCGCGACCACAGAAGGTCGACGTGACGCGCGCGCGCCACGGTGGCGGTGCGCAGCCGCGGCGCCGCCCGGGGAAGCGCGCGCGCGACCGGCACCACGCCGTCCGCGAGCGACCCCAACGCCACGAGCTCCGAGCCTTCCGGCACCGGCGCCGCGGCCAACGCGCGCACGAACGGCGAGCTGGGCAGCATCTGCCACACGGCCGGCGAGACGGCCCCGAACAGGAGCACGCCGAGCGCCGCGAACAGCGTCCCGCGATGCGGCGTGCCGAGCGTGACGACCCGCCGAATGCGCCGCCCGCAGTCGATCCGCTTGAGCCAGTAGGTGGCGACCAGCCCACCGAGCGAGTGCCCCACCACGTCGACGCGGCCGAGTGGCGTGCGCTCGGCGATGCGCTCGAGCGCGCGCTCCGCACGCCGCGCGCTGCGGCGCACGTCGGCCAGATGCAACGGGAGGCGGCGGCCGAGGCGCAGTCGAATGCACGGCCGCCCGGTCGTGCGCTCGATGCGCGCCGCGAGCGGGACGAGCACCGCGCTCGTCACGCCGAAGCCGTGCAGCAGCACGACGGGCGCACGCGGCCCGCCGAGATCGGCGGGAAGTGCAGGCGCGTCACCCTCCAGCAGCCCCTGAAGTGCGCGGCGCAGAAACGTCTCGCCGATCTCGATGAGCATCGCTCGGTCCTCCCGAGCGCTGGGATGCGGCGCGCACGTCCCCGTAACAACTCGGCACGCCTCTTGCTTCGCGCTCCCGCACGAAGCAGACGGCCCCCGCGTCAGGCGGCGAGACGCTCCGGCCGCGTGCCCACGCGCAGCGCGAGGTCCGCCAGGGCGTTCATGAACGCGATGTGCGCCTCGTAAGGGGACTCGTAGGGCGAGAAGTACTTGTGGACGTCGCCGTCCGCGAAGTACTTCGTGCACATGTAGTAGAAGTGGTCGCTGGTGGTGAGGCGGCGGAAGTCGCGCAGCGCGAGGGGATCGCCGCTGGCGCGCACCGCATCGCGCAGCGCGTAGAGCTCGTCCAGCGAGGCTCGCTGCATCGCGTTGCCGAGCCACGCGGTGAGGTCGCGCTCGCTGTCGGCCCACGAGACGAACTCGGGCACGTCGAGCTCCGCGCGCGGCGCGCAGGACGCGATCACCTCCGACGGCGTCGCGAAGCGAACGTCGGGGTGCGCGAGTACGGCGTCGGGCAGCGCGCGCACGAACTCGAAGATCCCCGTCTCGGCCCACTGATGCTCGCCGAACGTCTCGTAGTCCATGAACAGATTGATCGTCTCGCCGCAGCCGTTCACCGCGTGGAGCCAGCCCGCGAACTTCTCGGGCGTGAGCGGCCACCCCTCCCAAGCGCGGTTGCCGAAGCGGAACGCGACGTCGTCCGAGAGCCGATAGCTCTTCAGCAGCAGCGGCAGGTCGGGCGCACCCTTCGCCGTGTAGAGGAAGTGCGGCGAGCGCCAGCCGAGCACGCGATCGGCGCCCTCGGCGAGCACTCCCGCGAAGCCGAGGTCGTGCACGCGCCGCGCGAGCGCGTTGGAGAAGATCAGCTCGGTGTTGCGAAACACGCGCGTGCGCACGCCGAGCGTGCGCTCCATCAGCGCCGAGTGCAGCTCCACCTGCTCCTCGAACTCGTCGCGCGAGGCGAGGAACGAGAGGGAATGGTGGTAGGTCTCCGCGAGGAATTCGATCGCGCCGCTGCGCGCCAGCCTGCGGAAGCTCTCGACCACGTCGGGCGCCCAGCGCTCGAGCTGCTCGAGGGCGGTACCGGTGATCGAGTAGGCGGCGCGGAAGCGGCCCTCGCTGCGGTCGACCAACTCCTCCACCAGCGCGTTCATCGGCCGGTAGCACTTGTCCGCGACCTTGCGGAGCACGGCCTCGTCGAGCGCATCGTCGAAGTAATCCGAGCGGCGGCCCACGTCGAACACCCCGTAGCGCCGCAGGCGGTAGGGTTGGTGGACCTGGAAGTAGAAGCAGACGCTCGGCACGCGATTCCCCTCGTTGCGAGACGGCCCGGCCGCCCGACGCTGCGATTCCGCCGCGGCGCGCAGGTAACGCTTCGCTCGGGCTCCGGGGCGCGCTCAGCGCGCGCGCAGCGCTTCCTCGTACACCGCCTCGACGCGGCGCGCCGCCGCCGACCAGCGCAGCTGCGCCACCTCCGTACGGCCGTTCTCGGAGAGAGCGCGCGCGAGGGTCGGGTAGCGCAGCGCTGCGGCGATCAGAGACGCCATGCGCTCGACCTCCCAGGGGTCGCACTTCAGCGCGTTCGAGATCAGCTCCGACACGCCGGATTGGCGCGAAACGATCACGGGGACTCCGCGGTCCATCGCCTCGAGCGGCACGATCCCGAACGGCTCGCTCACGCTCGGCATCACGAACACGTCCGCCGCTCCGTACAGCGCGGCGGCGCGCTCGCGGTCGACGAAGCCGGGGAAGGCGATGCGCGAGGAGATGCCGAGCTCGGCCGCACGCTCGATCATGCGCGGAAGCATGTCGCCGGTGCCCGCCATGACGAAGTGGGCGTCCGGCTGCACGTCGAGCACCCGCCGTGCGGCTTCGAGGAAGTACTCCGGGCCCTTCTGCAGCGTGATGCGGCCGAGGAACAGCACGAGGGGACGAGGCAGCGCCGGCGCGACGCCCGCGTCCGCCGCCGGGTCGACCGCGTTGTAGACGACGCGCACGCGGGCGGGGTCGGCGCCGTAGCGCTCGCTGCAAGTGGACGCGATGCGGCGGCTCACGGCCACCACGCGATCCGCGCCTGCGATGCCTTCGCGCTCGAGCGCGAAAACGGCGGGATCGGCCCAGGCGCCGCCGCTCTTGTCGAGCTCCGTGATGTGGACGTGGGCGACCAGCGGCTTCCCGGTGGCGGCGCGCAGCGCGAGGCCGGCGCGAAACGTGGTCCAGTCGTGGGCGTGGATGACGTCGAAGGCGACCCGCGCCTCCGCGACGCGCGCGAGCGCGTCGGCCGCGAAGCGCTCCACTTCGCGGAGCAGGTCCGGCCCATACAACGCAGCGCCGGAAGGGGGTGCCGCCTCGCCGGGCACGCGGATCGGCGGGCGCTCGCTCGCGTAGGAGACGAGGCGGCTCGGCGCTCCCGCAGCTCCCCCGCAGACGGTGGGCTCGAGCAGCCTCACACCCTTGGGGCCGGGCTCCCCGAACGCGTGAGGCATCACGTAGGTGAGCTCGTGCCCGCGCTCGGCGAGCGCACGGAGCAAAGCGTCGGCGACCACGCCGACGCCGCCCGCGAAGCGCGGCGGAAGCTCCCAGCCCAGAGTGAGCACGCGCATCGTCGCAATCGCCTCGCCTTTGCCGCCTCGTCGTGAGCGCCCTGTGCGCCACGCTTGCGGACGCGCCTGCGATGCCGCGGCGCTCCGGCGGCAACTCGCATCCGCTTTGCCCGGTCACGGGTCCGCACACGGCGCGCTCGCCGTTACGCGCGCGGCGCTCGTGCATCCGAGCCGCACACCGACCCAGGAGGCTCCATGCGCGCCATCTCCGTGTTCCCGTCCGAACGCAGCGTCCGCATCACCGACGAGCCCGCTCCGCGGCTCACGAGCGCCACCCAAGCGCGCCTGCGCGTGCTCGACGTGGGCGTGTGCGGAACCGACCGCGAGATCTGCGCCTTCGAATACGGGACGCCACCGCCCGGCAGCGACCATCTCGTGATCGGACACGAGAGCTTCCTCCAGGTCGAGGAAGTCGGTGCGGGCGTGACGCGCGTAAAGCCGGGCGACTACGTGATCCCGATGGTGCGGCGGCCCTGCCCGCACGCGCACTGCACCGCATGCCGCGCCGACCGCCAGGACTTCTGCTTCACCGGCGACTTTCGCGAGCGCGGCATCAAGGAGGCTCACGGCTTCATGACCGAGCAGATCGTGGAGGAGGAGCGGTACCTGAACGTCGTGCCGCGCGAGCTGCGCGACCTCGGCGTGCTCGTCGAGCCGCTCACGATCGCCGAGAAGGCGCTGATCCAGCTGTGGGACGTGCAGGAGCGTCTGCCCTGGGGCTGTCCGCACAAGCCGGGGCTGCAGACGGGGCACTGCCGGCGCGCGCTCGTGCTCGGCGCCGGGCCCGTCGGCCTGCTCGGCGCCATGGCCCTGCGCGCCCACGACTTCGAGACGATCGTGTACGCGCGCGAGCTGGCGCCCAACCCCAAGGCCGAGCTCGCGGAGAAGATCGGCGCCACCTACGTCTCGTCGCAGCAGGTGGCGCCGGGCGACCTCGCGCGCAAGTTCGGCACGATCGACGTGGTGTACGAGGCGGCAGGCGCGTCGAAGCTCGCCTTCGACGCGATGCAGGCGATGGGGCCGAACAGCGTGTTCGTGTTCACGGGTGTGCCCGGCCGCAAGGCGCCGATCGCGATCGACACCGACAAGTGGATGCGCGACCTCGTGCTGAAGAACCAGCTCGTGTTCGGCACGGTCAACGCCGGACGCGACGCCTTCGAGGCCGCGATCCGCGACGTCGCGCGCTTCCGCTCGCTCTGGCCAGACGCCGTCGGCGGGCTGATCACGGGCCGCTTCCCGATCGAAGCGCACCGCGATCTCCTGCTCGGCAAGGCCACGGGCATCAAGAACGTCATCCAGTTCGCGAGCTGACGCGTGTCCAAGATCGACGCCCCGCCGCGACCGGTGCGCAGCGAGACCGCGCGGGGCCCCGCCTCGCGCGGCGCGAGCGAAGCTCGCGAGGAATGGCTCGAGACCGACGGCCTTGGCGGCTTCGCCTCGGGCAGCGCCACCCTCGCGCGCACGCGGCGCTATCACGCGCTGCTGATCGCGGCGACCACGCCGCCCACCGGCCGGGTCGCGCTGGTCGCGGGCTTTGATGCTTGGGTCGAGCGCGGCGGCCGACGCGAAGCGATCTCGTCCCAGTCCTACGATCCGGATCAGCTCTCGCCCGACGGCGCGACGCGCATCGTGGAGTTCCGCGCGCATCCTTGGCCGACCTGGACGTTTCGCCTGGCCGACGGCGCGGAGCTGACGCAAGAGATCTTCGCCACGCACGGCGCGCCGCGCGTGGTCGTGCGCTGGCGGGCTCGCGACGCGCGCGGCGCACCGCTGCGCGCGCGACTCGTCGTGCGCCCATTCCTCTCCGGCCGCGACTATCACGCGCTGCTGGCGGAGTCCGCAGTCCATCCAGCGCTCGCCGCGCCGCCGGTCCGCGACGGCGAGCGCCTGGTGTTCGCGATGCCCACAGGCGCGCCCGTGGTGGAGATGCGCGCGAACGGCGCGTACACCCACGCCCCATTCTGGTATCGACGCTTCCACTACGCCGAGGAGTGCGCGCGCGGCTTTGCGCATCGCGAAGACCTCCCCTCACCCGGGGAGCTCGCGTTCGACCTCTGCGACGGCGACGCGGCGTGGATCGTACGCGCGGCGGAAGAGCCCGCGGAGCCCCGCGCCGCCGCGGCGCTCGCGCTCGCACTGCGCGACGCAGAGAGCGCGCGCCGTGCAGGCTTCGGGTCTCCGCTCGAACGCGCGGCCGACGCCTACGTCGTGCGCCGCGGCGCCGGCGAGACGATCGTCGCCGGCTATCCGTGGTTCACCGATTGGGGTCGCGACACGTTCATCGCGCTGCGCGGCCTGTGCCTCGCGACGGGCCGGCTCGACACGGCGCGGCGAATCCTGGTCGAATGGGCGGGCGCGCTCGCGGACGGGGTGCTGCCGAACCGCTTCGTCGACGCCGGCGAGGCGCCCGAGTACAACGCGGTCGACGCGTCGCTGTGGTACGTCGTGTGCGTGCACGAGCTGTTCGTCGCGCTCGCCGCACGCGGTGTGGCGCTGGCGCCGCGCGAGCGCGAGCGGCTGCGCGGCGCGGTGGACGCGATCCTGGCCGGCATGGCGCGCGGCACGCGCCACCGCATCCACCTCGATCGCGACGGGCTGCTCGCCGCCGGCGAGCCCGGCGTGCAGCTCACTTGGATGGACGCGCGCATCGGCGACGAGGTGGTGACGCCGCGCATCGGCAAGCCGGTGGAGGTGCAGGCGCTGTGGTGGAACGCGCTCGCGCTAGCGGGCCGCGACGACGCGCGCTGGCGCGCGCTCGCGGAGCGCGCGCGCGCGGCGTTCGGCGCGCGGTTTTGGAACGCCGAGCGCGGGCTGCTCTACGACGTCGTCGACGTCGACCACGTGCCGGGCCGCCTCGACGCGAGCTTTCGCCCGAATCAGCTGTTCGCGATCGGCGGGCTGCCCCTCGCGCTGCTCGACGGCGAGCGCGCGCGGCGCGTGGTCGACGCGTGTGAGAGGGCGCTCTGGACGCCGCTCGGGCTGCGCTCCCTCGCGCCTGGCGAGGCGGGCTACACCGCGCGTTACGCCGGCGACCCGACGACGCGCGACCGCGCCTACCACCAGGGCACCGTGTGGCCGTGGCTGCTCGGTGCGTTCGTGGAGGCGTGGCTGCGCGTGCGGGGCGCGGGCGACGACGCGCGGCGCGAGGCGCAGTCGCGCTTCCTGGCGCCCCTCCACGCGCACCTCGGCGAGGTCGGGCTCGAGCACGTGAGCGAGATCGCCGACGCCGAGGCGCCCCACGCGCCGCGCGGCTGCCCGTTCCAAGCGTGGTCGCTGGGCGAGTGGCTGCGCCTCGAGCGCACGGTGCTCGCGTCGCCCGGAGCGCGGAGCGCCGCGTGACGACCTCGCCCCTCGCTGCGACGGCCGTGCTCGCGCTGGCGGGCGCGCTCTCCTACGCGCTGCACCGCGCGCGGCAGCGCTGCGAAGCGTGGATCACGCGCCGGCGCCGCGCGG
>CAZCTH010000082.1:221-23779 GCA_964501435.1 uncultured Spirochaetales bacterium | reverse complement strand
CCCGCTGGCGGGTCGAGGTCGGCGATGCTGCGGCGCGCGCCGAGGCGCGCACCCTGCTCGTCGGTCTCGTCGTGGCCGCGCCGGGCGGGGTCGGGCCGCGCCTGCTGCTCGCCGAGCTCGCGGACTACGGCGAGCGGCGCGCCGTGCCGCTGCTCCGCATCGCGACCGAGCGCACGCCGACGCCGCTCACGGCCGACGAGGCGGCGCGGATCGAGCGCCTCGCGAAGTTGCTGCCGCTCGACTCCGCGGAGGTCGGCGACGCGCGCATCCGCGTGCTCGGCTACCTCGCGCGGGCGCCTCGGGTGCCGGTCCGATAGCGCGCGCCGCGCGCCCTGTGTGAACTTCGCTCGCTCTCGCGAAAGGAGACGCGATGCCGACGCCGATGGACAAGCAGCCCGAGCCGGCGCTCGAATACGTCCCGATTCCCAAGGAGCGCTACACGAGCGCGGAGTTCGCTCGCCTCGAGTGGGAGCGCATGTGGACGCGGGTGTGGCTGCTCGCCGGCCGCGAGCAGGACGCCGCGAAGCCCGGCGACTACTTCACGTTCGAGATCGGGCGCGAATCCGTGCTGATCGTGCGCCAGCGCGATGGCTCGCTCGGCGCGCGTTACAACGTCTGCATGCACCGCGGGAACCGCCTGCGCGAGCCGGGCCGCGGACACGCCGAAGAATTCTCGTGCCTCTTCCACGGCTGGCGGTACGGCCTCGACGGCCGGCTCGTCGCGGCCCTCGACCCGCACTGCTTCAAGCAGGGGTTGCCCGCGGAGCGGCTCGCCCTGCAGCCCGTGCGCTGCGAGACCTGGGCCGGCTTCGTGTTCGTGTGCCTGGACCCGAACGCCGCACCGCTGCGCGACTACCTCGGCGTGATCCCGGAGCACCTCGGCCCCTACGGCTTCGAGCGCTGGAAGATCCAGTTCCACGCGACGATCGCGATCGACTGCAACTGGAAGACCAGCGTCGACGCGTTCAACGAGGCCTATCACCTCTCGGCCACCCACGCGTGGACCACCGAGTTCACCGACGACGTGCGCACCACCTACGATTGTTACGACAAGCACACGCGCATGATCTTCCCCGAGGTGCAGGCGAGCTTGCGTCACCCCGGCGCGAACACGGTCACGCCGGGCATCAAGGAGAACTTCCTGCGCCGCGTCGGCGTCGACGTCGAGCGCTTCGAGGGGGGACCCGCGGAGGCGCGCGCCGCGTTCGCGGGCGCGGTCCGCAAGCTCGGCCCGCTGCTCGGCGCGGACTTCTCACGGCTGAACGAGTCGCAGATGTGCGACGACTTCCACTACACGATCTTCCCGAACGTCACGTTCAACACGCACTCGCTGTTCGTGTGGGTGTTCACGCACCGACCGCATCCCGACGACCCCAACAAGATGCTGTTCGATTTCTGGGACCTGTTGAACGCCCCGGCGCAGGACGTGCCGCGGCCCGAGACGCTCTTCCTCGACGCGTCGCGAGGCGACACGCTCACCGGCAAGTGCAGCGGCGGCGAGTTGATGGACGAGGATCTCTACAACCTGCCGCGCATCCAGCGCGGCATGAACAGCGCCGCCTTCCGCGCGCTGCACCTCTGCAGCCAGGAAGTGCGGATCCTGCATCACCACGACACGCTGATGCAGTACGTCGAGGGCAGACGGGGTGGCTGACGCGCCGCCGCGCATCACCTGGCATCCGGTCCCGATCGCGCTTCCCGAGCCGGGCGGGTCGCGGGCGTTCGAGCTCGCCTCCCGGAAGCTCCTGCTGTGCAACGCCGGGGGCACGCCGTACGTGATCGAGAACGCCTGCCCGCACGTCCGAGTCTCGCTGGAGGGCGGCGCGATCGACGGCACCGTGCTCGAGTGTCCGCACCACGGCGGCCGCATCGACCTGAGAGATGGTCGCCCGGTGCGCCTCCCGATCCGCCGCGGCGTCGAGACCTTCGCGGTGCGCCGCGCCGAGAACGGCGGCCTCGAGGTGGGGATTCCCGCGCGCGCCGTTTCGCCGTTCCCAACGGGAGCGCCGCGCGCCTAGAATGCGCGACCTGATGACTGGAGCTTCGGCATGCACGATCTCGTGATTCGCGGTGGGGCGGTCGTCGACGGTACCGGCGCGCCGCCGCGCGAAGCCGACGTCGCGATCGACGGCGGGACGATCGCCGCGCTGGGTCGGGTCGCGGAGCGCGGCCGGGACGAGGTCGACGCGCGCGGCAAGCTCGTGACGCCCGGCTTCGTCGACATCCACACGCACTACGACGGCCAGGCCACGTGGGACCCGCTGCTCACGCCCTCGTGCTGGCACGGCGTGACCACGCTCGTGATGGGCAACTGCGGCGTCGGCTTCGCGCCCGTGCGCCCGGGCAAGCAGGACTTCCTGATCGGCCTGATGGAGGGTGTCGAGGACATCCCCGGCACGGCACTCCACGAGGGCATCGCGTGGGAGTGGGAGACCTTCCCGCAGTTCCTCGACGCGCTGGCGCGCCGCCGCTTCGCGCTCGACGTCGGCACGCAGGTTCCGCACGGCTCCGTGCGCGCATACGTGATGGGCGAGCGCGGGGCGAAGAACGAGCCCGCGAGCGCGGACGACGTGCGCGAGATGGCTGCGATCGTGCGCGAGGCGGTCGCCGCGGGCGCGCTCGGCTTCTCGATGTCGCGCACGTTGATGCATCGCGCGATCGACGGCGAGGTGGTGCCGGGCACGCACGCCAGCGAGGACGAGATCTTCGGCATCTGCCGCGAGCTCGGAAAGCTCGGTCAGGGGATCATCGAGCTCGCGCCCGCGGGCGTGATGGGTGAGGACCTGAACGCGCCCGACCGCGAAGTGGGCTGGATGCGCCGCATCTCGCGCGAGACGGGGCGGCCGGTGTCGTTCGCGCTCTCGCAGCACGAGGTCGAGCCCGAGCAGTACCGCCACGTGCTCGCGCTGTGCCGAGCGGCCAACGCCGAGGGCGCGCGGCTCACGCCGCAGGTCGGCTCGCGTCCGACCATGCTGTTGATCGGGCACCAAACGTTCCATCCGTTCTCGCACCGGCCCACCTACGCGAAGCTCGCGCACCTGCCGCTCGCGGAGCGCGTGGCGAAGCTGCGCGATCCCGCGATCAAGCGGCAGATCCTCGGCGAGTCTCCGCCGACGGACGGCGACAAGAGCATCGCGATGGTGACCTACCTGATCGCGACGGGTCTGCACAAGATCTTCCCGCTCGGCGACCCGCCGGACTACGAGCCGGCGCCCGAGACGTCGATCCAGGCCATCGCCGCGCGCGAGGGCCGCGACCCCTACGAAGTGCTCTACGACAAGATGCTCGAGCTGGACGGCCGCCAGCTGCTGATGCTCGCCATCCTGAGTTATCACGACGGCGACCTCGAGGCGCTGCGCGAGATGCTCGAGCACCCCGACAGCGCCTTCGGCCTGGGCGACGGCGGCGCGCACTGCGGCGCCGTGTGCGACGCGACGATGACCACGTTCCTGCTGAAGCACTGGGCGCGCGACCGCGCCCGCGGGCCGCGCCTGCCCGTCGAGTGGGTCGTGCGCAAGATGACGCGCGACACCGCGCACCTGTACGGGCTGCGCGACCGCGGCGTGCTCGCCCCGGGCAAGAAGGCCGACGCCAACGTGATCGACTTCGCGCAACTCGAGCTCGCGCTGCCGGAGGTCGCGCACGACCTGCCGGCCGGCGCCCGGCGCCTGATCCAGCGCGCCCGCGGTTATCAGGCGACGATTGTGAGCGGCGAGGTCACGTTCCGCGACGGCTCCCACACCGGCGCGTTGCCGGGAAGGCTCGTGCGCGGCGCGCAGGGCTAGGCGCGCACGACCAGGAAGCCCGCGCGCGGGAAGTGCACGACCACGTCCCCGACTTCGGGATCGCTGCGCCGGATCGCGATCTCCTGCGCGGAGGCGCGCACGATCTCGCCCGCGATCGGGTCGCGGCCGTAGTCGTCCGCCATCACCGCGACGCGGTCGCCGACGCGCCACCCATTCGGCTCGCCGGGCTCGACGCCCGGCAGCGTCGTCGAGGTCGCCGCCTTCGCGATCGCGAGCGCCTCGCTGCGCTCCATCGGCGTGTGCTTGCCGTGCCCGATCGCCTTGACGCGCTCCGCCCAGCCGCGCACTCCGGGGTGCGGCTGCAGCAGCTCCGCCGCGGGCGGGTAGAAGCTCTGGAGGAACCAGATCGTGTGATACGTGGTGAAGTCGGCGAGGCCCGCGCTCGCGCCGAGCAGGAAGCGCCGCCCGTCGCGCAGCTGCGTCTCGAGCCAGTCGAGCTGCGCGCGCAGCTGCTCCTTCATGAGCGGCACCGCGGCCTTCATCTGCTCCGTGTCGAACGGGCGGCCGCTCAGCTTCGAGCGGTCCTCGATGAACTCCTTCGGCACGCTGTCGGCCATCTGGCCGAAGATCACCGCTACAGCGGCCTGGAACAGCACGCGGTCCGACCAGAACGCGAGGCCCCAGTGCGTGGCCTCGGCGCCGTCGGGATACAGGCTCGGCGTCGGGTGCCGGCGCTCGATCTCGCGCAGGATGCACTGCGAGTCGCAGTAGACGTCGGCGCCGATCTGCATGACCGGGATCTTGCGGTAGCCGCCGGTCAGCGGGAGCAGCTCCGGCTTCGGCATGATGGTCGGCTGCTCCACGCTCCGCCAAGCGACGCCCTTCGCGCCCAGTGCGAGGCGCACCTTCTCGGTGAAGGGCGAGGTCCAGTAGTGGTGCAGGATCAGCTCGGCCATGGCGTCCTCCTCGGGCGCGCCACGCTAGCCCACGCTGCCCGCCGGAACGCGCGCGTCAGCGCGCCGCGGAGGCGTCGAGCGAGGTGAGCGTGCGCTCGGCCGCCTCGCGCGCCTCGAGGCACGCGAGCGCGGTCGGCCCCTGCTCGCAGGCGTTCCATGCGCGGCGCAGGCCAGCGCGCGGGAACGGGATCGCGTGCACGAAGTGCCGCGCATAGAGCGCCGTCGCGAGACGCGCGGACTCCACGCGATTCGCGCCCGGGAATGCGGGCGACTCGCCGCGCAGGAACGCGAGCAAGCGATCCACGAGCAGGCTCGCCGCCGCCGGGCTCGACGCGATCGCGGCGCTCGTCTCGGCGAAGATGCGCTCGCGCTGCGGCGAGCCCGGGAAGCGCAGCGCGTAGTACGCGTGCCACGTCGCGCACTCCGCCGACCGCCCGTTGGCGCACACCTGCGCGACGACGTACGCGAGCGGTTCCTCGGCGAGCTCGCCCGCGCGCGCGAGCAGGCCGCGCGGCTTCGCGTCGGGTGCGGTCGTCTCGCCCGCGAGCGTCGGGAACGACGCATCGCCTCCGACGTAGAAGGCGCGGGCGGCGACGTGGGACAGCAGCGGATGCCGCAGCGAATGCACGGGGAGGCCCGGCTCCGCGTGCAGCGTGCCGGGAGGCAACAGCTCGTGGGCGGCGACGGCCTCCCAGGTCGGCGCGCCGCAGCGCGCGAGGCCCGTGCGGAGGTCGCGGCGCGCATGGCGCGCGCGCAGCACGTCCTCCGCCGGATAGCCCCCGGGCGCGTTCAGGCCGAGCAGCAGCACCTCGTTGCCGCGCGTGAACCACACCGCGACGTGGTCGAACACGCTCGCGTACGTCTGCAGCACGAGCGCGACGGTGGCGGAGTCGCTCTCGTAGCCGTGTATCCACTGCACGTACACGCCGCCGGGCGTGAGCCGCGCGCGCGCCGCCTCGAGGAATTCCCGGCTGAACAGCATCTCGACGCCGGTCACCCACGGGTTGCTCGGCTCGGACAGGATGATCCCGTAGCGCTCGCTCGTGTGGAGCAGCGCGCGGTACGCGTCGCGCCGCTCGAGCACGACGTGCGGGCTCGCGTGGGCGCCGAGGTTCCAGCGTGCGAAGAGCGGCGCGGCCTCGATCACGCCGGGCGAGATCTCCGCGGCGCGCACGAGCTTCGCGCCCTCGAGGCTCGCGAGCTCGCCCGCGCTGATGCCCGTGCCCCAGCCGATCACGAAGGACGTCGAGGCGTCGTCGGTCAGCAGCGCTGGGATCAGCGCGGCATGGCACATCGTGGCGTAGTCGAGGGCGGTGTTTCCGTCGGACTTGCCGTTGTTCACGATCGAGCGCGTGACGCGTCCGCGGTAAGGGGCCTCAGTCACGGTGATCGTGGAGACCGGGTCGTCGCGATGGAAGAGGAGGCTCACTCCCCGCGAGTTGGCATCGAAGAAGGCGCGAGATCCCTGATAGGTTTCGTCGATCGGAGCGCGGAGACGGAATGCGCCCGCCGTGAGGCGATACGGATCCCACGCGGGCAGCAGCGCCGCACACGCGAGCGCCGCGCCGCACGCACCGCCCGCGATCGCGCGCCGCGCACCGAGTACGTTCGCGGTGACGAGCGCTGCCGAGAGCGCGAGCGCAGCCAGCGCCACGCGGTAGACGTCGCCGAGGTCGAGCCAGAACAGCAGCACGTAGCCGCCGAGCAGCGCGCCCGCGAGCGAGCCGAGTGTGTTCGCGCTGTAGAGTCGGCCGGCGATGCGCCCGAGATCGCCGTGCCGTTCGCGCAGGTGATGGAAGAGCAGGGGCAGCAGCGCCCCCGAGAGCGAGACCGGGATGGCGAGCACCGCGAGCAGCGCGAGGAAGGTGGCGGCGTGGTACGGGCCGAAGGCCTGCGGCACGTCGCGGAACAGCGAGCGCACCACGTGCGCCGCATACGGCGCGTTCGGCACCGCGAAGTAGAGCGCGGTCGCGAGCGCCACGAGCGCCCACTGCGAGCCGACGATCAGTGCGCGCGGGATCGTGCGCAGCGCGGCGACGGCGAAGCTGCCGAGCGCAATGCAGAGCACGAACAGCGCCGCGATCATCGCGAACGTGAAGTGCGAGGAGCCGAGCGAGAGCGCGCCGATGCGGTTCGCGACGGTCTGCAGCGCCATCATCGCGAAGCCGCCGAGGAAGGCGATCGCCGCGTAGATGGAGATGCCGCTCGTCGCTTCAGCCGGCCGTGCGCCCGCTTCCGTTTCGGGCGCGGTCTCGACCGGCGCGCGCAGGGCTCCCGCGCCGCCCCGGTCGAGGGCGACGAACGTCACGCCCGCCACGAGGTTCACGACACCCATGGCGCGGAGCACGCCGTCGAGGCCGAGCCACGGCACGAGCGCGAAGCCGCCCGCGAGAGCCCCGGCGAAGGCGCCCGCGGTGTTCGTCGCGTAGATCCATGCGTGTACGCGCGTCGACTCCGCGACCGAGCGCGACAGCGCCTGGGTGAGCAGCGGGATCGTGCCGCCCATCGCGAGCGTCGGGGGCCCTAACAAAAGCGCGCACAGCAGCACGTCGAAGGCGAACGACGCCGCCTCGTGTCCGGGCGGAACGAGGAACGAGATGCGCTGCGCCGCGCCGAACAGCCACGGGAACGCGAGCGCCCACAACCCGATGCTCGCCTCGACTGCGCCGTAGGTGCGCAGCAGCGCCGGCGGTTGCGCGCGCTCCGCGGCGCGTGCGGTGATCCGGCGGGCGATCCGGCCGAAGACCTCGTAGCCGACCGCCATGCCCCCGAGGAAGATCGCCAGCACCGCGGCCGTCGCTTCGCTGTGCGAGCCGAGGAGCGTCGCGAGGTACTTCTGCCACGCGACCTCGTAGACCAGGCCACTGAAGCCGGTCAGCAGCGTCAGCAGGAGACAGATCGGGCGCACCATCGCCGCTGAGAGTGGCCCGCGGCCCTGCGCGCGGCGCGAGAAATGTGCGTTCCAACAGGGGAAATCCGCGCAGGCGCCGCGGCCGGATCCGTCGGGTTCGGCCCATCGCCACCCGAGGGGACCTCGCGTGCACCTGACTACAATCTTGCACTCGTCTGTACGGTCGCGTTAGAGTGCGCGCTCGATGCCCCAGTCCGCCCCCAACGACCCGTCCCGGCGTGAGCGCAAGAAGCTCGCGCTGCGCGCGCACATCCTCGAGGCGGCGATCGAGCTGTTCGGGCAACGCGGCTATGCGGACACCAAGGTGGCCGACATCTGCGAGCGGGCCGACGTCGCGCAGAAGACCTTCTTCAACCACTTCGCCTCGAAGCCCGAGCTGCTGCGCGAAATCGCGCTGCTCGCGCTCGACGACCTGCTCGTCATCGTGGAGGAAGCGCGCAAGCAGGAGCGCACCACGGCCGCTCGGCTGCAGCGCTTCTTCGCGCAGATCGCGACGCGCATGGAACAGGGCGGCGCGGTGCAGCGCGAGCTCGTGACCGAGCTCGTGCACACGGTGCACGGCATGGCGGAGAAGAGCGACCACGCGCGGCGCCTGCACGCCGCCTTCGACGCGATCGTGCGCGAGGGCCTCGCCGCCGGCGAGCTCACGACGCGCCACGCGCCCGAGACGCTCACGCAGATGATCCTCGGCACTTATTACGTGCTGATCTTCGACTTCGCGAACCTCGACGGTCACCCGATCCGCGCCCACGCGGATGCGGCGGCGCGCTTCCTCGCGGACGCGCTCGCGAACCCCGACGCCCCGAAGCGACCCCTCAGCCCCGGAGAGTGACGATGGCCCTGCGCGAGAAGGAAGACGACCACCTGCCGTTGCCGAACGGCTGGTTCGCCGTGGCATGGAGCAAGGAGTTGGGGGAGGGCGACGTCAAGCCGGTGCACTACTTCGGCGAAGAGCTCGTGCTCTTCCGCACGCGCTCCGGCCAGGCGCGCATCCTCGATCCGTACTGCCCGCATCTCGGTGCGCACCTCGGCCACGGCGGCCGCGTGATCGGCGAGACGCTGCGCTGCCCGTTCCACGGCTGGCAGTTCGACGGGCAATCCGGCGCCTGCACCACGATTCCGTACTGCGAGCGCATTCCCGCGAAGGCGCGCGTGCGCGCGTGGGACGTGCTCGAGCGCAACGGCATGATCTTCGCCTGGTATCACGTCGAGCAGAAGCCGCCGGAGTGGGACTTCCCGGTGATGCCGGAGATCGGCCACGCCGAGTGGTCGGAGCCGCGCACCCACGAGCTCGTGATGCCGGCGCACGTGCAGGACACGCACGAGAACAACAACGACCCCGTGCACTTCCAGTTCGTGCACAAGTCCCTCGAGACGCCTCCCTCGACGATCGAGTACGCGGCCGACGGCCGGCACTACCGCATCGTCAGCGACTTCATCTCCCAGGGGCCGTGGGCGAAGTACCTGGAGAAGAGCAGGCTCGTGCGCGACTCGTGGGGCCTCGGGCTCACCGCCGTGCGCACCGAGGGCATCCCCGGCGCGGGCTTGTTGATGTACTCCTCGACGACGCCGATCGACGAGAAGCACGTGCACTCGCGCTGGCTGCTCACCGCCACGAAGAACGTCGTCGACTTCTTCGGCGAGGAGTTCATGACGGGGCTCACCCAGGGCGTGCAGCAGGACATGCCGATCTGGTCGAACAAGGTGCACCGCGCGCGGCCCGTGCTGTGCGAGGCGGACGGCTACCTCGCCGAGTTCCGGAAGTGGGCGCGCCAGTTCTATTCGAACCCGGTGGCGTGACGCGCATGAGCTCCGAGCGCTTCCTCGTAATCTCGTCGGACTGCCACGCGGGACTCCCGCCCGAGAAGTACCGCGACTATCTCGACGCGAAGTACCGCGACGCCTTCGACCACGCGCTGCCCATCCAGATCGAGATGACGCGGGCGGCGGAGAAGCAGTTCCTGGTCGCGGACATCAACGAAGCCTGGCGCCGCGGCCGCGAGCGCGCGCTCAGCGGCGCGTGGGATCACGACGCGCGCATCGACGTGATGGACGGCGACGGCATCGCCGGCGAGGTGATCTTCCCCGACGGCATCACCGAGATGAACTCGCCGCCCTTCGGCGCAGCGCTCGGCCTGCCCACCGAGAACGTCGTGCCGGAGCTGCAATGGGCCGGCGCGCGGGCGCACAATCGCTGGCTCGCCGAGCTCGTGTCGATGGCGCCGGAGCGCCGCGTGGGCGTCGCGATCGTGCCCGCGCTGTGGGACGTCGCCGAAGCCGTGCGCGAGGTGCGCTGGGCCCGCGCGAACGGGCTCGCGGCGATCATGATCCCGGTGATGTGGGGCAAGCACGCGCCCTACCACCACCCGAAGTACGACGCGCTGTGGGCCGTCTGCCAAGAGCTCGACGTGGTGATCAACTTCCACTCGGGCCCGTCGCCGATGGAGGACTACTTCGGGCCGCCGCCGATCGGCAGCGCGCCGCACGGCCCGGGGGCCATGGGCATCTACGTGAGCGAGGTCGCGTGGTGGAACGTGCGGCCGCTGACGTTCATGATCTGGGGCGGCGCGTTCGAGCGCTACCCGCGGCTGAAGGTCGCGATCACCGAGGGCACGAGCGTGTGGGCGCCGGAGCTCCTGCACCTGCTCGATCATCGCTACGAGGTGACGCACTACGCGCAGAAGCTCGGCGACTACCGCAGCCACCTGAAGAGCAAGCCGAGCGAGTACTTCGCGCGCAACGTGCTGATCGGCGCGTCGTGCATGCCGCGCCGCGAGGCCGAGCTGCGCCACGAGATCGGGCTCGCGAACATCGGCTGGGGCAGCGACTACCCGCATCCCGAGGGCTCGTGGCCGCTCACGCGCGAGCAGCAGCTCGAGACGTTCCGCGGCCTGCCCGAGCCCGAGATCGCGCAAATGCTCGGCGGCAACGCCGCGCGCTTCTACGGCTTCGACCCCGAGAAGCTCGCCCCCCTCGCCGCCCGCATCGGCCCCGAGAAGCGACTCTTCGTCGGGGACGTTCCTTGACTAACTGAACTATTCGCGGCGACCGGTTCCTCGACGAGTTCAGTTAGTCAAGGAACGTCCCCGCCCTGGAGGTGTCATGGCGAAGCTTCGCTACGTCCGCAGCCTCGAGCAGATCAAGCGGGCACAGGAGGCGAACCCCGAGTTCCTGCCGAGCACGGTGCGCTCGATCCGCTGCGTCTACGAGACCGACCCGCGCATCGCCGCGGCGCTGCTCCCGAAGCCGCTCGAGCTCGCGCGCCCCGAGATCGGCGTGACGTTCTCCCACGTCGCGATGCACGTCTCGCCGGAGCGCACGCTCGAGATCGGCTCGGCGATCTTCGGCGTCACGGCGCGCTACGACGGCGTCGAGGGGAAGTATCTCGTGACGATGCCGATGACCACCGAGCAGGCCGTCATCGGCGGTCGCGAGACCTACGGCGAGCCGAAGAAGATCGCGCAGATCGCGTTCGCGAAGGACGGCGCGCACGTCTCGGCGAGCGTCTCGCGCATGGGCATGACCTACCTCAGCGTGAGCGGCACCGTCGGCGCAGCGCTCGGCGCCCGCGAGTTCACCGAGTACGGCTATTGCGTGAAGGCGTCGCCGAGCTGCGAGCAGGGCCGCGCGCTCGACGGCGACCCGCTGCTCGTGCGCCTCGAGTGGCGCCACCGGCACAGCGGCGCTTGGCAGGTGGACGGCGGCCAGCTGACGCTCGGCGAGTCGCCGTTCGACCCGGTCGCCGACATCCCGGTGAAGCGCCTCCTCCGCTGCGAGTACGAGGAGGGCGGCAGCCAGAGCAACGGCAAGGTGCTGCGCGCGATCCCGGGCGAGTGGTTCGTGCCGTTCCTGCACGGCCGCTACGACGACGCCTCGGGCGTCGGCATCGAGATCTGAATCCAGCGATCGGCACGCCTGCGTGCCGACCGGCCGCGCGCGGCGAGCCGACGGCGAACGGAGTTCGCGAGTCATGAGCGAGTTTTCAGGCAAGGTCGTCGTCGTGACCGGCGGCGCGAGCGGCATCGGCCGCGCGATCGGGGCGCGCTTCGCCCGCGCGGGCGCGACGATCGCGCTCCTCGACGTCGAGCAGCGCGCGCTCGCCGGCGCCGTCGCCGAGCTCCGCGCGCAGGGCGCGAAGGCCAGCGGCGTCGTCTGCGACGTCACGAAGTTCGAGTCGGTGCAGGCGGCCGAGCGAGAAGTGGTCGCGACCTACGGCCGGGTGCACCTGCTCTTCAACAACGCCGGCGTCGGCGCGCACGAAGACGTCCCGATCTGGGAGCTGCCACTGAACGACTGGCGCTGGGTGATGGCCGTGAACGTGTTCGGCGTGATCCACGGCATCAAGGCGTTCGTCCCGGGGATGCTCGCTCACGGCGAGCCGGGCCACGTGGTGAACACCTCGTCGGGGAACGGAGGGCTCGTCGTGGTGCCGACCACGCCGAGCTACAGCGCCAGCAAGGCCGCGGTCTCGATGATCACGGAGACGCTCCACCTCCAGTTCTTGATGAACCAGTCGAAGCTGAAGGCCCACGTACTCTACCCAGGCCCGCACATCGTCGCGTCGAACATCTTCGACGCGAAGCGCAACCGCCCCGCCGAGCTCGCGCGCGAGAAGCCCCAGATCGCGCCGCCCGTGACGCTCGACATGCTGAAGCAGTTCGCGGCATCTCAGGGCCGCGCGTTCGAGGCGACCACGCCCGAGGAAGTCGCCGAGCACGCTTTCCAGGGCGTCCTGCGCGGCGACTACTACATCCTGCCGACCACGCCCGAGGGCGAGGCGCGCATGCGCGAGCGCTTCGAGGGCGTGCTCGCGAGGAAGAATCCGCCGCTGGCGTTCTGAGCCGCTCGCGCTTCAGCTCGGCCCGACGCCCGGGTACCGCCCGGCGTAGATCACCGCGAAGTCGATCGCGTTCGACACGAAGTGCGCAGCCATCGGCACGACGAGATTGCGCCCGCTCGCGAGGTAGAGCGCGCCGAGCAGCGCGCCGGCGAGCGCGGTCTCCACGACGCCGGTCACGCCCTGATAGAGGTGCGCGAGCCCGAAGCCGGCGTTGACGAGGACGAGCGACGCGAGCCACGCGGCGCGCGTGCCGCCGAGCAGCCCGGCCACGCGCGGCAACGCGTAGCCGCGCCACACCAGCTCCTCGCCGAGCGCGGCCAGCACGAAGTTCGCGGCGAGCAGCACGAGCAGCAGCGGCAGGTTGCCGACGAGCGCGTCGAACTCGTGCAGGTCCGGGTACTCGCCCGTGAGCGCGACGAGCAGCTCCTGCGTGACGAAGAACTCGAGCGCCCACATGGCAGCGCCCGCCGCGGCGCCGAGCGCGAGCGCGCGCGTCCACAGCTGCGGCGGGGCAAAGCCGAGCGAGCGCCAGGACACGCCGCGGAGCCGCAGGGAAGCCCAGGCGACCGCGAGCAGCGCGGGCGTCTTCGAAACGGGCACCCAGTCTTCGAACCAGAAGATCGCGGCGAACGCCGCCATCTCGAGCGCGAAGAGAACCGGGGAAGGCACGGGCTGGGCTCTCGTGTGATCCAAGGCAAAGCCTTCCTCGGGCGCGCGCGCACGCCCTCGCGTGCTCTCTCCTCTACGCACGAGCGGGCGAGATCTTGCGTCGCGCGCCGCTCCGCGGTTCCGTCCGGCAACCCGGAGGCCGCATGAAGATCGGCGTCATCTCACCCGCCAGCTCGCCCGTGGCCACGCCCGACTACGTGCACGCCCTCGGCGCCGCCGTCGAGGAGCGCGGCTTCCATTCGCTGTGGGCGCCCGAGCACGTCGTGCTCTTCGACGAGTACGCGTCGAAGTACCCGTACTCCGAGGACGGCCGCATCGGCGGCGGGCCCGACATGGGGCCGCTCGAGCCCTTCGTGTCGCTCTCGTTCCTGGCGAGCGCGACGAAGCGCATTCGCCTCGGCACGGGCGTGTTGCTCGTGCCGCAGCGCAATCCCGTCTACACCGCGAAGTCGGTGGCGTCGCTCGACTGGCTCTCGGGCGGTCGCGTCGAGCTGGGCGTCGGCGTCGGCTGGCTGAAGGAAGAGTTTGCGTCGCTCGGCGTGCCGTGGGAGCGCCGCGGCGACCGGACGCGCTCCTACCTGGGCGTGATGCGCAGCCTGTGGCGCGACGACGTGTCGCAGTATCGCGACGAGTTCTACGAGCTCGCGCCGTGCCGCCAGTTCCCGAAGCCGGTGCAGAAGCCGAATCCGCCGGTGTTGTTCGGGGGCGAGAGCGACGCAGCGCTCGCGCGCGTCGCCGAGGTGGGCGACGGCTGGTACGGCTTCAACCTGACGCCCGCGACCGCGGCGGAGCGCGTGGCCCAGATCGTCGCGCGCCTCGCGCGCGCCGGCCGCAAGCGCAGCGACCTGCGCCTCTACGCGACGCCCGCCTGGCGCGAGCCGCTCGGCGCCGACACCGTCGCGCGCTTCGGCGACGCAGGCATCGACCAGGTGATCGTCTCGGTCGCCGCGCGCTCGCAGGACGACTTGTTGCGGAAGCTCGATCGCGCTCTGCCGCTCGTCGCCGCCGCGGAAAAGCTGTGAATCGAGTGCGCCGGGCCGAGCGCGCGGGGCGCTGCCTCGTCGCGCAAGGCGGGGTGCGCGGGTGAGCCGCGTGCTGCTGCTGCGTCACGGCCAGTCCGCGTGGAATGCCGTCGGCCGTTGGCAAGGGCACGGTGATCCCTCGCTCACGGAGCTCGGGCGCGCGCAGGCGCGCGAAGCCGCCGCTGGGCTCGCGAGCGCCCGCATCGAGCGCATCGTCGCGAGCGACCTCGCGCGCGCGTTCGAGACCGCCGAGATCGTCGCCGCCGCGCTTGGCCTCGCGATCGTGCGCGACCCGCGCTGGCGCGAGCGCGACATCGGCGCCTGGACCGGACTCACGCGCGAGGACATCGCGTCGCGCTGGCCCGAGGCGTACGCCCGCTTCCGGAGCCACGACGAGAACGCACGACCCGGCGGGGGCGAGTCCGACGCGATGCTGCGCGCCCGCGCCCGCGAGGCCCTGGCCGCGCTGCGAGAGACGCACGGGAACGCACGGGTGCTCGTCGTCACGCACCGCGGAATCGCGCGCATGCTCGCGCCGGCGCGGCCGCTCGGGAACGCGGAGTGGTGCGAGGCACCGGAGGAGAGGGCGTAACGCCGGCGGCGGGCATCGCGGCCGCATGCCATTCTGCAGTGGCCGCCAGGCTCGGCCCCGCGCCGCGTGGGGCGGAACGCGCGGCAATCCGACCGGCCAGTGACGGGGAGGCCACCCATGCTGCGAATCGCGATCGTCGCGAACCTGATGGCCTACGCGACCGTCGTGAGCCAGCCGCTCTTCTACGTCGTGGCCCTGGGCGATGCACAGCGAGCCCTGTCCGCACCGGCCTACATCGAGCTGCGCCAGCGCATCAATGCCGTGATGACGAAACGCGTGCCGTGGATCTACGGCAGCGCCCTGGCCACCAGCCTGCTCGTGATCGCGCTCTCGCTGCGCCACGGCAGCGGGACGCAGGCCGTCGCGGCCGCCATCGCGCTGGCTTGCCTCGGGGTCGACGTCGCCTGGATGGTGCGCGAGAACGTGCCCATCAATGGCGTGGTCGACAGCTGGTCGCCCACCGCTCCTCCCGACGATTGGGAGAGCTACCGCGCGAAGTGGTTCGCGATCTTCGCCTACCGCCAGGTCCTGCTGGGGGTCGGGTTCCTCGCCCTGCTCGTCGGGGCGGTCGCTCCTTCGTAGCCGCCGCCGGTCCGGCGCGAGGCGCACCCGCTCCCCGCGCGAGACGCCAACGCGAAATCAGCCCAGGAGAGATCCATGAAACCCGTGAGAGTCCTCGTCATCGCGATCCTCGCGTACGTCGGCCTCGTCACCGCGTTCGAGTCGCTGATCGGGTTCGTGCAGCCCGCCGGGGACGGCACGCTCGTGATCACCACCTTCGACGCGGACGGCACGGGCAACGACCGCGTCGTCTCGAAGCTGGACAGTGGCGGCAAGCTCTACGTGGCGGCGAACCACTGGCCGCGCGCGTGGTACCGGCGCGCGCTCGCGAACCCCGACGTGCAGGCGACGATCGACGGCGAGAAGCGCGACTATCGCGCCGTGCTCGCCGTGGGCGCGGAGCACGAGGCGGTGAGTGCGGACAAACCCCTCGGGCTCGCGTTCCGCGTGCTCACCGGTTTCCCGCCGCGCCACTTCCTGCGGCTCGATCCGCGCTGAGTACGGCCCCCCGCATGGAGCTGCGCGCAGCGACCCCGGGCGACTTCGCAGCCATCCTCGCGCTCAACGCCGAATCGGTCGCGTTGCTGAGTCCCCTCGACGCGGCGGGGCTCGCGGCGCTGCACGCGCGCGCCGAGTTGCATTGGGTGATCGAGCGTTCCGGCGCCGTCGTCGCGTTCCTGCTCGCGCTGCGCGAGGGCGCCGACTACGCGAGCCCGAACTACCGCTGGTTCGCCGCGCGCTACTCGCGCTTTCTGTACGTGGACCGCGTGGTCGTCTCGCGCGCGCTCCACGGCAGGGGCGCCGGCGCGTTGCTGTACGAACGGCTGTTCGCCCATGCGGCCGGGACGAACGCGGAGCGCGTCGCCTGCGAGATCGACGTCGAACCGCCGAATGCCCGGTCCCAGGCGTTCCACGCGCGCTTCGGCTTTCGCGAGGTGGGGCAGCAGCAGGTCGCGGAGGGGACGAAGCGCGTGTCGCTCCAGGCCGCGGAGATCGTCGCGGACGCGCGGCGCTGACCGCGAATCCTCGGCGTCGCGGCGCCGGCGCGTGCGCTCAGCGCTGTACCCACTGCGGACGCAGGTCGAACGTCACGTCGTTCACGAGGTCGCGCACGAGGATGGCGCGCGCCTCGTCGGCGGGCGTCGTGTGCACACTCGAGAGGCCGCGCAGCGAGCCGTCGAACGCGACGACCGGGATCGTGCGTTCCGACGTCGCGCTCCAGACCGTGGCGCCGGTCGCGCCGTCGAGGAGGCGCACCGTGAGCTTCGCCTTGCGCTGCGCAGAGGCAGAGGCCGTGCCCCAGGTCGGATCGACGGCGACCCGCGGCGAGCCGTCGGCCTCGCTCACCTCACCCACGAAGATCGCGTCGACGCGCTCGCGCTTCGCGATCTCGCGCACCTGCTCCGGCGTCACGCGCGCGCGGAGGCCGCCGGGCAGCGGGCCGAGCTCGAGGACCGGCGTGCCGGGCTGCGCCGAGTGAACGGCTGCCACGAACTCCTCGGTCGCCGCGGAGCCGAGGCGCGCCTTTGCGCCGCTCGCCAGCTCGACGATGCCCAGGGCCTGATAACGCGTCAGGTCGAGGCGCGGGGGGACGTACTCCGCGGCCCGCTGCGGGTGTGAAGCGCAGCCGACGCCGAGCGCGAGGCACGAGACGAGCAGGGCGACGAGCGAGCGGGCGCGCAGGTTCATGGCGATCTCCGATCCCGTGTGGTTCGGCGACGAGCCGACCCGGCTTGAACGCGACTCCCCGCCCACGCCTTCAGGGCTGCGCGCGCGAGAGGGCGTGAAGGAGCGGAGCTGCACATCGCCTGCGGGCGAGGCGCCTTGATGCGCAACGGGACCGCGGCGCGCCGGCAAGCAGGACGGATTGCCACCCGTTGCCCGCCGCTAGAAGATGGGCCGGCGTCGCCACGAGAGGAGACGGCTTGGCAGAACCGATCGCGCTTCCCCGCAAGACCCGCGAGCTGCACAACCACCACTTCGACTCGACGATCTGGAACGACCTCGTCTTCCGCGACGACGACGTCGTGATCGCGACCTACGCGAAGTCCGGAACGACCTGGATGCAGCAGATCGTCGCGCAGCTGTTGTTCGCCGGAGATCCCGACCTCGCCGTCGCCGAGATGTCGCCGTGGCTCGACCTGCGCGTGCCACCGAAGCACGTGAAGCTGCCGCTCGTCGAGGCGCAGACGCATCGGCGCTTCATGAAGACGCACCTGCCGGTGGACGCGCTGCGCTTCTCGCCGAAGGCGAAGTACCTCTACATCGGCCGCGACGGGCGCGACGTGGTGTGGAGCATGCACAACCACCACCTCAACGCGAACGCCTCGTGGTATGCCGCGCTGAACGACACGCCCGGCCGCGTGGGCCCGCCCATCGAGCCGCCGCCGCAGGACGCCCGCACCTACTTCCGCGAGTGGCTCGCGCGCGACGGGCATCCGTTCTGGCCGTTCTGGGAGAACGTGCGCACGTGGTGGGCGATCCGCGCGCTCCCCAACGTGAAGCTCGTGCACTTCGCCGATCTGAAGCGCGACCTGCCGCGCGCGATCCGCGACATCGCGGAGTTCCTCGAGATCCCGATCCGGGGCGAGCGCTGGAGCGCGATCGTCGAGCACTGTTCGTTCGAATGGATGAAGAAGAACGCAACGAAGAGCGTTCCGCTCGGCGGCGCGTTCTGGGACGCCGGCGCCGACGTCTTCATCCACAGAGGCGTGAACGGGCGCTGGCGCGACGCGCTCTCGGCCGCGGAGTGCGCGGAGTACGAGGCGCGCGCCGAGGCGGAGCTCGGTGCCGCGTGCGCGCGCTGGCTCGCGCAGGGCGGCGAGCCCGCGCGCGACGCACGCGCGTGACGACGGGAGACTCGCTCGCGGTCTCGATCGACCTCGCCGCTGCGAGCGACGCGGGCGCGCTCGCGAACCTCATGCATCTCTACATGCACGACATGAGCGAGATCTTCCCCGTCGAGCCGGGCGCGGACGGTCGCTTCGTCTACGACCGGCTGCCGTCGTACTGGACGGAGCCCGAGCGCCGCTTCCCCTTCGCGATTCGCGCAGGCGGCCAGCTCGCGGGTTTCGCGCTCGTGACGCGCGGCATCGAGGCGCCGGGCGTGCTCGACGTCGCGGAGTTCTTCGTGCTCCGCGGCCATCGTCGCGGCGGTGTCGGCCGCGCGGCCGCGCTCGCACTGTGGCGGCGCCTGCCCGGCCGCTGGCTCGTCCGCGTGGCGGAGGCGAATCGCGCCGGCGTGCCCTTCTGGCGCGCGACGGTGAGCGAGTACACGCGCGGCGCCTTCAGCGAGGCGTCGCGGCCAGGCACGCCGAGCGCGTGGCGCGTGTTCTCGTTCGAGAGCGGGCGCTGACGCTGCGCGGAGACTCACGCGCGCTCGACGCGGCACTGGAAGCAGTTGAACTTCGAGCGCACGTGGACGTAGGCGACGCTCGCGTCGCGCAGGATCTGCTCGCAGGCGCCCGCGATCTCGACGCCGCGAATCACGCTGCCCGTGTCGTATCGAATCCAATCCGCGTCGTCGTACCCGCGCACGATCGCGGGATCGAGGAACGCGAACCACGCGGGCGGCGCGGGCGCGTCGTAGCGCGCGCACTCCCGCGCGTGCAGGAAGATCGGGCCCGTCTCGGCGTAGGGCTGGAGCGTGTCGAACGGGCGGAAGCCGAGCACGAGCTTGGGCTCGCCGTCGGCGATCAGCCCGAGGCAGTGGCGGCACGGGTTGGCGCCACCCTGCGAGACACGGCGCAGCGCCGCCTGGCCGTTGGCGTCGAGCGCGCCGGACCGCAGCGCCTCCACGACGGGGGTCGAGATTCCACGAATTCTCAGGGCCATGTTGCTCTCCCGGTTGCGGCACGTTGGCCGTGGCCCGAAGAAGAGCGCTCCGCGCGCGCGACACTCGCCGCCCGCGGACGTGGCAGCCGGCGCCGCGCGCGCCGACCGCGCGGGCTGGCGCTGCGCCTGGCGCCCGTGCGAAGGTGAAGCCAGAGGAGAGCCCCCATGAAGCTCAAGATCGTCGAGAACGGCCCGATCGTGGTCGACACGAGCGACGCGATCGCGCTCAGCGGCGCCGCCGGCAGCGACTCGAAGAACGGACCGCTCTACCTGTGCCGCTGCGGGCAGTCCGCGAACAAGCCGTTCTGCGACGGCGCGCATCGAAAGGTGAAGTTCGAGGGCAAGGGCGCCGAGCTGACCTGTCCCTGAGCGCTCGCGCTCCTTCGCGCGGAAGGAAGCTTCACGTGTCGAGGCCGAACGAGCTCTCCAAGACGACGCAGCTCGCCGCGCTGTGGCGCCAGCGGTTCCGCTGCGGGAGCTGCGGTGCGGCGATCAGCGACCTCGGAGATGCGGGACGCACCTCGCACGATTTCGGCGAGGGCGTTGACGCGCATCACGTGAGGCACGTGCAACAGGAAGGCGACGCCTCCGTCGAGAACTGCGTGATCCTGTGTTGGTCGTGCCACTACAGCGCGCACGAAGGCGGGAACTACGGCAGCAAGAGGGTCAAGGGCAGCTCGCGGGACTATCCCTACTTCGAAGGCTGACGTCCCGCCAACGCGAGGACCGCGGCCCGCTCCGCCAGGGGCTCGAGCAGCGGCTGCGCCCGCGCGGCCGCGACCTCGGCCTCGGTGAACGGCGCGAAGCCCACGGGCGCGGGCGGGTCGCTCGCGAGCTCGCGCAGCATCCAGCCGAGCAGCGCGGCCACGCGCGCGTTCGAGAGCTGCGAGCCCGCGACGCCCGGCACGCGCACGAGGTACGCCCGACCGCGCGGCGTCGCGAGGAAGCGAGCGGCCTGCGCGAGCGACGGCACCTTTCCCGGCGTGCCCTCGCCGCGCGCGCCGTGGCAACCGCGACATTCGAGCACGTAGTCCTGCGCCGGCGGCGGGGTCGCGCGTGCGGGGAGCGCCGCCGCGAGCGCGAGCAGCGCGGCCGCGCCGAGGGGTCGCGCCGCCCGCACCCGCTTCACTCCGCGATCGCGCGCCCGAGCACGATCGCCGTCGAGCAGTGGTAGACGGTGCTCTCCGCGCCCATGCACCAGTTGATGTCGTTGCTGCGCTGCGGGAAGTAGACGGGCCGCTCGCCCTCGTTTCGCAGGCACTGGCAGCTGCCGCAGAAGTCTTTCCCGCAGCAGTCGTTGTACGAGATGATGTAGTCCTTGCCGTCCTGCGGGTTCCGGCACGTCCCGATCCACGTCACGGGCGACATCTGCGTGCCGGGCGGGCAGGCGGTCTGGCTGCCACCGCAGCAGCCGCACAGGAACCCGTCGATCGCGCAGTGGCGCCAGTACTCGCAGCTGGCGGGATCGCCGGCCGCGGTGTCGGCCGGCGGCTCGCCGGGCTTCGCGGCGCGCGCCGCGCTCTGCGCCTGCCCGCGCGCGACGGGCAGGAGCGGAAGCGCGGCGCCGCCTGCGAGTGCGGCGCCGAGCTTCGCGAGGAAGCTGCGGCGCGAGGTCGTGCGCGCGAGATCTCGCGCCCTGCGTTCGAGCCAGCGGTCGAGTGCGTTCATCGGAAATCTCCGTCCGGACCGTCCAGACCCTAATGCCTCAGCGTACCAGCGCCGCCACTCCGCGAGGCGACGAATTCCTGCACGGAGGCGACGCCCCGCGCGCGCGCCTCGAAGAGGCTCTCGAGATGCTCGCGGGTGTTCACGAGACCTTGCGCGCGGATCACGCCCGCGGCGTCGATCAACACGGCGTAGGGCAGCTTGCCCACGTGGTGGGCGAGCCCGAGCTCCGTCGAGAGCGCGTAGTGGGCGGAGTCGAGACCGTGCTCCGCGGCGAACGCGCGATGCTCCGGCTCGGGACCGTCGCTCGCGTAGACGAGGCGCAGGCTCGGGTCCTCGCGCGCCACGACCGAGTGCAGCGCGGGCAGCAGCGACTTGCAGACCGGGCAGCTCGGCGAGACGAAGAAGAGCAGTGTCCCGCGGCCATCGGCGCTCTCGCCGCCGAGCGCGAGGCTCGCGCCTGCGAGCGTGCGGGCCTCGACGCGGGGCGCGGCCTCGCCGACGCGCGGCCCGCGGCCGAGCGCGAGCGCGCCCACCGGCGCGACGCGCTCGTGCAGCACGCCGACCTGCCGAGCGAGCGCGAGCACGAGCAGCGCGAGCGCGATCACCGCGACCCACAGCAGCGCGTTCGAGACGACGAGCGCTTCCGGGCTCACGCGCGCGCTCCGCTCGCGCGCGGCGTGCGCTCGCGCAGCCCGCGCGAAGCCGGCGCGTTCGCAGCGAGCTGGTTGGCCGCGAGCGTGAGCGCGAACCCCGCCGCCGCGCCCCCGGCGATCGGCAGCGCGTCGGCCGCGCCGAGCGTGCGGGCTTCCGTCGGCAGTGCCGTGGCCAGCGCGAGCGCGCCGAGTGCGGCGTTGCGCGCGAGCAGCCAGCCCGAAAGCGGCTGGCGGAGCGCCGGGCCGGTGCACCCGCAGTCGATGTCGCGTCGGCCGCGCGCGAGATTGACGGCGATCGCAGCCGCATAGAGCGCGAGCAGTGCGAGCGCGGCGAGCGCTGCGCCGGTGCGCGCGGGTGGCAACCACAGCGTGCCGACGAGGAGGATCTCGGCCACGAGCAGCTGCGTCGCCGCGAGCGGTGCGAGCGGCGAGGGGATCAGCTCGTAGTTCGCGACCGCCGCGGCGAACGCGCCGAGGTCCCGCGCCTTGTGCCAGGCGGCCTGCGCGAACACGAGCGCGAGCGCGCCACTCGCCGCCCAGCTCGCCGTGGGATCGAGGGCGATCACGGCGTCACCAGCAGCGCGAGCGCGAGACCGGCGTCGCCGATCTCGCGGAGCGGCTCGCCCGTTGCGGCGTCGAGAACCGCGATCACCGGCGCGTCGACGCTCGTCAGCAGCAGCAGCGGCTTCGCGTCGGGCGTGACGGCGACGGCGTCGGCGCCCGCGTTCGGTAGCGCGGCGTGCAGCAGCCAATCGAGCGCGCCGCCCGCGGGCAGGCCTGCGAGGTTCCGTAGCGCCGATGCGCCGAGATTCGGCACCTCGATCGCGCGCAGCTTGGCGCGTTTCGCGAGGTCGTACTCCCAGAGCTCCGTGCCCGGTTCCTTGTGCGTGTCCTCCTCCCCGCGGTGGACCAGCGAGTAGAGCCGGCCCGAGGCGGCGTGGACCGCGAGGTGCTGGCGACCCCCGATGCGCCAGCCCTCCGCGCGCTCTGCGTCGCTGAACAGCGGCCACGCCGGCTTCGCCGCCGGGCCGCCCGCCGCGGCGAAGTCCAGTTCGTGCGCTTCGCCGTCGAAGGAAGCGAACAGCCAGCGGCCGCCGTTGGGAGCGAGCCGCACGCCCTTCTCGGTGACGGGGTCCTGCGCGGCATCGAAGAACTTCGCGCTCGCGGCGCGCGACACCTCGGCGCCCGTCGCATCGAGAGTGATCGCGAGTGCCGTGCCGTCGAGGCAGAGCATTCCGAACCTGCGCGGACCCGCCGGATACACGAGCGCGCAGCCGCCGGTGGGGATCTCGCCCACCAGCTTCCGCGCCACCACGTCCACCACGCTCACCGAGTTTGCGGGCGTCTGGTTGAACACCACCGCGAAGCGCCCGTCGTCGAGCAGGGCACCGAGATTCGTACCGCCGCCGTTGGAGGCCTTCTTGGGCGGCAGCACCACTTCGCCGGCGGGCGCGAGGGTGCGCGCGTCGTAGATCACCAGCGCGTCGGTGCGCTCGCCGTGGCTGCGCCGAGAGTAATAAGTCGAGGCGACGTAGAGCTCGCGCCGCGCCGCGCTCGGGAGCGGCAGCAGCGGCGAGAGATCCTGCCCGCCATACACCGAGCCGAGCATCCTTCCCGAGTCCAGGTCGTACAGCGCCGAGCGGCGCAGCATCAGGTCGCTCACCCAGGCCACGTGTGGCCCGAGCCGTTCCGGCAACGTGACGCTGTGCCCCGTCTCCTCGGCCGCCACGTCGGCCAAAGCCGCCGGAGCGTTCCCCGCTGCCAGGGCCAAGATCGCAATCGCAACCCGCTTCGCACGCATCCTGAAACACTACTCCGCCCCGACCCCACCGCGCGCATGCCAATGCACCCACAGAGCCAACCCGCGCGCACGGCGAAGCCCGCGGGAGGCGCGGCCACAGGCCGCGCCGATCCGCGCCCTTCCAAGAAAGGAAAGGCGTCGCGTCGGCCCTCCCGCATACAGTCACGAGCAGCCGGGGCGGGGCCGGGGGCGCGCGGAGGCCGCGTAAAGCGCAGCTCGGCCGCGCACCCAAGCAGCGCAACGCCCAGCGGCGGCGCGCTCGTCGCAAACGTGGGGGACGCCCCCAGAGCGGGGCCGACAGCGAG
>CAZCTH010000082.1:0-211 GCA_964501435.1 uncultured Spirochaetales bacterium | reverse complement strand
AATCGGGGGGGCCCCCCCCCTGGGGGGGGCGTTGGGCTCCCTCGGCCCCGCCGCGCGCCCCCGGCCCCGCCCCGGCTGCGCACCTCGCATCGAGCATCCCACCGCCTCGCGCACCACCGTCGAGTTGGAATAGCGTCGACGGACCGACCGGAGCCCAACCATGAAGTTCACCTGGTTCAACCTGATGCCCTGGCCCCATCTCCCCGACGGC
>CAZCTH010000081.1:0-24230 GCA_964501435.1 uncultured Spirochaetales bacterium | reverse complement strand
CCCGCGCGATCGAACGCTCGCGCCGCCCATACAAAACGCCTCAATCCCCCCCCCGCCCCTAACGACTCGAAGCCCTCCCCCCTCCGCCGCGAGTCCGCGATGCGGCCTCTTCCTCTTCCCTCTCCCTGTTCGCTCTTCCCTCTTCGCGCACCCACACGCCCCTAACACGCGCAGCGCTGCGGCGACGGCGCCTCGAAGGCGCCGTCGCCGCACCCCTCCTCCCAAGTCCGCGAACCGGCGTGCCCGCGATCCCCGCCCACTGCGCAATCCGCGACCGCAGCGCACGAGCCACCGGCCGTGCACGGGGCGCCGACGCCCGCCGCAAGAACACGAGCACGAGGCGCGGCGGCGGGGCCGGGGGCGCTCCCGGCGAGTCGAGCGCAGCTCGGCCCCGTGCATCCGGCAGCGCAACCGACTCCCCAGGGCGCGCCTCTGCTGTGCGCAGCGAAACACCCTCCCAAAGGGGCCGAAAGCGAGCCATCGCCGGGAGCGCCCCCGGCCCCGCCGCCGCGCCGGATCCCGCGCGAGAAGGCGCCGGGGAGTCCGCGACCCCGGCGCTCCCCTCCTCACCCGGAGACCCGCCCGCCTAGAACTTCGCGTCCTCGTGCTCGATCGCCCGCAGCACGTCTTCGCGGGTCGCCGCCGTTTCGACCGCGCGCCGGAACGCCGGATCGCGCAGCGAGCGCGAGATGCGTGCGAGTGCCTTCAGGTGCTGGCCCCCCGCCGTCTCGGGCATCACGAGCAGGAAGAACAGGTGGGTCTTCTGGCCGTCCACCGAGTCGAAGTCGACGCCGGCGCGGCTCTTCGCAAACGCGGCGACGAGGCGCGGCAGTCCGGGGATCTTGCCGTGCGGGATCGCGACGCCCTCACCGATGCCGGTGCTCTGCAGACGCTCGCGCTCGGCGAGCACCTCGACCAGCTTCGCGCGGTCGGCGGCAGGCTCGGCGGCGGCGACGGCCGCGCAGATCTCCTCGAGCACCTCGCGCTTGCCGGTGGCCTTCAGATCCACGAGCACCGCGTCGCGCAGCAGGATGTCGAGGATCTTCATGCGGCTCTTCCCGGGATCTCGTCGCAAACGCCGAGACCGTCGCGCGGACGCCCTCGGCTGGCTCGCCCTGCGCGCAACGCCGGCCGGCGCTCGCCGCGAGCGGCGCGCAAGCTAACCGACCTGCCTTCGCTGAGTCGAGGAGAGAATGTTCATTGCCTCGCGGTACTTCGTGACCGTGCGGCGGGCGATGTCGATGTTCGTGCCCTTCAGGATCTCGGCGATGCGCTGGTCCGAGAGCGGATTGCGCGGGTCCTCGGACGAGATCAGCTTGCGGATGCGCTCCTTCACGCTCTCGCTGGCGATCGCGTCGCCGTCCACCCGATTGATGCTCGAGTTGAAGAAGTACTTCAGCTCGAAGATGCCCTGGGGCGTGTGGCAGTACTTGTTCGTCGTGACGCGGCTGACCGTCGACTCGTGCATGCCGATGTCGTCGGCCACGTCGCGCAGGTTCAGCGGCTTCAGGTAGGCGATCCCGCGGTCGAAGAAGTCGCGCTGAAAGCGCACGATCGACTCCATGACCTTGTAGATCGTGCGCTGCCGCTGGTGGATCGACTTGATCAGCCACAGGGCCGAGCGCACCCGCTCCTGAACGTATTCGCGCGTGTCCTTGGCGACGTCGCGCGACTTCGCGAGCACGTCGCGATACAGCGCATTGAGCTTCAGCTTGGGCAGGCCGTCTTCGTTGAGCACGACGTGGTAGTCGTCGCCGATCTTGTGCACGTAGATGTCGGGCACGATGTAGATCGGGTCCTCGCCGCCGAAGGCGCGGCCGGGGCGCGGCTCGAGGTTGCCGATCACGTGGGCGGCCGCCGCGATCGCCTCGATCGTGGCGCCGGTGTCGCGCATCAGCGCCTTGAAGTCGCGCTTCTGGAGCTGGTCGAGGTGATCGGACACCAGCGCGCGCACGAGGGGATCCTTGATGCGCAGCGCGTCGAGCTGGAGCAGCAGGCTCTCGCGCAGATCGCGCGCAGCGATGCCCGGCGGATCGAGCCGCTGGATGCGCGCGATCGCGGCCTCGACGCGCTCCTGCGGCACGCCGCTCTGGCGGACGATCTCCTCGGTGGGCGACTGCAGGAAGCCGTTCTCGTCGAGGTTGCCGATCACCCAGCTCGCGGCGAGCTGGTCCTCTTCGGGCATGGACGAGAGCTGGAGCTGCCAGGTCAGGTGATCCTGCAGCGACTCGCGCTTGGTGGCGGTCGCCTCGTAGCTGCGCCGCTCCTCCTCGCCGCCGCCGCTGCCGGCATAGCTCGTCTGCGGGTACGCCTCCGCGTAGCTCTGCCAGTCGATGTCCGCGAGGCGATCCGCGGCCGCCTCGATCGCGCCGTCGCCGGAATGCGCCTCTTGCTCGGTGGTCTGCTCGGGGATCGCCTCGAGCGCGGCCTCCGCGACGTTGTCGCGCAGCGGCTCGTCGTCGCCCTCGCCCACTTCCTCGAGCACCGGGTTCTGCTCGAGCTCCGCCTGGACGCTCGCGACCAACTCGAGCTGCGACAGCTGGAGCAGCTTGATCGCCTGCTGCAGCTGCGGCGTCATCACCAGCGACTGCGACAGCTTCAGCTGTTGTTTGAGCTCGATGGCCATTTCTTGCGAACTCCGCTCGGCTCCGCCTCGCTGCGCGCGGCCTACGGCGCTGCGCGCCGTCGGGCCGCTCGCTGGAACGTCCACCGTCCGGGCGTTCCCGGCGCGGAGGTCCCTGGGCGTGGCACCTGCGGTCGTCTCCTATGACTTCGGGGTCTCTCGGTCTCTCTCGCCTGCCTGTCTTGCGTCTCTCGATTCAGCGGGCGGCCATCCACCGCTTCAATCCAGCTGGAACTTCTCGCCCAAGTAGATCTCGCGCACGAGCGGGTCGCTGGCGATCTCGCTCGGCGAGCCGTGGCGCAAGATTCGGCCGTCCTTGATGACGTAGGCGCGATCGCAGGAGGACAGCGTCTCGCGCACCTTGTGCTCGGTGATCACGATTCCGATCCCCTTCTGCTTCAGCCCGTTGATGATCTTCTGGATCTCGTCGGTGGTGATCGGGTCGATTCCGGTGAACGGCTCGTCGAGCAGCAGGAACTTGGGCGAGAGCACCAAGGCCCGGGCGATCTCGACGCGCCGCCGCTCGCCGCCCGACAGCGAATCGGCCCGCTGACGGGCCTTTTCGGTCAGCCCGAACTCCGACAGAAGCGCCTCGCGGCGCTCCTTCCGCTTCTTCGAGCTGGGCTCGATCGTCTCGAGGATCGCATTCAGGTTGTCCGCGACCGAGAGCTTGCGGAACACCGAGGCCTCCTGGGGCAGGTAGACCACCCCGAGGCGCGCCCGGCGGAACATGGGCAGCGCGGTGATCTCGCGGTCGCCGAGGAACACGCTGCCGTGGGTCGGCCGGATCGCGCCCACGATCATGTTGAAGGTGGTGGTCTTGCCCGCGCCGTTCGGCCCGAGCAGGCCGACGATCTCGCCGGGCCACACCTCGAGGTCGAGGCCGTCCACGACGGTGCGCTCGCCGTACTGCTTGACCAGCCCCTTCGCGGTGATGGCGTCGCCCTTCACGGCGTGGCCCCGGCATCGCAGTCGCGGCCCTGCACCTTCGGCCGCACCATCTCGACCTTTTCGCTGTCGAGGTGGAAGGTGAACTTCTCGGCTTCGGCCCGGCTGCACTCTTCGGTCAGCTCCGCGGGCGAGCCGGTGCAGACGAGCTTGTCCTCCGCGCGGTAGAAGACCGCCTCGCTGCAGATCGCGGTGCGGTCGCGCTGGGTCACCTGGATGTTGCCCTTGGCGACGAGCTTGTCGGGCTCGCTGGCGCCGGTCGGGTAGAACGCCTGGAGGTCGTCGCAGGCGAGCGTGATGTCGCCCTGCACCGCGCTGACGTGCCCGGTGAACGTGAGCTGCCGTCCGCCCGGGACCGTCTGCGCGTCGAGCGTGTCGGCCTGGATCTCGATCGGGTCGCGTCCGTCGGCGTCCGCCTTCGGTTTCTTGTGCTTCGGCGCCTCGGCCGCGAGCTCCGGCGCGGGTTCGAGCAGACGGTCGGCGACCTGCTGCGCGAGGGCGCCCACCGCACGGGTCAGGTCGCCGTCGTTCGCGGCCGTCTCCGACAGCGGCGCGCCAAGCGCCACGCCGGAATCGAGGTCGACCACCGCGGCGCTGAGCGCGATCGCGACGCCGCTGCGCTTTGCGCTGCCGGTGACGAGGGTGCGCGCGCCCACGCGATCTCGCAGCGCGACGCGCTCGGTCGTCGTCGCCTCCGCGGGCCAGTCGCCGACCGCCCGCGGCGGCACGATCACGCCGACCGCGAGCCCGCCGAGCTTGGCGGCGAGCGACGTGGCGACGTCCGGCAAGGCCGCCCCCTTGCCTCGATCGGCGACGAACGGGGCGACCGCCACGTCGCCGCGAATCGGCGGCGGCGCCTCCGCTCCGCACGAGCCGAGCACGAGCGCAAACAGTGCGGCCGCGTGCAGCGCGCGACGCCTTCCCATCACTCCCCCTGCTGAATGCTGGCGCCGCCGGTCAGCCGGAGGCGGTTCTCGCGCACCCAGTACTCGAACCCGCCGCCGCGGTACTCGGCCGCGTCGTCGCGAATCTCCACCGGCGCATCGCTCGACACGACGCCGCGCGCGTGGCGGTACACGAGCCGCTCGGTCCGCAGCGTGCGCCCGTCCGCCAGTGCGGCGGTGACCCGGCCGCGGGCGACGAACTCGCCGGTTTCGACGTCGAGCTCACCCCGTTCACAAGCGAGCGCGAATCCGCCCGCGACCCCCGGCGCACCGGCCGCGCGGCCCACCCGGGCGCGTACCCCGGCGAACGCGATGCGACCCGCGTCCGGCGCGACCTCGGCGCGCTTCGCGTCGATCAGCAGCTCGACCTCGGCCCCCTGGGACAGGACGTAGCTCATCCCGTCCAGCGCCAGCGCGACCGCGGGAGGCGGTTCCGCGGCCGCTGCGAGCGCAAACGCGCCGACGAGGGCAGCAATCGCCGCGCGGCGAGGGGTGGGGGCAAGGGTGAGGGCACGCAAAGTGCAAGCAACATACCCAGGGAGAGTCCCCGGGCAACGAAGAAAAGCGCCGAATCGCGATGCGCGGATCGCTCAGTCTTCGTCGTGCCCCGTCAGCGTCTTCACGGGCTCGCGATGCGCGAGCCAGTGCGCGGGACGAAAGATCACGTAGTCGAGCACGACGCCGACCGGGTGCAGGATCGTCGCGACGACCTTCAGCGGATGCCCCGCCCGCTCGGGGCGATGGTCGTCGGCGGACATGGGCGCTGCGGCGAGCGACAGGACGAACGCGGCGACGAGTGCGGTGCGCTTCATGGCGAATCCTCCTGTCGCGCAGCGTAACCCGCGCGGCGCCAGCCGGGATCGGCCGAGCGCGCGTCGACGTTGAGGCGGCACCCCGTAGGATCCGGCGACGCGCGCAGAGGAGACACCGCGATGGCGATCGAGGAAGGCAAGCAGGCGCCGGCGTTCACGCTGCAGGACGGCAGCGGCGCGGAGGTCGCGCTGGCCGACTTCTCGGGCAAGAACGTGATCCTGTACTTCTACCCGAAGGACGACACGCCGGGCTGCACGAAGGAGGCCTGCGGCTTCCGCGACGGCTGGCCCGAGCTCAAGAAACTCGGCGCCGTGGTGCTCGGCGTCTCGCCCGACGGCGCCGCCGCGCACCAGAAGTTCGCCGCGAAGTACGGGCTGCCCTTTCCCCTGCTCTCCGACCCCGACAAATCCGTGATGCAGAAGTACGGCGCGTGGGGCGAGAAGATGATGTACGGGAAGAAGGTCACCGGCGTGATCCGCTCGACGGTCTGGATCGGAGCGGACGGAAAGGTGCGCAAGCACTGGAAGCGCGTCGCGAAGGCCGAGGGCCACCCGGCCGAGGTGATCGCCGCGCTGCGCGAGACATGAGGCGCGCGGCGCGCCTCAGTGCGTCGTCTTCGCGCCGATCAGCGCGGTGACGGCCTCGCCGATGCCGTCGACGCTCAGGTGGAACATCGGGAACACCCGCTCGACCAGGCGCACGGTCTGGTAGCGGTTCCACTCCTCGCGCGGCTCGGGGTTCAGCCACACGACGCGTTCGAAGTGGTCGCGGATCCGGTGCAGCCAGTCGATGCCGCGGGTCGGCGCGTGCCGACGCGGGTCGATGTTGCCATTCGGCTCGAGCAGCTCGGCCGGGTGCATCGCGGCGTCGCCGACGATCAGCACCTTCCAATTCGAGTCCAGGCGCTTCAGCAGGTCGCCCGTGGGAATCGACTCGCGGCGCAGCAGGCGCGCGTTGCGCCCCAGCTCGTCGTAGATGCAGTTGTGGAAGTAATAGGCCTCGAAGGCGCGCAGCCCGCGCTCCTGGTGCAGGGCGGTCAGCAGCTTGCTCACCGGGTCGAAGAACGGATCCATCGTGCCGCCGACGTCCATGAGCAGCAGCAGGCGGATGTCGTTGCGGCGCTCGGCGCGGAACACCAGCTCGATCTCGCCCGCGTTCTTGCACGTCTCGTCGATCGTCTCGTCGAGGTCGAGCTCGCTCTTCGGGCCGGTGCGCGTCAGCTGGCGCAGCCGGCGCAGCGCGACGCGTGTCTGCCGGATGTCCAGCGTGCCGTCGGTGCGGTAGTCCGCGAAGCGCCGCTCCTCGGCGACCTTCATCGCTGAACGGTTCTTGCCCGGCCCGCCCACGCGGATGCCCGTCGGGTGCTCGCCCCCGTGGCCGTAGGGCGAGCGGCCGCCCGTCCCCACCCAGCGCCCGCCGCCGTCGTGCCGCTCGGTCTGCTCCGCGAGCGTCTCCAGGAACTTCCGCATCAGCTCGTCGCTCGAGAGCTTCTCGAGCAGCGCGCGCTCGTCCTCGGTGAGCTCGCGGAAGTTCTTCGGATCCTTCAGCCACTCGAGCAACTCGTCCTCGATGTCGAGCGAGCCTTCGACGCCCTTGAACACCTTCAGGAACGCGCGATCGAAGGCGTCGAAGTACGTCTCGCTCTTCACGAGCACCGAGCGCGCGAGGTTGTAGAAGCGCTGCAGGCTCGAGCCGTGCAGCCCCTTCTCGAGCGCCGTCAGCAGCAGCAGCCACTCCTGCGTGCCGACCGGCACGCCCTCGTCGCGCAGCTCGTAGAAAAAGTCAGTGAACAAGGGGGTGCTCGCTTCGGGCGAGGCGCGCGGCGCTCGGGAGGGCGGCGGCAGAAGACATCGCTCGCGCGGGCGCGGCGCAGACCGGATGCAGCGGGCGGCGCTGCGCGCCGCCGCTGATCCGCTGGCTTCGGCGCGCTGCCGCGGGGCGCGCCCACCCGGCGCGCAAGCGCACGAGCGCACCAAGCGCGTGCGCCGCGCCAAGGCGATCAGCCGCGGCCGTCCCCGGCCGCCGGCTGCATCGCCTCTCCACCCCGCTCGCCATCACCACCATCCTAGTTGTTGTACTTCGGCCCGAGATCCTTCCAATCCGTCGGGTAACGCCCGCCGCGATCGTGATACTTCTCGAGCGCGTCGATGTCCTTCTCGTTCTTCAGCAGCGCGCCGAGGAACGGGATGTGGAGCTCGATGTCGTCGGCGCTCATGCCGGCGCGCTGGAGCACCGCGATCCAGTCGATCAGCTCGCTGGTGGACGGCTTCTTGCGCAGCTCGCCCTGCTCGCGCAGCCAGTAGAACTTGATCAGCACCTGGTCGAGCAGCTGCGCCTTCAGGTGCGGATGGTGCACGGCGACGATCTGCTGCATCAGCGGCTTCTCGGGGAACTCGATGTAGTGGAACACGCAGCGGCGCAGGAACGCGTCGGGCAGCTCCTTCTCGTTGTTCGACGTGATGATGATGACCGGGCGGTGCTTCGCCGTGATCTCGTCGCTGGTCTCGGTGACCGTGAAGCGCATCTCGTCGAGCTCGCGCAGGAGGTCGTTCGGGAACTCGAGGTCCGCCTTGTCGATCTCGTCGATCAACAGCACGCGGCGCTCTTCCGCCTGGAATGCGCGGCCGACCGGGCCCATGCGGATGTAGGCGCGGATGTTGGCGACGTCGCCCTCGCCGAAGCGCGCGTCGTTGAGGCGCTGCACGGTGTCGTACACGTACAGGCCTTCCTGCGCCTTCGTCGTCGACTTGATGTGCCAGCGCTCGATCGCGAGGCCGAGGCCCTCGGCGACGTGCTGCGCGAGCAGCGTCTTGCCGGTTCCCGGCTCGCCCTTGATCAGCAGGGGACGCTCGAGCGCGATCGCGCAGTTGACGGCGTCCACGAGCGACGACGAGGCGATGTAGCCCTTCGTACCCGAGAACTGGAAGAAGGCGTCGGACTTGGCGGGAGATTCTTTCTTGGCCATGGGCGCGCAGTTTCCTCGATGCAGCGGGAATTACGAGTGCGGGGGACCGGGACGATCAGCCGCGCGGCCAGAGCGGGTGCGGGATCTCGAAGCCGATGCTCGCGCCCCACTGATTGCGATGCATGACTTTGTGCGCGGGGACGCGCGGGGCGACGCCCCACTTGCCGGTCGGGTAGCCGAAGGTCACGCAGGCGGAGAAGTTCCAGCCCTTGCCCTCGGGCACGCCGAGCAGCGCGTTCACCTCCGCGAGGCGGAACGCGAACACGCTCGTGAGCGCGGTGCCGATGCCCTCGGCGCGCGCGGCGAGCTGTGCGCTCCACACCGCCGGGAAGATCGAGCCGCCGCTCGGGTCGCCCTGCCCGTACGCGAACAGGATGAGCGGATACGTCTCGAAGTTGTCGCCGAGCCAGATCGCCGACGCGCGCATGCGGCGGAAGCCGGCGCTGCCCGGCGCGTCGGGATTCTTCTCCGCGTGCTCGACGCGATCCTTGTAGATCGTCGTCCAGAGCCGCGCGAGACAGTCCCGATAGATCGGGCCGAGCTGCGCCTTCAGCGCCGGGTCGTCGACCCACAGGAAGCGCCAACCCTGCGCGTTGCCGCCGCTCGGCGCGCGGATCGCGGCGTCCATGATGCGCTGCTGCGCGTCCAGCGGAATCGGGTCGGGCTTCACGCGCCGCATCGCGCGCGTGGTGTAGAGGGCCTCGTACACATCCATCGTCTTCGACGCTCCGCTCGGCTTCGCCTCGCTGCGCGCGCCCACGCCGCATTCGCGGCGTTCGGTCGCGTGCCGGGCTCGGTGGCCGAGCTTGCCCCAGCGCGACGGCCGCGCACACCCCTCGCGGCGCGCGGTGCGTGCGTGCCACAGTCTCCGCAATGAGCGACCTTGCGGAACGCTTCGCCGCCTACGCCGCGCGCAGGCTGCCGGGCGCTCGCGACGTGCGGGTGAGCGGGCTCGATCGCATCCCGGGCGGCGCGTCGCGCGAGACGTACCGGCTCGTGCTCCAGTACGAGGAGGGCGGCGCAGTCGTCTCCCGGAACCTGATCCTGCGCCGCGATCCGCCGGGCTCGCTGATCGACACGGAACGTCGCCTCGAGTTCGCGGCCTATGCGGCGTTCTTCCGTTCCGCCGTTCCGGTGCCGGAGGCGATCTGGCTCGAGGAAGATCCGGCGCACCTCGACTACGCGTTCTGCGTGATGCAGGAGCTGACCGGCTTCGAGGCCGCCCCCGCGCTGCTGATCGCGCCGCCGTACGCGCAGCATCGCGAGAAGCTCGGCGCCCAGAAGTGGCGGATCCTCGGCGAGATCTCGAAGGCGGACCCGCGCGCCCTCGGGCTGATCGGCGTGATGAAGGACGTCGCTCCCGACGAGGCGTGGCAGCGCGAGCTCGCCCATTGGGAGGGCGTGATCGACGAAGACGAGCTCGAGCCGCAGCCGGTGATCCGCGCGGTGATTCGCTGGCTGCGCGCCCACCCGCCCCCGCCGGCGCAGAAGATTTCCGTCGTCCACGGCGACTACCGCACGGGCAACTTCCTCTACGACACGAACGGCGAGATCCACGCCATCCTCGACTGGGAAATGGCGCACCTCGGCGACCCGCTCGAGGACCTCGCCTGGGGCATCAACCCGATCTGGCAGTGGGCAAAGGACGGCCGCGCCGGTGGCCTGTTGCCGAAGGACGAGGCCGTCGCGATCTGGGAGCGCGCAAGCGGCCTGCGCGCAGACCCCGCGGCGCTGCACTGGTGGGAGCTGTTCGCGTGCGTGAAGGGCCAGGGCATCTGGGTGTCGAGCGCGCGCGAGTACCAGACGGGCAAGAATCAGGATCCGATCCTCGCGATGTCCGGCTACCTGATGACGAACTCGCAGGACCGCGCGGCGCTGCACCTGCTCGGGAGGCTCGCGTGAAGCCCGATCCGCAGCGGGTGCTCGAGCAGACGGCGGCGCAGCTCGCGCTGGACGTCGCCGGTGCCGTGCAGCCGCGCTATCGGCAGGCGGCCGTCGGCATGCTCGCCGGCCTCTTGATCGCCGTGCGCGAGGAGTTCGACCGCGCCGCAGCGCGTCGCGTCGAGGAGAACGCCGCCCTGCGCGCGCTGTGCGCAGAGGGCGCAGGCGTCGTGGCGGAGGCCGCCCTCGCCGACCGGCTGCGAGTGGCGGCCCGGACGCGCGACGAGAGCCTGCGCGTGCCCGACCTCGACGCCGGCAATCGGGCGCTTCGGGCGCTGCTGATCGAGCTCCACGCTCACGTCGAGACCCTCGCGACCGCGGAGGCCCGCGCGCTCGACGCCGCGATCTGGCGGGAGCTGGTCGCCTCGACCGAGCGGCGCAAGCTCAGCTTGGGCGCGTTCTAGCGCGGTCTCGCAGCGCCGCCGCGCGAGATCGCGGGCGTCGGTTCCATCCGGGCGCCGAACCCCGCGCCGCTCGCGGCGTTTTCGCTTGCCCGCGGATTGCGCCCGCCATACGATGCCGCCCTTCGCGAACCTTGCAGGAGGCGCCCATGCGCGTGATCGGAACCGTCGTCGAAGAAGAATCCGGAAAGCCGCTCCAGGGCCTGCGGGTGCGCGCCTACGACAAGGACCTGATCTTCGACGACAAGCTCGGCGACACGCTGACCGACGCCCAGGGCAAGTTCGAGATCTCCTACACGGAAGCGCACTTCCGCGACCTCGAAGAGACCGAGCCGGACGTGTACATCCGGATCTACGACGGCAGCGGCAAGAAGCTGCTCTACACGACCGAGAAGGCCGTGCGGAAGAGCGCGCAGATCACGGAGAAGTTCGACGTAAAGATCTCGAAGGCGAAGCTCGGCTGAGCCGCAGCTCGCCCCGCCCGCCTTCGCTCCCGACGCGCGCCCGCTAGGGCAGCGTCACCTTTGCCGCCTGCCCGAGGATGCGCGGGCTGAGCGCCCCGCCACTCACGCCGAGCGGGCTCGTGGCGTCGTCGAGCCTCACCCGGCTGAGCTCGATCCGAACGCCCTTCGCCGCCGACTGAAGCTTCACGCTCGACAGCCCCGACCCGAGCTTGAACTTGTGCTTGCCGGTCAAGGGGAAGCTGCGCCCGCCCTCGAGCGTCAAGAGGCCGTTGTCGACCGCGGCCTGGGCGTCGACGTCGAACTCGAGCAGCCAGCCCTGCGGCGCGAACGGGAGCGCTCCAGTCGCCGTGGTCGTTTCGCTGACCTTCGTCGTGCCGATCTTCCCGGTCGCGCGCTGCCGGGCGTCGCGCGTGTTGCTCGCGATCGACAGCGCCTCGCTCCCCTTCACCTTGAGCTTCGCGGCGAGCGCCGTGTTGCTCAGCGCGTAGGCGACCTGCGAGCGCACCGCGCCGTTCTTCCCGGTGACGCGGCCCTTCACCGACGACGTGGTGGTCTCGGCGGAGCCGTCGTCGTCGAGGTCCGCGCTGGCGGAGCCGCCGAGTGCGCCGTTCGCGGCGAGGGTCAGCGTCAGCGCGACGTCGTGGCCCGCGATCTGCGTCGCGAACACGCCGCTCGTGTCGAGCACCTGCAGGTCGGCGTCGTTCACGATCGTGCAGCCGGGCGGTGCGGCGGCGTAGCTCGTCGCGATGCAGACGTGGCCTGCCGGGCGGCTGAAGCCGGTCTCGAAGTCGATCTCGTCGGACTGCGCGAAGGTGTGGGCGAAGACGAGATTGCCGTCGTCGTCGGTCACCGACGTCGTCGCCTCGCGCAGCGCGGTGTGCGTGACGCGCGCCAGGAACGCCGAATCCTCGGGCAGCGAGAGCGCCCCGCCGACCCCCTGCGGCGTCCAGCGCGTGGCGGACGCCGTGAGCGTCTCGTCGTCGAGGGTCGCGCCGGCGCCGGTCGCCAGCTCCGCCACGACCGAATCGCCCGAGAGATTGCAGAGCGGACAAGCCGTGAACGCCACCTCGACGGGGCCCGGGGCGATCGTGCCCCCCGCGCTCGGCGCGGAGATCGCGGGCGACGGCACGGCCGGGCGCGCGTAGGCGAGCGTCGCCTGGATCGCGTCGTTGTTGAGCCGGAGGACGTAGTTGCCACTGGGCAGGAAGGCGGCCAACTCCGCCTCGTTGTCGAAGTCGTCGGTGATCACGAGATCCTGGCCGTCCTTCTTCATCGTGATCGGCGCCGCGCCGGCGATCGGCTGGGTCAGGGTCCCGTTGTTCAGCCCGGTGCCGGTGACCCGGAACTCGACGTCGATGGCGTCCGCGTCGACCGTGCTGCGCGAGACCGTGACCGTGAAGCTCGCGCGCACCACGTCCGCAGCTTGCGCGGGAGTTGCCGCCGCGAGAGGGGCCATCGGGAGCAGGAAGGCGGAGAGCAAAGCGCGGCGGAACATGCGGATTCTCCTCGGGGATTGGAACGGGCGCCCGGACCCTGGCTTCCTCGACGAGGCGGACCGGGCACTTGAGCGGCTCCCCGCCGCCGTCCGCGCGGCCCCCTCGCCCGTCTCGAACCCGAGCGCCGCGGAGGCGTTGCGCGCCGCCGCTCAGCGCGCGGCCAGGCGCTGCGTCAACTCTGCGAGGTCCGCGACGAACCAGATCTGGCGGCCGCGGTTCGCCTCGCGCACGAAGTCCCGCAGCGCGTCGCTCGCGGCGACGGGGCCCGACACGTCGCCGACGATCGCGAGGCGCAGGCCGTAGTTGACGAGCTTCTGGGAGAACTCCCCGAGCACGCGCGACCTCAGCTGGAAGAACGCGGCGCCGCAGCGCTCGGCGGGCAGCGCGATCCAATCCGGGCGCTGCGCGTAGGCCTCGCCGATCACGTCGAGGGCGTCGCGGTCGCTCGCGATCGGTGGGCCCACGGCGTCGAGCGCGAGCACGCGCACGCCCGAGAGCTCGTGCAGCGTGCTCAACGCGTGCGCCTCACACGTCCCACGTGATCTCGCAGGCGTCGCCCTCGGCGTGGCCCTGGCACGTCAGCACCCAGCCCTGCGCGACCTCCTCCGGCGTGAAGACGTCGTTGGCGAGCATCGCGACCTTGCCGCGCACGACTTTCGCCGCGCACGAGCCGCAGTAGCCCTCCTCACAGGCGAAGGGCGCACCGAGGCCGGCCTTGCGCGCGGCCATGAGGACGCTCTGCCCCTTCGCGTAGGGAACGCGATGCACCGTCTTGTCGAGGTGCACGACCAGCTCGCGCGGAACGCCCCCCGCACTCGGGGCGGTGGCCGCCGGCGCGGCGGCGCCCGCGTGGGAGTGCTCGCCGACGCCCTCGAAGCGCTCGATCCACAGGTGGTCGCGCGAGTGCCCGTGGGCCAGCAGCGCCTGTTCGGCGAGCTCCATGAACGGCCCCGGGCCGCACAGGTAGGCGTCCGCCTCAGCGAAGCCCGCATGGGCGCGCTCCACCTCGGGGCGCGAAGTGAGGCCCAGCTCCGCGTCGAGGTGGTGGATCACCTCGAGCCGAGCGCCGTGCTTCGCCGCGAGCGCGTCGAGCTCGGCGCGAAAGATCACCGAGGCGGCATCGCGGTTGGCGTAGAAGAGTCGGATGCGGCGCTGCGTGGTCGCGAGCGCCGCCTTGATCAGCGAGAGAATCGGCGTGACGCCGCTGCCGCCCGCGAACAGCAGCAGCGGCCGGTCGCCGGCGTGCAGCACGAAGCGGCCCGCCGGAGGCATCACGTCGAGGGTCGCGCCGGCCTTCACGCTGGCGTGGAACCAACCCGAGCCGCGCCCGCCGGGCACGAGCTTCACGGTCACCTTCATCGCCGCATCGGTCTCGGGCGCGCTCGACAGCGAGTAGCAGCGCAGCAGCTCGCCGCCCGGCGCCGGGACCTTGAAGGTGAGGAACTGGCCGGCGCGGTAGCGGAAGCGCTCGGTCAGCTCGGCGGGCACGTCGAACACGAAGGAGAGCGTGTCGGGCGTCTCGCGGACGACTTCGCGAACACGCAGGGAATGGGTGGCCAAGGGGAGCTCCGTAGATCGGTCGGGTGATTTTTCGGGGGCTGTGAACTGTTTCACAGCCCTGCCGGGTCAAACAGGATGACATGCCGTTGGCCAGGAGGAGAGCCGCCTCGAAACACGCGACCCGTCAGCCCAGCGGCCCCTGGCTTGACGACGTCGCGCAGCGAAGTGGGTGCGCATCCCTGACTTCAGTTTCGCGAGGCGGTTCCTCCTGGTCTCGTTCTCCGCGCGGGGTGGGCGGGCGAGCCCTCACCGGCCGTCAGCGGTCAGCCGCGGGGCGTCCAGCGGATCGGTAGCGACTCGATGCCGACGATGAAGTTGGAGCGTCGCAGTCGCGGCGGCGCCCCGTCCGCGAGGGTCACGTCGGGGAGTCGCGCGAGCAGCTCCTCGAACATCACCACCAGCTCGAGCCGCGCGAGCGACGCACCCAGGCAGAAGTGCGGGCCATAGCCGCCGAAGGCGAGGTGCTCGTTGGGCTCGCGGGCGACGTCGAAGCGGAACGGGTCGTCGAAGACGTCCTCGTCTCGGTTCGCCGACGGGTACAGCAGCAGCAGCTTGTCGCCCTGGCGAATCTTCGCGCCGTGGAAATCGACGTCCCGCGTCGCGGTGCGATTCATGTTCTGAATGGGCGAAACCCAGCGCAGCATCTCCTCGATCGCCGTCGGGATCTTGCGCGGGTCCCGGACGAGCGCGTCCTTCTGCTCCGGGTTGCGCAGCAGCTCGTACAGCCCGCCGACGAGCACGTGGCGCGTGGTCTCGTCGCCGCCCACGAGAATCAGCAGCGCCTCCTGGCGCAGCGCCTCGTCGTCCAGCTTCTCGCCATCGATCTCGGCGTGGACGAGCGCGCTGATCAGGTCGTCTCCCGGCGGCTTGGCGCGTCGGTCGGCGACGACGCGCGCGTGGTACGTGATCCAGGCGATGCCGGCCTGCATCGCCGCATTCCGCGCCTCCGGCGTGGCGTTCGAGCTCGTGCCGAGCAGCATGTCGTCGGACCACTGGAGCAGCTGCTCGTGGTCGGCTTCCGCGACGCCGAGCATGTCGCCGATCATGATCATCGGGAGGTGTCGCGCGACGTCGCGCACCCAGTCGCACGCGCCGCGCGCGGCCACCGCGTCGAGGAGCTTGCGGCTCGCCGCGCGCGCCTTCTGCGTCTGCTCCTCGATGCGGCGCGGGGTGAAGCCCTTGTTCACGAGCGCGCGGCGGCGGCGATGCAGCGGGTCGTCCATGTTGATCATGGAGGGAATCGGCGGGGAGTCCGGCCGCGAGCCGCCGCTGCTGCAGAACGTCTGCGGCGCCTTGGCGACCTCCTGGACGTGGGCGTGCCGCGTGATTCCCCAGAGCCGGTTCTTCTCGTCCCAGAACACCGGCGCGTGGGCCCGCATCCAGCGGAAGGCGGCGTGGGCGTCCCGCGCGTAGAAGTCGCCGTCGAGCAGGTCGATCGGCATCGGCGGCGTCGGCTGATTCATCCCCTGCTCCCGGCGCTTCTCGGCGCGCGCGAACTGCAACCTGTTCTACCGTACTCGCGCAATGACTCCGAAGCTTCTCTTCTGGTGCTGGGCGCTCGTGAACATGGCGCTGATCGTCGGCTTCGCCGTGCGCGGAATGCGCGCGGTCCGCGAGAATCGGATCGCGGACCATCGCCGCGCGATGGCCTGGGCGGGTTCGTTCGTCGTCGTGTTCCTGGTCGCGTACCTCGCGAAGGTCGCCCTGCTCGGCGGCGAGGACGTCGCCGCGTGGTCCACGGCGGCGCGCGTGAACCTGTACGTCCACGAGGCCTTCGTCGCGAGCATGCTGGTCGGCGGCGGGTTCGCCTTCGCGTTCGGCCGCCGCCTCGCGACCACTCGCCGCGTCACCGGGAACGCGGCGGACCCGCTGCCGGATCGCTCCCTCGTCGCGCGCCACGGCCGCGCCGGCCGCGTCGCCGTGATCTGCTCCCTGCTCGGCTTCGCGACGGCATGCGGGATCCTCGCCGGCATGCTCACGCGCGGCTGAGCCCGCTCACGGCATCGGCGACGCCGGAACCCCGAACGGCTCGCTGATCGGAACGAAGCGCGGCTGCGCCTCGACCCGCGCGATCCAGCGCTGCACCGCCGGCGTGCGCGCCAGGTCGAAGCCGCCCTCGCCGGCGACGTGCGTGTAGGCGAACAGCGCGATGTCGGCGATCGTGAAGCGCTCGCCGACGAGGAAGGCGCGCGTCGCGAGCTGCGCGTCGAGGATTCCGAGCGCCGCGTCGCCCCACTGGCGCTTGGCGGCGATCTCCGCAGGCGTCTTCGTCGCGAGCAGTTTCGCGAGATGCCAGAAGCGCAGGGTCGCGACGTTCGGCTCGTGGCTGTACTGCTCGAAGAACATCCACTGCAGGATCTGCGCGCGCTCCCACGCGTCGCGACCGGCGAGCTCCGAGCCCTCCGCGAAGTAGTGCAGGATCGCGTTCGACTCGAACAGCACGCGGCCGTCGTCGAGCTCGACCGCCGGAATGCGCCCGTTCGGGTTCTTCGCGAGGAAGGCCGGCGTGCGCGTCTCGCCCTTCAGGATGTCCAGCTCCACCCGGCGGAACGGGATGCCGCGCAGGTGGAGGATCAGCCGCACCTTGTAGGCGTTGCCGGATTCGAGGTAGTCGTAGAGGGTCAGCATGGGCCGAGCTGATACCGCCGCGGTGCGCGCGCGCCAACCCAAAAGATCTCGCGCGTTGGATTAGATTTTCTCGCGTGAGCGCCCGTCGATCCCTCCCGCCGCTGAACGCCCTCCGCGCCTTCGAGGCCGCCGCCCGCGAGCTCTCGTTCAAGCGCGCGGCCGCGGAGCTGCACGTCACCCAGGGCGCGATCAGCCACCAGGTGCGTGCGCTCGAGCAGGCGCTCGGCCTGAAGCTGTTCGTGCGGCTCCATCGCGCCCTGCGACTCACCGAGGCCGGCGCGCGCTATCTGCCGGCCGTGCGCGCGTCCTTCGATGCGCTCGACGCTGCGACGCGCGCGCTCGCGACGAAGCGTGGCGCTGCGAAGCTTCGCGTGAGCGTGCTGCCGAGCTTCGCAGCGAGCTGGCTCGTGCCGCGCCTCGGCGCATTTCGCGCGAAGCATCCGCGCATCGATCTCACCCTGCACTCGTCCGCGGCGCTCGTCGACCTCGCGCGCGATCCCGTGGACGTCGCGATCCGTTACGGCGCCGGGGATTACCCGGGCCTGCACGTCGAGCCGCTGATGCGCGATGCGATCGCGCCGGTCGCGAGCCCGCGCCTTCGGCTCACGAAACCGGAGCAGCTGCGCCGGCACACGCTGCTGCACGACGGCGCCAGCGCCGGCTGGCGGGATTGGCTCGCTGCCGCAGGAGTTCGCAACGTGGACGCCGAGCGCGGGCTCGTGTTCGAGGACTCCGCACAATTGGTGCAGGCCGCGGTCGCCGGCCACGGCGTCGCACTCGCACGCCTGCGCCTCGCCGACGCGGATCTGCGCGCGGGTCGCCTCGTGCAGCCGTTCGCACGCGTCACGCCCGCACCGTTCGCCTACTTCGTGGTCTGCCTGCGAAGCCGGGCCGAGGAGCCCGCGGTGCGCGCGTTCCGCCGCTTCGTCAAGCGCGAGGCCCGCGCGTCCGAAGTGCGCGGAGCGGGTTGAAATCCAAAACGCGCCGCGGAAAATCCAGCCGCTGCATCGAACGGGAGAATCCCTTGCAACGCCGCGAATTTCTCGCCGCCGTCGTCGCGCTCGCCGCGGCGCCGGCCCTCGCCCACCCGGGCCTCCATCGCCATCCGCATCGCCGCCGCGTCCGCCGCGTGCGCCGCCGCATCCGGCGCCGGCGCATCCGCCGCCGCGTGCTGTGGCGCACGATCGGCGTCCGGCGCGTGCTCGTCGTGCCGCTCGCCGTGGCGATCGGCTGGGAGCTGCTCGTCGACGACCGCGTCGTGGTCGTGCACGAGGTCCACGCCGACCACGTGGTGGTGAAGGACGCGGATGGGAAGGCGCTGAAGATCGACGTCGTGAAGGAAGACGACGCCGAGAACGCGAAGGAGCTCGAGGGCTCGGAGTACGAGGTCGAGGAAGAAGTCGAGGAAGAGGTGAAGGACTAGGGCGCCGCGCGATCCCAACGACGCGCCGCAGGCGGGCGTACCGCCCCTGCGGCGCGTCTGCGTTCAGGCGCGCGCGAGGGCGAAGCGCAGCCGCACCTCGAGTCCCCGCCGCGAGACGGCGCGGCCTTGCGTCACCGCGGGTCGGTAGCGCCAGCGCGCGATCGCCCGCAGCGCCGCGCCCTCGAACACGCCGCGCGGAGCGGCGTCCACCACGCGCGCGTTCTCCACCGCCCCCGACGCCGAGACGTCGAAACGCACGAGCACCCAGCCCTCCCCGCGCGCGTGGGGCGGGTACTCGGGGAGGATGCGCACCAGCGGCGCCTCGTCCGTGTCGAAGCCCTGCGCGGCGGCGAGGTCGCGCGTGCCCGCGAAGCGTTCGAGCGGCGCGGGCCGCGCGATCGGCGTGGGAACCGGCGCCCCGCCGCAGCGCGCGCACGAGCCGGAGAAGAAGTCGTAGGTCGGCGGCGGCTCCGCCGGACGCGGCTCCGGCTTCTCTTCCCGCTGCTTCGGCGCCGAGGGCGTGTCCGCGACGAGCCGCGAGAACGCGATCTTCCGCGCCTCCACGCGCGCGCTCGCCGCCCCGCCGCCGCTCCCCGCCACGAGCGCCGTCAACCCAGCGAACACCCCGCCCGCAATCACCACCCCGAGCGCCCCCACCCCCAACAACTCCCCGACTCGCGCCATCACTCCGCGCATCGCAGTCCTCCTCGTGTTGCAAGCAACCCGACGAGTACCCCCAACGAAGCCCGCGCGTATGAACCCAAGATGAACCGCGGACGAGCGTCTTCCTGGACCTCACTTCAGCGACGAATCGGAAACGCCCGCATCCGCCCAACCGCCGGGCGCGCCACACCGATGACGGAACGACCTCGATCCCCCCTCCACCCAGACAGACGAAACCACCCACGCAAGCGAAGCGCGCAGCCCGAGCGCAGCGAGGGCGCGAGGGCGAAGCTCTCGTACGCGTCGCTTCGACGCGCACTGCGAAGCCGCGAGTCTTCGAGCGGCGGAGCGAAGTAAAAAAGGAAAGAAGGTGGCGCCCCCCAAGCAACGCCCCCCTTCACCCCCCCCGCACGCCCCTACGCAGGAACCCGCCCAAACAACTGCTGCGCCACCTTCCGGATCTGCACCTCGTCCGAGCCCTCGGTGATCCGGTAGCGGCGGTGGTGGCGGTAGATGTGCTCGAAGGGCTTGTGGCGGGTGTAGCCGATGCCGCCGTGCACCTGGATCGCCTGGTCCGCCGACTTGCAGCAGAACTGGTTCGCGCGGTAGTTCACCATCGCGATCTGCGCGGAGAGCTTCGCGTCCACGCGCGACGGGTCCTTGCGGTTGTCGAGCTCCCACGCGACGCGGCGGATCGTGTTGCGGATGAACTCCGCGTCGGTGTGCAACTCGGCGAGCGGCCACTGGATCGCCTGGTTCACCGCGAGCGGCTTGCCCCAGGTCTTGCGCTCCTTGGCGTACTTCACCGCCTCGAGGATGCAGTACTGGCCCGCGCCGAGGCTCGACGCCGCCTGCCGGATGCGATTCTCGTGCACGAACATCTGCGCCATGTCGAGGCCGGTGCCCTCGCCGCCGAGGATCGCGGCGTGGTCCACCCGCACGTCCTTCAGCGACACCTCGGCGTGGTCGGTGGGCATGTTGAAGGTCCACCACTGGAACTCGACCTTGAAGCCGGGCGAGTCGGTGGGCACGAGGAAGCAGCTGATGCCGCGCGGGTCGCCGGGCTTGCCGCTCGTGCGCGCGAACACCATGTCGTGGGTCGCGCTGTGCATGCCGCTGTTGAAGCGCTTCATGCCGTTGATCACCCACTCGCTGCCGTCACGCACGGCGGTGGTCTCGAGGAACAGCGCGTCGCTGCCGTGGTTCGGTTCGGTGAGCCCGAACGCCACGCGGCGCGTGCCGTCCATCATGCCGGGCAGGAACTCCTTCTTCTGCTCCTCCGTGCCGCGGTGCCACATCATCAGCACGGTGGGGAAGTTGCCGACGATCGACGCCTCGTTCTGGAGGTCGTTGTGGAGGCCGAGGCCCTTCGTCGCGAGGTGCTCGCGGATGATCGCCATCGCGAGGTTCGAGCCGTCCTTGCCGCCGAGCGCCTTCGGCAGCGCGAAGCGCAGGTGCCCGGCCTTGTCGGCCCGCCGGCGCATCTCGCGCAGCAGTTCCTCCCACTCCTTGCGCGGCTCGCCGTCGTTGTCCCAGTCGGTGCGCGCGTGCTCGCGCCGGTGGTCGAAGAAGCGGATGTTGTCGTTCTGTCGCTCGAGCGGCTTGATCTCGAGCTCGATGAACGCATCGAGCACCTCGAGGTAGTCGCGGATGTCCTTCGGGATCTCGAAATTCACGGGGCGCCTCCGGTTCGTGGGCGGGCCACTGTAGTCGCGCCCGGCGACTCCCCGCTGCAACGGGCTTCTCAAATCCCGCGCGGCACCTGCGCGGGAAGCTCAATCCACCTGCACGGGCGGTCGATTCGGAGCGACCGGAGAGGAGGGTGGCGTGCGGTCGGTCCTTCGCATCGCGATCGGAGTCGCGGCGAGCCTCGTCGCCGTCGGCGCCCTCGCCCAGCCGGCCCCGACCCTCGACGACGTGCTCAGCGGGAAGATCGCCCCCGAGGCCGAGGTCGAGTCCGTGTTCGCGGGCCTGATCGCCGGCCTGCCGAACGCGGGCGCCAGCGGGCGCCCGATCCAGACCGTCGCGTTCCTCGGCCTGTCGCCGGAGCGCACCTGGCGGGACGTCGCGCTCGATTGGCTCTCGCCGCGCCTCGTGGACGACGCGGCGGTGGAGCACGCGATCGCGGATGCCGTGCGTGCGCGCTTCCGGGTGGTCGAGCCCCCCTATTCTTCCCGAGAAGCGACCGCGGACGCGGCGCGGCTCCTCGCGGGCCAAGACGACCCGACGCTGATCGCCGCCGCGAACTTCGCCCTGGCGGCGGATGCCGTGATCGTCGCCCGCCCCGTGCGGCGCTGGTCCCTCGACGGCGGCTTCGCGGTCGAAGCGACCCTCCACGGGGGTGCGACCCCCGAGTCGATCGTGCGGGGCGCGTCCGCGGCGCGGGTGGACGGGCTCGCGGGCTACTCGCCGTGGAACCTGCGCGTGCTCGCGCCGATCGGCCTCGCGCTGCTGCTCGTGCTGGCGCGCGTCGCGCGCGGAGAAGGCTCCGTCACCGTCAAGCTGGCTCGCGCGCGCGGAGACGACGACGGCGCGGTCTACACCGTGTACCTCGCGAAGCGCCCCCTGCGCGGCGACACGTCGGGCAGTCACGTGGTCGCGTCCGAAGGCCTGTCCGGCGCGTCCGCGCACTTCCGCGGCCTCGCCGCGGGCACCTGGCACGTCGCGGTGCGCTGCGTGGTGCGCGATCCGAAGTCGCTGCAGGTGATCCGCACGCAGCTCCTCGAGAAGAGCGTTGCCGTCAGCCGCGGCTCGCGCGCCGAGCTCGCTTTCGAGCTCTCGGCGGACAAGACCGCGGTGCGCGTGCTCGTGAAGGACGGCGAGGTCGCCGTCGAAGACGCGCGCGTGCTGCTCGGCGTCGCCGGCGCCAAGGACTCCGTGCGCTACGTGCGCGCGGGCCAGACGCAGCTCTCGCTCGCGGCGGGCTCCCACCTGTTGCTGCTCGGCGTGCGCGACCGCGCCTTCCGCGTTTCCATCGAGGTGCCGCCGAAGGCGCGAGATCTCGAGATCACGCTCGACGTCGCGGACGAACGGCCGCTGGTCTTCAGCGGCGCGGTCGATGCGGTCGCGCCGTTCGTCCACGGCGACCTCGCGGCCGCCGCGAAGGCGCTCGACGCGAAGGGGCAGACTCAAGCCGCCGCGAAGCTGCGCGCCGAGCTGCACAAGGCGAAGGGCCGCGCGACCGAGGCGTCGCGCGAGCTCGAGAGCGCCGGCGAGCTGAAGGAGGCCGCGAAGCTCCGCGCGACCACCGGCGACGCGCTCGGGACGGCCTCGCTGCTCGCGCGCGACGGAGACTTCGCGGGCGCCGGCGAGCAGCTGCGCCGCGCGGGGGACCTGCTGGGCGCCACCGAAGCCTTCCTGCGCGCGCAGCGCTTCGATGACGCGCTCGCCTGCGCGACGCAGCTCGGCGACGTGCGACTCCGCGTGCGCGTGCTCACCGAGCAGGGCCAGCGCCTCGAGGCCGCGCGGATCCTCGTCGGCGCGAACGATCTCGACGCCGCGATCGCGACGCTCCAGCGCATCGGCGCGCGCGACGCGCAGTTCGGCGAGGGAGCGCTGCTGCTCGCGCAGCTCTTCCTGCAGCGCCGGGAACCGGAGCTCGCGCGCCGCAAGCTCGACGAAGCCGTGGACGTGTACGGCGGCGACGGGTTCCTCGAGCTGCGCGAGCAGGTCGCGCAGCAGCTCGAGGCCAAAAGCGATCTCGCGGGCGCGCTCGAGTGCTGGGAACAGATCCGCAAGAGCGACATCCACTACCCGCGCAGCGCCGAGAAGCTCGAGGCCCTGCGCGCCGCGATCCGTTCCAGCCGCGCGCCGCAAACGGCTCCGCCCGCGCCGCCGGCGACGGCGACCGGCGCGAAGCCGGCGCGTTACGAGATCCTCGGCGAGGTGGGCCGCGGCGGCATGGGCGTCGTCTACAAGGCGCGCGACACGGTGCTGCATCGCGTGGTCGCGCTGAAGCGCCTGCCCGACAACCTGAAGGACCACCCCACCGCGGTCCGCATGTTCCTGCGCGAGGCGCGCTCGGTCGCAGCCCTGAACCACCCGAACATCGTGACGCTCTTCGACGCCGGTCAGGAGAGCGGCGCCTATGCCATCACGATGGAGTTTCTCGACGGCTTGCCGGTGAACGCGCTGCTCGAGAAATCGAAGCGCTTCTCGTTGCGCGAGGCGCTCTTCCTCGCGGTGCAGACGCTCGACGGCCTCGCCTACGCCCACGGCGAGGGCATCGTCCACCGCGACATCAAGCCGTCGAACCTGTTCCTCACCAAAAAGCGCATCGTGAAGATCATGGACTTCGGCCTCGCGAAGATGCTCGAGGAGGTGCGCAAGCGATCCTCGATCATCGCGGGCACGCCGTACTACATGTCGCCCGAGCAGGGCCTCGGCCAGGAAGTGGACGGCCGCACCGACCTCTACGCCTTCGGCGCGACGCTCTTCGAGTTCCTCGTGGGACGCGTGCCGTTCGTGGACGGCGACGTCGCCTACGCGCATCGGCACACGCCGCCGCCGGATCCGCGCGCGCTCGCGAAGGTCCCGGACGCGGTGGCGGAGGTGGTGCTCGCGCTGCTCGCCAAGCGACCCGCCGACCGCATCCAGAGCGCGGCGGAGGCGCGCGACCGCCTGCAGCGCGTGCTCGCAGCGCTGCCTTCTTAGGGCGAGCGCGCGGGTCGCCTTGCAGCCGCGTGCGCGCGTGGGCCACCGTCGTGCCCGATGGCGCGCCCCCTCGTCCACACCACGCTCGGCGACCTGCGCGGCGCGGCGCGCGACGGCAGCGACGCGTTCCTCGGCGTGCCCTACGCGGCGCCGCCCATCGGTCCGCTGCGCTTCGAGCCGCCAGAGCCGCCAGCGCCGTGGCGCGGGGAGCGCGACGCGCTCGCCCACGGCCCCGCGCCGCTCCAGGCGCGCGACGGCCTCTCGTTCGCGCTCGGCCTCCTCAGCGAGCATGCGCAGAGCGAAGACTGCCTCACGCTGAACGTGTGGCGGCCGTCGGCTCCGGCCCGCGAGCCCCGCGCCGTGATGGTGTGGCTCCACGGCGGCGCCTTCGCGAGCGGCACTGCGGCCGGTCCGGCTTATCAGGGCGGCGCGCTCGCGCGGCGCGGCGACGTCGTCGTCGTGACGCTGAACTATCGCGTCGGCGCCCTCGGCTTCCTCGCGCTCGGGGGCGCACGCGCGAACCTCGGGCTGCAGGACCAGATCGCGGCGCTGCATTTCGTGCAGCGCGAGATCGCGGCGTTCGGGGGCGATCCCGCCCGCGTCACCGTGTTCGGCGAGAGCGCGGGCGCGGGCAGCCTCGTCGCGCTGCTCGCGATGCCCGCGGCGCGGGGCCTGTTCGCGCGGGCGATCGTGCAGAGCGCGGCGCCC
>CAZCTH010000080.1:0-24346 GCA_964501435.1 uncultured Spirochaetales bacterium | reverse complement strand
GCGCGCGTCACCACGTTCGCAAGGGACTGCGCCGCAGCTACGCCGCGGGCCGCGACGCCCATGCGCGCGCGGCCGCGCGCCTCGCCCTCGCGCGCGCGCACGCGTGGCGCAAGGAGGTGCAGGAACTTCGCGACCAGCTTGCGATCGCGCGCGACGTCCTGTCGCTGAAGGCCGGACCGACGGATTCGCTCGCGCGCCAGCTGGCGGACGCGCTCGGAGACGACCGCGACCTCGCGCTGCTCTCGGCCGCGCTGCGCCGCGCGCCCTCGCGCGCGCCCGCACACCTCCAACGCACCATCGCGCGCGAGCGCGCTCGCCTCGAGGCGCGAGCGTTCCGACTCGGCCGCCGCCTGTACGCCCGCTCGCCGGAGACGTTCCTCGACTGAGCGGACCCGAGCGATGACGAGGCGCGGCGCGGCGGGGGAGCCTTCGCCCCGCCCGCCCGCGATCGCCGAGCTTCAGAGCTCGGGCGCTTCCTTCTCCATCCCTTCGGCGTCGGCGATCATCGACTGCACGGCCTTCATCTGGCCCGACAGGTTGAACGTCTTGGCGTTCCGCGCGTGCGTCACGCTGTCCTTGCCCTGCTGCTCGAACGCCTTGATCTGGTTCGGCAGGAAGCCCGCGCGATCCTTGATCAGCTGCACCTTGTCGGTGGGCTTCAGGCCGTACTTCTTGAACTGTTCTTCGTTCTGAGGCGGGTTGATCGAGGTGACCGCGAGGCGGAGCTTCTTCGCGACGTCGCCCAGCGCCTTCAGCGCGCTCTCGTAGCCCGCCAGTTTCGTCTTGTACTTCGCGCTCTGGATGAGCTTCTTCTTCTTCTTGGCGAGCATGGCGTTCAGCTGGTCGAGCTTCTCGTCGAGGCCGACGGTCAGCTTCTGCGCGGGCTCCACGTTCGTCTTGTGGAGCTGCGTCCAGCTCTGCGTGTCCTTCACGCCGGCCGCGATCGCGTCGTTGATCCCCTTGACGAAGGCCGGCAGGTCCTTGTCGCCCACCTCGGCGAGGGTCTTGCCGAGCAGGTCCTCGACCTTCCCGCCCTTCTTCTTCGCCAGCTCGTTCAGGTGCATGTACGTCGCCTGATAGCCCTCCATCACGACGGTGAAGTGATGGCTCACGTTGGTCGCCGTCTTCGTGAGCTTGTCCTCGATCTGCTTCACCGCGCCTTCGCAGTTCGCGACCGAGGTGGAAAGGCCGACCAACGAATCCCGGAACTTGCCCATGTGTTCTCCTGGTGGTGGGTTCGATCGCGACGTCTCCGCCGCCGGGCCGCCGCTCGCGCGGCGCGCCCTCCGCGGCCGAGCGCTCAGCTCGCTCGCTTCGTCCACGCGCATGGCATGCGCTTGATGCCGTGGATGAAGTTGCTGCGCAGCATCTCCGGCGGGCCGGTGATCTCGAGGTCCGGGAGCCGGCGGAAGAGCTCGCGGAACATCACGCGCATCTCGCGGCGCGCGAGGTTGGCGCCGAGGCAGTGGTGCGGCCCGGGGCCGCCGAAGCCCACGTGCTCGTTGGGCTCGCGCGCGACGTCGAAGCGGAACGGCTCGGCGAACACGTCCTCGTCGCGGTTCGCGCTGCCGTACCACATCACGACCTTCTCGCCGGCGCGCAGCGCCTGGCCGGAGAGCACGGTGTCGCGGGTGACGGTGCGGCGGAAGTGGATCACCGGCGACGCCCAGCGCACGATCTCCTCGAGCGCCGTGTCGCACAGGCCCTCGAAGTCCGCGGCCCACTTGCGGCGCTGTTCCGGATAGTCGCACAGCGCCTTCATGCCGTGGGAGATCGCGTTGCGCGTGGTCTCGTTGCCGGCCACGACGAGCAGCACGAAGAACGACGCGAGCTCCTGGTGGGTGAGCGTCTCGCCGTCCACTTCGGCGTCGAGCAGCGCGCTCGTGAGGTCGTCGGTCTTCTTCGCGGCGCGGTGCTTCGCCAGCTCGTTCATCAGGTCGGCGAGCGCCTTGCCGGAGGTGAGCGCGGCCACGACGGGGCTCGTGCCGGGCGGCACGTACTCCGGGTCGCCGAGCCCGAGGATCACGTTGGTGTGGGCGAAGACGGCCTTCGTCTCGCTGTCCGGGATGCCCATCAGGTCGCACACCAGCTCGAGCGGCAGCGGGGCGGCGATGTCGGTCACGAAGTCGCAGCCCGCGCGGTCGATTACGCGGTCGATGGTCTGCTTCGCGCGCTTCTGCACCATGTCTTCGAGGCGCCCGAGCGCGCGCGGCGTGAAGCCGCGCGAGACGATGCGCCGGAGCCGCCCGTGGCGCGGCTCGTCCATGTTGATCATCGACCCGAAGAACTCGTTGAACTGCTCCGGCAGGTCGGGGATGTTGGTCCCCTTCCCCGAGCAGAACACCTCCGGCGATCGGCTCACCTCGAGCACGTCGCGGTGCTTCGTCACCGCCCAATAACCCGGCCCGCGCGGGAACGGCGCCCCCGGCGGCGGTTCGAACTCCGCGTGGAAGGAGAGCGGGCGCTGGCGGCGGAGCGCGGCGAAGGCCGCTTCGCGCTCCGCGCCGAAGCGCGTCCAGAAGTCGATGCTCGACAGATCGACCGAGTCCACCGTGGGAAGCGCGGGAAGCTGCATCTCCCTAATTGCCTCCGGCAGCGGGCGCCGCCGCCGGCGCGGCTTCGGCTGGCGCTGCGGCCGCGCCCTGCGATGCCGCCAGCTCGTTGCGCTTCGCGGTCATGTACACGCGCACCGCCTCGAGCTCTTCCGGGGTCATCCAGGCGGACAGGTTCGGCATGCCCTTCGAGAGCAGCTGGCCTTCCATCACGATCGGCGTGAGCGCGTCGGAGAAGAACAGCTGCGACGTGCGGAGATCGGGCAACACGCCGCCCGACTGCGCGCCGACGCCGTGGCAGAACGCGCACCAGCGGTGGTACGCGAAGTTGCCCGCCTTCACCTGCGCGGGATCGAGGTCGCCCGCGATCGCCTCGACTTCGCGGTTCAGCTTCTCGAGCGCCGGGATCTGCGCCGTACCGCCGAGCTTGAACACGAGCAGACGCCCGTCGTTCTTGTTTCCGCCCGCGCCCTCGTTCGCGGCCTGCGAGGCGTCGCCGCCGACGAGGCCGAACGCGCCGCCCCAGCCCGCCATCACCGCGACGTACTGCTCGCCGTCGAGCTCGTAGGTCGAGGGGCCGGCCATCACGCCGGTGCCCGCCGCCGTCTCCCACAGCACCTTGCCGGTGGCGGCGTCGAGCGCGGCGAAGGTGCCGTGCGCGCTGCCCTGGAACACGAGGCCGCCGGCCGTCGCGAGCGTTCCGCCGTTCCACGGCTCCGGGTACGGCATCTCCCAGCGCGCCTCCTGCTTCACCGGATCCCACGCGATCAAGCGGCCCGAGACGTCGCCGCGCGGAATCGCGTCGCCGGTCGTCGGATCGTTGCCGTTGTTCCAGCTGCCCGGGCGGTAGACGAAGTTCTTCTCGAGCCCGAACGCCCACGCGATGTCGTTCGCCGGGATGTAGACGAGCCCGAGCTGCGGGTTGAACGACATCGGCTGCCAGTTGTGGCCGCCGAGCGGCGAGGGCTTGATGACCTGCGTCTTGTCGTCGTAGGTCGCGATCTTCGCCTCGACCGGCCGGCCCGTCTTCAGGTCGACGTGCGTCGCCCAGGTGATGTCGACGTAGTTCTTCGCTGACAACAGCTCGCCCGTCGCGCGATCGAGCACGTAGAAGAAGCCGTTCTTCGGCGCCTGCATCAGCACCTTGCGCGGCTGCCCGTCGAGGGTGAGATCGGCGAGCATGATGTGCTGCACCGCGGTGTAGTCCCAGTTGTCCGCGGGCGTCGTCTGGTAGTGCCACGCGAGCTCGCCCGTGTCGGGGCGGATCGCGAGGATCGACGACAGGTAGAGGTTGTCGCCGCCCTTCGGGCTGCGGATCTTGCGCGCCCAGGGCGAGCCGTTGCCCGTGCCGACGTACAGGAGGTCGAGCTCGGGATCGAACGCGATCGCGTCCCACACCGTTCCGCCGCCGCCGACCTTGTACCAGGTGTCGCCCGTCCAGGTGGGCAGCGCCTTCTCGAGCGCGGGGCTCTCCTGCGCCTTCGCCGGATCGCCGGGCACCGTGTAGAAGCGCCAGACCAGCTCGCCGCTCTCGGCGTCGTAGGCCGAGACGTAGCCGCGCACGCCCAGCTCGGCACCGCCGTTGCCGATGATCACCTTCCCCTTGATGACGCGGGGGGCCATCGTGATCGTGTACGGCTTGGTCTGGTCGACGGTGACCTTCTCCCAGATCGGGATGCCCGTCTTCGCGTCGAGCGCGACCAGCCGGCCGTCGAGCGTGCCCACGTAGATCTTGCCCTTGTAGGCGGCGACGCCGCGATTCACGACGTCGCAGCAGGCCTTCGGGCCCGTCTCGCCCGGCACCTTCGGGTCGTAGCGCCAGATCTCCTTGCCGGTCTTCGCGTCCACCGCGTAGACGATCGACCAGGAGCCGGTCGTGTAGATCACGCCGCCCGCGACGATCGGCGTCGCCTCGAGGCCGCGCGTCGTGTTCGTGTCGAACGAGAACGCGAGGCCGAGCTGGCCGACGTTCGTCGTGTCGATCTTCGCGAGGGTCGAGTAGCGCTGCTCGGCGTAGGTGCCGCCGTAGGTGAGCCAGCTCTGCGGCTCGCTCGCTGCCGCGACGAGGCGCGCGTCGTCGATCGCCTCGACGCCGGGCGGGGGCGGCGGCGCGACGGGCGCGCTCGGGGCCGCCGCCTGCTCGGCGGCGTCGTCGCCGCCGCACGCGGCGAACGACGCGGCGAGAGTTGCGAGAAGAAGCGAAACGAGAAGCTTGACGCGCATTACTCGACGGTGACCTCGATGGTGAGAGGAGTGCTGAAGAGGATTCGCCCGGAATGCCCGGCGACGCCGCCGCGCAGCATCCGGCCGCGAATCGGGTCCGAGACGACGCCGAGCGGCGACGCCTTCTCGGTGCCGTACCAGAGTGCGGCCGCGAGCGGATACTTGCCCGGGCGACTCGGCGCCCGCAGCGTCCAGAGCACCTGCGCGCGCGCCCATTCGCCTTTGACCGCGTCCGAGCGTAGGCCGGTCACGTTCACGTAGGCGAGGTTGCGGCCGAGCGAGAGCGGGCGCTTCGCGAGCCAGTCGGTCTGCTCCTGGAAGTCCTGCCCGAGCACCTGCGGCTCCTGGGAGACGAACCAGCCGACGGCGGGCGCGGGGCGCGCGAGCCAGCGCTGCGGCGTGTCCACGAGCGCGACGCCGACCACCGGGCCGGCGCCGCCGGCGACCTCCACCTTCACGCGGATCTCGCCGTTGATGCGCACCTTCGGCAGCGCGCTGAGCTTCACGCTGGTGTTCGCGTCGACCGCGCGCACGTGCTCCGCCAGCAGGCTGCGCTCGTCGGCGCTCAGGGCCTGATAGGCGCCCTCGCCCGCGCGGATCAGCGCGACGTGCTTGTTGGCCGCGAGCTCCTTCTGGGCGCGGTCCGGCGGCATGCCCGCCATCATCTCGGCGTTGGCCGAGGAGTGGCAGCTGGCGCAGAACGGCGCCGCATCGGTCTGGAAATCGGGCGTTCCGCCCGGATACGCGGCGGCGGACGCCGCGAGCGCGAGCACGGCCACGAGCGCTGCGACTCTCATGAGCTCCCCTCCCCGAGTTCAGGATGGCACCTCGCGCACTGCGCGCGCACCGGCTCGGGATGCAGAAAGTTGCGATCGGCGAGCCCCCCGCGCTCGTGCGCGAGGTGGCAGGTGACGCACGCCACACCCAGCTCGCGGTTGTGGACCGAGAGCGCGTGGAAGGCGGGCGCCTCCCACGGCTGGGACGCGGCCGAGGCGCTCGCGAATTCGTCGTGGCACTTGCGGCAGTCGGCGTCCTCGAGCGGCGAGGTCATGCCGTGCGGCTCGTCGAAGCGCCCCGTCAAGTAGACGACGCCGTCGCGGAACGAGAGCCACTTCACTCGGGCGCGGCCGGCGAAGCCGGTCCCGCCGTGACAGTCGATGCAGCGAAAGGCGCCGTCCGCACGGGCGGCGTTGCCAGCCGCGGCGTGCGCCACGGCGAGGGACACGGCCGGCCGCGCCGCGAAGTCGGCCGCGTTGTCCGCGTGCAGCGGCGTGCCGTTCGCGAGGTGACACGCGGTGCAGAAGGCGTCGTTCTGCTCGAGACGGTCGCTGCCCCACCAACCGAGGGCCGCCGCGACCACGGCGGCGAGCGGAGCGAGCGAGAGGGAGCGGCGCACGGCGCGCGAGTCTCGCACGCGAAAATCGCGCGGAGTAGAGTGCGCGGGCTCGATCCGCGCGCGACTCCGCGCGCGGCCCCCTCACAGCAGGAGCACTCATGGCGGCCCGCAACGCGGCGATCCTCGGCAAGCTCGGCGTCTGGACCTCGCTCGACATGCTGCCGATCTCCCAGGCGGCCGAGACCGCCGCGGAGATCGAGAGCCTCGGCTACTCGGCGCTCTGGACGCCCGAGGCCGTCGCGCGCGACCCGTTCGCGTTCATCAGCCGGCTCGCGGCGAGCACCTCGAAGCTCGTGTTCGCGACGGGCATCGCGAACATCTACGCGCGCGACCCGATGTCGATGCGCGCGATCCAGCAGACGGTCGCGGAGTTGACGGGTGGGCGCTTCGTGCTCGGGCTCGGCGTGTCGCACATCCCCCTCGTGGTGGGCATCCGCCAGCACGAATACGGCAAGCCCGTCAGCACGATGCGGAACTATCTCGAGGCGATGGAGAAGAGCCTCTACCTCGGCCCGAAGCCGGAGGCCGAGGCGCCGATCGTGCTCGCGGCGCTGCGCCAGAACATGCTGAAGCTCGCCGGCGAGAAGGCGTCGGGCGCGCACCCCTACAACGTGACGCCGGAGCACACGCGCCGCGCCCGCGAGATCATGGGGCCCGGCCCGACGCTCGCGCCCGAGCAGATGGTGCTGCGCCAGACCGATCCCGTGAAGGCGCGCGCCGTCGCGCGCAAGCACCTCGCGACCTACCTGCCGCTGCCGAATTATTATGAGAACTGGCGCTGGCTCGGCTTCGAGGACGCGGACTGGCAGAACGGCGGCAGCGACCGGCTGGTCGACGCGATCGTGTGCTGGGGCGACGAGCACAAGATCCGCGCGCACATCCAGGCGCACTTCGACGCCGGCGCGGACCACGTCTGCATCCAGCCCTTCCGCCCAGACGGAGAGATGGGCCCGGACCTGGCGCTGCTGCGCGCCCTCGCGCCGGGCGGTGGCCCCGCGCCGAAGGCCACGCGCGCACCGAACGTGCGCGGCGCGAAGCCGAAGAAGAAGGCCGCCGCCAAGCAGAAGCCCGCGCCGCGGGGCCAGAAGAAGGCCGCGACCCGAAAGCCCGCCGCCCGAGGTGCGGCGAAAAAGCGGCCTGCCGGCAAGAAGTAGCCGCGCCCGGCGCCGCTCGCGGGCCGGACGGGGCAAGCCCGGACGGGGTCTGACCCTGCATTCTTGCATTCCGGACGCTTCCGAACGCTTCGGGAGGAGACGGCGATGGCGCGCAGCTTCTGGGGTTGGGGCCTCGACGAGGGGCGACCGTCGCCCGACCAGGCCGCGGCGATGGCGCGCACCCTCGAGGCACGCTTCGGGCGCGCCCTCGAGGCACCGCGACCGTTCCCGCGCGCCGAGGACCTGCGCCTGCGCCCGCCGCGCGTGGCTGCGCCGAGCGCGTTGCGCCACCTCCTGCACGACGCCCCGGTGGAGCGCGCGGGCCACCACTACGGCAAGTCGTTCCGCGACGTCGTGCGCGGATTCCGCGGCGAATTCCCGGCTCCGCCGGACTTCGTCGCCTACCCGGAGTGCGAGGCGGACGTCGCCGCCGTGCTCGACTGGTGCGCCGGCGCCGGCATCGCGGTGATCCCGTACGGCGCGGGCTCGTCGGTGGTGGGCGGCGTCGAGACGAACCTCCCCGCGCACCCGGGCGTCGTCTCGCTCGACCTCGCGAAGCTCGGACGCGTGCTCGAGGTGGACCGCACGTCGCGCGCGGCGCGCATCCAGGCGGGCGCGCTCGGGCCTGCGCTCGAAGACCAACTGCGGCCGCACGGCCTCACCCTGCGCCACTTCCCGCAATCGTTCGAATTCTCGACGCTGGGCGGTTGGATCGCGACGCGCTCGGGCGGCCACTACGCGACGCTCTACACGCACATCGACGACTTCGTGGAGTCGCTGCGCGTCGTGACGCCGCAAGGCGCGCTCGAGTCGCGGCGGCTGCCCGGCTCGGGCGCAGGGCCGAGCCCGGATCGCCTGTTCATCGGCTCCGAGGGCATCCTCGGCGTGATCACCGAGGCGTGGATGCGCCTGCAGGATCGGCCGACCTTCCGCGCCGGCGCGTCGGTGCTGTTCCGCGGTGCGGACGGCTTCCTGCGCGGCGCCGAGGCGGTCCGCGCCATCGCGCAGGCCGGCCTCTACCCCGCCAACTGTCGCCTGCTCGACGCCAACGAGGCGCAGGGCTCGGGCGCCGGCGACGGCACCCACGCCGTGCTCGTGCTCGGCTTCGAGTCCGCGGACCACCCGCTCGAGCCGTGGATCGCGCGCGCGCTCGCGCTGTGCCGCGCGGCGGGCGGCGAGTTCCCCGAGCGCGCCGGCGAGACGCGCGCGACCCGCGGCGAGAGCGGCGGCGGCGACCGCGAGGGTGCGGCCGGCGCGTGGCGCAGCGCGTTCCTCCGCGCGCCCTACGTGCGCGACGCCCTCGCCCCCTACGCGGTGCTGATGGAGACGTTCGAGACCGCGATTCCGTGGGACCGCTTCCCCGACTTCCACGCGCGCGTGATGGCGGCGACCCAGGACGCGGTGCAGCGCGTGTGCGGCGCCGGCACCGTCTCCTGTCGCTTCACGCACGCCTACCCCGACGGTGCGGCGCCCTACTACTCGATCAGCGCGCCGTCTCGGCACGGCAGCGAGCTCGCGCAGTGGGCGGAGATCAAGGCCGCGGCCAGCGACGCGCTCATCGCGGCGGGCGGAACGATCACGCATCACCACGCCGTCGGGCGCGACCATCGCCCGTGGTACGACCGCCAACGCCCCGAGCTGTTCGCGACGGCGCTGCGCGCAGCCAAGCAGGCGCTCGATCCGCGCGGCGTCCTGAACCCGGGCGTGCTGATCGACGCGTAGTCGCGCCACCCGAAGGTGACGCCGGCCAGGTCTCCCTGGCCGGCGTGACACCACGGCGTAGGGTGCCTCTCCGCCGCAGCGCCCGTCTCCGTGAGGAGACGCGAGCGCATTGAAGCGGGTGCGTCGATCCGCCGCGTCCCCCGAATTGGGGATTCCGTCGGAAAGTTTGGACGCGCTGCGCCCGCGAATGCGCGCACGTATGTTCCGCCGCCATGGCGCACATCAACGAGAACTACCGAAAGCTCCAGGCCGGATACCTCTTCCCCGAGATCGGGCGCCGCGTGCGCGCGTTCCAGGCCGCGAACCCCGACGCCAAGATCATCCGGCTCGGCATCGGCGACGTGACCGAGCCGCTCGCGCCCGCGGTGACGGACGCGATGCATGCGGCTGTTACGGAGATGGGCACCCGTGCCGGTTTCCGCGGCTATGGGCCGGAAAATGGCTACGACTTCCTGCTCGAGGCGATCCGCGCGAACGACTACGCCGCGCGCGGGCTCGAGGTCGCCGCGGACGAGATCTTCGTCTCGGACGGCAGCAAGCAGGACAGCGCGAACATCCAGGAGATCTTCGGAGCCGATTGCCGCGTCGCCGTCACCGATCCGGTGTACCCGGTCTACGTGGACAGCAACGTGATGGCGGGCCGAACCGGCGCCGTCGACGGCAGCGGCCGCTACGCGGGCATCACCTACCTGCCCTGCACCGAGGCGAACGGCTTCGCCGCGGAGCCGCCGAGCGAGCGAGCCGACGTCGTCTACCTGTGCTCCCCCAACAACCCCACTGGCGCCGTGGTGAGCCGCGCGCTCCTCGAGCGCTGGGTGAAGTGGGCGCAGGCGAACGACGCGCTGCTGATTTTCGACGCCGCCTACGACGCCTACATCCAGGACGACGCCCTGCCGCGCTCGATCTACGAGATTCCCGGCGCACGCAGCGTCGCGCTCGAGATGCGCAGCTTCTCGAAGCGCGCAGGCTTCACCGGCGTGCGCTGCGCCTACACGGTGATCCCGAAGGAGTTGACGGGCACGACCGCGAGCGGCGAGCGGATCTCGTTCCACGCGCTGTGGGCCCGCCGCCACGCGACCAAGTTCAACAGCGTGCCCTACGTGATCCAGCGCGCCGCCGAGGCCGTCTACACGCCCGACGGCCAGAAGCAGACCCTCGCCCAGGTCGCCTTCTACCTCGAGAACGCGCGCTGCCTCCGCGAGGGCCTCGGCGGCGCGGGCTTCACCGTGTTCGGCGGCGTGCACGCGCCGTACCTGTGGATGCGCACGCCGAGCGGCCTCAGCTCGTGGGACTTCTTCGACCGCCTGCTGTCGCAGTCGCACATCGTCGGCACGCCGGGCTCGGGCTTCGGACCCAACGGCGAGGGCTATTTCCGCCTGAGCGCCTTCAACTCGCGCGACAACGTCCACGAGGCGATCGCGCGCATCCGCAAGGCCTTCGGCAACGGCTAGTCGAAATTCCCGAATTGGGGTCAGACCCCGATTCGGAATTCCCAGGGGAAACGGGTGGTGATCGAGCTGAAGCGCGAGGGCGACGTCTTCGTGCTGCGCATGAACGACGGTGAGAACCGCTTCCGCGACGACGGCATCGCGGCGTGGAACGCCGCGCTCGACGAGATCGAGCGCACGAGCGGGCCGAAGGCGCTCGTCACGACCGGGACGGGCAAGTTCTACTCGAACGGCCTCGATCTCGAGTGGGCGTTCCGCGAGCGCAAGGATGCGTTCCCGGACTATGTGCTCGCGGTGCTCGCCGTCCTCGGCCGCATGCTCACGCTCCCGTGCGCGACGGTCTGCGCATGCAACGGCCACGCGTTCGGCGCCGGCGCACTCTTGCTGGCCGCCCACGACTTCCGGCTGATGCGCGTCGACCGCGGCTACTTCTGCATGCCCGAGGTGGACCTGCGCGCGCGGCTCCATCCGGGCATGACGGCGCTGCTCGCCGCGCGCCTGCCCGGCCAGGCCGTGCACGAGGTGCTCGCGACGGGCCGGCGCTTCGGCGGCGACGACGCGCGGCGCGCGGGCATCGTCGACGAGACGCTGCCCGAGAGCGAGCTGCTGCCGCGGGCGCTCGCGATCGCCGCGCCGCTCGCCGCGAAGGCGCATCCGGTGATGGGCCAGCTGAAGGCGGACCTCTATCCCCACGTGCTCGCGGCGCTGAAGCAGCGCACGGCGCTCTCGTGAGCGCGGCCCGCGGAGAGCTTGCGGGCAAGGTCGCGCTCGTCACCGGCGGGGCAAGCGGCATCGGCGCGGCCACAGCGCGGCTGCTCGCCCGCGACGGCGCCGCGCTCGCGGTCGCCGACTTCGACGCGCCTCGCGCCGAGGGCGTCGCCGCGCAGCTGCGCGCGGGCGGCGCGCGGGCCATCGCGATCGCGGTGGACGTCGCGCAGCCGGCGCAGGTCGAGGCGATGGTGGAGCGCACGCTCGCGCAGCTCGGCCGGCTCGACGCGCTCGTGAACAGCGCCGGCATCTCGCCGCCGATGCTCGCGACCCACGCCTACCCGCTCGCCGAGTGGGACCGCTGCCTCGCGATCAACCTCTCGGGCACGTTCTACGCGATCCGCGCGGCGATCCCGGCGCTGCTCGCCGCGGGCGGCGGCGCGATCGTGAACGTGTCGTCGATGATGGGCCAGATCGCGCACCCGGGGATCCCCGCGTACGTCGCGACCAAGCACGGCGTCGTCGGGCTCACGAAGGTGGTCGCGCTCGAGTACGCGCAGCAGGGCATCCGCTGCAACGCCGTGCTGCCCGGCAACACCGACACGCCGATGACGCGCGGCGCGATGGCCCCCGACGTCTTCGCCGCGGTCGGCAAGGTTGCGCCGATCGGGCGCTACGGCACCGCCGAGGAGATCGGCGAGCTGATCGCGTTCCTGTGCTCGCCGCGCGCGAGCTTCATCACCGGCGCCTCGGTGGTCGCCGACGGAGGCTTCGTCGTCCAATGAGCGAGATCCAGCGGATCGGCGTGATCGGCGCCGGCGTGATGGGCGGCGGGATCGCCCAGAGCTGCGCGGTCGCGGGCTACTCGGTCGTCTGCACCGACGTCGCGCCGGACGCGCTCGAGCGCGGGCGGCAGGACGCCGCGAGCGGCCGCTTCGGCATCGCGGGCGCCGTCGCGCTCGGCAAGCTCGCGGCCGACGCCGCCGACGCCGCCCGCGCGCGCATCGCGTGGACGCCCGATTTCGCCGCCGCCGCCGCGTGCGACCTCGTGATCGAGTGCGTGCCGGAGCGCCTCGACCTCAAGATGCGCGTCTTCCGCGACCTCGATGCCGCCGCTCCGCCCCACGCGATCCTCGCGAGCAACACCTCGGGCTTTCCGCTGGCTGCGATCGCCGGGGCGACGTCGCGTCCCGCGCGCGCGATCGTCTGGCACTGGGCGTCGCCCGCGTACGTGATGAAGTTCGCCGAGATCGTCACGCTCGCGCAGACCGACCCCGCGGTGACCGAGGCCGTCGTCGCCGTCGCGCGGCGCTGCGGCAAGAACCCGATCGTGGTGAAGGACCAGCCGCTCGCCTGGGGCTTCGTCGCGAACCGCGTCTACGGCGCGATGCTGCGCGAGGCGGCGCGCGTGGTGGAGGAAGGTGTGGCGACCCACGAGCAGGTGAATCAGCTGATGGTGGACTGCTTCCGCTGGCCGGTCGGACCCTTCGCGATGGTGAAGGGCGCGACCAGCGGCTGGAAGAAGTGAGCGGGAGCGCGCGCGTGCCGAGCAACTCCGCCCGCTTCGACTTCTCCGGCGCCCGCGTGCTCGTCACCGGCGGCTCGAACGGCATCGGCCTCGGCATCGCGAGCGCCTTCGCGGACGCCGGCGGGCGCGTGACCATCACCGGCACGCGCGCCGCCGCGCGCGACTACCCCCACGACCTCGGGCGCTTCGCCTACACGCCGCTCGACGTGCGCGACAAGGACGCGATCGCGCGCGTGTCCGCCTCGCTCGGCGCGCTCGACGTGCTCGTGAACAACGCCGGCGCGAATTTCCCGTTCCAGCCGAGCGAGTGGGACCCCGACGTGTTCGAGGACTCCGTGCGCGTGAACCTGTTCAGCGCCTGGCGCATGTCGCTCGCATGCAAGCCGCTGCTCTCCGCGAGCGCACTCGCGGGCGGCGCTTCGGTGATCAACCTCGCGAGCATGGCCTCGTTCCGCGCGGTGCCCATCGTGCCGGGCTACGGCTCCGCGAAGGCGGGCATCGTCGCGCTGACGCGCAACCTCGGCGTGCAGTGGGCGCGCGAGAACGTGCGCGTGAACGCGGTCGCACCGGGGCTCACGGACTCGAACATGACGACGCCGATGAAGGCATTCCCGGAGATCGAGGCGGCCGAGCTGGCGAAGATCCCGATGGCGCGGCGCGGCACGCCCGACGAGATTGCCCCCGCCGTGCTGTTCCTCGCGAGCGCGCAGGCGAGCTACGTGACGGGCGCGACCTTCGCGGTGTGCGGCGGGTTCGCGGCGAGCTGACGCGGCGCCCTCAGGCGAGCGCCCACGCGAGTCGCTCCGCTCGTGCGGCCGCCCGCAGGCGTTCGTCGAAACAGGCGAACTCGAGCGGCGCACCGCCGTCGCGCAACTCGAGCGCAGCGGCCAGCTGGATCGCGTCGTACGCGCGCAACGCGCGCCTCGCGGCGAGCGCTCCCGCGCGCCGCACGAGGGCGTCGGAGATCTCGACCACCCCCGTGCGCACCCAGTCCGCATCGAAACGGCGGACCACCGCACCGTGCTCACGCGCGGTCAGTCCCCCCACGCGCAACTGCCGAGCGAAGGCGGCGCGCGCTTCGGCGTACGAGACTCTCGCCGTGTATGCCGCGGTAGCGCGCTCCACCAGCCCCAGCGTCTCGGCAGTGCCCGACTCGTCCACGTAGAGCTTCACCAGCGCGCTCGTGTCCAGGTAGACGATCACCCTCGCCCCTCGCGCACGAAGTCCGACGTCGGTCGGCGGGCTGGCTTGTGGGGCTTCACCGGGCCGGCGCCCCCCGGCTTACCGCTGGCGCGTTGGATCGAACCGGCGGCGGCGAGCCGATCGACGGCGACGGCCTCGCGTTCCGGCGCCGCCGGGACGAGACGGGCCACGGGACGCTGGCGATTGCCGATCGTGAGCGAATGACCGCGCGCCACGAGCTGCAGGTAGGCGCTCAACCGATCGCGCAGCTCGCGGATCCCGACCGTCTTCTCGTGCCTCGCCATGTAGCCATTTTCACGTCCGCATGTGCCCACGTCAACGAGAACGCCGGTTCACGCAGCGGCCGCCGCCCTCAGCGATAGATCTCGCCCAGCGGATGCAGCGCGAGCTTCGCGATCGCCGCGAGCGCGTCCTCGCTGCGCCAGCTCGCCGCGCGCGGCGTGCTCTGGGTGACGGCGAGCGGCGCGAAGAGTCCGAGCTGCCCCTTCGCGACATAGAAGATCTGTCCCGAGACGTGAGCGGCCTCGTCGGCGCACAGCGCCACGATCGCGGGCGCGATCTCGGCGGGCGGCTGCAGCGCGGCGCGCAGGCCCGCTGCGCGCTCGGCGGCGGCCCCGCCCTGCGCGGCGAAGGCGTCGATCGCGCCCGACACCATGCGCGTGTCGGTCGCGGCGGGGTTCACCGCGTTCACCGTGACGCCGGTGCCGACGAGGTCGCGCGCGGCGACGTTGGTGAAGCCGAACACGCCGCCCTTCCCCGCCGCATAGGCGGCGGTCCCGGGCAGGCCGATCAATCCCGCGCGGGAGACGAGGTTCACGATGCGGCCGCGGCGCTGCGCGAGCATGCGCGGCAGCACCGCCTGCGTGCAGAGGAACGTGCCGAGCACGTGGGAGTCGACGACGCGCTCGAAGTGCTCGGCCTCGAGCTCCGGCAGCGGCACCGAGGACGAGAGACCGGCGTTGTTGACGAGGATGTCGATGCCGCCGAGCGACTCCGCGGCGGCGGCGATGCGGCGCGCGTCGCTGCGGTCCGTCACCGAGGCCACGCACGCGAGCGCACGGGCGCCGCCGGCGGCGAGCTCGTCCGCGACCGCGTGCGCCGCCGGCGCGTCGAGGTCGTTCACCACGACCGCTGCGCCGAGCCGCGCCAGTTCCCGCGCCGTCGCGGCGCCGATGCCGCGCCCCGCGCCCGTGACGATCGCCACCCGTCCCGCCAGCCGCATCGCGTTCTCCTCGCGGGCCACGCTACCTAGGGCTCGCGCCGCGGCGCGAGCCGCGCTTGCATCCGCGTCACCCGCACGGAGGACCCATGACGAAGTCGCTGCAAGAGCTCTCCGACCGCCTCGAGATCCAGGACCTGCAGGCCGCCTACAGCCACGCGATCGACACGCGCGACTTCGACGCCCTCGACCGCGTGTTCACCGCCGACGCGTGGATCGACTACACCGCGTTCGGCGGCCCCGCCGGCGATCTCGCCTCCACGAAGAAGTTCCTCGCCGGCGCGCTCGCGATGTTCGGCGGCTTCCAGCACATGGTCGCGACGAGCCAGGTGAAGCTGGCGGGCAACCGCGCGACTGCGAAGACGATCTGTTGGAACCCGATGGTGGTGAAGAAGCCAGGCGGGGAGGAGCACGTGTTCTTCTGCGGGCTCTGGTACCACGACGAGTTCCTGCGCACGCTCGACGGCTGGCGCATCACGAAGCGCTCCGAGGAGCGCTGCTTCACGCACAACATGCCGCCGGAGTTCGCGAACCCGGAGGCGGCGATGAAGAAGCGCGCGGCCGGCGCGCCGAAGAGCGCGCCCGCGAGGCCCGCGGCGAAGGCGAAACCCGCGCCGAAGGCGACCCCGAAGCCCGCGAAGAAGGCGGCCTCGAAGAGCAAGAAGAAGTGACGGCGCCCCACGCGGACGACGAATTCCACGCGCCGACGTCCGCGGACCCGTTCTGGACCGAGACGTGCTGGTTCACGTTCACCGTGCCGGAGCGTCGGCTCTCCGGTCAGCTCTACCCGTTCTTCCGCCGCAACCAGAACGTCGCGGCGGGCGGCGCCTACTTCTGGGACGAGCGCGGCGACCAGCTCTGGAACTGCCTCTACGCGAAGAACTTCTGGCACCTGCCCCTGGCGCACGACGCGCGGCTCTCCGACCTCGCACTGCCGAACGGCATCCGCATCCGCTGTCTCGAGCCGCTCGCGAAGTACGCGCTCGCCTACGACGACCCCGACGGCGGCGACGAGGTGCACGTGGATCTCACGTTCACCGCCGTCGCGAAGCCGCACTACCTCGGCCACGGGCACCTCGATCAACCCGGGCGCTTCCGGGGGACGCTCGTGCTGCGCGGCGAGAAGATCGCGGTGGACGCGTTCGGGTTCCGCGATCGTTCCTGGGGCGTGCGCTCGCAGTTCGGACCCGGCCTCACGGGCACGCCCGCGAAGCGTGGCGGCTACAGCTACGCGACGGCGAGCGAGCGCGACGCGTTCCACACCATCACCATGGATTTCGGCCAGGGCTGCCTCTCGATCCACGGGTACTTGTTACGGGACGGCACCTGGTCGAAGCTCGCTTCGGGCCGACGCGAGGTGACGGAGCGCGATCCGACGACCGGCTGGCCGCTGCGCGTCGCGATCGACGGCGTCGACGAGCTCGGCCGCACGCTGCGCGCGGAGGGCCGCTGCCTCAACAAGCTCGGGCTCCATCTCAACCCGAACCTGTTCACTGTGAACTGCCTCACGGAGTGGCGTTTCGACGGCGTGACGGCCTTTGGCGAGGACCACGACAACTGGAGCGCGCCCGCGGCGCGCGCGTTCTTCCGGAAGCAGCTCGGGTTCGACGGCCGCTGACGGACGGTCCTTAGGGCAGAGCCGGCGCGCAAACCTGCGCGACACTCGCGGTGGGCGGCGCGAGGAGGGCGCGCGTGAGGATCGCCGCGTCCGCGGTCGAGCAGCCGGGCGAGCCGCCGACGTTGCAGCGCTCCGGTGCCGCCAACGTGGCGGTAGGCGGCACGAGCAGCGAGCGCGTCACGACGATCGCGTCGGCGGTCGTCACGCGGCCGTCGCCGGTCACGTCGCCGCACTGGCAGGCGTCGCCGATCCCGTCGGGCGCAGCGCTCGCGCCGATGCCCCCGCGATCCTCCTGCCCCGGATTGTAGGCGGACGGGCAGTTGTCCGCGGCGGCCGCGACGCCATCGCCGTCGCGATCGAGCGCCAGCGCGGCCGGGTAGCCGGGCAACTGCGGGGCGCTGGCCGGAGTCGGCTCGGCGGCGAGGGCGCCTCCGCCGAGCGCCGCGGCGTGGGCGCCCAGCGAGGCGTCGAACGCGACGCCGCTGTCGCTCTCGTCGAAACGCCAGTAGCCGGCGAGTCCGGTCGCGCCGTGCGGGATCGGCGTCGCGTAGGCGGCTGCGATCTCAGCGGGTGTGCGGGCCACGCTCCACACGCGCACCTCGTCGATCACGCCGTGGAAGTAGTGAGGATTCCCACCGTTCTGCCGGCCGCCGATGCGCAGCTCGTTCCAGTTCGTGTGGAAGTCGCCGATCGGTCCGCCGCACGGCGTCGCGGGGCTAGCGGGATGGCACGCGACGGACTCGGCGAGCGCTCCGTCCTTGTAGACCTCGACGTGCGTGAGCGTCGCGTCGTAGCGCAGCGCGACGTGCGACCACTCGCGCAACGGAAGCTGGACCGACGTGGTGCGCGAGCTCCAGCCGAAGGGTGTGCCCGCCAAGGTGAAGACGACGTTGCCGCTCGCGTTTCGGTAGAGCTGGTATTCGCCCTCCTTGTTGACGATCACGCTGCCGAAGGTGGCGTTGCCATTGCCGCGCGGAAACACCCAGGCCTCGAGCGTGAGCGCGTTCGACATCGTCAGGGCCGCCAGCGAGCCCGGGCTCGAGACGCCCACGAAATCGTCCGTGCCGTCGAAGTAGAGCGCGCCGCCGAGGCGCTCCCGGTCGTCGGAACGTCGGATCGGCGCCAGTCCTGCGCCGAGACCATCGAGCAGGCCGTCGCTGCCGAGGCCGCTCGCGTCGACCGCGACGTTGCCGCTCGGCTCGTCGAAGCTCCATTGGCCCACCAGCCCCGAACCACCCGGCGAGCCGGCGCCCCGCGCCGTGCGGAAGGACAGCTCATCGGGGTCGAGCGCGACGTTCGAGATGCGCAGCTCGTCGATGCGGCCGTCGAACGGCGTGCCCCCGGTCCCGCGGTTCCCGATGCGGAGGTCGTCGATCGCGTTCACGTCGCCGATCGGGCCGCTCGCCGCACGCGTGTGGACGAGGGCGCCATTCACGTAGGTGCGCACGTCCTGATCGAGCCGGTGGACGACGGCGATGTGGGTCCACTGGAAGAGCGGAACGCGATACCCAGTCGAGACCGACGCCCATCCCGGATTCGCATTGGCGATCGCCCAAAAGATCTCGCCGGTGCCCGCCCACACGCCGAGTTGGTACTCCCCTTCCTTGTTGACGATCATTCCATCGCCGCGCCCCTCGGGCCGCACCCACGCCTCGAGCGTGAAGTCGCCGGTGAGCGCCAACGGGCTGCCGGCCGGTGCACTCACGTTCAACGCATCGTTGGCGCCGTCGAAGTCGAGCGAGCCGTTCGGGAGTACGACGGCGGCCGCACTCGGGATGCGCGCGGCGTCCGCCGCGAGCACCTCGCCGAGCAGGCACGACGCCGTGTGCGTGCAGCTCTCGGAGCGCGCGTCGTCGAAGACGAGCGGGCTCGCGTTGAAGTAGCCGTGCTCGTCGATTCCGAGCGAGCTTTGGATCGGAACACTGGTGTCGCCGACCACGTCGGGCCGCCAGGTGCCGCCAAAGATTTCGAGGCACGCATCGGAAACCGACTCCGCGCCGGTCCCACCCGGGATCCCGGCCCCCGAGACGGCCGTCCACTCGATGCCCGGCAGATCGGTGTCGTCGATGTGACCGTTCCCGCTCGCGAGCCAGTTGTCCCAACCCCACAGCCAGCGATGGAACACGCAGTCGAAGTCGTTCGTATCGGCGCACAGCCACGGTGTGACCTTCGCCGGATCCACCACCTTCCCGTAGTAGGGATGCGCCAGCGAGAGCACGCGCGAGATGCGCTTGCCCTTCCAGCGCAGCGCGTCGTAGTGACGGTGAAGCAGCGCGCGGGTGATGAATCCGCCCTGGCTGTGCGGAACGAGCGTGATCTCGCCGACGGTCGGAACCGCCTCGATCGCCTGGGCGAGGGCGTCGGCGAGCGCGTTCAAGTCGTAAGACGCCGCGAACACCTCGTGCACGGGATTGGCGTGGTTCCAGCTGCAGTTGCCTGCCACTTCGCAGGGCGTGCCGCCGGCGCCCGTCTCATCCTGGTCCACCGCGAGCACCTGGATTCGCCGGCGGACCGGATCCGTCGCCGCCTGGGAGTACTCGACGCAGTAGTTGACGTGGTTGCGCTCCCGGATGCCCGCGCTGTCGAGGAGGTTGGCCATGCTCCCGCCGCAGCTGCTGCCGCGCCCGTGGACGACGATTACGGTGCCGCGGCCCGTGTCGGCCGGGTCGGGCACCGGCCAAGGCTCACGGCTCGCACCCGTGAGCACGGCCGGCGTGCCGATCGAGCAGATGCCGGCCGCGTTCACGAGCTGGGCGCTCGTCACCGAGAAGTAGGCGTTGGCCGGCGGATTCGGGGGCAGGAACGGGCACGCGGTGATCGGGCCGTCGAGCCCGGAAGTCGTGGCGTGCACGAGACCCGCGTTGCACTTGGTCGCGCCCGTACAGCCGAGCTCTCCATTGGCGCCGCACTCGTAACAGACGGCCGAGATCGTCTCGTCCGCGATCGGCGCAGGACAGTTCACCGTCTCGGGAAGGGGCGAGCCCGAGTAAGGCGCGTGCCCAGCGTCGCACTGCGCGCCCGACGTGCAGGCGACCTCGCCGTGGCCCCCGCACGGCTGTGTCACTCCGACTCCGAGCACGGCACAGAACTCGCGCGTTCGCGCGCTCGCGAGCGAAGGCACGAGCGCACACGCCGCGAGCTCGGCGAGCGCGACGAAGATGCGCGACTGGATGGAACGCCGAACCTGCGACGACATGGGGGCCCTCCGGCGGGGCCATGATATTCCCTCGACTCGCCGCGGGGATAGGGCATCCGGCCGAGCGAGGGCGCGCCAGCGCCCCGGGCGCGCGTCCCCTGCGCGCCGCTTGCGCGCGCGCTGCACTACGGTGCTGCCCTTTCCCTGGAGGAGTGCCCATGTCCGAGCCGCTGTGGCGCAGCCGCCCCGACGCGTTCTCGATGCTGCCCGCCACGACCGTCCGCCAGAAGCGCGTGAACGACTTCATCCATCTGAGCGAGGGCTACTCGAACGCGTTCCTCGTGACGACGCCCGGTGGCCGCGTGGTGATCAACACCGGCATGGGCTTCGAGGGCCCGATCCACAAGCGTTACTTCGACGCCGTGGATCCGAGCCCAACCCGCACCGTCGTCCTCACCCAGGGCCACGTGGACCACGTCGGCGGCGTCGATTGCTTCCGCGAGCCCGGCACGCTCGTCGTTGCGCAGGCGAACAACGCGGAGCACCAGGCGTACGACGCGCGGCTCGCCCCGTTCCGGCAGCGGCGCTCTTCGTTCGCGTTCGCGCAGGCGTTCAAGCTCGCCGCGGGGAGTGGCGCCGCGACACCGCCGCCGAAGCAATCCGTGCCGAAGCCCGACGTGCTGTTCAAGGAGCGCTTCCACTTCGCGGTCGGCGGCACCGAGTTCGAGCTCGTCGCGTGCAACGGGGCGGAAACGCGGGACTCGCTCGTCGCCTGGCTCCCCCAACGACGCGTACTCTTCGCCGGGAACGTCTTCGGCGCCCTCTTCGGTCACTTCCCGAATCTCGTGACGATCCGCGGCGACCGCTACCGCGACGCGCTCGAATACGTCGCCACCCTGGAGATGCTGCTCGGCTTCGATGCCGAGCTGCTCTGCGTCGGCCACCACGACCCGGTCGTCGGCAGGGACGCGATTCGCAGTGAGATCACCCGGATGCGCGACGCGACGCTCCACGTCCACGACGAGATCGTGCGCCGCATGAACGCGGGCGGCGACGTGTGGACCGCCATGCGCGAGATCCGGCTGCCCCCGCAGCTCGAGGTCGGCGAGGGCTACGGCAAGGTCGCGTGGTCCGCGCGCGCGATCTGGGAGCAGTACCAGGGCTGGGTCCACGGGCGCTCGACGACGGAGCTCTACGACACGCCACCGTGGGCAGTGTCGCCCGAGCTGGTCGCCCTCGCGGGCGGCCCGGGGCCCGTCGCCGAGGCGGCGCTGAAGAAGGCGGAGACGGCGCCGGTGGAGGCGCTGCATCTCGCGGAGGCTGCGCTCGCAGCGGACGCGCGGCACCCGGGCGCCCTGCGCGCGAGCCTCGTCGCGCACCGCGCGCTGCTGCGCGGCACCACCAATTTCTGGGAGACGCGCTGGCTCGAGCACCGCATCGCGACCCTCGAAGCCGCGCTCGGAGAATCGCAGTGAGCGACAAGGCGCCCGACATCCGCATCGCCGATCTCGCGCACCCGGTGCTGACGCCGGTGCAGGAGGCGGCCGTTCGCTACGCCGAGTCGCAACCCGTGCGCTTCGACGTCGAGACGATCCTCGCCGCCGCACGCGCCAAGACCGGCCTCTCCGACTTCGGAAGGCTCGACTTCCGCGCGCGCCTCGCGCTGCAGTGCCAGTCCGTCGACGAGGATCGGGATCTGAACGCTCTCGGGCGCCTCGGCATCTTCGCGAACCTGCTGCGCTACGCGGAGAACCGGCTGCGCTTCGAGGACTTGTTGCGGCGTCATCCGGAGATCCTCGAGACGCCGATCGAGCGCCCGATCATCGTGGCCGGCATGCCGCGCACGGGAACGACGCACCTCCTCAACCTGATCGGCGCCGACGCGCGCCTGCGCTCCCTGCCGTATTGGGAGTCGATGGAGCCGGTGCCGACGCCGGGCGAGGGGCCGGGACGCGACGGACGCGACCCGCGCTGGCACCGCTGCAACGTCTCCTACCAGCAGATGGTCGCGAGCATGCCGCTGATCGTCGCGATGCACGACATGCCGCCCGAGCACATCCACGAGGAGATCGAGCTCGAGGAGCTCGACTTCGCCTCCTACCTGCTCGAGTGGCTGTGCCGCCCGTACCGTTGGCGCGACCACTACCTGACCCTCGACCAGCGCCCGCACTACGCCTACATGAAGCGCGTGCTGCAGGCGCTCACGTGGATGCGTGGCCCGCGCCGCTGGGTGCTGAAGTCGCCGCAACACCTCGAGCACCTGCCGGCGCTGCTCGAGACCTTCCCCGACGCGACGATCGTGATCACGCACCGCGATCCCGTGTCGGTGTTCCGCTCGGCGATCACGATGCAGGCCTACGGAGATCGCGTGCGGCGGTCGCGCGTGGACCTCGCCGCGACCGCGGACTACTGGCGCGACCGCGTCGGCAAGCTGCTCGGCGCGTGCCTGCGCGACCGCGAGAAGCTTCCCGCCGCGCAGGTGATCGACGTCCCGTTCCACGCGTTCATGGCCGACGACGTCGGCACCGTCGGCCGCATCTACGAGCGCGCCGGCCTGCCCATGACGGCGGAGGCGCGCGCGTCCCTGGACGCGTTCATGGCGGCGAATCCGCGCGGCAAGCACGGCCAGGTGGTCTACGACCTGAAGGGCGACTTCGGGCTCGACCCCGACGCGGTGCGCAAGCCCTTCGCCGACTACCTCGCGCGCTTCGGCGTGCGCGTCGAAAACTAGGAGACGCAGCGCATGGCCACCGTCGACCACCCGCAAGGCCCGCGCCGCATCGGCGGCGTCGAGCTGCCGCCGATCGATCAGGTCGGCTACGTCGTGAAGAGCCTCGACGAGACCACGCGGCGCTATGCGCAACTGTTCGGCCCCTTCGTGCTCATGGACTCGCCGCTCACCGGCGTGCTCCACCGCGGCAAGCCCGCCGACGTGAACCTGCGCATCGCGTACGGCAGCGCGGGCCCCCTCGAGATGGAGTTCATCGAGGTGCTCTCCGGGCAATCGCCCCACGCGGAGTTCCTCGCTGCGGGGCGCGAGGGCATCCACCACGTGCGCTACCGCGTGCCCGACTGCGACGCGACGATCGCCGCGCTGCGCGGCGAGGGCTTCGCGCCGATCTGGTACCACGACATGGGCTTCGCGAAGTTCGCGTACCTCGAGCACGCGTCGCGCGACGGCGTGCTGATCGAGCTGCTCGAGATGAACGCGGCTCCGCGCTAGCGCGAGCGCTTCACGCCGCCCCCTGCGCGCGCTCCCGCGCGTGTGGGATGCTGGGGCGCTCTTCGGGAGAACGCGCATGGATCTCGGGCTCGCGGGCAAGACGGTCGTGGTGACGGGCGGGAGCGGCGGCATCGGCCGCGGCCTCGTGCTCGAGTTCGCGCGCGAGGGCGCGAACGTCGTCATCGCGACGCGCGACGTCGAGAAGGGCCAGGAGGTCGCGGACGCCTGCGCCGGGCTCGCGGGCCGCGCAGCGCTCGTGGCCACGGACGTCACGGACAAGGCCGCCGTCGAGGCGATGGCCGTGGAGGCGGAGCGCCGCTTCGGTCCGATCGACGTGCTCGTGAACAACGCCGGCGGCGTCGCCTATCCGCGCACCTTCCTCGAGAAGCCGCTCGACGAGGCCGAGTGGGAGGTGAACCTGAACGTGTGGGGCGTCTTCCACTGCACGCGCGCGATCGGCGCGCGCATGGTCGCGCGCGGGCGCGGCGCGATCGTGAACATCACGTCGAACTCGGCGCTGGTGGCTTCGGCGGGCAACATGGTCGCGACCTACGCCGGCACGAAGGGCTTCGTGGCGTCCTTTTCGAAGGCCGTCGCCTACGAGTGGGGGCCCCTCGGCGTGCGCATCAACTGCGTCGCGCCCGGCTGGATCGTGCCCCACGAGAAGGAGCACGTCGGCGCGGGCAGCTTCTGGAAGAAGTACGGCTACGAGTTCTTCGGCACGCCCGAGCAGATGGCGGCCGCCGCCGAACAGGGAAACATGTTCAACGTGGAGGGCCAGCCGATCCGCCGCATCGGCCGCCCCGAGGACATCGCGTGGCTGACGCTGTTCCTCGCCAGCGACCGCGCCGCGCATCTCACGGGCCAGCTCGTCAGCGTGAGCGGCGGCGCGTACATGCCGTGAGGTGTGGATCGAAGATTGCTGCTTCTCTCCGAGAAGTCCTCGTCGCAGCAAGGGATTCCGCGCGCCAACGGAGAAATCTCGCCCGTTAGATCGCGTAACGCAGCGCGTGGACGCGGCAGTTCGCGACGGCGCGCGTGGGGATGCGCGCGTGGTAGGCGCCCGCGACCCAGGGCGAGAGCGCGTGGCGCCACGGGAAACGCCGGGAAGCGAGCAGCTCGCGGAGCGGGAGCCGCTTGGCGCGCAGCCCGAGCGCGACCGCGGGCGGCGCGTCGCGCCGGTTCTCCGAGCGCGACTTCATGAAGTTGCGCCACA
>CAZCTH010000079.1:0-24828 GCA_964501435.1 uncultured Spirochaetales bacterium | reverse complement strand
CCACCGCGCCGCTGAACGCGAAGCCGCCCGAGCCGCCGCCGCCGCCCACGCTCTGGGCGACGATGCCGTGTGAGTTGTTCCCGCCGGTCGCGATCGAACCGGCCTCGTGCGCGACGTCCACGCGCTCGCCCTTGCCGCCCGGGCCCGCCGTCCCGCCCCAGGCGAGGCTCAAGAATGCGCCGAGCGAGCCGGAGTCGCCGCCGTCGCCGCCGCCGCCGCCGATGCTCTGGGCGAAGATGCCCGCCGAGTCGCGCTCGAGCGTCGCGAGCGCGCCGCGATTGGTCACGTTCACCGCGCCGCCGTTGCCACCCGCCGCGCCGCGTCCGCCAAACGAGAACCAGCCGCCCGCGGTGCCGCCGCTGCCGCCGCCGCCGCCCACACTTTGGGCGAACAGCGCGTGCGAATCGATGCCGCGCGTGCGCACCGTGCCGGTGTTGGTGACCTCGACGGTGTTGCCGAAGCCCGTGCTGCTGCCGCGCCCGCCGATCGCGATCGCTGCGCCGGTCGCGCCGCCGCTGCCGCCGCCGCCGCCGATGCTCTGCGCGAAGACGCCGCGCGCGAAGTCGCCGACCGTCGCGATCTCGCCGGAGCTCACCGCCGTCACGAGGCCGCCGTTGCCGCCCGCCGAGCCGTCGCCACCGAGTGCGAGCAGGCCGCCGCCGCTGCCGCCGCGCCCACCGCCGCCGCCCACGCTCTGCAAGTAGAGGCCGTGGGACTCGGCGCCACCCGTGTGGATCACTCCGCGGTTCGTGACCGTGATCGCGCCGCCGTCGCCGCCGGTCACGCCGACGCCGCCAAAGAAGAAGAGGCCGCCGCCGCTGCCGCCCGAGCCGCCGAAGCCGCCGATGCTCTGGGCGAGCACGCCCTCCGAGAGCGTGCCGAGCGTCTCGATCGTGCCGGTGTTGAGGACGGTGATCGCACCGCCGCTGCCGCTCGCGTTGCCGCTGCCGCCGTAGCCGATCAGGCCGCCGCCCACGCCCGGGCCGCCACCGAAGCCGCCGCGCGTCATCGCCGCGATGCCGGCCGCGACGCTGCCGTCGGTGTGCACGAGGCCGCGCTGCGTGACGTTCAGGAAGCCGCCTTGCCCGCCGCTGCCGCCGTTGCCGCCGCCACCGACGATCCCGATGCCGCTGCCGCCCGTGCCGCCGTTGCCGGCCTCGCTGAGCAGCAGGAGGCCCGTCGCGTTCGCGCCGCTCGTGAAGATGTGCGCGGAGTTGCTCACAGCGAGGTCGCCGCCGTGCCCGCCGCCGCCGGCGTTGCCGCCGAAGCCGGGGAGGATCACGCCGATGCCATCGCCGCCGTTGCCGCCGTTGCCGCCGAGGCTGACGATCGAGATGCCGACGCCGGCGTTCGTGATCGTCGCGCCGCTCGAAACCGACACGCCGAACGAGAGGCCGCTGACGCCGCCGTCGCCGGACCCGCCGGCGACGGGGTACGAGCCTCCGCCCGCGCCATTCGCTCCCTGGTTGAACAGGGAGATGGGCGCGAGGGGCCCAGCGGCACCCGGAACGGGCGCGGCGAGGGCTGCGAGCAGACCGAGGCCGGTCGCGAGATGGGTGGCATTGCGCACGGGGGGTACCTCTCGTCAAACGGCGTTGCAGCGCGCGTGCCGGTCCGCCGCGGAGGGCACGCGGGCGCGCCCGGCGCGCTCCACCTCCGCGCCACTGCTCTGCAATTCGCTCGCGCCGCGCGCGCAGCCGCCCCTCCGGCACCGCGCCGCGCGCGCCCGCAGCGTGGTGATTGGCCGCGCCGCGCTGTGGCGCATACTCCACTTCGCCCCCACGCCCATCGCGGCCGTGGTGAGGCGACGCGCCCGCTGCGAAGGTCCCGCGCCGTGCAGACTCCGAACGCCGACGACACCAGCATGCCCGCGTGGACCTACCGCGACGCGGAGTTCTTCGCGCTCGAGTGCGAGCGGGTGCTGCGCCCGGCGTGGCAGGTCGTCTGCCACGTCAGCGACGTCCCGAGCGCGGGCGACTTCCACACCTTCGAGTTCCTCGGCGAGCCGATCGTCGTGGTGCGCGGCGCCGACGGCGCGCTGCGCGGCTTTCACAACGTCTGCCGCCACCGCGCTGCGCGGCTGCTCGACGGCAGCAGCGGGAACTGCCGGCGCATCGTGTGCCCTTATCACGCCTGGGCCTACGAGCTCGACGGCCGGCTCGTCGGCGTTCCCGACCGCGCCGCGTTCCCGCAGCTCGCCCTCGAAGCGCACGGCCTCGCCGCCGTCGAGACGGAGGTGTGCGCCGGCTTCGTGTTCGTGCGCCTCGCCCCGGGCGGCCCGAGCGTCGCGGAGATGATGGCCCCCTGGGCCGCGGAGATCGCGCTCTACCGCTTCGAGGACCTCGTGCCGAACGGGCGCGTCACGCTGCGCCCGCGCGCGGTGAACTGGAAGAACGTCGGCGACAACTACTCCGACGGGCTCCACATCCCGGTCGCCCACCCCGGCCTCACGCGCCTCTTCGCGCGCACGTATCGGGTGGAGTCGCGCGCGTGGATCGACCGCATGTCGGGCGAGCTGCAGCCCGAGCCGTCGAGCCACTTCTCCGAGCGGGCCTATCAACGGCTGTTGCCCGAGGTGCCGCACCTGCCGCCGCATCTCCAGCGGAGCTGGGTCTACTACAAGCTGTGGCCGAACTTCGCGTTCGACGTCTACCCGGACCAGGTGGACTTCATGCAGTGGATCCCGACTTCTCCCACCGAGACGATCATCCGCGAGATCGCCTACGTGCACCCCGACGCGCGCCGGGAGATGCGCGCCGCGCGCTATCTGAACTGGCGCATCAATCGCCAGGTGAGCCTCGAGGACAAGGGCCTGATCGAGCGCGTGCAGGCGGGCATGGCGTCGCGCAGCGCGGGGGTGGGCCCGCTCGGCGCCCACGAGGTGGCGCTGCGCAGCTTCGGCGCACGCATGCGCGAGCGCATCCCGGAGTGCCGCGATCCGGCGCCGCCGCCGCCCGGCTGGTCGACCGCCGCGCGCGTCGCGAAGCATTAGGCCCGCGCGCGTGCACGGCAGCCGCAAGCTCGGGCCCGTGCTCGCGACCGTGGTCGTCGCCGGCAACATGATCGGCTCGGGCGTGTTCCTGCTGCCGGCCACGCTCGCGCCGATCGGCGGCATTTCGCTGCTCGGCTGGCTGTTCGCCGCCGCCGGCGCGCTCGTGCTCGCGCTCGTGTTCGCGCGGCTCACGCAGCGCCAGCCCTTCGCGGGCGGGCCGGCGAGCCACGTGCATGCGGCGCTCGGCCCGTTCGCCGGCTTCCAGGCGAGCCTCTGGTATTGGGGCGCGTGCTGGATCGGCAACGTCGCGATCGCGGCCGCCGCCGCGGGCGCGCTCGCCGCGCTCGTGCCCGGCGCCGAGACCGGCGGGCAGCTCGCGCTCGCCACCGCGGCGCTGCTGTGGGCAGTCACCGCGCTCAACCTCGTGAGCCCGAAGCTCGTCGCGCAAGTCGACGGGCTGCTGCTGATCGCCGGACTGGTGCCGCTCCTGCTCGTCGGCTCGCTCGGCTGGCTCGCCTTCGACGCCGAGCTCTATCGCGCCGCGTGGAACCCGGGCGGTCGCCCGTGGCACGACGTCGTGCCGCATTCCTTCGTGCTCGTGTTCTGGGCGTTCACGGGGATCGAGAGCGCGAGCGTCGCAGCGGCGGTGGTCGAACGGCCGGAGCGCAACGTCCCGATCGCGACGCTCGCGGGTCTCGCCATCGCGACCGCCGTCTACCTCGCCGCCAGCACCGCGATCGTCGGGCTCGTGCCGCCCGCGGAGCTGGCCGCTTCGTCCGCGCCGTTCGCGCTCGCCGCCGAACGCGCACTCGGCGCCGGCGCCGGCGCGGCGATCGCGGCCGCCGTCCTGCTGAAGGCGCTCGGGACGCTCGCGGGCTGGGTGCTGCTCACCGCGCAAGTGAGCCAGGCGGCTGCGGAGCGCGGCCAGCTTCCGCGCGCATTCGGGCGGCTCTGGCACGGCGATACGCCGGTCGTCGGGCTGATCGCCGCCGGCGTGCTCGGCACGCTCGCGGTCGCGCTCAGCGCCTCCCCGACGCTGGGGCAGCAATTCGGCTTGCTGATCGAAGCTTCGACCCTGCTCGCGCTCTTCACGTATGCCGCGGCCTGCGTCGCCGCGCTGCGCACCGGCGGCGCGCTCGACGTCGGCCTCGGCGTTCTGGGCGCCGTCTTCTGCGCGATCGTAATTGCCTCGTCGTCGATCCCGGTGCTCGCCGTCGCGGGTGCGTGCGCCGCGACGGTCGCGCTCGCCGGCGGGCTCGCCCTCCGGCACCGCCGCGCGCGCTGAAAATCGCTCGCGCCGGCGTGGCTCCAGCGCCCCGCGTGCGGGAGCGACCTAAGCTCCCCGCATGTCGCGGATGGACGAGATGCTCTCCGCCGAGTGGCGCGCGCGCGAAAGCGCGCTCCTCCGCGTCGCGCGGCTCGGGGTCTCCGTGAGCGGCGGCCTGCGCCGAGCGCTCGAGCGCGCGCTCGCCATCTGTGCGGAGACGCTGCGCGTCGACCGCGTCGGGTTCTGGATGATCGACGAGCCCGCCGGCGCACTGCGCTGCGTCGCACTCCGCGATCGCGGCGTGTTCGCTCCCGATCCGCCGGCCTCGCTGCGCATCGCCGATCTCGGTGCGTACCGCCGCGCGCTCGAAGAGCGGCGCGTGATCGCCGCAGGCGACGTCGAGGCCGAGCCGCTCACCGCTCCCCTCGCGCACGCGTACTTCCTGCCCCTCGGCATCCGCTCGACGCTCGACGTGCCCATCTACCGCGACGGCGCCGTCGTCGGCGTCGTGTGCCACGAGCATCGCGGCGAGTCGCGCCGCTGGCGCGACGCGGATGCGGACTTCGCGATCTCGGTCGCCGAGATGGTCGGAGCGCTGCTCGCGGCGGACGACCTGCGCCTCGCGCACGAGGCGCTGCATGCCGCGGAGTCGCGGCTCGGCGAAGCGATCGACGCCGAGTCGATCGCGGGCATCGCCCGCGGCGTGGCCCACGACCTCAACAACTTGCTGGTCGTGCTCGGCGGCGCCGCGCTGCGCATCGAACGCAACCGGCATACGCCGGCGGAGGTCACCGCGGGCTGCGGCGAGCTGAACGCCGCAGTCGACAGCGCAGCGCGACTCGTTCGCCAGCTCCAGCTCTGGAGCTGCGAAGACCCGGGCGAGTGCGAGCCGATCGGGGTCGACCGCGCGATCGGGGACATGGCGGGCACCCTGCGCGCGCTCGCCACGACCGATCGTCACCTGGTGATCGATCTCGGAGCCGCCGACGCCCACGCGCGCATCGCGCCCGCGAGCCTCGAGCAGGTGCTCATGAACCTCGTGGTGAACGCGCGCGAGGCGACGCGCAGCGGCGGGCTGATCGGCCTTTCGACGCGGCGCGCGGCCCGCGGCGACGTGCCCGGGGTGACGATCGAGGTGGTGGACGACGGACCCGGCATGGACGGGCCCACTGCGCGCCGCGTGTTCCACCCCTTCTTCACGACCAAGGGCGACGGAGAGCACCGCGGCACCGGCCTCGCGAGCGCGAAGAGCCTGCTCGACGCTGCGGGCGCGGCGATCGACGTGGTCAGCGCGCCGGGCGAAGGCTCGCGCTTCCGCGTCTGGCTTCCGGAGGCCGCCACGAGGCCCGCGGCCTGAACGCGCACCGGTTGTTAGGCGGGCCCCGACTCGGCGGCCCGCGCGGAGGCGCGCGCCGGTGGCGTGCGGGCCGCAGGCCGCGCGCGCGTGGGGCGACCGGACTCACCCGGCCCGCGCGGCGCGAAGAAGTTCGCGCGAACTGAGACGCGGATCACCGTCCCCGCGCCCGCGCGCTGGCGCGAGCGCGCGCGCCCGCGCGAGAGTTCGGCGTTTCCGAACTCGACGCAGGAGCGCCCATGGACTTCGACATCCCCGCCGACCTCGCCGCCTACTTGAAGGAGCTCGACGCGTTCATCGAGAAGGAGATCAAGCCGCTCGAGAACGCGAACGACAACATCCGCTTCTTCGACCATCGCCGCGAGGACGCGCGCACGGACTGGCACCGCGGCGGCCTGCCGAACGAGGAGTGGGAGGCGCTGCTGCGCGAGGCGCGCAACCGCGCCGATCGCGCCGGCCACTACCGCTATCCGCTGCCGAAGGCGCTCGGCGGCAAGGACGGCACGAACCTCGGGATGGCGATCATCCGCGAGTACCTGACCGCGAAGGGGCTCGGGCTGCACAACGACCTGCAGAACGAGCACTCGATCGTCGCCAACAACGTCGGCGTGCTGCTGATGATGCACTACGGCAGCGACGCGCAGAAGAAGCAGTTCATGACGGGGCTGCTCGAGGGCACGGACGGCTTCGCCTTCGGCATCACCGAGCCCGAGCACGGCTCGGACGCGACGCACATGTCCACGTTCGCGGTGCGCGACGGCAACGGCTGGCGCATCACCGGCGAGAAGACCTGGAACACCGGCGTCCACGCCGCGAACTGGGACCTGATCTTCGCGCGCACGAGCGGCAAGGCGGGCGACGGCAACGGCATCACCGCGTTCCTCGTGCCGATGACCGCCGAGGGCTTCAAGATCGAGGAGTACCTCTGGACCTTCAACATGCCGACGGACCACGCGCGCGTGTCGCTGAAGAACGTCTGGGTGCCCGACGCCGCGATCTTCGGCGGCGAGGGCCGCGGCCTGCAGGTCGTGCAGCACTTCTTCAACGAGAACCGCATCCGCCAGGCCGCCGCGAGCCTCGGCGCCGCGCAGTTCTGCATCAACGAGTCGGTCGCGTACGCGAAAGTGCGCAAGCCCTTCGGCAAGCCGCTCGCCTCGAACCAGGGGATCCAGTTCCCCCTCGTGGAGCTGCAGACGCAGTGCGAGATGATGCGCGCGCTGATCCACAAGACGGCCTGGCAGATGGACACCTACGGCGTGTTCTCCGCCTCGGACAAGGTCTCCATGTGCAACTACTGGGCGAACCGCCTGTGCTGCGACGCCGCGGACCGCGCGATGCAGGTGCACGGCGGCATGGGCTACTCGCGCCACAAGCCGTTCGAGCACATCTACCGCCACCACCGCCGCTACCGGATCACCGAGGGCGCCGAGGAGATCCAGATGCGCCGCGTGGCCGGCTACATGTTCGGCTTCATGTCGCAGCGCGCGCCGAAGGGCGTGGTCGAGGAGTAGAGTCGCGCGATGACCGCGAACGCTGCTGCGCTGCCCGAGAAGCTCACCGTCCTGATCATCGGCGCCGGCCCCGGCGGCCTGTGCGCGGGCATCACGCTCGCGCGGGCGGGTATCAGCGACTTCGCGATCGTCGAGAAGGCGAGCGGCGTCGGCGGCACGTGGTGGCACAACCGCTACCCGGGCGCGGAGTGCGACGTGCAGTCGCACCTCTATTCGTTCTCGTTCGAACCGAAGGCCGACTGGTCGCGGCCGTACGCGGGCCAGGTCGAGATCCGCGAGTACGTGGAGCACGTGGCGCGCAAGTACGGGATGCTGCCGTACTGCCGCTTCTCGCAGGAAGTGAAGTCGCTGCGCTGGGACGAGGGCGCGGCGCTGTGGCGCGTGGAGATGGCGGACGGACGGCGCATCGCCGCGCGCTTCGTGATCAGCGCGATCGGCATGTTCAACGACATCGCCATGCCGGACATTCCGGGCATCGCCGACTTCCGCGGCACGCAGTTCCACACCGCGCGCTGGCGGGACGGGCACGACTTCAGCGGCGAGCGCGTGGCGCTGATCGGCAGCGCCGCGAGCGCCGTGCAGACCGCCCCCGAGATCGTGGACGCGGTGGCGCAGCTCGACCTCTACCAGCGCACGCCGCAGTGGGTGCTGCCGAAGCAGGACGAGCCGTTCACGCCCGAGCAGCTCGCGCACTTCCGCGCTCACCCCGAGGCGGTGCAGGCGCTGCGCGAGGAGATCTGGAAGCAGCTCGAGGCGGCGATCCTGTTCGACGACCCGGCGCTGCTCGAGAGCTCGGAGAACGCCGGCCGCAAGAACCTCGAGGTCGTGAACGACCCGAACCTGCGCCGCCGCCTCACGCCGAGCTGGCGCTACGGCTGCCGGCGCCCGCTGCTCTCGAACAAGTACTACCCGATCTTCAACCGCCCGAACGTGCGGCTCGTGGACGAAGGCATCGCGCAGATCGTCGCCGACGGCGTCGTCACCGCGCGCGGCGAGCTGCGCAAGGCCGACACCATCGTCTACGCCACCGGCTTCGAGACGACCCGCTACCTCGCGGCCCTCGACGTCACGGGCCGCTCCGGCGTGCACATCCGCGACGCCTGGCGCGACGGCGCGATCGCCTACCAGGGCATCACGACCGCGGGCTTCCCGAACCTGTTCATGGTCTACGGACCCAACACCAACAACAACTCGCTCATCACCATGCTCGAGCTCGAGACGGGCTACGCGGTGCGCCACATCCGCCGCATGCTCGACGAGCAGCTCGCGTGGATGGACGTCACGCCCCAGGCGATGGCCGCCTACAACGAAAAGCTGCAGAAGGACATCGCGAACGTCACCGTGTGGCGCAGCGACTGCCGCGGCTACTACCGCGGACCGACGGGCCGCATCGTCACGCAGTTCCCGTACACGATGACGACCTACACGCGCATGCTCGCGGTGCCGGACGCGCGGAGCTACGAGACGGCGCGGGCGTGAGCGTCACGCGCCGCCCTGCATGCGGCGCGAGAAGTCCCAGCGCGTGACGGATTCCGGCGCGAGCGAGATCGCCATCTCCGGCAGGCCGCGCGAGAGCAGCCAGCGCGCGAACGGCGTCTCCTCGCTGCCGAGGTAGCGCGCGACCAGCCGGCGCAGAATTTCGTCGCCGCGCGACGCGTCGAGCTGCGCGACGGCGCGGCCGCGCACGCCCCGATACGGCACGTCGTTCGTCGAGACTTCGAAGCCGCAGCGCGGCTCAGCCTCGAGCCAGCGCACGACCTGCGCGCTCGCGGGCGTCGCGCACCAGAGCCGCCCGCCCTCGGGCAAGAACCACAGCGACGCGAGCACGGGCCAGCCGTCGCGGTTCCTGCAGGCAAGGCGCAGCGGAACGCGAAGCGTCGCGAAGTCTGCGGCGAAAAGCGCGGCGTCGGTCGAGCGATCCACGAGGGTTCTCCTGTCGGCGTGTCGGACGCGAGCCTACCGACCCGCCCTCCGCGCGAGACTGCGATTCGCATCGCGAACTCGCGCGGCGGAGCGCCCTTGCCGCATGCTTCGCGCAACGGAGGAGACCCCATGAGCCAGCAGCGATCCGCGGAAGTGATGCGCACCTATCTCGAAGAGGTGGTCGGCAAGCGCCGCTACGAGCTGATCCCGCAGCTCGCGGCCGAGGACATGATCGACCACACACAACCGGTGAAGGGCCGCCAAGGCCTCGTCAACCACGTGACCAACTTCCACAAGACCTTCCCCGACGTGACGATCGAGGTGAAGCGCATCATCGCCTCCGAAGACGAGGCGGTGGGCGTGTGGCGACTCAAGGGCACCCACTCGCAGGAACTGTTCGGCGTGCCGGCCACGGGCAAGACCCTCGAGTTCGACGTGGCGAGCATCTTCCGCCTGCGCAACGGAATGCTCGTCGACTACACGCTCGTCGCGGGCGGCCTCGAGGCCGCGATCCAGATGGGGATCCCGCTCGTTCCGAAGAAGTGAGCGCGGCGGGCGCGACGCTCGCGCGCGGCCCGGCCGTCGCGCTCACGGCAGCAGGCGATCCGCGCGGTAGCGCGCGAACCACTTCTCGAGCATCGCATCCGTGTAGAGCGTCTCGTGAAAGCCGGCCTGCCGGATCTTGATCGACGACATCACGCTCGCGGGGATCGGCGCCGTGGCCGTGCGCGCGAACACGAAGTCGGCGAACTGGAGCGACTGGCCGAGGTACTCGGTGAGCGCCGGCGCGATCAGGCCGTGCTGGGCGCGGATGCGGTCCCACGCGGCGGCGTGCTTCGGGAGCTCGTCGGCGAAGCCGAGCGGAACGTCGTCGCCCGGCGCCATGCCGAAGCACGCGGCGAGCGCGGGCCACTGGTCCTTCAGCGAGAACAGCTCGCCGTTGGTCAGGTTGAACACCTGGTTGCGCGCCGCTTCCGCGCTGCCCGCCCACTCGATCGCCCGCGCCATCAGCTCGGTGTCGGTGGCCTCGAGCAGGCTGCCGAAGCCGCCCGGGTAGTGGAGCGGCTCGCCGCGCGCCTTCAGCAGGGCCGCGTACACGCCCAGCACCGCGAGCAGGTTCATCGCGCCGCCCGCCGCGAGGCCGACCACCAGCGCGGGCCGCATCACCGTCCAGCCCCACGCTTCCCCGCGCTGTCGCTCCGCGAGCCAGTCCTGCTGCGCCCAATAGAAGTTCGGGATTCCGCGCTCCTCGTCGCGGTCCTCGCGCGCGCCCGGGCGCAGCGGCTTCACGTGCACGCCGTAGGCCTTCGGGCCCTGCAGGATCGTGACGTTGCGCAGCGCCCGCGACGCGCGCGCGATCGGCTCGACCGTGTTGCGCAGCATCGCCGCGTTGCGGTCCACGTGCTTCTGCTGGAGCCAGCCCGCGACGAGGTCGGGCTCCTCGTGCAGCGCCGCGAACACGATCTGCGTGACGTCGGAGAGCCCCGCGAACGCCGCGCGGCACGCGGCTTCGTCGGCGAGATCGAGCGACAGCCAGCGCGCGCCGTAGCTGTCGTACGGGCGCCGGCGCGAGACCGCCGTGGTCGCGAAGCCGCGCTTCGCGAAGTGTTCCATCGCCGCGCGGCCGACGAGGCCGGTGGCGCCGGTGACGAGCACGTGGCCTGCGGGCATGGACGCTCCCTCGCGCGATCGCGCGAGTGTGGGCCAGCGCGGCGCGGGAAACCGCGACCTGGCGCGCGCTCTCCGGCGCGGCGAGCGAACGCGCACTGCGCGATCCTGGGCCGATGCCCGCCGCGCCCTCGCCGCTTCACGTCGCCCCGCTCCTCGAGCGCATCGCCGCGCAGGCGCCCGCCGCCGATGCCACGCGCTCCGTCTCACCCGAGGTGATCGCCGCGCTGAAGGCGAACCCGGTGATGCGCATGTCGGCGAGCCGCGAGATCGGCGGGCTCGAGGCGAGCGTCGTCGAGATCGGCCGCGAGCTCGAGGCGGTGGCCGCCGCGTGCGGCTCGACGGGCTGGTGCCTGTGGAACCACCTGTGCGTGTTCCACTTCTTCTGCGGCCTGCTCGGCGGCGCGCAGGCGAGCGCGCTGCGCGAGGTGACCGAGAACCAACGCTGGGTGTGCCTGCCGGCCGGCGCGGGCACCGCGATCCAGGGGCGCATCGAAGGCGACGACGTCGTGCTCACCGGCAAGGCCTCGTTCGGCTCGGGCGCGCGCTACGCGGACCACGCGGGCGTCAGCTTCCTGCTCGAGGGCCAGCGCATGCCGCGCTTCGCGCTCGTGCGCACCGATCAACCCGGCGTGCGCGTCGACCCCACCTGGCGCGCGATGAGCCTGCGCGCCTCGGCGACCGACGACGTGCACTACGACGGCGCGCGCGTGCCGCTCGCGCGCGTCGTGCTCTTTCGCCCGCGCTACCGCGAGGCGTTCCGCGACCCGGGCCACGCGCTCGTGAACGAGCGCTACCGCGAAGACTGGGTCGCGCTCTCGGACCTCTGGCTCGCGTGCATGGCGGTCGGCGTGGCCGAGGCCGCGCTCGCGGACTGCTGTGCGGGTATCCAGGGCCGCGTCGCGATCATGGGCACGAAGATGGTCGAGCGGCCGACGATCCACGTGAACCTCGGCCAGGCCGGCGCGCGCCTCGGTGCCGCGCGCGCCACGGTGTACGACGCCTGCGCGCGCACCGACGCCCGGATCGCGGCGCGCGAGACGCCGAGCGAGCGCGACTACCTCGACCAGCTCGCGGCCAGCATGACGGCGCTGCAGTTGTGCGACGAGGCCATGAAGCTCGTGCTGCGCGTGCTGGGCGGGAACGGCCTGCGCGAGGGCCCCTCCTTCGAGCGCCGCTACCGCGACGTGCAGGCGATGCCGCTGCACATCAACGCGCACCCGGATCGCGTCTCGGAGCAGTTCGGGCGGCATTTGTTGGGGCTGCCGACCGAGAATCCGTTCTAGGCGTCGCACGCCGAGGCGCGCCTCGAGCGCGGTGACGACTTCGTGAAGAGGTCGGCAGCCGGGATCCACGCGGCCTTGCAGCCGAGTGGCCTCGCTTCGAAACTCGCGCGCACGTTCGGGGAGCGACGCGCATGCGGGCCGGCATCAACGGATTCGGTCGCATGGGCCGGCTCGCGCTGCGCGGCGCGTGGGCGTCGCCGGAGCTCGAATTCGTCGCGGTGAACGAGCCCGAGGGCGACGCCGCGACCCTCGCGCTGCTTGCGGAGCTCGACAGCGTGCAGGGGCGCTGGCACGAGATCCGGGTCGAGCGCGCCGCGCAGGGCGCCGGTGCGTAACCTGCGCGACTACGCGGTGGTGACGGCCAGCTATTGGGCCTTCACGCTCACCGACGGCGCGCTGCGCATGCTCGTGCTGCTCTTCCTGCACGAGCGCGGCTTCTCGCCGCTCGCCCTCGCCACCACCTTCGTGCTCTACGAGCTGGCTGGCGTGGTGACCAACTTCGTGGGCGGCTGGCTCGGCGCGCGCTTCGGCCTCTCGACCACGCTGTTCGCGGGCCTCGCGCTCCAGATCGCCGCCTGCACGCTGCTCGCAGCGAACCCGAGCCTTCTCAGCGTGGCGACCGTGATGACCCTGCAAGGCGTCTCCGGCGTCGCGAAGGACCTCACCAAGATGAGCTCGAAGAGCTTCGTGAAGCTCGTCGTGCCCGAAGGCGACGAGCACGGCCTGTTGCGCTGGGTCGCCCTCATCACCGGCTCGAAGAACGCCCTCAAGGGCGCGGGCTTCTTCCTCGGCGGCTTCCTGCTCGAAGCGGTGGGCTTCCGCGCGGCGTGCCTCGGCATGGCCGCCGCGCTCGGGGCCGCGCTCGCCGTCTCGGCGCTCTTGCTGCCCCGCGGTGCCGGGCGGATCGCGGGCAAGGCGAAGCTGCGCTCCGTGTTCTCGGACGACGCGCGCATCAACTGGCTCGCCGCGTCGCGCCTCTTCCTGTTCGGCTCGCGCGATCTCTGGTTCGCGATCGCGCTGCCCGTCTTCCTCGCCTCCGTGTTCGGCTGGCCCCACGCGGGCATCGGCGCGTTCCTCGCGCTCTGGGTGATCGGCTACGGCGCGGTGCAGGCGAGCGCGCCGCGCCTCGTCGTGCGCGAGCGCGCGGGGGAACCGCCGGTGACGGCGCCGCAGCTCGTGCGCTGGACGCTGGCGCTGCTCGCGCCGCTGGCCGCGATCGGCGCCGCGCTGCGGCTCGGCGTCGCGCCCGAGCCGTCGGTCGTGATCGGGCTCGCCGTATTCGGCGCGCTGTTCGCCGTGAACAGCGCCCTCCACAGCTACCTGATCGTGGCCTACGCCGACAGCGAGAAGGTCGCGATGCAGGTCGGCTTCTACTACATGGCGAACGCCGCGGGGCGGCTCGCGGGCACGCTGCTTTCGGGGGCGATCTTCCAGGCTGCGGGGCTCGGGACCGGCGGGCTCGTCGCCTGCCTCGCGGCGTCGATGGCCTTCGTCGCGGCCTCGGCGGCGTTCTGCCTGCCGCTCGGCCGCGCCGAGCGCGCGCGGCCGCTCGGCGCCTGACCGCGGCCAGCGGGCGCATCGCGCGCGCGGATGCGTCACCCTCTCTCGAACCCCGAGAGGAGCCCCCATGGTGAAAGAGGCGCGCGAATTCGACGTCGTCGTGTGGGGCGCGAGCGGCTTCACCGGAAGGCTCACGGCCGAGTACCTGCTCGCTCGCTACGGCACGAGCAGCGCGGTGCGCTGGGCGATCGCCGGGCGCAATGCGGCGAAGCTCGAGTCGGTGCGCGCCGAGCTCGCCGGCGCAGCGGGCGCCGACGCGAATGCGCTGCCGATCCTCGTGGGCGACGGAGACGATGCGGAGTTCCTGGGCGCGCTCGCGCGCCGCACGCGCGTCGTGTGCACCACGGTCGGCCCCTACGCGAAGTACGGCACGAAGCTCGTGGCTGCCTGCGCGAGCGCGGGCACGGACTACTGCGACCTCACCGGCGAGGTCCCTTGGATCCGGCGCATGATCGACGCGCACCAGGCAGCGGCCGCGGCGAGCGGCGCACGCATCGTCTTCTGCTGCGGCTTCGACTGCATCCCCGCCGACCTCGGCGCCTACTTCGTGCAGCGCGAGATGAAGAAGCGCCACGGCGTCGCGTGCGCGCGCATTCAGTTCCGTGTGGTCGGCTTCAGCGGCGGCGCGAGCGGCGGCACGATCGCGAGCATGCTGCACATGATGGAGGAGTCGGAGCGCGACCCGACCGTCATGACCACGATGAACGAGCCCTACGCGCTGAACCCGCCGGGCGAGCGCTCGGGCCTCGACGAGCCGGAGTCGCTCGCGTGGCGCTGGGATCCCGACTTCGGCGAATGGACCGCGCCGTTCATGATGGCGGGCATCGACACGAAGATCGTGCGCCGCTCGAACGCGCTGCTCGGCAACGCCTACGGGAAGCAGTTCCGCTACGACGAGGCGATCCTCACGGGCGCGGGGCCGATCGGCTGGGCGAAAGCCGTCGGCGCGGCGGCGAGCACGGTCGCGATGATGGGCGCGATGGCGATCGGACCCGTGCGCCGCGCGGTCTCCGGGCAGCTGCCGCAGCCGGGCGAGGGCCCGTCGAAGGAGAAGCGCGAGCGCGGCTACTTCGAGATCGCGCTGCGCGGAGAGCACCCGAGCGACCCCGCGAAGACGCTGCGCGCGCGCATCCGCGGCGACCGCGATCCGGGCTACGGCTCGACCGCGAAGATGCTCGCGGAGAGCGCGGTGTGCCTGGCGCAGGATGCGCTCCCGGCGAAGGGCGGCTGCTGGACGCCCGCGAGCGCGATGGGCGACGCGCTGCTCACGCGCCTCGCCGCGAACGCGGGAGTGACGTTCACGCTCGAGAATTAGGGACGCGGCGCTCCGGGCGCGCTCCCGCGAGCGGCGGGCGGCCGTTCAGGCGAGCCGCCCGTCCGCCACCGCCGCGCCGACCTCTTCTTCGCTCATGCCGCACACCGCCGTCAGCACCTCCGCCGCGTGCTCGCCCACGAACGCGGGCGCGCAGCGATAGGGCTCGAGCGTGCAGGCGCCGAACCGCGCGGGGAAGCGCTCGAAGGGGCGCTCGCCGAACACCGGCGAAGCGAAGCTGTCGAAGAAGCCGCGCGCCGCGAGCTGCGGGTCCTCGGCGAACATGTGGTGCGCGTTCTGCACGCGGCCCGCGGGCACGCCCGCGCGCTGCAGCGCCTCCATCGCGTCGCTCGCGCTGCGCGCCGCGCACCACGCGCCGAGCGCGTCGACGCCCGCGCCGATCGTGCGCTCCACTGCCGCGGCATCGGACACGTCGCGCACGGTCACCGCGAGCTCTCCGTCGTTCGTGCGGAACACTTCGTTCACGAGGAAGGGCGCGTACGGGTCCACGTTGCCGAGCGGCTCGGCGACGCGGCCGTTCGAGAGCACGTCCATCACCGCCGCGCCGACCAGGTAGGCGCCCACCTCGAGCTGCGCGATGTCGACGAGCTGCCCTTCGCCGGTGCGCTCGCGCGCCTCGAGCGCGGCGAGCACGCCGATCGCCGCGAGGCCGCCCGCCGCCATGTCGTTCAGCGCGTAGCCCACGCCGACGTCGCCGCGGCCGGGCGGATTCGAGAGCGCCGTGAGCCCGCACAGCGCCTGCACCGTCGGGCCGTAGGAGACGACCGAGCTCCACGGGCCGGTGTGCCCGCAGCCCGACATCGTCACGTACACGAGGCGCGGGTTCCACGCGCGCAGCGTGTCCCAGCCGAGGCCCCAGCGCGCGAGGACGCCGGCGGCGTAGTTCTCGATCACGACGTCGGCCTGCTCGACGAGGCGGCGCATCAGCGCGAGCGCGCCGGGCGCCTTCATGTCGATGCCGACGGAGCGCTTCGAGCGGTTGAAGCTTGCGTAGAAGCCCTGCGCGGGATCGTTCACGCCGGTGGCGCGCGCCTGCGTCTGCAGCTTGATCACGTCGGCGCCGAGATCGCCGAGCATGCGGCACGCGAACGGCCCGGCGAGCACCCAGCTGAAGTCGAGCACGCGCACGCCCTCGAGCGGGCGCGCAGGCGCGCTCTTCGCCGGGGTCGCGGCGTCGCGCGGCGTCCACTCGGCCAGCAGCGCGTCGACGTCCGCGGCCTGCGGCGCGGCGGGCGCCGGCGCGGGCGTGCCGCCGAACACGAGGGGAAACCGGCCGCGGCGCACCGCCGGCACGTCGCGCGCCGGCACGAACGCGCCGCGGAACGCGAGCTGCTCGTTCGCCTCGAGGTCGCGCACGGTCTGCACCTGCCCCCACGCGAGGTGGCGCTTCTGCGCTTCGCGAAAGAGCCACGCGGCGTCGTGGCGGAGCGCGAGCTGTGCGGCGAGCGCGACGAGCTGCGGCAGGTGCATCAGCGTCACCGCCTCGCCGGGCGGCACGAGCTCCTTCGCGCCCGGAACGTTCTCCTCGATCAGCCACGCGTGCAGGGCCTGGGGCGCCGGCGTCGGGGTGATCATGCACGCGCCCGTCTTCGCCGGCAGGACGAGGTAGCCGCGCGACCAGTGCAGGCTGCCCTGCCGCGGCGCGATCTTCGGCCACGGCTGCGTGTCGGCGTAGTGGTACTGGAACCAGGGCTGCTCGATGCTCGCCGCGACCGCCTCCTGCGCCGACACGTCGACGAGCTGTCCGCGCCCCGAAGCGCGCGCGTGGCGCACGCACGCCAGCCCCGTGAGCGCTGCGACGATCGACGCGGCCGCGAAGCTCTGCCGGCCCCACGGCACGACGGCTTGCTCGGGCGTCCCGCTGATCGAGAGCACGCCACTCATGGCGGCGGTGACGAGATCCGTCGCGACCCAGCCGGCGCGCGGCCCCGTGCGCCCGAACGGCGTGAGGCTCACCTGCACGAGCCGCGGCTGCGCGCCGACGAGATCGCCGTGATCGAGCCCCAGCGAAGCGAGCCGACCGGGCGCGAGCGTCTCGACGATCAGGTCCGCGCCGCGCGCGAGGCGGCGATACGCGTCCGCGCCCTCCGCGGTGTCGAGGCGCAGCGGCGCGAGGCGCTTGCCGCCGTCGTACCACCAGTCGAGCAGCGCGCCGCGCGCGGCCGCCGCGGCATCGCGCATCGCCGGCCCGTGGGTGATGCCGGTTCCGTCGTGCACGCGCACGACCGTCGCGCCCAGCTCGGCGAGCAGCTTCGTCGCGAAGCGGCCGAGATCGTCGGTCAGGTCGATCACTCGCAGGCCCTGCAGCGGCGACATGCGCACGGTCTCCTCGCTTCGGGGGGCCGTTTCTAGCGCACGTCGCCGAGCCCGCGGGCGCCGCGCCTCAGGCGACCTTGGGCAGCGGGTCGCCCGCGAAGTACCGGCGCGGGTTCGCGACGAGCAGCATGTCGATGTCGTCCTTCGTCGCGCCGCCTTCGAGCAGCTGCGGGACGATGTGGCGCGTGAAGTGCGACGGCGTCCAGAGCTTCTCCATCTCCGCGAGCAGCTGGAGGTCGGCGATCGGTTCGCCGCGCCAGCACCAGACGCTGTCGTGGGAGACGACCACGCGCGAGGTCGCGCCGCGTCGGATGAGCTTCAGCAGGGACGCGACGCGCTCCTTGTCCGGGTGCACGACGTCGAGGCCGAAGCGGTCGAAGCCGAGGTACGAGCCGCCCTGCACGATCTTCATGTGGTAGTCGTGATCGCTCGAGCCGCAGCAGTGGCCGACCACGATGCGATGGGCGGGCACGCCGAGGTCGGTGAGGAACTTCTGCTGGTCCGGACCCATCGTGCCGCGGTCGGTGTGCGACGTGATCGGCGCGCCGGTCGCGAGCGACGCCTTCGCCGCGGCGCGCAGCGTGGTCTTCTCGTACTCGGTGATCACGCCCGTGCTGGTGGCGACCTTGATGATGCCGGGCTTGATGCCGCTCTTGCCGACGCCCTCGGTCAACTCCTTGATGAACAGCTCCGCCATCGCGTTCTCCTGCGGACCGCCGAACGCCGTGCGCGACTTCCAGTGCGGCGAGCCACCCTCCGTCTCGTGGTAGAGGCCGGTCGCCGCGACGATCGTGAAGCGCGCGCGCTGGGCCACCTCGGCGATCAGCTCGATGTCGCGGCCGAGATCGACCGGGCACGGGTCGATCATCGACGTGATGCCCTCGTCCTTCATCTCCTCGATCTTGTCCGCGGCGCGGGCGAGCCACTCGCTGCGCGATGCCCCGGGGCGGATCCAATCGACCTCCGCGCCGGGGTATCCGATCAGCACGTGCTCGTGCATCAGGGTGCGGCCGAGTTGGTCGGGAGTGATGGAGCCGGTCACGGTCTGGATGGCGTTGGGCACGGGTTCCCCTTCGCTGGGTGGCGCGGAATCGCGCGGAGTGCAGCCCGACGGTACGACAAGGCGCCCACCGCGCGCCGCGCCCCGACCCGCGGTGACGCGACGCTCGCGAGACTGCGCGCGTGCGCTCACTTGTAGACGTCGAACCGGGCGAGGCTGAACGCGGCGTGCGTCCGCGCGAATGGCAGCGCAGACTCGCCGCCATGAACCCCGCAAAGCTCCCCGTCGCCGTCGTGATCGGCGCCACCTCGAAGTGGCAGGCCGACGGCCGCAACACGCGGCTCGCCCACGGCCGCGCGCTGGACGACCGCGACGTCCCGGTCGGCGCGCGCTGGGGCATCGGCGGCGCGGTGGCGCAGAAGTTCGCGCGCGAGGGCTTCTTCGTCGTGCTCACGAGCCGCAGCGCGGCGAACGCCGCGGGGCTCGCGGACGCGATCCGCGCGCAGGGCGGCGCGTGCGCGATCGTCGAGCTCGACGTCGTCTCGGAGGCGTCGATCGCGCGCGCGTTCGGGACGATCCGCGCCGAGGCCGGCGAGCCCGAGGTCGTGGTCTACAACGTCGGCTACCTCGAGGGCCGCGAGCTCCCGCCGGACCGCGAGCTGCTCGAGCACGTCCCGACGGAGATGTTCGACCTCGCGCAGCACCTCGCGAGCCGCGGGCCCTTCCTGGTCGCGAAGCAGGCGTTGCCCGGCATGCGCGCGCGGGGCTCGGGCACCTTCCTGATCACCAACAACCCCGCCGCGCTGCGCGGCCGCAAGCGGCTGACGGGGCAGTCGCTCTACTACCCGCGCGTCATGATGCGCGCGCTCGCGCAGGTGCTCACGGAGGAGTACTCGGCACACGGCGTCCACGTCGCGAACGTGATCGTGGACGGCCTGATCGACTCGCCGGGAACCCGCGCGCTCCCGATCGCGCAGAAGCGGCCCGAGCTGGTGATGAACCCCGTGAAGATCGCCGAGGCCTACTGGTACCTGCACGGGCAGGACCGCTCGTGCTGGACCCACGAGCTGCAGCTCACGCCCGCGGCGGCGACACTGAGCTACTAGGGCCGCAGCCCCTGCGCCGCGGCGATGCGCGCGAGCACGGCCCGCGCCGTCGACGAGAGGCCCCGCGCGTCGAGCGCGGCCTCGAGCGCGCGCGCAGCGCTCGCCGTCTCGAACGCCGCGCGGCGGCCGGCCTCGTCGAGATCGTGCCACTCGGGCAGCGGCCGAATCGCGCCGTCGCGGCCGCGCGGACGCCACGCGCTCGCCGCCTGCTCGATCAGCCGCTCGCGCTCCTCGGCCGTCACCGCCACACCTCGGCGAGCCGGATGCCGCGGCGCTCGAGGCACGCGCCGAGCAGTTGGCGCGCGCGCGTCACGTTCTGGAGGAACGTGTTGAGGCGCATCCCGAGCGCCTCCGCGAGGGCGCGATCCGAACGCCCGCCGCCGTCGGCGAGGCGCGCGTCGAGCGCGCGACGCGGCGGTCCCGGCAGCTCCCCGTGACAGCGCTGCACGGCCGCGCGCAGGAACGGGTCGGCCTCCACGGGCTCGATCGCTTGCTCGCGCGCTTCCTCGTCTGCGTCGCGCGGCGCCTCGGCGCCGCTGCGGCGAAGCGCGTCGACAGCGAGGTTGTGCGCGATGCGCCGCGCGAGGCGCAGCGAGCCGTTCGGCGCGCCGTCGCGCTGGAAGCGTGGAGCCACCTGCCACACGCGCAGCAGCGTCTCCTGCAGCACGGACTCGACGTCGGCGCGCGCCGCGAAGGATGCGAGGCTCCGCCGCAGCGCGGGCTCGGCGCCCGCGAGCCACCTCGCGAACGCCTGCTCGTCGCCGAGCGCGACGCCGGGAAGGTGGTCGTCGAGATCCACGGCCACGCTCAGGGCTCCAGCTCGATCACGAGCGTTTCCCCGCCGCTCTCGAGCTCGACGCGCACCGGCGCGCCGGGCAGCGGAGCGTCGAAGCGCAGCGCCAGGCGGAGTACCTGGCCGGTCGCGGCATGCACGGCGCGCGAGCTGCGCGCGAGATCGACGCGTGCCGAGACCTCGAGCTCGAGCCCGTCGCGGCCCTGCACGAACACGCGCGCCGTGGCGCCCGGAGACCAGCGGATCTCCTCGCGCTCGCGCGCGAGCTCGAGCACGAGCTCCGTCTCGCGCGCGAGGGCGATGCTGCCGCGGAGTCGCGAAGTCGCTGGCGCCCGCCGGAGGAGTCGTGGAAGGGCGCGAAGGCGGTCGAGGAGCGGTCTCGAAGGTCGGGTGACACCAAGCCTCGTCACGAGCGGCTCGTCCAGCGTCTTCGAGGACAACCCGAGCGTCACCCACTCGAGGAGCTCCGTGCGCAGCCCGATTCCTTCTACCGACGTCCCGAACGGCACCGCCTGCGGGACGCGCACCCGGCGCGTCGGATCGCGCGGATCCGCGCTCGCCTCCGCGTCGACGGCGACCCACGCCGTGCGCCGCGTCGCGATCTGGAACGCAAGGCCGAGGCGCTCGATCTCTTCGTCGCAAGTTTCGCCCGCCGCAGCGCGCATCTCGAGATCTTCGACGCGCTCGCGCGCGAAGAGCGCGGCGAGGGCCGGACTGCCGGCGCCGAGCGGGATCGGGGCCACGGGGATGCGCTGCGCAAAGCCTTCGGCGCGCACCTCGACGTCGCCGCCGGCGGGATCGAGCTCGAGCGCGACGAGCAGCGGGGCGCCGGCCGCGAGGTCGCGCAGCCGCTCCGGCGCATGTGCCCGCAGCGCGCTGCCCCCCAACGCGATCTGCGCGACGAGAGGCGCGCCGACGTGGGCGAGCAGGCGCTGCGCGGCGACCGCGGCGTCCTCGTCGAGCCCGACGAGCACCTCGATGCCGCGCCCGGCACGGGCCGCGCCGGCCGTCAACGTGCGATTCGGCGCCGAGCCCACGCCCACGGTGTGCAGCCGAGAGCCCGTGGGCAGGCTCGCGAGGAGGCGCGCCACGATCTCGGACTCGAAGCCGATCAGCCCGTCGGTGACGAGCACGACGTGGCGCTGCGCGTCCGCGCGCAGCGGTGCGAGGGCGGCGGCGAGCGCATCGTCCATTTCCGTCGCGCCGCCGGCCTGCAGCTTCTCGAGCCACGCGTGCGCAGCGGCCTTCAGCCCCTCGCTCGCGCGCTCCGCGCGCGCCCGGAAGCGCTCCGGCGCGCTCGCGAACGCGATCAGCTCGAGCGAATCGCGCGCGCCCAGCGAGCCCACCAGCGCCTGTGCGATGCCCCGTGCCTGCGCGAGCGGCGCGCCACTCATCGAACCGCTCGCGTCGATCAGCACGATCAGGTCCCGCGCGATCGGCGCGGGGCGCGCCGTCGCCGCGGGCGGCACGAGCGTGAGCAGGCCGAACGCGCGCCCGCGCGTGCGCTCGTCCGCCGGACGCACGAGCGCGAGCCGCGCCGCGAGCGCCCCGGCCGCGACGCGCCAGCGCAGCACGAGGTCGCGATCGAGCGAGGTGCCGCGGTCGTCCGCGAGCTGCACGGCATACGCGTCCTCGTTGCGGCGCACCCGGACGGCGTGGCTCGGGGAGCCGGGCTCGGTTCCGTCCGCCAGCGCGTCGCGCACGTTGGCTTCGAGCTCCGCGCGCGCGGGCGGGGCGCCGTCCAGCACCTCGACCACGACGCGCGCAGCGTCCGGTATGCGGCCGGCCGCTCCCGCGTAGCGGGCGCCGATCACCGTCGGAAAGCGCCACTCCCAAGCCCCCTCGGCGAGCCAGCGCAGCTTTTGGTCGACGGTAATGTGCGCGACGACCTCGGTGCGCGGCGGCACGTTGCCGATCTCCTGGGTGAAGAAGTCCGGCCGTTCCTGCTCGAGGAGCGCCGCCGTGCGGCCCTCGAGCAGTGCCTCCTCGAAACGCTCGCGCGCAGCTTCGCGGCGATCGACCTCGCCCGTGATGCGGCGCTCTCCGACCTCGAACGCGTAGCCGGCCACCGCACCGTCGGCGGGAAGCGGCAGCTGGTAGGCGAGGCGCAGCGGCTCGTCGAACGGATTCACGAAGCGCTGCGCGAGCACCGCACGCGCGATTCCCCCGCCCGCGTCCACGCGCAGCGTCGCGCTCCGCAGGATCAGCTCGCGGCCGTCCGCCGCCACGAGGCGTCCGCCCGCGCCGTTCGCGGGCGCAGGGCCGCCGGTCCCCATCGAGGTCGTCACCGACATGTCGTTCCTCCCGTGAGGCGCAGCCAGGCCTCGAATGGGGAACGCGGGCGAGCCCGAGTTTGTGACAGAGTTTTTTGACGCGCGCGTCGGGGCCTCCGTAATTCGTGCGGGCGCCGCCCCGCGGTTTCGGCGCGCGCGTATCCGCAAGCTCCGCACCCGTCGGAGCCCCGCGCGCGCTTTCTCGCGCGGAGCGGCCCCTCGCGCGCGCGCGGCGCTTCAGGCGCCGCGTTCGCGCACCGATCCGCAGCGCGAGTGCGCGAACGACGGCTTCGCCGACCGCGCGCTCGCCGGAGGGGGCGATGCGGGGAGGCGACGAAGCGAGCGACGCGTGCGCGGCGCCCGGGGCCGCGCGGGCGCGCCTGCGCGTTCGGCGCCTGGCGGCGGCGTTCGCGGCGCTCGCGCTTTCGCTGGGCGCCGCCGCGATCCGCGCGGACGACGACGTGATCGCGCGCGCGCGCGCCGCCTCTGGCGAGGGTCGGCGTGCAGACGGCCTCGCGCTGCTCGAGGCACACCTCGCCGAGGCGCCGCGAGACGTCGACGCGCGCCTCGCCTATGCGCTCCTGCTTTCTTGGGAAGCTCGCTACGACGACGCGCGGCGCGAGCTCGCGCGCGTACTGGAGCAGGCGCCTGGCTACCTCGACGCGCAGGTCGCCCTGATGAACGTCGAACAATGGTCGGGCGACGACGACGCGGCGCGCGCGCTCGCGCGCGAGGTGCTCGCGAAGCAGGCGCACCACCCGCAGGCGCTGCGCGTGGCGCAGCGCATCGACGCCGAGCGGCAGCCGCACTCGGCGGCGCTCGCGCACACGCGCGACTGGTTCGACGACGACCGCGCGCCGTGGGGGGAGACCTCGCTCACGCTCGGGCGCGAGACGGCGCACGGCTCCGTGCTGCTGCGCGCCAGCCACGTCGATCGCTTCGGGCTCAGCGACCAGCTCGTCGAGGTGGAGGCGTATCCGCGCTTTCGCGAGGGCACCTACGCCTATCTCGGCTTCGGCGCAGGCACGCAGAGCGCGCTGTACCCAGATTGGCGACTCGGCTTCGAGCTCTACCAGAGCCTGCCCGGCGCGCTCGAGGTGTCGGCGGGCTATCGCCGGCTCGCCTTCGCCGACCCCGTGAACATCGCCGTGGGCTCGGTGAGCAAGTACCTCGGCAACTGGATGCTCACGGCGCGCGTCTACCACGTGCCGGTGGCCGGCGACGGCGATTCGACCTCGACGTTCGCGAGCGTGCGCCGGTACTTCGGGGACTCGGGCGCGAGCTACGTCGGCGTGCGCTACGGGCACGGCCTCGCGCGCGAAGAGCTGCGCGACAGCGCCGATCTCGTGAACCTCGGAACGGACTCGCTCGCGCTCGAGATCGACACCGAATTGCGTCGCCACGTGCGGATCGCCGTGACGACGGGCTTCAGCCGCCAGGAGCGCGCCGCCCAGCCGGCGCTCTGGCAGATCACCCTCGGCACCACGCTCGGGATCCGCTTCTGATGCTGCGCGGGCCCTTCGGACGCGTGGCCGGCGCGGCGGCCGTGCTGATGCTCTTCCACAACGTGTTGCTCGTGCACCCGACGGCGGACGCAGTGGGCCCCGGCACGCCCGCTCTCGATCGCGCGCTCGTCGAGAGCCGCGAGGCCTTCGCGGCCGGCCGCTTCGAGGAAGCGCTCGCGCCGACGCTCGCGCTCGTCGACGCCCTGCCCGGCCAACCGATGTACCTCGAGCGCCTGGCGCGCACGTATCAGGCGCTGGGACGCCGCGCCGACGAAGCGCGCACGTGGGAGGCGTTCGTCGAGTCCTCGGCCGTGCCGATCGAGGCGTGCCCGATGCTGCCGGAGGCGCATCGCGCCGCCGGCGACGACGCGGCCGCGCTCGCGGCCGCCGAGCGCTGCGTCGCCTTCGATCCGAAGAACGTGGACATGCTGCTCGCGCTCGGCCAAGCCTACGTGCGCGCGGGGCGTCACGCAGACGCGCGCCGCGTGCTCGAAGAAGGTGCGAGCTACGCGCCGCTCTACGCCGACTATGCGCTCGTGCTCGGCGTGCTCGCCTTCGCGGACGACCGAATCGCCGATGCGCGCGCCCACTTCGAGCGCTTCGTCGCGCTCGCGCCCGACCGCCGCGCCGAGGTGGCGGTGTGGCTGGAACGGACCAAGCCATGAGGGCGCGCATGGACGGCCCGGTTTACGCGCTCGCAGTCGGCTTCTGGCTGCTGACGTCGCTCTACGCGCTGCTCTCTTCGCAGCCCTTCGCCTACGAGCAGTTCCTGCAGCCCGAGCTGGTGCCGCCGCTCGCCGCGTTCGCGCGCTGGCACGCGTGGCTCGATCTCGGCGTGCTCGCGCTCGTCGCGGCCGTGCGCTGGCCCGCGCTGCGCACACCGGCCGGGCGCGCGGCGCGCGGCTTGCTGATCGCGTGGGGCGCCCTCGCACTCGCGCTGC
>CAZCTH010000078.1:0-25337 GCA_964501435.1 uncultured Spirochaetales bacterium | reverse complement strand
CTCGCGCTCGCGCTGCGCATGAACGCGCTGTTCGTCGCCGCGCTGCCGGCGCTCGCGATCGCGAGCCTGCGCCGGGTGGACGTCGCGCGGAGCCCGCGCGCGTGGCTCGCCGCCGCCGTGCTCGCGGCGATCTTCGGCGTCGCCCGCAATCTGCCGGCGGAGCCGTTCGTGCACCTCGCGCCGCCGCCGAGCGCGAGCGTCGCGCGCGACTAGAACGTCACGACCGTCCGGATCGACTCGCCCGCGTGCATCAGGTCGAACGCCTCGTTGATGCGCTCGAGCGGCAGCACGTGGGTGATCAGCGGGTCGATGCGGATCTTCCCGTCCACGTACCAGTCGACGATCTTCGGCACGTCGGTGCGGCCGCGCGCGCCGCCGAAGGCGGTGCCCTTCCACACGCGGCCCGTCACGAGCTGGAACGGGCGCGTCTTGATCTCCTGACCCGCGCCGGCGACCCCGATGATGATCGACTCGCCCCAGCCGCGATGGCAGCACTCGAGCGCCTGGCGCATCACGTCCACGTTGCCGATGCACTCGAAGCTGTAGTCGGCGCCGCCGTCCGTGAGCTCGACGAGGTGTGCCACCACGTCGCCCTTCACGTCCTTCGGATTCACGAAGTGCGTCATGCCGAACGCTTCGGCCATCGCGCGCCGCGCCGGGTTCAGGTCGACGCCGACGATCTTGTTCGCGCCGACGAGCTTCAGCCCTTGGATCACGTTGAGGCCGATGCCGCCGAGCCCGAACACGACCGCATTGGCGCCGGCCGTGACCTTCGCGGTGTTGATCACCGCGCCGATGCCGGTGGTCACGCCGCAGCCGATGTAACAGATCTTCTCGAACGGGGCGTCCTTGCGGACTTTCGCCACCGCGATCTCGGGCAGCACGATGTGGTTCGCGAACGTGGACGTGCCCATATAGTGGAAGATCGTGCCGCCCTTGCCCGAGAAGCGGCTCGTGCCGTCGGGCATCAGGCCCTGGCCCTGCGTCGCGCGGATCGCGGTGCACAGGTTCGTCTTCCGCGACGTGCAGCTCTTGCACTGCCGACACTCCGGCGTGTAGAGCGGAATCACGTGGTCGCCGGGCGCGACGGAGGTGACGCCCGCGCCCACCTCGAGGACGACGCCCGCGCCCTCGTGGCCGAGGATCGCCGGGAACTTGCCCTCGGGATCGGCGCCGGAGAGCGTGAACTCGTCGGTGTGGCACACGCCCGTCGCCTTGATCTCGACGAGCACCTCGCCGGCCTTCGGGCCCGCCAGCTCGATCTCCTCGATCTCGAGCGGCCTGCCCGCCGCCCGCGCCACCGCTGCTCGCGTCTTCATCGCTTCCTCCGATTTCGGCCGCGCAGGGTGCCCTCGGCGCGCGGCGAAGTCGAGTGCGCGCTGCGCCGAGGCGCGGCCGCGGGCCGGCCGCTAAAACGGCCGCGCATGCAGAACCGCTTCGACGAATTTCGCGCCCTGCTCGACCTCGAACAGATCGAGCTCAACATCTTCCGCGGCCAGAACGAGCGCGGCCAGGTCGGCCGGCTGTTCGGCGGCCAGGTGCTGTCCCAGGCCCTAATGGCTGCGGGCCGCACCGTCGAGCGCCTGCCCGCGCACTCGCTGCACGGGTACTTCCTGCGTCCCGGCGACCCGAGCGTGCCGGTCGTCTACACGGTGGACCGGCTGCGCGACGGCAAGTCCTTCGTGACGCGCAACGTGGTCGCCTACCAGCGCGGCCAGGCCATCCTCAACCTGTCGGCGTCGTTCCATCAGGCCGAAGATGGCTTCGAGCACCAGGACGCGATGCCGCCGGCGCCCGCGCCCGAGAGCGTGCCCACCTGGGACCAGCGCATGCAGGAGAATCGCGCGCGCATCGCGAACTGGGCGGAGCGCGTCGAGCGCGGCGGCCCGCCGATCGACTTCCGCTTCGTCGATCTGCCCGTCTACCTTGGCGGCGACCCCGGCCCGGATCCGAACCTGATCTGGATGCGCGCCGACGGCGAGCTGCCCGAGGGCGACACGCTGCTGCACCAGTGCTTCGTCACCTACGCGACGGACATGTCGATGATCGACACCATCGTGCGCCACCACGGCCGGCCGCACACGGGCGGAGTGCCCGGCATGGCGGCGAGCCTCGACCACGCGGTGTGGTTCCACCGGCCGTTCCGCGCCAACGAGTGGCTGCTCTACGCCCAGGACAGCCCGTGCGCGTTCGGCGCGCGCGGCTTCGCGCGGGGCGCGATCTACACGCAGGCCGGCGTTCGGGTGGCGTCGGTGGCACAGGAAGGTCTCGTGCGGCGCGCGGCACCGCCGAAGCGCGCGTAGCGGGCCCGCTACTCGGCGCGCGCCCGCTCGCGCAGCGCGCGCAGGAGGCGCACGGCGGCGAACACCTCCGCGCTGTCGCAGCTCTCGGCGATGCGGTTGAGCGCGCGCGCCTGCGCCTGCGCGGCGTCGCGGTAGACGCGCGCGCCGAGCGCCGACACGCGCAACAGGGGCGAGCGGCGATGGCGCGGATTCGGCGCGCGCACGAGCCAGCCTTCCGCGAACAGCGCGTCCACCACGCGCAGCGTCGCCTGGCGCGTGGCGCCGCGCTCCCGCGCGAGCTCGCTCGCGGTCTTCTCGCTCTGCAGAAGGCTGTGCATCACGGCCAGCCGGGCGGGGCTGAGCCGCGCGAGCGACAAGCCTTCCTGCGCGAAGCGTTCGAGCTCGCGCACCAGCTGGTGCAGTGCGGCTCCGCCCGGCGTGTAACGCGGCGCGCTTCGGCTCGGCCCCACGGGTGCAGCGGCCATCCAGAACCCCCTCGCGGATCGGCTCACACTACGCGTCTCCGTTAGATTGTCACCCCAATGACAACTTTTGAGTTGAGCCGAGACATTCCCAAATCGCTCGATGGATGCTCTGGTCGTTGTCGTTTCACCACGAATGGAAATTTCACTCCGCGCATGCTGTGGCCTTTCCGAACGTGGGGCTATTGGTTGCGATCGAAACGCATCCGAAGGAGACGCGGCGATGGCGGATTCGACTCGCGACATCGATGCGAACGAGACCCAAGAGTGGCTCGACGCGCTCGACTCGGTGCTTCGTACGGACGGCGTAGAGCGCGGTCACTTCTTGATCGAGCGCTTGATCGACAAGGCACGCCGCTCTGGCGCCCACCTTCCCTACAAGGCGACCACCGCCTACCTCAACACGATCCACGTGAGCGAGGAGCCGACGATGCCGGGCGAGCCCGGCCTCGAGCACCGCATCCGCTCGCTCGTGCGCTGGAATGCGCTCGCCATGGTCGTGCAGGCGAACCGCGAGAGCAGCGAGCTCGGCGGGCACATCGCGACCTTCGCCTCCGCCGCGACGCTCTACGACGTCGGCTTCAACCACTTCTGGAAGGGCGCCGAGCATCCCGACGGCGCGGACCTCGTCTACATCCAGGGCCATTCGTCGCCCGGCGTGTACGCGCGCGCGTTCCTCGAGGGCCGGCTCACGGAAGAGAAGCTGCACGGCTTCCGCCAGGAGACCGGCGGCAACGGATTGTCTTCCTACCCGCACCCGTGGCTGATGCCGAGCTTCTGGCAGTTCCCGACGGTGTCGATGGGCCTCGGTCCGATCATGGCGATCTATCAGGCCCGCTTCATGAAGTACCTCGAGCACCGCGGGCTCGCCGAGATGAAGGGCCGCAAGGTCTGGGCGTTCATGGGCGACGGCGAGATGGACGAGCCGGAGTCGCTCGGCGCGATCGGCCTCGCGGCGCGCGAGGGGCTCGACAACCTCGTGTTCGTCGTGAACTGCAACCTGCAGCGCCTCGACGGCCCGGTCCGCGGCAACGGCAAGATCATCCAGGAGCTCGAGGGCACCTTCCGCGGCGCGGGCTGGAACGTCATCAAGGTGATCTGGGGCGACGCGTGGGACGCGCTGCTCGCGCGCGACAAGAAGGGCCTGCTGCTCGAGCGCATGGAGCGCGCGGTCGACGGCGACTACCAGAACTACAAATCGCGGGGCGGCGCGTACACGCGCGAGCACTTCTTCGGCGCGCATCCCGAGCTGAAGGCGATGGTCGCCAACATGACGGACGACGACATCTGGCAGCTGAACCGCGGCGGCCACGACCCGAAGAAGATCTACTCCGCGTACCACGCCGCCGTTCACCACGCCGGGCAGCCGACGGTGATCCTCGCCAAGACCGTCAAGGGCTACGGCATGGGCGAGTCCGGCGAGGGCAAGAACTTCACGCACCAGCAGAAGAAGCTCGGCGACGAGCAGCTGAAGAAGTTCCGCGACCGCTACCGCATCCCGATCCCCGACGACCGCATCGGCGAGACCCCGTTCTACAAGCCCGACGAGGCGAGCCCGGAGATCCGCTACATGCACGAGCGGCGCAAATCGCTCGGCGGCTACCTGCCCGCGCGCGTGGCGAAGGCGCCGAAGCTCGAGGTGCCGCCGCTCTCGACGTTCGACGCGCTGCTGCAGGGAAGCGGCGAGCGCGAGATGTCCACCACGATGGCGTTCGTGCGCATGCTGACCGCGCTGCTGCGGGACAAGAAGCTCGGCAAGTACGTCGTGCCGATCGTTCCCGACGAGTCGCGCACGTTCGGCATGGAGGGCCTCTTCCGCCAGCTCGGCATCTACTCGTCCCAGGGCCAGCTCTACGAGCCGGTCGACTCCGACACCTTCGCGTACTACCGCGAGGAGAAGACGGGGCAGATGCTGCAGGAAGGCATCTGCGAAGCGGGCGGACTCTCCTCGTGGATCGCGGCCGGAACGTCGTATGCGAACCACGGCCTGCCGATGCTGCCGTTCTACATCTTCTATTCGATGTTCGGCTTCCAGCGCGTCGGCGACCTGATCTGGGCCGCGGGCGACTCGCGTACGCGCGGCTTCCTGCTCGGCGGCACGGCCGGCCGCACGACGCTCTCGGGCGAAGGCCTCCAGCACCAGGACGGACACAGCCACCTGATGGCCGCCGCCGTGCCGAACTGCGTCGCCTACGACCCGACCTTCGCCTACGAGATCGTGACGATCGTGCAGGACGGCATGCGCCGCATGCTCACGGAGCAGGAAGACGTCTTCTACTACGTCACCGTGATGAACGAGAACTACGTGCAGCCCGCGATGCCCGAGGGCGTGCGCGAGGGCATCCTGCGCGGGCTCTATCCGCTCGAGCAGACGGAAGGAGCCGGCGAGCGCGTGCAACTGCTCGGCAGCGGCACGATCCTGCGCGAGGCGATTGCCGCGGCGCACTTGTTGCGGGACGACTTCGGCATCGCCGCCGACGTGTGGAGCGCGACGAGCTTCTCCGAGCTCGCGCGGGAAGGCGCGGCCACGGAGCGCTGGAACCTGCTCCACCCGACCGAGCCGCAGCGCAAGCCGTGGGTGACGCAGCAGCTCGCGGGCCGGCGCGGCCCCGTGATCGCCGCGACCGACTACGTGCGCGCCGTCGCGGAACAGATCCGCCCGTTCGTGCCCGGCGCGTACCGCGTGCTCGGCACCGACGGCTTCGGGCGCTCGGATCTGCGCGAGCGCCTGCGCCGCCACTTCGAGGTGGACCGCGGCTTCATCGCCACCGCAGCGCTGAAGGCGCTGTGCGACGAAGGGCGCGTGCCGCCCTCGACGGTGCGCCTCGCGCTCGAGAAGTACGGCATCTCTCCGGAGAAGCCGGCGCCGGCCCGGGCCTGACATGGCGGACAAGATCGACTTCTTGGTTCCCGACATCGGCGACTTCGCCGAGGTCGACGTCGTCGAAGTCCTCGCCAGCGTCGGCGACCGGATCGCGGAAAACCAGGCGCTGATCGTGCTCGAGAGCGACAAGGCGACGATGGAGGTGCCCTCACCCGCCGCCGGCGTGCTCGAAGAGCTGCGCGTGCGCGTCGGCGACAAGGTGAGCGCGGGCCAGCTGATCGCGGTGATCCGCAGCGAAGGCGCGAGCGCAGCGCCTGCCGCGAGCGCACCGGCCGCGAAGCCGGCCGCAGCGCCCGCCGCGCCGCGCCCAGCGCCGCCTTCCCTCGCGCGCTCCGCCGCGGGCGACGAAGACGCGGTGCTGATCGGCACGCCGAACGCGCTCGCGCCGGCGAGCGGCGCGGAGGCCGCCGACGCCGCGCGCCCCGCACGCGCCCACGCGAGCCCGTCCGTCCGCCAGCTCGCCCGCGAGCTCGGCGTCGATCTCGCGCTCGTCCCCGGCACCGGCCGCAAGGGCCGCGTGCAGCGCGAGGACGTCCAGGCCTTCGTGAAGGCGTCGCTCTCGGGCCGGGGCGCCGGAGGGATCGCGATCGCCGGCGTCGCCGTCGCGGCGCCGCTCGAGATCGACTTCAACAAGTGGGGAAAGACGGAGCTCACGCCGCTCAATCGCGTGCGCCGGCTCTCCGCCGCGAACCTGCATCGCAGCTGGGTGACCGTCCCGCACGTCACGCAGCACGACAACGCGGACATCACCGAGCTCGACCAGTTCCGGAAGTCGCTGAAGGGCGAAGCCGAGAAGCGCGGCGTGAAGATCACCTTCCTGCCGTTCGTGGTGAAGGCGGTGACCGCGGCGCTGAAGGAGTTCCCGCACTTCAACTCGTCCCTCGACCGCACCGGCGAGGCGCTGGTGCTGAAGCGCTACTTCCACGTCGGCGTCGCGGTGGACACGGAGAACGGCCTCGTCGTCCCCACGATCAAGAACGCCGACCAGAAGGGGCTGTTCGACCTTGCCCGGGAGCTCGAGGACCTCTCGACGCGAGCGCGCACGCGCAAGCTCACGCCGAGCGACCTCCAGGGCGGCACGTTCAGCATCTCGAGCCTCGGCGGCATCGGCGGCAGCTTCTTCACGCCGATCGTGAACCACCCCGAGGTGGCGATCCTCGGCGTGTCGAAGATGGAGTGGAAGCCGGTTTATCAAGGCAACGCCTTCGTGCCGCGTCTCCTGCTGCCGCTCTCGCTCAGCTACGACCATCGCGTGATCGACGGCGCCGACGCCGTGCGCTTCACCACCCGGCTCGCGCAGCTGCTCGCCGACCTGCGCCTCCTGCTGGTCTGAGGGGACCCATGGCCCAGCTCGTCGTGCGCGTTCCGGACATCGGCGACTTCCACGACGTCGACGTCGTCGAGGTGCTGGTCGCCGTCGGTGCGCGCGTCGAGCGCGAGCAGTCCGTGATCGTGATCGAGAGCGACAAGGCGAGCATGGAGGTGCCCTCGCCCGCCGCGGGCACCGTGGTCGCACTCGCCGTGCGCGTCAACGGCAAGGTCAACCAGGGCGATCCGATCCTCACGCTGGAGGTGGACGCGGCGGATGCGGTCGCGCCGGCTGCGTCCGCAGGGAAGGAAGCGCCCGCCGCGGAGTCGGCGGCTTCGGCTCCGCGCGCGAGCGCGAGCGCAGCTCCCGCGAACGCAGCGCCCGCGGGCGGAGCGCGCGCGCAGGTGCTCGTCCTCGGTGGCGGACCGGGCGGCTACACCGCCGCGTTCCGCGCGGCGGACCTCGGGCTGTCGGTCACGCTCGTCGAGCGCGACGCGACGCTCGGCGGCGTCTGCACGCGAGTCGGCTGCATCCCGTCGAAGGCGCTGCTCCACGTCGCCGAGGTGATCGAGAACGCGCGCGCGATGCGCGAGCACGGCGTCGACTTCGGCGAGCCGCGCATCGATCTCGGGCGCGTGCGCGCCTACAAGGACGGCATCGTCGGCAAGCTCACCGGCGGCCTCGCGGCGCTCGCGAAGGCCCGCAAGGTGAACGTGGTGCGCGGCAGCGGCCGCTTCACCGGACCGAACACGTTGCACGTGGAGGGCCCGAGCGGCGCGCAGACGCTCGGCTTCGAGCACGCGATCGTGGCGACTGGCTCGCGCCCGGTGATGCTGCCCGGCCTGCCGAGCGACCCGCGCATCCTCGACTCCACCGGCGCGCTCGAGCTCGGGGCCTTGCCGCGCAGCCTGCTCGTCGTGGGGGGCGGGATCATCGGGCTCGAGATGGCCTGCGTGTACCTCGCGCTCGGCGTGCAGGTCACGATCGTCGAGCTGATGGACCGGCTGCTGGTCGGCGTCGACCGGGATCTCGCGCGCGTGCTCGAGAAGCGGCTGAAGTCGCGCTGCGAGGCGATCCACCTCGGAGTCGGCGTCGCGCGTGTGGAGCCCCGCGCCGACGGCCTGCTCGTCTCGTACGACGGCCCGAAGGCTCCGCCCGCGCGCAGCTTCGATCGCGTGCTCGTGGCGGTCGGCCGCCGCGCCAACGTCGAGGACGTCGGCCTCGATGCGCTCGGCGTCGGCGTCGCGCCGCGCGGTTTCGTTCCGGTGAACGCGCAGTTGCGAACCAACGTCCCCCACGTCTTCGCGATCGGCGACGTCACGGGGCCGCCGCAGCTCGCGCACCGCGCGACCCACCAGGGGAAGGTCGCGGCCGAGGTGATCGCCGGGCACAAAGCGAGCTTCGAGCCCGCGGCGATTCCCGCGATCGCTTACACCGACCCGGAGGTCGCGTGGGTCGGCCTCACCGAGGAGCAGGCGACCGCGCAAGGGATCGCCGTGAAGAAGGGCGTCTTCCCGTGGAGCGCTTCGGGTCGCGCGCTCGGCATGGGACGGGGCGACGGCACGACCAAGCTGCTGTTCGCCGCCGACGACGGGCGGCTGCTCGGCGCCGGGATGGCGGGCGCCCACGCGGGCGAGCTGATCGCCGAGGCCGCGCTGGCGATCGAGATGGGCGCCGATGCGCACGACATCGGCCTGACGATCCACGCGCACCCGACGTTGTCGGAGACGGTGGCCTTTGCCGCCGAAGTCGCGGCCGGTACCGCCACCGACGTGCTGCCCCCGAAACGCTGACGCGGAGCGCGCGCGCTCCGCGTCCCTTGCGTGCGGGTGAATCGCGGAGGCGGCAGTCGGGTGCCTTCGACTACCGCCTCCGGACTCGCGCCGCGCGCGTCCGTCGCCGAACGCGCGCGGGGCGATCGTGCGCGGCGCTCAGAACTCGAGCGCCACGTTGGTGGTGATGCGCTGCCGCGTGATGCTCTTGTGGTCGGTGATCGGCCGCTCGTAGGCCGCCGACACCGTCACGTGATCCATCACGCGCAGGTGCGCGCCGACCGCGAACGTCACGTAGTCGAGACCGCTCACGCCCACCGAGCCGAGGTTCGCGACGTCCGCGCCCTCGAAGCGCTGGCCGTAGAGCGCCTCGACGGCGCCGATCGGCACGTACTGCGTGAGCAGCGCCGCCTGGCCCGCGGCGGACAGCTCGATCAGCCGCGAGCCGTCGCCCGAGCTCACCCAGTGCATGCCCGAGACCTGCACGAACGGCGTGATCGCGTCGGTGACGGGGAGCGCGGCGTACAGGTGGTAGTAGACGGAGCTGGACTGCTCGTGGTCGAGCGCCCAGTTGCCGCCGAAGTCGCCCTGCAGCGCGACGTCACCGAGCTTCGCGGCGCCGGTGATCGAGGGCATCAGCAGGCCGTCGCCCTCGTCCTGGAACGAGTCGAGCGCGCCGCTCGGCGCCTCGTACTTGAGGGCGAGCGAGACGATGCGGCCCGCGTCGCGGTCCTGATAGATGGCGTACTTCGCGCCGAAGCCGAGGTTCATGAAGCCACCCGTGTTCTTCAGCAGCGGGTTGCCCGGGTCCTTCCACATGTACCCGTCCTTCGTCGCGATGATCGCGAGGCGATCGGTCACGGCGACGCGGATCTGCGCGGCGGCGACGTGCGCCTCGCCGCCCTCGAGCGGCGATCCCTTCGGAAACTGGTGCCAGACGTAGTACGGGTAGACGCCCGTCGTGATGAACGGATCCTCGAACAGGTAGGGCTGCACGATCGGCATCTCGAAGCCGTCGAAGCGGCACGAGCGCTCGCAGGTGATGTCCGGGAACAGCTTCCCGCAGTCGCCCTCGGCGCTGGCGGCTGCCGCAGTGAGGAGAACGCCGAATGCGAGTGCGGCGCTTCGTAGAGTCGATCGAGCCACGTGTGCCTCCTGTCGCGCCAGTTGTTGGGCGCGCACCCATGCCTTCCGCAAACCGCGTGCCGCTCCGAAAACACGCGCTGGGCGCGCTTCGCGCGCGCCAGCGCGGAGATGCGCCACGCCCTCGCGGACGCAGTGAGGCGAAGCGCACAATCGCTCGACTTTCGCGTGCCGAGTCGCGCCGAATCCGACGCCGTGGGTCAGACCGGGGCAGCGGCGTGCGCCCACGGGTCCGTGTGACCCAGGGCGGCCTGCGCCAATTCGTCGCGGCGCGGCGCGCGCGTGGCACCGATCGTGCACTGCCACCCGCCACGCAACCCAGGAGGAATCGTGGCGGCGCAGTCGACTGCGAGAGTCGAATACGACATGGCGGTGGTACGGGGCTTCGCGGTCTCCGCGTTGCTGTGGGGCGTGGTCGGCATGCTGGTGGGGCTGCTCGCGGCTGCCCAGCTCGCTTGGCCCGAGTGGAATCTCGGCCCCTACCTCCACTTCGGCCGCGTGCGGCCGCTCCACACGAACGCGGTGATCTTCGGCTTCACGCTCGGCGTGGTGTTCGCGGGCACCTACTACGGGATCCAGCGCCTGTGCCGCGTGCGGATGTTCTCCGACACGCTGTCGCGGCTGAACCTGTGGATCTGGAACGGGATCATCGTCGCGGCGGCGCTTTCGCTGCTGACCGGGCACTCGACCGGCAAGGAGTACGCCGAGCTCGAGTGGCCGATCGACGTCGCGATCGCCGTCGTGTGGGTGATCTACGCGATCAACGTGTTCGGCACGCTCTGGAAGCGGAAGGAGCAGCAGCTCTACGCCGCGATCTGGTTCTGGATCGCGACGATCCTCACCATCGCGATGCTGCACATCACGAACAGCATGGCCCTGCCCGTGTCGTTCATGAAGTCGTACTCCGCCTACTCCGGCGTCTACGACGCGAACATCCAGTGGTGGTACGGGCACAACGCCGTCGGCTTCCTGCTGACGACGCCGATCCTCGGCCTCATGTACTACTTCCTGCCCAAGCAGGCCGAGCGCCCGATCTACTCGCACCGGCTGTCGATCCTGCACTTCTGGTCGCTGATCTTCATCTACATCTGGGCCGGGCCGCACCACCTGATCTACTCGCCCCTGCCCGACTGGGCGCAGACCTTCGGCGCGGCGTTCTCGATCGCGCTGATCTTCCCGTCGTGGGGCGGAATGCTGAACGGCCTGCTCACGATGAAGGGCTCGTGGCACAAGCTGCGCACGGACCCGCTGCTGAAGATGTTCGTCGCGGGCCTGACCTTCTACGGCATGAGCACGTTCGAAGGCCCGATGATGTCGATCAAGTCGGTGAACGCGCTCTCGCACTTCACCAACTGGACGATCGGCCACGTGCACTCCGGTGCGCTCGGCTGGGTCGGGCTCACGCTGTTCGCGGTGCTCTACTACCTCGTGCCGCGGCTGTGGCACACGAAGCTGTGGAGCGTGCGCCTCGCCGAGGCTCACTTCTGGACCGCGACGCTCGGCATCATCCTCTACATCACCCCGATGTGGATCTCGGGCGTGACGCAGGGCCTGATGTGGCGCGCCACCAACCCCGACGGGAGCCTCGCCTACACGTTCATCGAGACCGTGTCCGCGATCCGCATCTACGACGTCCTGCGCTTCTTCGGCGGCGCCGTCTTCCTCGCGGGCGTGGTGCTGATGGTCATCAACGTCGTGCAGACGATCCGCCAGGGCACGACCGAGATCCCCGCCGAACCGGCAGCGCCGCTCACGCCCGCCGCCGCCGCCGCAGGAGGCCGCTAGTCATGGCGTTCGAACGACACCGCGCACTCGAGAGCAAGAGCCTGCGGCTCACGCTGCTCACGCTCGGCACGATCGTGATCGGCGGCATCGTGCTGCTGATCCCGCCGGCGTTCCTGCAGGGCACCGTGCCGCCGCTCGCGGGACACAAGCCGTACACCGCGCTCGAGCAGGAAGGCCGCGACATCTACGTCCGCGAGGGCTGCAACGTCTGCCACAGCCAGCAGGTACGCCCGTTCAAGACGGAGACCGACCGGTACGGTCACTACTCCGTCGCGGGCGAGGGCGTGTACGACCGGCCGTTCCTGTGGGGCTCGCGGCGCACGGGGCCCGACCTCGCGCGCGTCGGCGGCAAGTACCCGGACTCGTGGCACTGGATCCACTTCGAGGATCCGCGGCGCATCGAGCCGCGCAGCAACATGCCGGCGTTCACGTTCCTCACGCGAACCGCGCTCGATACCGGCCTCACGTCCAAGAAGCTGGCCACCCTGCGCACGCTCGGCACTCCCTACTCGGACGCCGAGGTGGACGGCGCCGCGGCGGACGCGCTCGCGCAGGCCGAGGGCATTGCCGCCGCGCTGCGCAAGGACGGCATCGCCCTCGACGAGACGCAAGCCCGCAGCGAGGCGATCGCGGTGATCGCCTATCTGCAATCGCTCGGCCGCGCGATCAAATCGCAACCGATGGACACCGCCATGCTGGAGCCCCGCTGATGGAACCGACCGCTGACTGGGTGTGGATCTACAAGCTCGGCCGCGAGGTCCTGATGTTCGCCGCGTTGGCGGGCATCACGGCGTACCTGTACTGCGGCAAGGATCGCGAGCGGCTCGAGGAGCCTGCTCGACGCATGCTCGAGGAGGACGAAGCGTGAGCGGCGACGTACACGGAATTCCGGAGCTGCCCCGCGCGGACGAAGCGCCGCGCGACGGCATCGGCGAAGAAGACAACGCGATCCCGCTGTGGTTCAACGTCGGCTTCTACGGCTTGATCGGCGTCGGGCTCGTCTACATCGCCTATTACGCCGTGTTCTCGGGCTGGTCGCAGCGCGGCCAGTACGAGGCCGAGGTCGCGGCCCTCGAGACGAAGTATGCGGCGGTGCGCGAGGCGAGCCGTCCGACCGCGAACCCCTACCACGGGAACGCGGAAGCCATCGCCAAGGGTGCAGAGACGTGGAACACGATCTGCGTGGCCTGCCACACCGCGGAGGGCACGGGCCTCGTCGGTCCCAGCCTCGTCGATCCGTACTGGAAGTACGGCAACAGCGACGCCGAGCTCTTCCAGACCGTGTCGGAGGGCCGCCCGCTCGGCATGCCGCCGTGGGGGCCGCAGCTCGGCACCGAGAAGATCTGGCAGGTGCTGGCGTACGTGGACACGCTGCCGAAGCGGGACGAAATGGGCATCGGCTCGCCCGAGTACGACGCGGCGCAAGCCGCGGCGGCGGGCGCTCCCGCGGCAGAGGCCGAGAACGAAGCGCCGGACGACGACGCCTCGGCTCCCGCGAGCGAGCAAGAATCCGGCGACGCCTCGGGCGCCGAGGATGCGGGGGAGAACTAGGCCGTGCTGAACGCCCGCCCCGTCGACGGGCGCTTCCGTCGACTCCGCCACGGAGCCAACGCGATTCTGATCGCGATCCTCTTCGGCATCCCGTGGATCCGCATCGCAGGAGAGCCGCTCGTACTGCTCGACCTGCCGGCGCGGAAGTTCCACGTCTTCGGCCTCGTGATCTTCCCGCAGGAGCTCTACTTCCTGTGGCTCATCGTCGTGGCCGCCGCGCTGGCGCTCTTCTTCTTCACGGCGCTCGGCGGGCGGCTGTGGTGCGGCTGGGCGTGCCCGCAGACCGTCTTCACGGACGTGTTCGCGCAGCTCGCCCGCCGCATCGAAGGGTGGCGCGGCACGAAGCGCCCGGCGCGCGTCGCCCCGTGGCGGCGCGCGCTGCTCCACGCGAGCTGGGTCGCGATCTCCGCCCTGCTCGCCTTCCACGTCGTCGGCTACTTCGTCTCGCCCTACGCGCTGATCGAGCGCTTCCGCGCCGGACAGGTCGCCGGCGCGAGCAGCGTCTTCCTCGTCGTGCTCACCGCCGTCGCCTACGCGGACTTCGTCTTCGTGCGGCAGACCTTCTGCAAGTTCCTGTGCCCGTATGCGCGCTTCCAGGGCGTGCTCTTCGATCGCGACACGCTCGTGATCGGCTACGACGCAAAGCGCGGCGAGCCGCGCGGCAAGCGCGGCGCCGCGGCCGGCGACTGCGTGGACTGCAAGCTCTGCGTGCAGGTCTGCCCGAGCGCGATCGACATCCGCAAGGGCCTCCAGCTCGAGTGCGTCGCCTGCACGCAGTGCATCGACGCGTGCGACGGCGTGATGGACCGGCTCGCGCGGCCGCGCGGTCTGATCGCCTACCGCGCGCTCGCCGCGCTGGAGGAGAATCGGCCGGCGCGCCTGCTTCGGCCGCGCGTCGTGGTCTACGCGGCGCTGCTGGCCGTGGTGAGCGTCGCGTTCGTGACGACGCTCTCTCGCCGCAACCCGATGGACCTGATGGTCGAGCACAATCGCGAAGCGCTCTACACGCGCGCCGCCGACGGTCGCGTCGGCAACTCGTTCACGCTGCACATCGAGAACCGCGCGCGCGCCGCCGAGACGTTCCATCTGCGCCTCGAGAGCGACCAGCCGGGCTTCGAGCTGATCGCCGGGCAGAACCCGATCCCGGTTGCCGCGATCAGCACGTCGAGCGCGCGCGTCTTCGTGATGGCCCCCCCGGAGAGCGGCGACGTCGACCTGCGCTTCGTGCTCGAGTCGAGCCTGCGCCCCGGCGACACCGTGATGCGTGAGACGCACTTCATCGCGCCCATCGGAGGCATCGTCGGTGGCCGCTAGCGCCGCGCTGCCCGCTCCGCATCTCGCCGGGCCCGCGCCGCGCAGCGCCGAAACCGGTTTCCTGCTCGAGGGCCTGCGCTGCGCGGGCTGCGTGCGCAAGACCGAGGAGGCGCTGCGCGCACAGCCCGGCGTCGCGAGCGCCTCGATCAACTACGCGGACCACCGCGCCCTCGTGCGCTTCGACCCCGCGGCCACCAGCGTGAAGGCGCTCGCCGCCGCGGTGGAGGCGCTCGGCTATCAGGCCGTTCCCTACGACCCCGAGACCCTCGATCGCCCCGAGCGGACCCAGGCGCGCGCCGCGCTCACGCGCTTGCTCGTCGCCGCGTTCCTCGCGATGAACGTGATGTGGCTGGCGATCGCGCTCTACATCGGCACCTATCAAGGCATGGACGCCGCGACGCAGCGCGGCCTGCGCTGGGTTGCGGTCGCGCTCTCGCTGCCGGCCGTCGCCTGGTGCGGGGCGCCCTTCTTCGCGGGCGCGTGGCGCGGCATCCGGCGGCGGGAGCTCTCGATGGACCTGCCCATCGCGCTCGCGATCTCGACCGCGTTCGCGACCAACGCGGTCGGCACCTGGCTCGGCCGGACGCATCTCTTCGTCGACTCCGCCGCGTGGATCGTGTTCCTGCTGCTCCTCGGTCGCACCCTCGAGCGCAACGCGAGCGCGCGGGCCGCGGGCGCGGTCGAGCGGCTGCGCAATCTCGCGCCGCGCGAGGTGCTGCGCCGACGCGACGGCGCCGTCGAGCGCGTGGCGGTGTCCGAGCTCGCGGTCGGCGACGAGGTCGTGATCCCGGCGGGCGAGCTCTGCCCGGTCGACGCGACGCTGATCGCTCCCGCGACCGAGCTCGACGAATCCGCGCTCACGGGCGAATCGACGCCCGTCGCGCGGGCTCCGGGTGCGCGCATCGCCGCCGGCGCGCGCAATCTGATGACGGAGATCGCCGTGCGCGTGCTCGCGCCCGCGAGCCGCGGCACGCTCGCGCGCCTCGCCGCGCTGCTCGAGCGCGCGCAGGCCGAGCGCCCCGCGATCCAGCGCAGCGCGGACCGCTTCGCCGCGATCTTCGCGCCGGCCGTGCTCGGCATCGCCGCGCTCGCCGCCGCCGTGCTCGCGTGGCAGGGCGCACCGGCCCTCGAGGTCGCGTTCCGTGCGACCACCGTGCTGATCGTCGCGTGCCCGTGCGTGTTCGGCCTGGCCACGCCGCTCGCGATCTCCGCGGCGCTCGGGCGCGCGGCGGAGCTAGGCGTGCTCGTCAAATCCGGCGAGGCCCTCGAGCGGCTCGCCCGCGTGAAGCGCGTGCTGCTCGACAAGACGGGCACGCTGACGGAGGGCCGCTTCGCGCTCGCCGGCCGCGCGCTCGCGGAGGGCACGAGCGAGGCCGAGCTGCTGGGCGCCGCGGCGCTCGCGGAGGGCGAGGCGGTGCACCCGATCGCGGAGGCGATCCGCGCCGCCGCGCAGCGCGTGGGCGCGGGCACGACGGCCCAGGCGGTGCGCGAGACGCGCGCGGGACTCGGCGTCGTCGCCGCGTGCGAGAACGGCGTGCGCCTAACGGCCGGCGCCGAGGGGCTCCTGCGCGAGCTCGGCGTCACGTTGCCGGCCGCGCTCGTTGGAGAGGCGGCCGCGCTCGGCGCACGGGGCGCGACGCTCGTCTGGGTCGCCCGCGATGCGCGCGCGCTCGGCGTGCTCGCCTTCGAGGACGCGCTGCGCGTGGATGCGGCCGCGTTCGCGCCGCGCCTCGGCCGGGACGGCATCTCGGCCGAGCTCGTGAGCGGCGACCACGCGGGCGCCGTCGCGCTGGCTGCCGAGCGCGCCGGCATCGCCACCTTCGCCGCGGGTGCTTCACCCGAGCAGAAGCTGGTCCGCGTGCGAGAGGCGCGCGCCGCCGGCCAGCCGACCCTCGCGGTCGGCGACGGACTCAACGACGCCGCCTTCCTCGCCGCCGCGGATTGCGGCCTCGCGATGGCGCGCGGCTCGGAGATCACCCTCGCCGCCGCCGACGCCGTCGTGCGCTCGCCGCGCCTCGGCGCGATCGCCGATCTGCTCGCGCTCTCGCGCGCCACGCTCGCGCGCATCCGCGAGAACTTCGCCTTCGCGATGCTCTACAACGCCATCGCGGTGCCCCTCGCGGTTGCCGGCGTGCTGCATCCGCTCGGCGCCGCGATCGCGATGGCGCTGTCGTCGCTCACCGTCACGGCGAACTCGATGCGCTTGCTGCGCTTCCGGGCGGGCGCGTGAGCTCCCTCGCGCTCACGCTGCCGCTCTCGCTGCTGCTGGCGGCGGCGCTCGTCGCGATCGTCATCGCCCACGCGCGCAAGGGCGGCTTCGACGACTGGGAAGGCCCGGCGTGGCGCCACCACTTCGACGACGACGAGGCCCCGGAGCGCGACGCCTCCCGAGACGAATGACGCGGACCGCGAGCGTGGCGCGAGCGCTGCGATAGCTTGCTCCGCCGCCGGCGGTCCGGGCGAGTGGAGACGATGCGATGAGCGGAGCGAACGAGTCGTTGGGGACGCGAGCGATCGTGGTGGGCGGCAGCCTCGCCGGGATGCTGGCGGCGCGCGTGCTGGCGCCGCACTTCGCGCGCGTGCTGGTGCTCGATCGCGACGAGTTGCCCGTCGATCACCCCGCGCCGCGCCGCGCGACGCCGCAGGCGCACCACGTCCACATCCTGCTGAAGGGCGGCGAGAACGCGATCGAGGCGCTGCTGCCCGGTTTCTGCGCGGAGCTCGAGGCGCGCGGCGCGCACGTCGTCACCGGCGGCGCGGACACCCTCGCAATCTCCGACCTCGGCGTGGCGCCGCGCTTCGAGAGCAAGCTGAAGCTCCACAGCCAGAGCCGCTGGCTGCTCGAATGGGTCGTGCGCTCGCTCGTCGTCTCGCGCACCCCGAACCTCGAGGTTCGCTCGGGCATCGTCGTGCGCGGCCTCGCGCACGACGCCGCCGCGAACCGCGTGACCGGCGTGCTGACGGACGGCGACGGCGACGCGCTCAGCGCAGACCTCGTGATCGACGCCACCGGCCGACGCGAGGAGGGCCTGCGCTGGCTCGAGGCGCTCGGCCTGCCCGCGCCGCCCGTCGAGACGGTCAAGGTGGACTTCGGCTACGCCAGCATGGTGCTCGAGCTCGACCCCACGCAGGAGCGCGACTGGCGCATGCTCGCCGTCGGCAACCTGCCGCGCGTGGGCGCGCGCGGTGCGGTGATCCTGCCGGTCGAGGACGGCCGCGCGATGTGCTCGCTCGGCGGCCGCGCGGGCGACTACCCGCCCACCGAGCGCGAGGCCGTGCTCGAGTTCGCCGCGAGCCTTCCCCAGGGCGTGCTCGCCGAGACGCTGCGCCGCGCGTCGTTCCTCTCGCCGGTCGCGCGCATGATCTATCCCGCGAATCGCTTCCGGCACTACGAGCGCGCCGACGCGCTGCCCCTCGGGCTGCTGCCGCTCGGCGACGCACTGTGCAGCTTCAACCCGACCTACGGGCACGGCATGTCGTCCGCCGCGCTGCAGGCCGTCGCCTTGAACGAGACGCTCGCCGCGCGCGCGCCGGGCGAGACGCTGCGCGAGCTCGGGCCGCGCTACCTCGCGCGCGCGGCCGCGGTCGCGCAGATGCCGTGGCGCCAGGCCAACTACAACGACTTCCTCTACCCGACCACCGAAGGCGACCGCGCGATGTTCACGCCGGAGGAGATGCAGTACCGCACCGCGGTGCAGTTCGCGGCCATGCGCGACGCCGTCGTGCGCGACAAGCTCACCGCGGTGAGCCAGCTGCTCGCTCCGTTCGAGACGCTGCTCGAGGAAGACGTCCGCAAGCGCGTCGCGGGCTGAACCGGCTTCACAGGCCCGTCAGGCCGGCGTCCACTGCGAGCACCTGCGCGGTCACGTAGACGCTCTCGTCGCTCACGAAGAAGAGCGCGGCGTAGGCGACCTCCCAGCCGGTGGCTTGGCGGCCGAACGGAATCGCGGAGCGCGCGCGGCTCGGGCGGCCCGCGCTGGCGACGCGGCCGAGCGGCGTGTCCACGAGCCCGGGCGCGACGATGTTGGCGCGCAGGCCCCGCGCGGCGCCCTCGCGCGCGACGTGGCGCATCAGCCCCGCGAGCGCGGCCTTCGACGCGTCGTACGCGGGCAACTGCGAGCCCGAGGTGAGGCCCGCGATCGACGAAGTCATCACGATCGGCGAGCCATTCGCGAGCACGGGCAGCGCGGCCCTGCAGCACAGCATCGCGCCGCGCACGTTCACCGCGAAGGTCTGGTCCCACGCCTCGACGTTCGTGCCCGCGAGGCCGAGCGCGCCGACGCCGATGCCGACGTTGAGCACGAGGCCGTCGAGCCCGCCCAGCGTGCGCGTCGCCTCTTCCAGCATGCGCTCGACGTCGGCCTCGCGCGTGACGTCGGCTTCGATCGCGAAGGCGCGGCCGGCTTCCCGCGCCACCTGCGCGGCGGTCTCGTCGGCGCTCGCGCGCAGCTTGTCTGCGACCGCGACGTGTGCGCCCTCGCGCGCGAACAGGAGGCACATCGCACGGCCGTTGCCGACCGGATCGGTGGCGGGGTCGAACGCGCGCTGCCCGCCGCCCACGACCAGGATCTTCCGCCCCGCGAGCCGACCGCGGCCCGGCGCCTCGCCCCGCGACTCCGCACTCGGTGGACGCACGAACCGCTCGCTCATCGCGACTCCCTCCGCGCGCGGCCGCGCGCGCTCACCCGAGCCGCGCCGGCGCCTGCGGCACGCTCGCCCAGAACGCCGGATCGTGGCCGACCATCACGTGCGCGCCCGCGGCGGCCATCGCCTGGAAGCGCTGCAGCGCCGCGAGCGCGGCGTCGCGATCGTGCACGACGCCGGGCAGCGCGAGTCGTTCGAGCGACTCGCGCAAATAACAAGCGTCCCCGCACAGGACGAACTCGCCCTGCGCCGTGCGCACGCGCAGCGACTGGTGGCCGGGCGTGTGCCCGTGGCTCGGAAAGCACGTCACCGCGCCGTCTCCGAACACGTCGTGCTCGCCGTCCAGCAGCTTCAGGCGTTGGCCAGTGTCGAACTCGCGGCGGCGATAGGCGGGGTCGTCGTCCGGCAACGCGCGCGCGTGCTCCCATTCGCGGCGCTGCACCAGCACGTCCGCGTTCGCGAGCTGGGCATTGCCGCCGCAGTGGTCGTAGTGCAGGTGCGAGTTCACCACGTGGGTGATCGATTCGGGCGCGCGAGCGATCGCCGCGAGCCGCGCCCCCACCTCTTCGCCCGCCGCGAAGTGGAAGCTCGTCCCGCGCATGCCGCGCTCGCCCATGTGCGCCGCCGCGTCGTGCTGGAGCGCGAGGTGTAGGCCGCTGTCGAACAGCACGCGCCCGCGCGGGTGGACGATCAGGTACGCGGGCACCGGCACGCGCAGCTTGCCCTTCGCTCCCGCGATCAGGAAGCCGTGCGGAATCGTGAGCTGGCCGCAGGTGAACGCGAAGAGCTCGGCGGTGGCCATGGCCGCAGCGTATCGCGGGCCGTCGCACAGCCGCGCGGCGTCAGCGGCAGAGGTCCTCGCACGGGACGCCGTCGCCGTCGCCGTCGATCCGGCGGAGGTCGCATCGCTGCAAGTTGAAGCGCGCCTCCGCGCAGCTCGCCATCTCCTTGCAGGTGCCTTTTTTCCCGCAGACGAAGCGCTCCGGGTCCGGCGGGTCGGAAACTGCCGGGCGCGGGGATGCGTGCTCGCCATCCCTACGCTGCTCGCGCTCACGCCACGGCTCGACTCGCTGGCTCTTCGGAGCGCTCCAAAGCCCTCGCCGCGCGCGTCGCGCTTCCCGTTCGAGCTGGACCAAGGACTCGTGCCTCACGTAGCCGATCGCGGCCCAAGCATGGCCGCCACTCACGAGTGCGCACCCGACGCAGCGATCCCCGAGCCAAACCTCGCCGACCAGGCGGCCGTGACTCGTCCCCGTGACGTCGACGACGACGTTCCGGTCGAAGATCAGGTCGGACAGCGCCCGTTTCGCAGCCGCCGCAAACGGCTGGCCGCGCTCCGGCGCGTCGATCTCGGCGATGCGAATCTTGTGGACGGCTCGTTCGACGAGAAGCTCGAACGTGTCCCCGTCCGTGATCCCGACGACGCGGCCCGCGAGCGACTCCGAAAGCGCGGGCTGGGCGATGCCGATCCACAGGATCAGCGCGACCCGCGCGCGCCTAGCTCTCACCGCTCGCGCGCTTCCCGCGCGCGCGTGCGGCGCGCGCCGGCGCGCGGCGCTCGCCGAGGCGCTGGGTGTGGGCGAGCAGCTCCATGGCCCACTTCGTCCCCACCGCGCCGTCCTCGTGCTTGAAGAACGCGAAGGCCTGCACGGGCGCCGCGGCGCGCAGCTTCGCCGCCCAGCTCGCGAGCGCGGCGTGGTCGTAGTCGGTGCGCCGCAGTCGCAGGTAGACCCACGGCGCGGTCGCGACGAGCTCGGTCGCGCCGTCCGCGTCGTCCTCGGTCACCACCCACGCGAGGCCGCGCTCGCGCAGGCGCGTGAAGACCGCGTCGTCGCGCCACGACGCGTGGCGGGCTTCGAGCGCCGCGAGCGTCCCGGGCGGCAGGTGGTCGAGGAAGCGATCGAAGCGCTCGAGGTCGAGCTTCAAGTAGGGCGGCAGCTGGAAGAGCACGGGGCCGAGCTTCTCGCCGAGCGCGCGCGCCGTCTCGATCAGGTGCTTCGTCTCGTCGCCGACGTCGGCCAGGCGCTTCAGGTGCGTGATCTTGCGCGACGCCTTCACCGCAAAGCGGAACGCGTCGGGCACCTGCGCCGCCCACTGCGCGAGCTGGCTCGCGCGGGGCATGCGGTAGAAGGTCTGGTTGATCTCGACCGCGGGGAGCCGCGCGGCATAATAAGCGAGCCGATCGGCCGCGGGCAGCGCCTCCGGATAGAAGGTGCCGTGCCACTCCTGGTAGCTGAACCCGCTCGTGCCGGAGTAGAGGCGCATCCGAGAACCCCGCGAAGGCGGCGAGTCTACACCCGCGCGCGCCGCCCCCGACTCAGGTTTTTTCGGCCGAACGCTCGAGTCTTCGGAGCAACCCCGCGAGCAGCGCCTCCGCATCGACGCCCGGCCCGAGGACGCCGGCGAACGGGTCCCCGTGTTTCGCGAGCTGCCGCGGCGCGCTCGCGATGTTCCAGCGCGACGGGTCGAGGCGCGCGTTGACCTGCGCCCAGGTGAGCGGCATCGACACGGGGGCTTTCGGCCGCGGGCGGACCGAGAGCGGAGCGGCGATCAGCTTGCCGCGCCCGTTCTGGAGGAAGTCCACGTAGACCTTGTCGCCGCGCGCGGCGACCGGGCGCGTGACGGTCGCGATGTCGGGCCGCTCGGCGACGACGACGCGCGCGATCGCCTCGGCCACGTGCTTCGCCTCCTCGTGGTCGAGCGCGCCGGCGAGCGGCAGCAGCACGTGCATGCCCGCCTGTCCCGACGTCTTCACGAAGTGCGCGACGCCGATCTCCCGGAAGAGCCCGTGCAGGAGGCGCGCGATCTCCACCACGTGGGCGAACGGCGCCTCCTTCGGGTCGAGGTCGAGGATCAGCCAGTCGGGGCGCTCGATCGTCGCGAGGCGCGCGCTCCACACGTGGAGCGGGATGGCTCCGGAGTTCACCACGTAGAGCAAGGTCCGCAGGTCGTCGCACACGAAGTAGTCGGTGCCGTCGAGGGTCGCGCGCCGCGCCCAGTCGGGCGTGAACTCGGGCGCGTTCTTCTGGTAGAAGCTCTTGCCCGCGATGCCGTCCGGGTAGCGCGTCAGCACGACCGGGCGGTCCTTCAGATAGGGCGCGAGCCAGGGCCAAACGCGTTCGTAATAGGCCAGCAGGTCGCCCTTCGTGTACCCCTCGACGGGCCAGAACACCTTGTCGAGGCGTGTGAGCTTGGGCGCGGCCGCCGTCTCCTCGGATGCCGGCTCCGCGCCCCCCGCCACCGCCGCGGGCTCGGCGCGCGCAGCCGGCGCGCTGCACGCCGCGGGCGCGAAGTCGTCGCGCATCGCCACGAAGACGGGGTGACGCAGCATTCCCGCGCTCGTCGTCTCGGTGAAGCGAACCTCGGCGACGCGCTCCGGCGCCACGAACCAGGCGCCGCGGGGGAGCGGCGCGGGCAGCCCGCTGCAGGCGGGCTTCGCACGGCGCAGCTTCTCGAGCTCGGGCAGGAGCACGCGCACTTGCTCGGCGCTGAGCCCGGAGCCGGCGCTTCCGACGTAGACGAGCTGGCCGTCGCGCCAGCCGCCGAGCATCAGCGATCCGAGCGGCTTGCGCGCGCCCTGCCCCGGCGACACGCCGACCACCACGAAGCAATCCGCGCGCGGCACCTTCAGCTTGAGCCAGCGCTTCGAGCGCTCGCCGGCCTCGTACACGGAGCTCGCCTGCTTCGCGATCACGCCCTCCATGCCGTGAGCGCGCACCGCGTCGAAGAGCGCGACGCCGTCGCCGCCCACGTGATCGGCGAGGCGCACGGGCCCGCGCGGCGGAACGAGCGCGGCGAGGATGCGCTTGCGCGTCTCGAGCGGAAGCTTGCGCAGGTCGAAGCCGTCGACCGCGAGGCAGTCGAAGGCGTAATAAACCACCGGCAGCTCGCGCCGCAGGGCCTCGGCGTCGGCTGCGCGGGTCTGCGTGAAGCGCCGCTGGATGCGCTCGAAGCTCGCGCGGCCACTCGCGTCGAGCGCGACGATCTCGCCGTCGAGGATCGCGTGCTCCACCGGCCAGTGCGCGAGCGCGACCGCCAGCTCGGGATAGAGATGGGTGCGCTCGCCGCCCGTGCGCGCGAAGAGCCGCGCCCTGCCGCGCCCCGCCTCCGCGATCGCCCGCACGCCGTCGTACTTCAGCTCGAAGAGCCAGCCCTCGCGCGAGAAGGCGCGCTCGCCGGTCGCGGCGAGCATCGGCCGCAGCTTGGCGGGGTCGAGCGCCGCGCGCTTCGCGCCGGCCTGCACGGCGAGCCGCCGCGCCTCGGCGTCGCGCGTGATGCCGGCCGCGAGGTCGCGCACCGCGAGGCCCGAGAACACCGACTCGGGCGCGCGCTCCGCGACGTCCGGCGGCTCGAAGCCGCGCTCCTTGGAGAAGAGCAGCCACTCGCGCCCCGGCTTCGCCTTCCCACCCGTGCGCACGAGGGCGAAGCGCCCGCGCAGCTTGTGGCCTTCGAGCGCGAGATCGAGCTTGCCCTTCGCGAGGCCGTCTGCGGGCGCGACCCCGTCCACGCTGCGGTACGTCCCGCAGTCCCACACGATCATCGCGCCGGCCCCGTAATTCCCGTCCGGGATCACGCCTTCGAAATCGGCGTACTCGAGCGGGTGGTCCTCGGTCTGCACCGCGAGCCGCTTCTGCGCGGGATCGAGGCTCGGCCCCTTCGGCACGGCAAAGCTCACGAGCACGCCGTCGATCTCGAGACGCAGGTCCCAGTGAAGGCTCCGCGCCGCGTGTTGCTGCACGACGAAGCGCCGCGGCGCGCCGGGGGGAAGCGCACGCGGCTCCGACTCCGCGCCGAACGGCTCCGGCGTCCGACTGGGATCCCGCTTCGCGCGATAGGGCTTTAGGTCTCGCAGCGCGCGCTCCTCGAGGAGATTCGGCGTGTCGGAGTTCCGACACCGCGCGGTGTCACGGTCAAGAACATCGTCTCGCCCGTCGATTTCTCGCATGGTAGGGTGCGGACCTCCCGCGCCAAGCATCCCCTCCCCCGTTCGAGAAGCAGGTGCCCATGTCGGCTCGCGCGACCTCCTCCGCGACGATCTCGTTCGGCCTCGTGTCGATTCCCGTGAAGCTCTACACCGCGAGCCGCAGCAAGAGCGTCTCGTTCAACATGCTCCACGCCAAGGACAAGTCGCGCCTCAAGCAGCAGTACGTGTGCGCGACCTGCAGCGAGCCGGTCGAGAGCGCGGACCGCGTGAAGGGCTTCGAGTACGCGCGCGACCAGTACGTCGTGATGAGCGACGAGGAGCTGAAGGCGCTCGAGCGCAAGAGCGACCGTTCGATCGAGATCGAAGAGTTCATCCCGATGGAGCGCGTGGACGCGCTCTACTACGAGAAGGCGCAGCTGCTCGGGCCGGACAAGGGGGGCGCGAAGGCGTACCGCCTCCTCAACGAGGCGATGACGGCGATGGGCAGGGTGGCGATCGGCCGGCATCACGTGCGCGGCCGCGAGCAACTGGTGCTGATCCGCCCGTTCGGCCGCGGCCTCGTGCTGCAGGGCCTGCACTACGCCGACGAAGTAGCGAAGTTCGACGACATCGAGTTCGGCGACGAGCCCGAGATCAAGCGCAACGAGCTCGATCTCGCGCAGCAGCTGATCGAGCAGCTCGCGAACGAGCGGTTCCAGCCCGAGAAGTACGAGGACGAGTACCGCCGCGAGCTGCTGAGCGCGATCGACCGCAAGGTCGCGGGCGAAGAGGTCGTCTCCGCGCCGCGGCCGGAGCAGCGCGAGCAGATCATCGACCTGGTCGCGGCGCTGAAGAAGAGCCTCGAGGAGAAGCGCGGCGCGGGCCCGGTGAGCGTCGCGCCGGAGGCCGCCGCCGAGCGCCTGCGCAAGCCGGCGCGCGCGAAGGGCAAGAGCGCGGGCGCCGAGAAGAAGCGCAGCGCGCGCTGAGGCGCGCCCGCTCTTGGGCGGCGCGGCCGAGGCGCGCGACACTCGCGGCATGCCCGCCGCGAACGCGCTCTCCACCGCCGACGTCGCGCGCGTCCTCGGCGTGTCCGAGGCGCGCGTGCGCGCCTTCGTGCGCGCGGGCTGGTGCGCCCCGGAGCGGCGCGGCCGCAGCCTCGCATTCAGCTTCCAAGATCTCGTGGTGCTGCGCGCGGCGAAGAGCCTGCACGCGGCGCGCGTGCCGGCGGCGCGCGTGAAGCGCGCGCTGCGCGCCCTCGCCCGCGACCT
>CAZCTH010000077.1:0-26922 GCA_964501435.1 uncultured Spirochaetales bacterium | reverse complement strand
AGCTGCTGCACGTGCTCGCGCACGACGCCGACGCCGCGTCGCGCCGCCTCGCCGCCCACGCGCTCGGCGAGCTCGGGGCCGCCGATGCGCGCAGCCTCCCGCCCGAAGCGCGCGCGGGCCTCGAAGCGGCGCTCGCGGGGAATGCGGATGCGGACCTGCGGCGCGCCGCCGAACGCGCCCTCGCGCGCCTCGCCGCGGGGGACCGCCACGGAGCGCGCGCCTGAGCCCGCGAGCGCGCTCGGAAACGTCGGGATGCGTCCGAACTGCAAGAATGCTGGGTCAGAGCCCGCGCGCGCCGCGCGCCCCTGCGAACGAGGTCCCCCGTGAACAAGTCCGAGTTCTTCCGCGAAGCCCGCACCGATCTCCCGGGCCCGCTCGCCGGCGTGCGGGTCGTCGAGCTCACCACCACCTGGGCGGGCCCCATGGCCGGCTGCATCCTCGCCGACTACGGCGCGGACGTGATCAAGGTCGAGCACCCGGCCGGCGAGGTCGCGCGGCGCTCGCCGCCGTTCCTGCCCGGCACGCAGCCGCCGCTCTCGTTCATGCAGGCGACGCTCAACCGCAACAAGCGCAGCCTCTCGCTGGACCTCCATCCGCCGCGCGGCCGCGAGATCTTCCTCGACCTGTGCGGGCGCGCGGACCTCGTGATCGAGAACTTCCGCCCGGGTGCGCTCGATGCGTGGGGGGTCGGCTTCAAGGAGCTGCGGGCGCGCAAGCACGACATCATCCTCGTCTCGATCAGTGGCTTCGGGCAGTACGGCCGGGATCACGACCGCGCGGGCTACGATCCCCTCGCGCAGGCGGCGAGCGGCTTCCTCTCGCTGAACGGCTCGCCCGAAGGCGAGCCGGTGAAGGCCCCGACGTTCCTCGGCGACGACCTCTCGGGCCTCCACGCCGCGCTCGCCGCGATGGCCGCGCTGCGCCATCGCGACCGCACTGGCGAGGGACAGCACGTCGACGTGGCGCTGCTCGATTCGGTGCTGTTCCAGAGCACCGGGTACCTGACGCTCGGCGCGATGGACGTGGACCTGCCGCGCCTCGGCAATCAGTTCCGCATCGCGGCGCCGGCGAACGTCTACAAGTGCCGCGACGGGCGCGTGATGGTGGGCGTGCTGGTGGACGCGCACTGGAAGCGCCTCGCGCGCGTGATCGGACGCCCGGAGCTGGCCGACGATCCGGGCTACGCGACGACCGCCGCACGCATCGCGCGCCGCGCCCAGGTGGACGGGCTGCTCGCCGACTGGCTCGCGCCGCGCAGCGTGGCGGAAGCGGAGTCGCTGCTGCTCGCCGAGGGGCTGCCGATCGCGCCGGTGCGAACCTACGCCGAGGCCGCGCGCGATCCGCACGTCGCGGACCGCGAGATGCTCCAGGCCACGAGCGTCGAGGGCAACGCGCGCATCCCCGTGGTCGGCCCGGCCGCCAAGTTCTCGCGCACGCCGGTGCGCGTGCGGAGCGGCGCACCCGCGCTCGGCGCCCACAACGACGAGATCCTCGCAGAGCTCGGGATCGAGCCCGCGGAGCGCGCGGAGCTGAAGAGTGGCGGCGTGATCTGACGCCTCGTCCAGTGGGGATCGGGTCGGGTTCGGACGGGGGCGGGGCCGACTTCGCGACCCGACAATCCCGCGTGCGCCTCTAGGCCCGCCCCGCGCCGTGGAATAGACTGCGGGCCTTCTCTCACCCGGAGGATTTCATGGCGCAGCTCAAGGGCACCAAGACCCACGACAATCTGAAGCACGCGTTCGCCGGCGAGTCGCAGGCGAATCGCCGCTACCTGTACTTCGCGAAGCAGGCGGACATCGAGGGCTACCCCGACGTCGGCGGCCTGTTCCGCGACACCGCGGAGGCCGAGACCGGCCACGCGCACGGCCACCTCGACTATCTGAAGCAGGCCGGCGACCCGGCGACCGACAAGCCGATCGGCTCCACCGACAAGAACCTCGTCGCCGCCGTCGCGGGCGAAACCTACGAGTACACCGAGATGTACCCGGGCTTCGCGAAGACCGCGCGCAACGAGAGCTTCGGCGACGTCGCGGACTGGTTCGAGACCCTCGCGAAGGCCGAGAAGTCCCACGCGGGCCGCTTCCAGAAGGCGCTCGACGGCCTCGAGAAGCTCTAGTTCGTCGGCCTCGTTCTCACGAGGGGTGAGGCCCGCCCGGGCCTCACCCCTTTCGCGTTTCGTGGGCGCATCTCGCGCCGCGTCCCCTCCCCCTCGAGCAGGAGTCGCCCGTGAAGGTCGATCGCCCCGAACGCCCGAGCACGTCGTTCCACTACGACGACCCCGACTTCGCCGACCTCGCGAAGGTCGAGACCGAGCTGCGGCGCGCCGGCGAGGTGTGTCACCAGTGCCGTCGCTGCCTGCCGCTCTGCCCTTCGTTCCCGAAGCTCTTCGAGCTGATCGACGCGACCGAGCAGGAGATCGCCGGCGTCACGATGGCGGGCTTCGATGCGGTGAACGAGCTCTGTTACCACTGCAAGCTCTGTTACAACCATTGTCCGTACACGCCGACCACGCCGCACGAGTGGGACATCGACTTCCCGCTGCTGATGCGCCGGCACCAGCTGGCCCGCGCGAAGCGCGACGGCGTGCCGCTCGCGCGCAAGCTCACCACGCAGACGGACCTGCTCGGCAAGGTCGCGTCGCTCGCGCCCCCGCTGATGAACTTCGCGAACACGAACCGGCTCTCGCGCATCGCGATGGAGAAGACCGTCGGCATCCACCGCGACTGGGTGCAGCCGAGTTACTACTTCGAGACGGCCGACCGCTGGTGGAAGCGCCGCGGGGGCGCCAAAGGCTCGGGCGAGAACGGCCGCGCCGTCCTGTTCACCACCTGTTTCGTGAACTACAGCGATCCGGTGGCCGCGCGCAGCGCCGTCGTCGTGCTCGAGCACTCCGGCGTGCGCGTGGACGTCGCCTACGAGCGCTGCTGCGGCATGCCCTTCACGGACGTCGGCGACCTCGACTCCGCGCGGCGCAACGCCGAGCAGAACGTGGCCGACCTGCTCCCCCACGTGGAGGCCGGTGCGACGATCGTCGCGCCCGGTCCGTCGTGCTCGCTGATGCTCAAGCACGAGTACCCGAAGCTCCTGAAGAGCGAGGCGGCGCAGCGCGTCGCGGCCGCGACCCGCGACCTGATGGAGTACGTCGTCGAGCTCGCGCGCGCGAAGAAGCTGAAGCGCGACTTCCAGCACAAGCTCGGCCACGTCGCGTACCACGCGCCCTGCCACCTGCGCGCCCAAAACATCGGCTTCCGCTCGCGCGACGTGCTGAAGCTCGTCGCCGAGGAGGTCACGCTGATCGACGCGTGCTCCGGCGTCGACGGGACCTGGGGCATGCAGGCGAAGTTCCACGACGCCTCGCTGCAGGTGGCGAAGAAGCTGCTCGACACGCTCGGCGCGAGCGGCGCCGAGCACTACGCCACGGACTGCCCGCTCTCCGGTCTGCGCATCGAGGAGGGGCTGCACAAGAAGGCAGTGCATCCCATCGTGCTGTTGCGCCACGCCTACGGCATCGCCGCCGAATGACGCCGCTCGCCCTCACCGACATTCCCAGCCTCGACGTGTTCGAGGCGATCCGCGACGAGCTGCGCGCGCGCGTGATCGCGCACAAGGTGGCGCGCCGCGTCGCGGTGGGAGACCGCATCACGCTGCTGTTCGAGGACCGCGAGACGATCCGCTGGCAGGTGCTCGAGATGTGCCGCGTCGAGCGCACGCGCGACGCCAGCGGCGTCGCCCACGAGATCGCCGTCTACAACGAGCTGATCCCGGGCCCGCGCGAGCTCTCGGCGACGATGTTCATCGAGATCACCGAGCCCGAGAAGATCCGCAGCGAGCTCGACCGCCTCCTCGGCGTCGACGACTGCGTGTGGCTCGCGATTGGCGAGCGGCGCGTGAAGGCGCAGTTCGACGCGCGCCAGCTGGACGAGGACCGCATCTCCGCGGTGCACTACCTGCGCTTCGCGCTCGCCCCCGAAGCGGTCGCTGCCTTCGCCGACGCCGCCACCCCCGTCGCGCTGCGCGTCGAGCACGCGGCCTATCAGGCCGAAGCACGGCTCTCGCCCGCGACGCGAGCGAGCCTCGGCGTCGATCTCTCCGGCGACCCGGCGCCGCTGCTCGACTTCTCGCGCGCGGTCGCCGCGGCGCCGCGCGACCGCGTGCTCGAGGAGAGCGCGCGCTTCCGCGTCGTCGCGCCGGCGCGCCCGCAGGCGCCCGGCAGCCTGCGCGTCGAAGCGCGCGACCCGGCCGCGCCCGCCTTCGCCGCGACGCCCGCCGATGCGCTCGCCGAAGCGATGGCCCTCGCCCAGAAGTGCGCGAGCGAGATCGCCCGCGCCGGCGGCGCCGCGCGCGTTGCGATCGACGCCGACGCGACGCCGCTGCGCATCGAGGTCGTGCGCGTCGCGTGATCCCGCGCTGAGGCGACGCGCTCTCCCCCACCGTGCACGCGGCCTGCTCGTCGCGGCCCTGGCGGACCTGGGACGAGCGATCCGTCCGCGAGCGAAATCCCCAGCAGCGGCAGAGACTTATCGGAGAAAAGAAACAGTCTTCGATCCACGCCTCACTGGATGCGCGCGCGGCCCGCGAAGCCTTCCTCATAGGTATGAAAAAACTCGAGCGACTCCTCCGGCCACTGCCAGCAGTAGTACCCGGCACCCGAGTCGAAATCGACGAGCCACAGCCCCTTCACGTCGGCGCCGAGCGCCTCCATCTCCCGCGCCCAGCGCTGGACGGCCTGCTCGATCTGCGCGTCGAAGTCCGCGCGTTCGGGCCCCGGCCGCAGCGCATCGCGCTGCGCCTCGAGCGCTTCGACCGCCTCGACCGCGCGCCGGGTTCGCTCCCGCACGTCGGGAATCAACGCCCGCGCCGCATCCAGTCGCCAGTTCTTCACACCGCCGCTCCAGATGCCGCCCACGATCGGAGACGATCCGCCGCCCGGCAACCAATCGTCTCCAGGCCAACCCACCTGGGCGGACCCTGGGGGGCGCGCGCGGCGCCTTGCACCTATTCGGCGGGCTTCCCCTCGCTGCCCGAATCGACGGCCCGCTGGATCATCCACTGCAGCACGCGATTCCCCTTCGCCCCGCCGAGCACCGCCTTCAGGTCGGCGTAGGCGGTGGGATCGTTCACGAGCAAGCCGAGCGTCCCTTCGCCCTCATCCACCTTCGCGAGCACCGACTCGAGGCGCGCCCCCGCCTTCTCCACGCGCGCCGCCGCGCCGAGCGCGTCCTCGAGCACGCCCTTGTCGCCGACCGGTTCGTAGATCATCCCGTGCAGGAGGCCGTCGCCCTTCTCCACCTGCTCCATCACGCTGCGCAGGCTCGCGACCGACGCCTCCGCGTCGGCGAGCGCGCTGCCCTGATACGGCTCGTAGATCAGCGTGTGCAGCATGCCGTCGCCGCGCTGGATCTCGCTCACGATCGCGGAGAGGCCCGCTGCCGAGTCGGCGAGCTTCTGGCCGCCCGTCGCGCGGTCGAAGTCGGTCACGACCTTGTTGAGGTTCTGGGCGAGCGTCGCGATGTTGTCGATCGCCTCGGTGCCGCGCACGACGGCCATGTTCAGGTCGAGCGGGCTCACCGACGCAATCTCGGCGCCGTCGCCGAGCGGCTTCCCCTCGCTCGTGCCGATCGAGAGGGAAACGAACTTGTCGCCGAGCAGACCGACCGTGCCGATGCCCGCCACCGAGTCGGTGCGCACGAGCGGCTGCACTTCGCTGCTCAGCTCGAGCACGACGCGCACCGGCGGCCGCCCGGCCTTGGGCGGCGCGAACGCCACCGACTCGATCGTGCCGACGTCCTTGCCCGCCAGCCGCACCGCGCCGCCGGACACGAGCCCCTGCACGTCCTCGAAGTACGTCGTCAGGCGGTAGCGCTCCGCGAGCAACCCGCGGCTCGCACCGAGGTTCCACAGCGCGAACGCGCCGACGCCGATCGCCGCCAGCACGAACAGGCCCACCACGAAGCTCAGTCGCCCTCGCTCGTCCATTCGCTCACTCCTTCGTTCTCGGCTTGCCGGCGTGCGGCGGCGCAGTGGCCGCCGGCATCGGCTCGACGCCTTCCATGAACTCGCGCAGCGCGGGATGCTCCGCGGCGCGCAGCATCTCCGCGTCGCCCTGCAGCGCGATGCGGCCGTTCTTCAGCAACGCGAAGCGATCCGCGATCGCGCGGGCGAGCTCGAGGTCGTGGGTCACCACCACCGAGGTCGCGCCGAGGTCGCGCTGGAGGCGCTGGATCAGCTCGCCGATGCGGCGCGAGTTCGCGGGGTCGAGGCCCGTGGTCGGCTCGTCGTAGAGGATGATCTTCGGCCCGAGCGCGATCGCGCGCGCGACGCCGACGCGCTTGCGCATGCCACCCGAGAGCTCCGCGGGCATCAGCTGCTCGAGCCCGGCGAGGCCGACCGCCGTGAGACACTCGGCCACGCGCTCGGCCACGCGCGCCTCCTCCCAGCGCTCGTGCTCGCGGATCGGGTAGGCGACGTTTTCGTACACCGAGATCGAGTCGAACAGCGCGGCGCTCTGGAAGACCATGCCGAAGTCGCGCCGCACGCCGACCCACCCGGATTCCGAGAGGCGCGTCACGTCGCGGCCGAGCACGCGGAGCTCGCCGCCGTCTGCCCGCAACAGTCCGATCATGTGCTTCACGCACACGGACTTGCCGGAGCCCGACCCGCCGAGGATCACGGTCGTCTCGCCGGCCCCGATCGCGAGGTCGACGCCGCGCAGCACCGGCTTGCCGTGAAAGCTCTTGGTGACGCCGATCAGCTCGATCGCGGGCGCGCCGGCGCCGCCGTGGCTCGCGCTCATCGCAGCGCCTCGAGCACGCGCCCGAGCACCCGCTCGGCGGGAACGAGCATGAACAGCTTCGTCAAGAAGAAGTCGCTGATCAGCACGCCGATCGACGAGATCACGACGGCTTGCGTGGTCGCGCGCCCGACCCCCGCGGTGCCGCCCGTCGTGCGCAGCCCGACGAACACGCCGACCATCCCGATCCACCAGCCGAAGAAGACGGTCTTCAGCACGCCGGAAAAGAAGTCCCCCATCTCGACGCTCGAGACCACCGTCTGTCGGTAGAAGCCCGGCGAGATCGCGAACTGAAGATCGGCGACGAGCATGCCGCCGCCGACGCCGAGCACGATCGCGAAGAAGGTGAGCAGCGGGAGCCCGAGCGTCGTCGCGAGCACGCGCGGCAACGCGAGCTTCTGGGCCGGGTCGGCGCCCATCGCGCGGATCGCGTCCACCTGCTCCGTGACCGCCATCGAGCCGAGCTCCGAGGCGATGCCGGCCCCGACGCGGCCGCCCACCATCAACGCAGCGAGCACCGGACCGAGCTCGCGCACGATCGAGAGGCCGACGATCGAGCCGACGTACGGCTTCGCGCCGAAGCGCGTGAGCGCGAAGGCGGCCTGGAGCGCCAGCACCATGCCCGTGAAGATCGCCGTGATCACCACGATCGGCGTCGAGCGCACCGCGATCACGTCGAACTGGATCAGCGCGTCGCGCACCGGGAAGCGCGGGCGCAGGAAAGCGCGGGCCGTCTCGGCGGCGAGCAGCAGGAAGTCGCCGGTGGAGGTGATGCCAGCGAGCACGCGCGCGCCGAGCCGCCCGACCGCCGTGAGCGCCCCGGGCGCTTCGCTCACGGCGCGCTCTCCGCGAGGCTCTCCGCCCAGGCCTCGAACGCCGCGCGGTGGTAGAGCTCGCCGTGAGGCACGACGAGCAGCCAATGGTCCTCGCAGCGCGGCGCGACCCGCGAGATCGTGGCGACGCGCAGCGCGCGCGCACCGTCCTGCGCGCGCCCCTCGTGCTGCCACGCCGCGCGTCCGGCGATCTCGCGCGCACCGCCGGACTCGAGCTGCGCGCCCGGCAACGCGATCCAGAGGGCGCGTCCCAGGGCCTTCGGGTTCGCATCGACGCTGCGGCACTCGCGCAGCCAACTGGCGCGGCTGCCGTCCGCGTGGCGGTAGCCGAGCGTCGCTTCCGGTGCGCTCTCGGCCCGCCAACCGGGCTCGAGCGCGGCGAGGTCGCCGAGGGTCGCGCCGAGCTTCGCCGCTTCGTAGCGGCCGTCGCGCCATTGGCCGCCGCCGCCCGCGCAGGCGGCGAGCGACAGTCCCGCCCAGCACGCCACCGCCGCGCACAGGCGTCCGCTGCGACGCACCGCTCCCCCTCGGCTCGACATGGGCGCACCCTACTCCCGCGCGGCGACGGAGGCGAGACGCGTTCGCGGGCGCCGCGCTCGCGTTGCGCTTCTTCGCGCCAGCGTCCCCGCGCGCACGGAAGGCAGAGACGCGGGACCTAACCCAGGTCGGGACGGCACCGGCCCGCCCGCCCTTGCTTGACGCGCTGCCGCCCGCCGCCACCCTCGCGCGCCATGTCGCACCCGGCCCCCGAGCTGATCCTCGCGAGCGCGTCGCCGCGCCGGCGCATGCTGCTCGCCGAGGCCGGCGTCGCGTTCACCGTAATGCCTGCCGACCTCGACGAGCGCGCGCAGCCCGGCGAGTCGCCGCGCGCGCTGGTCGGGCGCCTCGCGACCGAGAAGGCGGGCGCCGTCGCCCGCAGGCTGGGCGCGGAACCGCGCCGTCTCGTGCTGGGCTCGGACACGATCGTCGTGATCGACGAAGACGTGCTCGGCAAGCCTCGCGACGGCGACCACGCGGTCGAGCTGCTCGGCCGCATCCTCGGCCGCCGCCACACGGTGCTCACCGGCGTCGCGCTGGTGGACGCCGCGACGGGCGCCGTGCGGAGCACCTGCGTCGCGAGCGACGTCGTGATGCGCACGGCGAGCGACGCCGAGATCCGCGCCTACGTCGCGGGCGGCGAGCCGCTCGACAAGGCCGGCGCGTACGCGCTCCAGGGCGAGGGGCGCAAGTTCGTCGAGCGCGTGATCGGCAGCGAGACGAACGTGATCGGCCTGCCGATGGACGAAACCCTCGCGCTGCTGCGCGACGCCGGCTTCCCGGTGCGCGGGTGAGCGCGGTCGCCGCGAACCTCGGGGCGCTGCGCGCGCGCATCGCGGCCGCGGCCGAGCGCGCTGGCCGAAGCGCGGCCGACGTGACGCTGATCGGCGTCTCGAAGAAGCAGACCGCGGAATCCGTCGTCGAGGCCGTCGTCGCGGGGCTGGGCGACGTCGGCGAGAACTTCGCACAGGAAGCGCGCGACAAGATCCCCGCGGTGCGCGCCGCGCTCGAAGCGCGGGGGCTGCCCCAGCCGCGCTGGCACTTTCTCGGCCAGCTCCAGCGCAACAAGGCGCGCGCCGTCGTGCCGATCTTCGACTGCGTGCAGACCGTCGACCGCGTCGATCTCGCGCAGGAGCTGTCGCGCCGTGCGGTTGCCAGCGCGCGCGCGCTCGAGGTGCTGCTGCAGGTCGACGTCGACGCCGAGTCCCAGAAGGGCGGCGTCGAACCGAGCGAGCTGGCTGCGCTCTTCGAAGCGACCCACGCCCTGCCCGGCCTCGCCGTCCGCGGGCTGATGGCGATCCCCGAGCCCCAGGCCGACATGCACCCCGCATTCGCGCGCCTGCGTGGGCTGCGAGATGATCTCGTGCGCGCGACCGGCGCAGCGCTGCCGGTGCTGTCGATGGGCATGTCCGACGACTTCGAGGCCGCGATCGCCGAGGGCGCGACGTGCGTGCGCATCGGCACCGCGCTGTTCGGCCCACGAGGAACGACCCGATGACCGCTTCGACACTCGCCTCCGCCTCCATCGGCCTGCTCGGCGGCGGGGCCATGGGAGAAGCGCTCGCCGCGGGCGTGCTCGCCGCGGGCGTGCCCGCGGCGCGCGTGTGCGCCGCCGACCCCGAGGCCGCGCGCCGCGAGCACCTCGCGCGCGCGCTGGGCGTGCGCACCAGTGCGAGCAACGCCGACGCCATCGCGAGCGACGTCGTGGTGATCGCCGTGAAGCCCGCGCTCGTGAAGGGCGTGCTCGCCGCGCTCGGCGGGCCCGAGAGCGCGGCGCTCGCGAAGCCGCTGTGGATCTCGATCGCCGCCGGCGTCTCCCTCGCCGCGATCGAGAGCGCGCTGCCGCGCGGCGCGCGCGTCGTGCGCGCGATGCCGAACACGCCCGCGCTCGTGCGCGCCGGCGCCACGGCCTACACCCCGAACGCCGCGTGCAGCGCCGGCGACCGCGCCCTCGCGAAGGCGCTGTTCGAGGGCGTCGGCCTCGCCTGGGAGTGCCCGAGCGAGTCCCTGCTCGACGCCGTGACGGGGCTGAGCGGCAGCGGCCCGGCGTACGTGTTCGTGCTGCTCGAAGCGCTCAGCGACGCGGGCGTGCGGATGGGCCTGCCGCGCGACGCCGCCAGCGCGCTCGCGACGCAGACCGTGCTCGGGAGTGCGAAGCTCGCGCAGGAAACGAAGCGCCACCCGGCGGCGCTCAAGGACCAGGTGACGTCGCCGGGGGGCACCACGATCGCGGGCCTCGAGCGCCTCGAAGCGGGCGGATTTCGGGCCGCCGTCCACGAGGCGGTCGCAGCGGCGACGAAGCGGAGCAAGGAACTGGGAAGCTGAGCGCTCGCGCGCGACGGCGCCGGGCCTCAAGCCGCGCCCCCTCCCCGCCGACAAGTTGCCCCAGCCTGCGCGCGCACTTCGCGCGCAGGCTGGGGGCCCCTTGCGTCTCACGCCGCTCGACATCCGCAGCCAGCGCTTCGCGTCGCGGCTGCGCGGGATCGACCCGGGCGAGGTGGAGAACTTCCTGCACCTCGTGAGCGAGGACTACGCCGCGCTCTCGCGGGAGCGCGATCAGCTCGCCGACAAGGTGCGCGAGCTCGAGGCGCGGATGGCGGAGCTGCAGGGGAACGAGAAGCTGCTGCGCGACACCCTCGTGACCGCGCAGACCCTCGCCGAGGACCTGCGCAACACGGCGATCCGCGAGAGCGAGGTGCGCATCTCGGAGGCCGAGGTGAAGGCGGAGAAAGTGCTGGACGCGGCACACCGCCGCGCGTCGAAGCTCGGCGAAGACATCCGCGAGCTGCGCGCGATGCGCAGCCGGCTCGCCCACGCGCTGCGCCAGACCGTCGAGACGCACCTGTCGCTGATCGACGCGATCCAGGACGCCGCGGACTCCGACGCCGGCGAACGCGCCGGCGACACCGAGCCGAGGCTGCGCCTCTAGCCCCCGCCCCCAGGCCATGCCCCCCGCCGGCCCCGGCCCCGCACGCGATCGCACGCCTCCGCACGCTTTCCGCGCGCGCAACCCCAATGGGGTCAGACCCCATCCGGGTTCGGCGCCGCGAGGGGCGCGGCGGCGCGCTACTTCCTGCCCCATGCCCGTCGCCGTGTCGTCCTCCGCCACCGGCATCGCGTTCTGGATTCACGTCACGCCCGGCGGGAAGCGGGTCGCGGTGGCGGGCGCGCATGGCGACGCCCTGCGCGTCGCGGTGCAGGCCCCCCCGCTCGAGGGGCGCGCGAACGCGGCGTGCGTGGAGGCGCTCGCCGCCGCGTTCGCGGTGAAGCGCGGCGCGGTCTCGCTCGACCCGGCCGCGCGGGGGCGCCGCAAGCGCGTCGCGATCTCGGGCGACCCTGCCGCCCTCGCCGCGCGGCTGGCGACTCTGGCAGGCCCCGCCTGAGTCGAGTACCCAACTCCGCCGGTCAGCAGCGATCCGCGGAGGCCCCATGCCCGTCTACGAGTACCAGTGCACCGCTTGCAACTTCGAGTTCGAGCGCGAGCAGCGCATCAGCGAAGACCCGATCAAGAAGTGCCCGAAGTGCGGGAAGCAGAAGGCGAAGCGCCTGATCTCGCGAACGTCGTTCGTCTTGAAGGGCGGCGGCTGGTACGGCGATCTGTACGGCAGCGTGAAGCCCGGCAGCGAGAAGAAGGACGGCGACGGCTCCGGGGCGAGCGCGCCGGCCGCCGGCGCGGCGAAGACCGACGGCGCGAGCGCCGCGGCCGCAGCGCCCGCCGAGACGAAGAGCGACGCGAAGCCCGAGAAGAAGGGCAAGGGGAAGAAGGCCGCCGCGGCCTGAGATCCGGCGCGATTTCTCGCAGCTTCCCGCCGCACCGCCGTTAGAATGCGCGCGTTTTCCGACGGAGGGGGCGCGTGGCGGACGGGAAGACGATCGTCGTCGACGGAATGGCGCTGGCGAACGACCTGCGCGATCGGATGACGAAGGAGATCGCGCAGCTCACCGCACGCGGCCACCGCGCGCCGTGTCTCGCGGTCGTGCTCGTCGGCGACGACCCGGCGAGCGCCTCGTACATCAAGGGCAAGCGCCGCGCGTGCGCGCGCCTCGGCATGGAGTCCATCGAGCACAAGCTGGCCGCCGACTCGTCGCAGGCCGATCTGCTCGCGCTGGTCGACAAACTGAACCGCGACGCCGGCATCGACGGAATCCTCGTCCAGCTCCCGGTGCCGAAGCAGATCGACGCGAACGCGATCGCCGCGGCGATCGACCCCGACAAGGACGTCGACGGCGTCGGCCCGCTGAACGCTGGCCGGCTCGTGCTCGGGCTCCCCGGCCTGTTCGCCTGCACGCCGCTCGGCATCCTCGAGATGCTCGCGCTGCATCAGATCCCGATCGCCGGCGCCCACGCCGTCGTGATCGGGCGCAGCATGATCGTCGGCAAGCCGATCTCGCTGCTCCTGCAGCAGCGCAACGCCACGGTCACCATGTGCCACTCGAAGACGCGCGACCTCGCCGCGTTCTGCCGCAGCGCGGACATCCTGGTCGCAGCGGCCGGCTCGCCGCGCATGGTGAAGCGCGACTGGATCAAGCCCGGCGCCGCGGTGATCGACGTCGGCGTGACCGAGATCGACGGCAAGCTCGTCGGCGACGTCGACTTCGAGGCGGCGCAGGGCGTCGCCGGGCTCGTCACCCCGCCGAAGGGCGGCGTCGGCCCCATGACGATCACGATGCTGCTCCAGAACACGCTGCGCGCGTACCGGCACCGGACGGGCGCTTGAGCGCCCTGCTCCGCACGCCCCTGTACGAGGTGCACCGCGCGCTCGGCGCGCGCATCGTGCCGTTCGCGGGCTTCGAGATGCCCGTGCAGTACACGGGCATCCTGGAGGAGCACGCCGCCGTGCGCGAGCGCGCCGGCCTCTTCGACGTCTCGCACATGGGCCAGATCCATCTGCGCGGGGCGACGGCGATCGCGGACGCCGAGCGCCTGCTCACCTGCCCGGTCGCATCGCTGAAGCGCGGCCGCGTGCGCTACGGGCTGCTCTGCAACGAGCGCGGCGGAGTGGTGGACGACGTCACGCTCTACCGCCTCGCGGACGACCACGTGCTCCTGTGCGTGAACGCCTCGAACATCGAGAAGGACTATCGCTGGGTCGTCGCCCACACCGCGGACACGACCGACGTGCGCAATGCGAGCGACGCCACCTGTCTGCTCGCGCTGCAGGGCCCCGCGAGCGACGCGATCCTCCAGCCGCTCGTCGCGGAGGACCTCTCGCGCGTGCGCTTCTTCGCCTTCGCGGAGACGACGCTCGGCGGCGTCCCCGTGCTCGTGTCGCGTACGGGCTACACCCACGCCGGCGGCTTCGAGATCTTCGGGCCCGCGAACGACGCGGAGAAGCTCTGGCGCGCGCTCGCCGAGTCGGGCGCGAAGCATGGCCTCGCGCCGGTCGGCCTCGGCGCGCGCGACACGCTGCGGCTCGAAGCCGCGCTCCCGCTCTACGGCCACGAGCTCGACGACGCCACCACGCCGCTCGAAGCGGGGCTCGCTCGCTTCGTGAAGCTCGCTGCCGGCGGCTTCGTCGGCGTCGACGCGCTGCGCGCGCAGCACGGGAGCGGCGTGCCGCGCGCGCTCGTCGGCTTCGTCGTCGAGGGGCGCGGCATCGCCCGCGCGGAGCACGCGCTCGCGCACGCCGGCGCCGTGGTGGGCCGCGTCACGTCGGGGGCACCCTCTCCGACGCTCGGAAAGCCGATCGGCCTCGGTTACGTTCCGCCGTCGCTCGCAGCGCTCGGGACGAAGCTCGACGTGATGGTGCGAGGCAATGCGGTCGCCGCGCGCGTGGTGGAGACGCCCTTCGTACGGGGACCGCAGTAAGTCGAAGCATTCGGGGGGATGCCGTGGCCAAGTACGAGATTCCGGACGACCTGTATTACACGCGCGAAGACGAGTGGGCGCGCCTCGAGCGCAACCGCGTCACGATCGGCATCACCGATTACGCGCAGCAGCAGCTCGGCGACATCGTGTTCGTCGAGCTCCCCGAGGTCGGGCGCACGCTCGACCGCGGCGAGCCCTTCGGCGTCGTCGAATCGGTGAAGGCCGTCGCCGACCTGTTCGCGCCGATCACCGGCGAGGTGGTCGAGGTGAACAGCGGCCTCGCGGAGGCGCCCGACGGCGTGAACGAGGATTGTTACGGCGACGGCTGGCTCGTGGTGGTGCAGATCAACGACGCGAGCGAGTTCGAGCAGCTGCTGTCGCCAGCCGACTACGCGCAGCACGTGAAGGACCGCGAGTAGCCGCGCGTGCGCTACCTGCCGCACACCGATGCCGACGTCCGCGAGATGCTCGCGGCGGTGGGCCAGCCCGATCTCGGCGCGCTGTTCGACAGCATTCCGGCGCAGTTCCGGCTCACGCGGCCGCTCGACGTGCCCGAGGCCGCGAGCGAATACGAGATCCTCGCCGAGCTCGACGCCCTCGCCGCGCGCAACGAGCACGCCGGCGCGCGCGCCTGGTTCCTCGGCGCGGGCGTCCACCACCACTACGTGCCGAGCGCCGTGGACGCGCTCGTCTCGCGCGCCGAGTTCACCACGTCCTACACGCCCTATCAGCCCGAGATCTCCCAGGGCACGCTGCAGGCGATCTTCGAGTGGCAGACGATGATGTGCGGGCTCACCGGCATGGAGGTGAGCAACGCCTCGCTCTACGACGGCGCCTCGGCCGCGGCGGAGGCCGTGCTGATGGCGCTGCGCATCGGGAAGCGGCGCAAGGTCGCGGTGTCGAGCGCGCTCCACCCGCATGCGCGCGGCGTGCTCGAGACCTATCTCGCCGCCCTCGACTTCGAGCTCGTCACCCTGCCCCGCGGCGCAGACGGCCGCACGCTCGCCACGGGGCTCGATCGCGAGACCGCCTGCGTGCTGGTGCAGCAGCCGAACTTCCTCGGCTGCATCGAGGACCTTCCTGCACTCGCGAGCGCAGCGCACGCGGCGGGCGCGCTGCTCGTCACGAGCGTCGTAGAGGCGATCTCGCTCGCGCTGCTCGCCGCGCCCGGCGACTGCGGCGCCGACATCGTGTGCGGCGAGGCGCAGAGCTTCGGCGTGCCGATGGGCTTCGGCGGCCCCCACCTCGGCTTCCTCACCTCGCGCATGGCCCACGTGCGGCAGATGCCCGGGCGACTCGTCGGGGAGACGCTCGATGCCGACGGCCAGCGCGGCTACGTGCTCACGCTCTCGACGCGCGAGCAGCACATCCGCCGCGAGCGCGCGACCTCGAACATCTGCACCAACCAGGGCCTGTGCCTGATGATGGCCACGGTCTTCCTCGCGCTGCACGGCAAGACGGGCCTGCGCCGCCTCGCCGAGCGCAACCTCGCCAAGGCCGAGTACGCGAAGTCGGCGCTGCGCGCCGCCGGCCTCGCACTGCCGTTCGGGCGAACGCCCAGCTTCAACGAATTCGTGGTGACCCTGCGCGAGCCGGCCGAGCGCGCGCTCGCACGGGCGCGCGCGGAAGGCATCGTCGCGGGCCTCGATCTCGCGAAGTACGCCCCCGAGCTCGGCGAGGCGCTGCTGGTGTGCGTCACCGAGACGGCGTCGCGGGCGAGCATCGACCGCCTCGCCGCGCTGCTGGCGGGGGGCGCACGATGACCGGCAACGCGACGCGCGGCTTCTCCTACGAGGAAGACCTGCTGTTCGAGCGCAGCCGCCCCGGCCGCTGCGGCGTCGACCTTCCGAAGAACGACGTGCCCGAGGTGGACGCGCGCGCCCTGCTCGGCGCGCTCGCGCGCGACGAGGTCGCGGGATTGCCCGAGCTGTCCGAGGTCGAGGTGGTGCGCCACTTCACGCGGCTCTCGACGTGGAACGCGGCGGTCGACCTCGGCCTCTATCCCCTCGGTTCCTGCACGATGAAGTACAACCCCAAGCTCAACGAGAAGGTGGCGCGGCTCGCGGGCTTCGCGCATGCGCACCCGCTCTCGCCCGCGAGCGAGACGCAGGGGCTGCTCGCGCTGTTCTACGCGCTCGAGCGCCAGCTCGCCGAGATCTCGGGGATGGACCGCGTGACGCTGCAGCCCGCCGCGGGCGCGCAGGGCGAGCTCGCCGGCATCATGATGATCCGCGCCTACCACGCGCACCGCGGGGAGCGGCGCACCAAGGTGCTGGTGCCCGATTCCGCGCACGGCACGAATCCCGCGAGCGCGGCGCTGAACGGGTACCAGATCGTCTCGGTCCCGAGCGGCAGCGACGGCATCCTGCACCCGAAGGCGGTGGCCGAGGCGATGAGCGACGACGTCGCCGGCCTCATGATCACGAACCCGAACACGCTCGGGATCTTCGAGACGCACCTCGCCGAGATCTGCGACGTCGTCCACGCGAAGGGCGGGCTCGTCTACGGCGACGGCGCGAACCTGAACGCGCTGGTCGGGGTCGCGCGGCCGGGCGACCTCGGCATCGACGTGATGCACTTCAACCTGCACAAGACGTTCTCGACGCCCCACGGCGGGGGTGGGCCGGGTGCGGGCCCCGTCGGCGTCAAGGCGTCGCTGGCGCCGTACCTGCCGACCCCCGTGGTCGAGCGCGCGGCCGACGGCAGCTTCGCCTGGCGGCACGACCTGCCGCGCTCGATCGGCCGCCTGCACGGGAATCACGGCAACGTCGGCATGCTCGTGCGCGCGTACGCGTACATCCGCGCGCTCGGGCCCGACGGCCTGAAGCGCGCCACCGAGCTCGCAGTCCTGAACGCGAACTACCTGCTCGCGCGCATCCGCGGCACGTTCCACGTGCCGTACGCGAATCCCGTGCTGCACGAGTGCGTCGTCACCGACCGCAACCTCGCCGGGACGGGCGTCTCGACCCTCGACGTCGCGAAGCGGCTGATCGACCACGGCTACCACCCGCCGACGGTCTACTTCCCGCTGATCGTGAACGGCGCGCTGATGATCGAGCCGACCGAGAGCGAGTCGAAGGAAGGCCTCGACCGCTTTGCCGACACGCTGCTCGCGATCGCCGACGAAGCGCACAAGGACCCGGAGATCGTGCGGACCGCTCCGCACCGCACGCGCCGCCGCCGCCTCGACGAGACGCGCGCGGCGCGCAAGCCCGTGCTGCGATGGCAACCCGAGCGCGCCTAGCCGCGCGCTCGGCCTGCGCGGCGCTCGTCGCCGTCGCCCTCGCCTGCGCGAGCGGCTCGGGCGGTGGCATGGGCAACCCGCTGAAGCCCAACATCACGGCCGACGCCGAGCGCCGCATGGGCGACGGAGCGGACACGCAGCTGCGCGCCGTGCTGCCGCTGATCGACGACCCGATCGTGCTCGGCTTCCTCAACGACCTCGGGCAGAGCATCGTGCGCCCCGCCGAGCCGCAGCCGTTCGTGTACCGGTTCCGCATCGTCCAGGAGTCGACGCTGAACGCGTTCGCGCTGCCCGGCGGATACATCTACTTCCACACGGGAACGATCCTCGCGGCGAAGAACATCGACGAGCTCGCGGGCGTGATGGCGCACGAGATCGCCCATGCGAAGCGCAGCCACGTCGCTCGGCTCGCGGAGAAGAGCGCGATCCCGTCGCTGCTCGCGAGCCTGCTCGGGATCGGCGCTGCGGTGGCGACGGGCGACCCCGCCGCGGCGATCGTCGCGCAGGGCATCAACCAGAGCATGATGCTCGCCTACACCCGCGAGATCGAGGCCGAGGCCGACTCGGTGGGCACCGTGTTCATGGTGCGCGCCGGCTACGACCCGCGCGGCATGGCGGGCTTCTTCGATCGGCTGCTCGCGATCAAGGAGTCGCGCCCGGGCTTCCAGATCCCGCCCTACCTGATGTCCCACCCGCGCACCGAGTCGCGCCTCGACGCCGCGATCGCACGCGCGCGAGAGACCTCCATTACGGGCAAGCAGGACCCGGCGCTGGCCGCGGCGTTCCCCGAGGTGCAGGCGCGCCTCGCGCTGCTGATGCGCGAGCGCCGCACCACGCTGCCGTCGTTCCGCCGCGCACCCGACACGACGATCACGTCGCCGGCGCTCGCGCAGGCGGAGAAGCTCGCGGCGAGCGGCGACGAGAGCGCGGCCGCCGCGGTGCTCGCGGACGCCGCCAAGCGCGAGCCGGCCGATCCGCGCGTCGCGTTCCGCGAGGCGGAGTTGCTCGCGAAGCTGGACCGCACGAGCGAGGCGATCGCCGCCTATCGGCGGGCGCTCGCCCTCGATCCCGAGGTCGCGCTCAGTTACTACCGGATCGGGCAGCTCTACCAGAAGCAGGGCGATCGCGTGAACGCGGTCTTCTACCTCGAGCAGGCCGAGCGCCGCTTCGAGACGGGCGGCCTGCTCGAGAAGCAGACGCGCGACCGCATCAACCGCCTGACGTTCCCGCTGTTCGCACGCTCGGGAACGTCCGACGGCAGCGAGCCCAGCAGCGACGTGTCGAAGACCCCCGTCGGCGCCGCGCGCGACGAATTCCGCGTCGCCAGCCCGCGCGTGCTGTTCTACGGCGAGCTCGAGCAGGAGTGGCTCGAGCGAGCCGACGGCCTCGCGATTCGCTGGCTCGACCCGAGCGGAACCGAGGCGAAGCGCGACGACGAGCCGAAGCATCGCGGCCGCAAGACGATCGTCGCCGAGCTCGCTCCGCCGGGCGGCCTCGCGAAGCCGGGCATCTGGCAGATCGAAGTGCTGCTCGACGGCGAGAAGATCGACCGGGCGACCTTCCGCGTGGTGCCATAGCCGGCAATGGCGCACAGGGTTCCCGCCGGCACACCGACGGAGCGCTACTCGCCCTCGGTGATGCGCTCGCGGGCGAGGTCGGCCCAGCTGCCGGTGGGGACGAGCTGGAGGTAGTGGCGCCACTGCTCGCGGCCGAGGCGTCGCAGGCCCATCCGGTCGTAGAGCAGCGCGAGATTGAGCCGGGCGTCGGAAAAGGCCGGGTCGACGCGCACGGCGGTCTTGTAGTGGAGCAGCGCGGTCTCGCGGCGGCCCTCGTCGTCGAGCAGATTCGCGAGGTTGAAGTTCGCCTCGAGGTGATCCGGATCCGCCGCGAGGGCGCGCACGTAGCAGGCCCGCGCTTCGCTGCGCTCGCCGCGGTGGAAGTGGACGGTGCCGAGATTGCACCACGCGTCGGCGAAATCCGGCGAGAGCTCCACGGCGCGGCCGTAGGCGGCCAGCGCTTCGCTGGCCTTGCCGGCCTGCGCGTCGAACACGCAGCCGCGCTCGAACCACTCGAAGGCGGTGCGCGGGGCCTGCGCGCCCTCGCCGTCCGCGGCGCCGGCGCCGATCTCGGCGACCTCCGGCGCGCGGCGCACCTCGTCGAAGTCGAGCATCAACTGGCCATCGGCCTCGACCAGCGCGTCGCCGTCGCGCGCGACGACCCGGCGCGCGTTGTCGCCCCACACGCGCAGGGCGGCCAGCGGCTCGCGGAGCCCCGGCATGCGCGCCTGGAGACGCGCGACGGTGGTCCGGATGCGCCGGACCGAGACGCCGCGGGAGATCAGGCCGACCAGTGCGCGCAGGCGCACGAGGTCGTCGAAGGCGTAGGACTCCGCTTGCGCCGCGCGCGCGGACACGAAGCCGTTGCGGCTCCATGCGCGCAAACGCGCAGGCGAAACGCGCAGAATCCGCGCGGTGTCGCTCAACGAGTACACCCCTCACCCCCGGCGCGCATGATCGGGGAGCGACGAGCGCGGCGTCAAGCGTTTCCACGGGTTTCTGGGCGCTTCCGAGGCACCCGTGCGTCGCGCACCGACGGCGCCGGTACGTCAGCGCACGCGTGCGGCCCGCGCGCGCACCCGCTTCGCGCGCGTCGGCGTGCGCCGCACCGCGCGCACTGCCGGTGCCTCGCGCAGGCGCTCCACCTGCCGCTCGAGATCCTCGAGGGTCGCGAGCGACGAGACGCCGCGCGGCAGCGGAACCCGCGCGGCGCTCGGGCCGCCGAGCCAGATCTCGACGCCTTCGGGCAGTGCGGACCGCGCGGCCGCCAGATCGCGCGCCACGCTCTTGCCGGGATTTGTTACGGCGAGCGCGAGCGCGCGCGCGTTGGAGAGCGCCGCGGCGGTCGCCAGCTCGGCGGGCGGCATGTCCGCACCGAGGAATACCGGGCTCGCGCCCGCGCCCATCGCGACCAGCGCCGAGACCAACAGGCCGAGCTCGTGCTTCTCGCCCGGCAGCGTCGCGAACAGCACGACGGGCAGCGCACGGCCGTGGGGCGCCGGGCGAAGCGCGGCGCCGAGCAGCGAGCGCAGCAGCGCGGACGCCATGTGCTCGGCCGCGACGCACAGCCGGCCCTCGAACCAGCGCGCGCCGATGGCCTGCAGCAGCGGCATCGCGAACTCCCGGGCGAAGCGGACCGCGCCGAGCACGAGCAACTGGTCCGAGATCACGCGCTCTGCGGCGCCCGCATCGAGCCGCTCGATCGCCTGCATGGCGCGGTCGAGCGGCTCGCCGGCTGCATCGGCCCCCGCCCGCGCGCTCGCGATCGCCGCCAGGGAGTCGTCGTCCAGCGCGACCACGGCGCCGATCCGATGCCCCGCTTCGACGGCGCCGCGCAGCAGCTGCAAGCGCTCCACGTCCGCGGGCCGGTAGCGGCGCGTCCCCTTCGGCGTGCGCAGCGGCGCCACCGCCCCGTAGCGCCGCTCCCAAACGCGCAGCACGTGGGGCGAGAGGCCCGTGATCCGACACACGGCTCCGAGGGCGTAGGTGGCTTCGGCGTCGGCGGGCATCGGGCGCTCCGTGGGTCCGCCCGTAGGCGTCGCCGTTGTCTAACTTTTATGTTGACAGTGTCCAGGGTGCCCGCAAGGTTCCGGTTGCGCCAGAGGAACCTCCCCGATGACCCGCATGCCGCCTTGCCCGCGGATCGCCGCTTTCGCGGCCCTCTGGGCGCCCGCGCGCGGAGCCGCGTCGTGAGGGCGTCCGCGCGCCTCGCCGGCCTCGAGCTCGCCTCGCCGGACGGCGACCCGGTCGCGCTGGGGGATTTCTGGCGCGAGCGGCCGGCGGTCGTCGCGTGGGTGCGGCACTTCGGTTGACTGTTCTGCCGTGAGCAAGTCGCGCAGTTGCGCGACCGACTTCCCGCGCTGCGCGCCGCAGGCGCCCGCGTGGTCGTGATCGGCAACGGCAGCGCGGCCTTCGCGCGGGCATTCCGCGAGGACCTCGCTCTCCCGGACGACCTCGTCCTGCTCGTCGATCCGGAGCTGCGCTCGTACCGGGCCGCCGGCATGCGGCGCGGCCGCAGCGAGCTGTTTTCGCCGCGCCTCGCGACGAACGCGCTCCGCGCGCTCCGGGGCGGCTTCCGCCAGGGCGCGGTGCAGGGCGACCCGTTCCAGCTCGGTGGCGTGCTCGTCCTGCGCCCGGACGGCGCACTCACGTACCGCCACGTCTCGCGCGAGGCCGGCGACCCGGCCGACCTGGACGCCGTGCTCGCCGCGCTCGCAGCGGACGCGCCCGCCGTCGGCGAGCGGCACGAGCGCTCGCGGCTCGCTCCGTTCGCCGAGGCCCTCTCGCGCGTGCTCGATCCGACCGTCGTGCTCTCCTTCGATCGCTCGGGCTTCGCGCGCCACGCGCTCGCCTTCGATCCCGCCGACCTCGAGCGCGATCTCAGCGGCCGCCGCGCACTGGTGACGGGCGCGAACTCCGGCATCGGCTTCGAGACTGCGCTCGCGCTCGCCGATCTCGGCGCGGAGGTCGTGCTCGCCTGCCGCGACGAAGCGCGCGGCCTCGCCGCGCGCGACGCGATCCGCGAGCGCTCGGGCAACGCGCGCGTGTCGCTCGAGCGCCTCGACGTGTCGAGCCTCGCGGACGTGCGCGCCGCGGCCACGCGACTCGCCGGCCAGCGCCTCGACCTCCTCGTGCACAATGCCGGCGTGCTGCCCGACGCGCGCGGCGAGACGCGCGAGGGCCTCGAGACGACCTTCGCCACCCACGTCGCGGGCCCACACCTGCTGACGCAGCTGCTCCTCCCGGCGCTCGCGCGCTCGGACGACGCGCGCGTGATCTGGGTCTCGTCGGGCGGCATGTACACGCGCAAGCTCGACCTGCGCGATCCGCAGTGGACCGAGCGCCGCTACGACGGCGTGCTCGCCTACGCGGCGACCAAGCGCATGCAGGTCGCGCTCGCCGCGGAATGGGCGCGACGCACCGCGAAGGGCGGCCCGATCGTCGTCTCGATGCACCCGGGCTGGGCGGACACGCCGGCCGTCGCGAGCTCCCTGCCGCGCTTCCGCCGCATCACGGAGCGCATCTTGCGCACGCCCGCCGAAGGCGCGGACACCGTCGTGTGGCTCGGCGTCGCGCCGCGCGAGAAACTCGCTGCGGGCGGGTTCTACTTCGACCGCAAGCTTCGCTCCACCCACGCCCTGCCGTGGACGCGCGAGAGCGCGGGCGACCGCGCCGCGCTTTGGAAGCTCGTCGAGAAGGTCGTCGCCGCCCCCGCCCCGGCGCGCCGCAAGGCGGCCGCGCGATGACCGCGAAGAAGGAGCGCCGCCGCTCGCGCGTGCCGCGCAGCGCGCTCGAGCGCATGGGGCGCGTCGGCTGGCTCGCCGGCGAGCTCGCGATCGGCGGCGCCATCGAGCAGGCGCGCCGACTCGTCGGCCGCCGCGAGAATGCGCCGTGGAGCGCCCTGCTCTCGCCCGCCAACGGCAAGCGGCTCGCCGAGCGGCTCGCGAACCTGCGCGGCGCGGCGATGAAGCTCGGGCAGCTGCTCTCGCTCGAAGGCGACGAGCTGCTTCCGCCGGAGTTTGCCGAGGCGATCGGCGCGCTGCGCGCCGACGGCGACGCGATGCCGGAAGAGCAGCTGCTGCGCGTGCTCGAGGCCGAGTGGGGACGCGACTGGCGTGCGCGCGTGGCCGAGCTCGACCTCGAGCCGGTGGCCGCTGCGTCGATCGGCCAGGTGCACCGGGCCGTCGCGCTCGACGGCACACCCCTCGCGGTGAAGCTCCAGTTTCCCGGCGTCGCGGAGAGCATCGACAGCGACGTGGACAGCCTCGTCACGGCGCTGCGCTGGTCGCAGCTGCTGCCCCGCGACGTCGCGCTCGACGCGCTGGCGACCGAAGCGAAGCGTCAACTGAAGCGCGAAGCCGACTACCGGCTCGAGGCGAAGCACCTCGCCCGCTACGGCGCGCTGCTCGCCGACGAGCCGGGGCTGGCGGTGCCGAAGCCTGCGCCCGAGCTGACCACGCGCCGCATCCTCGCGATGGAGTACCTCGCCGGGGTGCCGCTCGAGGACGTGTGCGGCGCCGACCACCCGCAGACCACCCGCGACGCGGTGGGCACCACGCTCTACCGCTTGTTGCTGCGGGAAGTGTTCTCGCTGCGCTTCGTGCAGAGCGATCCGAACTTCGCGAATTACCTGTGGCTCCCCGAGACGCGCCGCGTCGGGCTGATCGACCTCGGCGCGGCGCACCCGGTGCCGAAGCGGCTCGCCGACGGCTACGCGCTACTGCTGCGCTCCGCGCTGGCGGGCGACCGCGACGGCCTGCGGCGCTTTGCGACCGAGCTCGGCTTCGTCTTGGCCGAGGACGGCGGGGCCCGCCTGGACGGCGTGGTCGCACTGCTCGAGGCCAGCTGCGAGCCCTTCGCCGCGCACGGCGTCTACGATTTCGGCCGCTCCGATCTCGCGGAACGCCTGCGCAACGCGGCGCTCACGCTCGCCTTCGAGGCGGGCCATCGCCGGCCACCGCCGCCGGAGACGCTGTTCCTTCAGCGCAAGTTCGCGGGCACCTTCCTGCTCTGCGCCCGACTGCGCGCGCGCATTCCCTTGCGCGCCCTCGCCGAGTCCGCGCTCGGCGCAGGCTGAGCGCCGCGCGCGAGCCAAGCGCGCAGGCCCTCGGCGGAACGCGCTCCGCTGCGCTGGAACCAGGCACCGAGCAGCGGGTCCACGAGGCGCGCGGGGCCGGACAGCGTGAGGCGCGCGTCGTAGGTCACCCGGACGCCCTCGCCGCGCGGCGCGATCGAGATCTCGTCGAGCGAAACCAGCGCGCCCTGCTCCGCCCGCAGCACGATCCGGTGCGGGCGCTCCACGGCGACCAGCTCGTACGTCAGCGCGCTCGGCACGCCGAGCGCGCGCACCACCACGCGAAAGCGTGCGCCCGATGCGAGCGCGCCGGCGTCGAGGCGCTCGGCGCGCGCAACGCTCGGGTCCCACTCCGCGCAGCGCGAAAAGTCCACCAGCGCCGCGAACGCGCGCTCGCAGGAGAGCGGCGCGTCGATCGTCGCGAGGAAGCGGGCCATCGAGACTCCTCAGGCGCTCGGCTCGGCGAGCGCGCGTGCAGCGATCCCGGCGAGCATGTCGCGAAACACGAAGGCGTGGGCGGGATAGATCGAGAACCAGTACGCGAGCCCGGCGAAGCCGAGCGGATCGAAGGTGGCGACCTGTCGGATCACGGCGCCGCCCGGCGCGGGCGCGACTTCGAAATCGAGCCAGGCGCGGCCGGGGAGCTTCATCTCGCCCACGAGACGCAGGCGCCGGCCGCGCTCGAGCGCCTCGACGCGCCAGCAGTCGACGACCTCGCCCACCGCGAGCCGCGTCGGGTGCCGGCGCCCGCGGCGCAGGCCGACGCCGCCCACGAGCAGGTCGAGGAAGCCGCGCAGCCGCCACAGCCAATCGTGGGCGAAGTATCCGTTCGCGCCGCCGATGCGCTCGACCGCGGCGAACACCTGCGCGGGGGGCGCCGCCACCGCGAGCTCGCGGGCGTCGACGAGGCGACGGCCGAGCTCGCTGGCGCCGAAGCGGCGGTGCTGCATCGCCGCGGACGAGAGTGCGTCGCACCAGCGCGTCTGGGCGTGCTCGCGATCCTCGTTCTCGAGCGTCGAACGAATCGCGTCGGCCACCGACATCGGCGTCAGGCCGAACACGTGCAGGCTCGGGTGCGCGACGACCGTCGCGCTGCGGATGCTCTCGATCAGATGCCGGCCGACCCGTGCGAAGACCGGCGTCACGAGCCCGAGCCAGAGCGCCGAGATGCGCGGCGTGAGCACGGGGACGCGCAGCATCCAGCGCCGCAGCCCGCGCTGCCGCGCGTACTCGCGCATCAACCCGGCGTAGCTCGTGCGCTCGTTCCCGCCGACCTCGTAGACGCCGGGCGGCACGTCCTGCGCGCGCACCAGCACGAGGAGCAGATCCGCGATGGCGATCGGCTGCGACTCCATCTCCACCCAGCGCGGCGTGACCATCACGGGCAGGCGCTCGACGAGCGAGCGCACGATCTCGAACGAGAGGCTGCCCGAGCCGAGCACGATCGAGGCGCGCAGCTCCACGCACGGCACGCCGCTCTCGCGCAGGATGCGCCCGACCTCGAGCCGGCTGCGCAGGTGCGGCGAGAGCGCTTCGCGCTCGTCCGCGAGCCCGCCGAGGTAGACGATGCGCTTCACGCCCGCAGACCGTGCCCCGCGCGCGAATGCCTGCGCCGCGGCGCGGTCGCGCTCTTCGAACTCCGCGCCGATGCACAGGGAGTGCACGAGGTAGTAGGCCACGTCCACGCCCTCGCAGGCGCGGGCGACCGCGTCCTCGTCGAGGCAGTCGCCGACGACCCACTCGACGTCGGGCGCCGCCGGCGCGGCCCAGCGCGCGGGCCGCCGCACCAGGCAGCGCACGCGCTGGCCGCGCTGCGCCAGCGCGTCGAGCAGGCGGCCGCCGACGTAGCCCGTCGCACCGGTCAGAAGGATCGGGGCCGAGGGCGCCGATTGGGCTTGCTGGGACATGGGCTTGATGTCTATATTTTATATAGACACTTCGCCAGCCCGGTCGGAAAGGACTCCCCCTTGAACGCCCCGCTTCCGCTCGTCGACGTCGCCCGCGAACAGCGCGCCGCCGTCGGGGGACGCCTCGATCGCGTCGGCATGACGGAGATCGAGTTGCCGGTCCGCGTGCCCGCGCCCGACGGCTCCGTACGCAGCGTCCCGGCCCGCGTCGACGCCTTCGTGAGCCTCGACGACGCGCAGGCGAAGGGCATCCACATGTCGCGCCTGTTCCTGCTGGCGCAGGAGGCCCTCGAGAAGGAGGTGCTCGGCCTGGGCATGCTGGAGACGCTGGCGCGCTCGTTCGTCGCCTCGCATCACGGCCTCAGCCGGTCGGCGCAGGTCGCCGTACGCTTCGAGTACCTGATGAAGCGCCCCGCCCTGCTGAGCGGCTTCCGCGGCTGGCGGAGCTATCCGGCGCAGATGTCCGTGCGCATCGCGGACGGCCGGGTGCACGCGGAGCTCGGCGTGCGCGTGACCTACTCGAGCACCTGCCCGTGCTCCGCGGCGCTCGCGCGCCAGCACGTGCGCGACCGCTTCCTCGAGCGCTTTGGCGCCGACCCGGCGCTCGCCGCCGAGCGCATCGCCGCATGGCTCGAGAGCCCGGACGGCATCACGGCCACGCCCCACAGCCAGCGCAGCCACGCCGACGTGCGCATCGCCGTGCGCGCGGGCGCCGACGCGGGGCCGTCCCTCGCCGAGTGGGTCGATCGCCTCGAGGCGTGTCTCGAGACGCCCGTTCAGGCGGCCGTGAAGCGAATGGACGAGCAGGAGTTCGCGCGGCGGAACGGAGCGAACCCGATGTTCTGCGAGGACGCCGCGCGGCGCCTCCACGCGCTGCTCGCGAGCGACGCACGCCTGCTCGGCCACGCGATCGTCGTCGAGCACCAGGAAAGTCTCCACGCGCACAACGCGGTGAGCCGCGTCGCCGCTGGGAGTCTCGCCGACGCGAGCTGATGCCCTCTCGCGCGCCCGCCCGTGAGGAAACCGTGTCCACGCCAATTCGCCCCCGACCGCATCGCCGCGCCACTCGCGCTCCGGCCCTCCCGCCGCGCGGCGCACAGCACGAGCCGCTCGCGCAGTTCCTGCGCGAGATCCACGACACGCCCGTGCTGACCGCCGCGCAGGAGGTCGCC